>JAXDBU010000106.1:0-34130 GCA_034678485.1 Sedimentisphaerales bacterium | reverse complement strand
ACCATCGATCTGTCGTCGCCACGAATGGCGCGAGATCAAACAGTCAGCGTAACCGAAAACAGTCAGTGACACAAGCATATTGCCGGTGTCACGGCATTCCGATACCGCTGGCGCGGTCCTGGACGGTTCTATCGATCGCCCGCGAGGTAACGCACCTCAGCTTGGGCAACTCAACGTAGTCATTGGTTCCGTCGAGGCGCAGGGCGCCATTGACTCGGCCCTCTGCCCAGGTAGGTCCATTGATGAGGACGCCGTGATTGCCGTTGGCGGAGGAATCGGCCACCGTGGCGCCGGAGGTCTCGTCGAACGGCCACCATCCGACCAGTTCGGCGCGGGCTGTGCGCGGCAACGCGAGGGTGAAGACCCACAAGACGGGGACGGAGAGAACCACCTTCTTCCACATAATGCTCCTCCTTCGAATGGGCATTCCATGGAGACAAGAAGCCCTTGGCCGCTGGCCCTCAGGATGCTGGAAAGACAATCTTATGCAGAAACCGAACCGCGTTCACTCAGCGTGGTTCATCGTGGCACAAACCGGAGAGAAAAGCAAGCCAAAAATCGCCTGCGGATATGCGCTGTGCATGATTGCAGGGCGTCGGCTCCGCGAACACCGACGCGCCTTCGCATCGGGATTCGCATTCTGGCGTAGGCAAGAGAGAATCAGGCGACAGCAGGCTCGAACCACGATGTGTTCCACCATCCTGTCGCACAGCCGCCGGCCTTGCATCGGAGGTCCGTTCTTGGCGGCGCCATCCGGCGATGGTATGATGGCCGGCGGTGTCGATTGGCGGAGCCGCGATGTGCGGACGTGTCGTGGATGGCTGAGCGGCAGCCGGGGCTTCTATCGAGAGGATACGTATGAAGACACAGAATCGGGAAGTTACACGAAGGCAGCTTCTTGGCAGGGCGGCGGGGGCCGCCGCGGCGTTCACCATTGTGCCGCGATGCGTGCTCGGCGGGGCGAAGTTCGTTGCGCCGAGCGAGAAAGTGTATATTGCGATCGTCGGCTGCGGCGGTCAGGGTCGGAGCAACGCCCGGGGCCTGTTTGCTGAGAAAGAGGCCCAGATCGTTGCGGTCGCCGATCCGAGGGACCAGGCGGACTACGAGGAGTGGTACTACAAGGGCATCGCAGGCCGGCTGCCGGTCAAAGCGGAGGTCGAAGAACGCTACCAGCGGGACAATCCGCAGTTCCAGTGCAAGGACTACGTCGATTTTCGCGAGATGCTGGACAAGGAAAAGAGCATCGACGCCGTGCTGTGTGCGACGCCCGATCACTGGCACGCGTTTGCCACGCTGGCGGCGATCCGTCGCGGCAAGCACGTCTATTGCGAGAAGCCGCTGACGCACAACATTGCGGAGGCGCGTGCGGTGGCCAAGGCGGCCGCCCAAGCGGGCGTCGCGACTCAGATGGGCAACCAGGGTCGCAGCGACGAGGGCAATCGGATCACCTGCGAGCTGATCTGGGACGGCGCGATCGGCGAGGTCCGCGAGGTTCACGCCTGGAGCAACACGGGCGGCTGGGCCGGCGGTCGCGGCCGACCCACGGATCGCCCCCCGGTTCCCGACGGCTTCGACTGGCAACTCTGGCTCGGGCCCAAGCAGGATCGTCCCTATCACCCGGCGTATGCCCCCTACAATTGGCGAGGCTGGTGGGAGTTCGGGACCGGCGCGGTCGGCGATATGGCGGTACACAACCTGGACCCCGCGTTCGCGGCGCTCAAGCTCGGACACCCGATCAGCGTCGAAGCGGTGAAGACCGACTTCGTCGATTCCGAAGTCATCGGCGAAGACAACCACATGATCTGGGAGTTCGGACCCGAGGAAGGTCACGGCCCGGTGACGGTCCATTGGTATGACGGCGCCCTGGAACCGCCGCGACCGGCGGAACTCGAACCGGGCCGTCGCATGGGCGAGAATGACAACGGCATCCTGATCGTCGGCAGCAAGGGCACGATCATGGGCGGCGGCTGGAGCCGGTCGCCACGGATCATCCCGGAATCAAAGATGAAGGCATACGGCCGGCCGCCGCAGAAGCTGCCTCGCAGCCCTGGCCACCATCGCAACTGGCTCGACGCCTGCAAAGGCGGCCCGAAGGCGTGCAGCGATTTCAGCTACGGCGCACGCCTGACCGAGTTCGTCCTGCTGGGCGACGTGGCGGTCCGCGCCCGGAAGAAGATCCTCTGGGACGGCCCGAACATGAAGGTCACCAACGACCCCGACGCCCAGCGATTTGTACAGGAGCCGTACCGGCCGGGCTTCGATCTGGCCGGCATCTAAGCCCGATTGACTGGCGTCATCTTGTGGTCTGCAAAGCGTCGGCAGTGGCATGGGACTGTGATCCCGTGCCGCTGCCTGTGGTTGAGAAGGGAGACGGGAGATGACGAGCAGACTTGAGATTCATTGGCTTCCAGGAGTCTTGGCATCGGGTGTCGTCCTGATGCTCTGGGTTGGGACCCCTGTCGAGGGAACCTCCTCCGAAACTCCCCAACCCGAATCGGAGGGCTGGACCATCCCTACGGACGCTCGGAAGGTCTTCGAAGGCGACTACGTCCATCGGATCGCAGGACGCGATTCCCAGTGGGCGAAACTGACGAAGTACGTCTGTCCGGACCAAACGGTATACTTCGACGTCACTCAGTCCGATGTCCACTATCTGCTGGTGGTCGATGGTCAGGGGCGACCCGTGGACTACCGGTATCGATCTGAGGCGAAAGGGCACGAGGGCCGCTTTCGGTTCACCGAGGGGAAGGTCGCCTATTCCACGCAGAGCACCAGGCAGGAGACGCAGCAGTTCGACTGGGCAGTGAAAGCCGGGGCCCTGCCGGACTTGAATTCCCGGCCCGATCCCTACCTGATTCAGTATGTCCTGCTCCGGGCCTACGACCTCGACAAACGGGGGGAGCAGACGTTCGTCGTCTATGATGTGGATAACACAGGCAAAGGGATCAACCACTACGAGATCACGCTCGATCTGGTGGATGACGACGGCGTCATTGGGCCCGGCGGCCAATGCGAAGCCAGGCACTTCCTCCAGGTCCAGCGGACCGCGAGCAATACGTGGTTCAAGAAACAGCCGGGACACAAGACCGAGTACTGGGTGGATGCGAACGACATTCTCCTCCGCGTCTACCGGCATCGCGAACCCTACGAGGTGGTTCTGCAAACCCGCGAAGTGGCCGAGCCTTTGAAACCGGGAGCCTATGGTCCAGAGTTGGAGGTGTTCTTTGATGAAGTAGACCGGACGTATCCGTTCTTCGAGCTCAAAGGAATCCAGACGGATTGGCAACGCGCGAAGGAGCGGCTCCGCGAGCAGGTGAAGGACTGTTCTTCGGACGAGCGGTTCCTCGGAATCGTTCGAGATGCCATTTTGTGCCTGCACGACTCGCACCTATGGTTCACGAAGACCCGCGTACCCGTTCCGAAGCTGCCGGCTACGTATTACCCGGGAATCAGCTTCCTGCCTGCGACAGATGGCCGGGTAGTCATCCTCTCGTGCCGAGAGGGTCTCGACTCCGCTCTGCGAACGGGCGTGGTGGTGACGAAGATCGACGATCGGGACGCCCGCAGCTATCTCGACGAGGACGCGAAGAGGGTCTGGGCTGAAGGAGGCATGTCCGGCCCGCAACGAGCGAGACTCATGGCCTACCGCACTGGCCTTCGAACCCAGCAGAAAGGGGAGAAGCACTCGATTACCGTTCTTCTCGACGGTGCGGATCGACGCGTGGAACTTACCTGCGATTTCGACGCGCGTTTCGATCTCTCGTCGGGATACAATCGCCCCGACGGTCTCAAGCGAACAGGTTCCTGTGCGTACACGCAGCTTGCCGGCGGCGTTGGGTACATCTGCCTTCGACGAGTCGATGCCACCACCGCACCGGGTCTCAAGGAAGCGACTGGGACGCATCCGGACGCCAGGGGCTGGATCGTCGATCTGCGAGGCAACAGCGGAGGTGGCTACGACCAGTCCCTGCTTGACGCGGTCAAGAGTCTGCCCCGTCCGGTCGCCGGCATCATCGACGCGGGATGCATCTCCGCAGGCGAGACGTTGGCGCGGGATCTGGTGCAGTTGAGCGATGCGCGCCTGTTCGGGTCTCGGACCGCGGGCGCCTCCACATCCAAGCGCGACTGGACGTTCCCCAGCGGAGTCGCGACGCTGTCGCTGCCGGTGCGGAGTCGATGGGGTGTTGACGGCCAGTTGATCGAGTTCCACGGGATCGCACCTCACGCGGAGGTGGAAGCCGTCCCGGAGGATCTCCTGCACGGCCGGAACACAGAGATTCTCGGAGCCGAGCAGTACATTCTCGCATTCGGCGAGAATGGCTCCTGACGCCTGTGTGACACCGCGATATACAGCAGACAGTTCTGAAACAACGGAACAGGGTGAAAATCCCTGGCGGGCCCGCCGCTGTAACCGGGGACCATCGCCTCATGAAGTCACTGTTTTGCCCCAGGCGAAATGGGAAGACGAGTCGATGGGTCGATCCGGAAGCCAGAAGACGGTTTCAGACGCAAAGGATCTCGGTGCAGGTCGGTCCTGATGGAGTGTCACGGAAATGCGGGAGGTGAAACACTACTACTACCAGGGGATTGGGGGTCGACGGGGGATTGAGTTGTGACCCGCGGCAATGGGCGGGGTTTCTCAACGATTTCCGGGGTAGTTGCACGGTTGCTGGAAACTTTCTCCGGTCTGGCTCGTCTAACAAGGATAGGGGCGGCGGCCTGTCCGTATGCGTCCCCGGCTCGTACAGGAGTTCAGGCACAGGAGCGGATGATGGGCAAACAGGCTCGACAAGGGTTGTTGGCGGAGTGGCGCAGCGGCGGTGTCCGGCAGGTCGGCCGCAGGCTCTGGCGCGACTGGCGGTTGACCGCGCTGTTTATTGTCTTCGTGGTCATCCCGATAAAATCGAGCCTGGCGGATTGGAACTGGGTCCCCACCGGCTCGATGAACCCCACGATCCTGGATGGCGATCTGATCTACGTGAACAAACTGGCCTACGACCTGCGAATCCCGCTGACGCTGCACCGCCTGGCCCACTGGTCCGAGCCCGCACGGGGCGATATCGTGGTCTGCCTGTCGCCCGATGACGGCCAACGCCTGGTCAAACGGGTGGTCGGCAAGCCGGGCGATACCGTCGAGATGCACCGCGACGTCCTGTTCCTCAACGGCCAGCCGCTTGCTTACAGCCAGACGGATCTGGACTACGCCGACCAGATCCCGCAAAAATACGCCGCCGGCAGCCGATTCGCCATTGAGGAGCTTGATGAGAGCGCCCATCCGGTGATGACAATTCCGCGTATCGCCGCGATGCGGGACTTCGGGCCGATAACGGTGCCCCAGGGTCAGTACTTCCTCCTGGGCGACAACCGCGACCTCAGTCGCGACTCGCGCTACTTCGGCCTGGTCCCTCGCGAATCCATCCTCGGCCAAGCCCGAGCGGTCCTGATCTCCTTCGACATCACGGACAAGTACCGACCCCGTATCCACCGGTTCTTCACAGGCCTCGAGTAGTCTTGAGTACGGTGCGTACTACGCACCGCTCGACTGGGGGCCAGCCCCCAGACCCCCGGCATTCGCCGCTCTGAGCCAGCGGCATGGAGTGGACGGCGAAGCGCGACTGCCCGTCTGCAGCGGCTGAACGGCCCGCGCCCACGAGAATCCTGGGGTTCTCGACACGCCCTGATGAATCGCGGACTTGCCGTTCCGCCATGCTATTGGCTCAATGCGCAAAACGCCGGGGTTTCACGGGCAGAGCCCCTGAGATGAACGGTCGATCGCGAGGGGAAACCGAGTCCTTCCGATGCCAGCCCAGTCGGCCGGTGTGGTCATCGTATGTGTCGGAAGATGGTGCGTGATGCGCACCCTGCGAAGCTGTGTCTCGTTCTTCTTGCTCTGAGTCTGGACGCTTCCCGGTGTCTCTGTTAGATTGCTGGGGTCAGGGGCACAGGATTCTGGGGTGTTTCATCGAAAGGAGACCCGAACGATGAGCCAGTCGATAATCCGTCATCAGGAGTCAGTCAATCGCGGTTCACAAATCAGTCGTCGGGAGTTCTTGCAGCGGACGGCGCTGGCGGGAGCCGGGCTGGCGGTGGGGGCTTCACAAGTCATGGCGGGCCAGAGCGGCGGGGGGGAGTTGCCCATGCGCGTGCTCGGGCGGACGGGGGCCAGGGTCACCATCCTTGGCCTGGGGACCGCGCCTCTTGGCGAGGCCCGCGGCGATATGGCCGAGGCGGTGAAGATCTTCAGCGAAGTGATCGACCGCGGCGTCAACTACGTCGATACCGCGCGGATCTATGGCATCGCCGAGGAGGCCCTCGGCCAGGTGCTTGGGACACGCCGCGACAAGGTGTTCCTCGTGACCAAGTGCTGGACCGACTCCGGCGAACAGGCTCAGAGAATGTTCGAGGAATCGCTGCGGATGCTCAAGACCGACCATGTGGACCTCGTCCACATCCACAACATCGGCAACAAGAACCTCGACAAGGTGATGGCCTCCGACGGCATTCTGGAGTATCTGCTCAAGCAGAAGCAGGCGGGCAAGACCCGCTTCATCGGGATGTCGGGGCACGAGAGGCCGCCGCAATTCATCAAGATGCTCGAAACCGACCAGATCGACGTCGTGATGGGCGTGATGAACTACGCGGATCGCAACATCTACGACTTCGAGGGCAAGGTCCTGCCCGAGTGCCGCAAGCGCAACGTGGGCGTCGTCGCGATGAAGGTCTACGCCGGCATCAAGGGCGGATTCCCCAACCACCGCAAAGGCTGGGTGGGCTGCAACACGCCGCCCGAGAGGATGGGCAAGGCGCTCGCCTACGCGCTGGATCTCGAAGGCGTCAGCGTCGCCAACGTGGGCCCGTTCACGATGGAACAGGCGATCCGGAACGTCGAGCTGGCGAAGCAGTACAAGCCGTTGACGGACATAGAGCGGCAGGAGCTGTTGGCCTACGGGAAAGAGTTGGCTGCGACGCTCGGCCCCCGCTACGGCCCCGTTGCGTGACGTCGGGTAGTGACTTGACACAGAACTGGAGAGATGACGATGGCCCATGAGATGACGAGGCGCATGTTTTGCGGGTCCGCGATAGCGGCGAGTGTAGCCGTTGGCCGGATGGAGTCTTCCGGCCGGGCGGCAGAGTCCAAGGCGGCGGTGAGGTTCTTCAAGAACTTCTCGCCTGGACACATCGGCGTCCGGGCCGATCAACGACAGGCGTTGCACTACGCGGTCCAGTACGGATTCGAGGGGATTGCGCCGACCGAGGGCGAGTTCGAGAACAAGTCCGCCGCCCAGATCGGCGAGTGGCTGGGTGTGATGAGGGACAAGGGGATTCGCTACGGCGCCGCCGGACTGTCGGTTGAGTTTCGCAAGGACGACGCCAAGTTTCGCAGCGACATCGCCCAATACCCCAAGCGGGCGGCCCTTCTGAAGCAACTGGGAGTGACCCGCGTCGCGACGTGGCTGTTGCCCGGGAGCAGCGAGCTGACGTACCTGGAGAACTTCAAGCAGCACGAGACCCGCCTTCGCGAGGCCGCCAAGGTGCTCAGAGACAACGGTATCCGCCTGGGTCTGGAGTTCGTGGGACCCCGGACCTCGCGCGAGCGGTTCCGGTTCCCCTTCGCCTGCGCCCAGCGGGACATGATGGAACTGGTCCACGCGATTGGTACGGACAACGTGGGTCTGCTCGTGGATAGCTGGCACTGGTACACCTCGCATGGGACGGTCGAAGAGCTGATGCAGCTGTCCAACAAGGACATCGTCCACGTTCATGTGAACGATGCCCCTGCCGGCATCGCGGTCGATCAGCAGGTGGACAACCGTCGCGGCCTGCCCGTGACGACGGGTGTGATCGACATGAAGGGCTTCGTCAATTCGCTTGTCAGGATCGGCTACGATGGCCCGGTCGAGGTCGAACCGTTCGACCAGGAACTGCGGAAGCTGGAGCCCGAGGTCGCGGTGCAGAAGACCGCCGAATCGCTCAGCCGCGTGTGGGACCTCATCTCGGCCTGATCCTATTCGTCTTTGAATCGCTGCATCCACTGCGAAACGAACCCAATTCGGCGGCAGGCCAAATGGGCCGCAAGTGTTTGGATTATATGGGTTTATAGTGGATTGGCATCGCGACAAGGCCGGAGAAGACGAACCCAATTTGGGTTCCCTTCGCACGTTCATCCCACTTCCAACTTGACACTTCCCACTTGCGACTCTCCTCGAATTGGGTTCGTTTCGCAGGATCGGCTCTTCGTAGAGCCTGCCCTCGACCTGAGCGAGGGTTGGGCGTCGGGAGCCCGACTTCTTCCGAGAATTGGCTTCGTTCGTCACAACTGACAGACAGGAATGCATGGGAATCCTATTCCGTGGACATGATAGCTGAATGGGGCCAATCGCTACGGCCGGGTCCCAGGGGTCCTGACCCCGCCGGATCGATGACGCACCAGCCAGGACAGGGCTCATCCTAATAAGACGCTCCGAGACGCCTGTTTGTTCCATAAATAGCAAAATATCTCTCGCAAAGACGCCAAGACCGCAAAGGCTCAAAGGCATTCTTGTCTGATCTTCTTGGCGCTCTTGGCGTGCTTGACGCGAGGCAATCTCGATGGCCGGCCTGAGTGTGCCCCTGTCAACGCTTCACCCTCGCGGTTGCCCGCGCCGTCGCATGACTCGGCCTCAAGATGGTTCGCTACTCCTTTCTCGCGTGAACTTGGCATCCGCGACTCTCCAGCGGCTTGGACCGGTGCTTCCTGGCGTCTCCGGAATTGGAGGTGAGTCCTCGAAGAGGGGTTGCCCATAATCAGCGAATCTGGTAGACTATCCGTGTGAAGCTCGACATTGTCAGCCAGATCGAGGTAGTTGAGGTCATAGCAGTTGGACCCGCTATCCGGGATTTGGCCTATCTGCAAAAGGTCTACGGGGCTGGCCGATGGAGAAAGCTGAAAGGACGGGCGCAAATCAGGCTTCCTAATGGCAGACTCCGGCGAGTCGAGCTGCACTGGTATGAGGCTCACGGGATTGGCCGTAGAGACGTGAAGATCAAGTGCTACCTGGATTGATATGAATATGCCCAAGAGACAATTCGCTGTGTGTGTGGATAACACCGACTACGAGGCCTCACTGATTGTGCGGAAGATCTACGAGATCCTTCCCGACGACGAGGCGGCCAAGGATGACCTGCTGCGGATAGTTGACGAGAGTGGTGAAGACTACCTCTACCACCGCAGTCAGTTCATCCTCGTGGAGTTCCCTGCTGAGGTCGAGCAGGCTCTGACAGCGGTGTGACAACCACCGATATTGTGTTCGCCATGAACCCGATATGAGCAAGGTGTCCCCGGAATAGCACCGGCTTGTCTCAGGCGGCGTTCGCCAAGCTGCTGGGCGTCTCGACGCGCACGCTGCAAGAATGGGAGCAGGGACGGAAGTCGCCTTCCGGGGCCGCCGCCACGCTGCTGAGAGTAGCCGCACGACATCCCGAAGTGCTTCAAGAACTGGCAGCCTGACTGTGCCTGGGACCCCATTCCACGCAGCATGCCAGACCACCCAGGGATAGCTCGCCTATTTCCGGCCGACATGCCAGGACGGGCCCGTGGAAGTACAATGTGAAGTGTGTAGGTCTGATTCCCTCCCTGGCGGGGTCAAGATGGTTCGTTACTCCTTTTCTCTCGTGCAAACTTGGCATCCGCGACTCTCCGCCGGCTCTGACCGGCGCTTCTTGGCGCCCCGAACCGGGTGACACCGAATAGATGTGTGGATCTCCCGCATAAGAACCCCGCGATCTGTCTTGACAACGGCTTGTTCATAGACGTCCCCCCGATTCGCGACGAGTCAGGGCAACGGGGCATCGCCGAAGCGCAGGTGAGGTCGAGCTGAATCCGCATGATAGTGTGGCGGGCCGGCGCAATCCTGGTTTCTCGGCCTGGCTCTCGACCTGTCTGAACATGGTCTCGACGGGAATCGGTTGGGTGATCGGGTTCTCAAACGCGTTGTTCCTCGTTTGGGGTCGCCGCTCCGCACACCGTCTTGCTGCCCCCCCCGCTCTCAGCACCCACGTCCAAAGCCTGACCCCTATTCGCGAGTCTCGAAGCGGGTATGCTGTCACCGATATTCGCTGGGCGACAGACTCCATTCGGGGCAGACCTCGAAATCCAGAATTTTCCGCTTGTGGAATATACAAGTAGTTATATAATAGCCATGTGATGACGAAGCCGTTGGAATTCGTAGGTCGAGCCTGGACGACCTCCGGGACTTCCCCGACGAAGCTCGTCGGGGCGCTGGTTTCGAGCTGCGCGCCGTTCAAAACGGACTGGAGCCGAGCGATTGGAAACCGATGCGGGCGGTTGGCCCCAGCGTCAAGGAAATCCATGTCCTGGGTGAGTGGCGTATCATCTACATTGCACAGCGGCAGGATGCGGTCTATGTGCTTCACGCATTTCAGAAGAAGGGCCGAAAGACGAGTCGCCAGGATATCGATTTGGCCCGTCACAGATACAGGCAGATTGGGGGTAACGTATGAGAAAGGACACCGTTCATTCTTCCGGCAACGTGTTCGCGGACCTGGGTTTCGCTCCCGAAGAAGCTGCGATCCTGCAAATGCGTGCGGACCTGATGGCGGAATTGCGGAACGTCATCAAGGCCCGGAAGCTGACGCAGGGCAGAGCGGCCAAGCTCCTGGGTGTCAGCCAGTCCCGTGTGTCCGATCTGGTGAGAGGGAAATGGGAGAAGTTCAGCCTCGAAATGCTCATCACTCTGGCGACCCGAGCCGGAATCCGCGTCCACATCAAGACCGCCGCATAGGTCCCTGTCAGTTCCTCCGGGCGATTCCGCCACGTCAAGAGGACAGCAGGTCGCCGTGCAGACCGACTGAACAGGCTCTCGGTGGGAGCTGGTAGGGTGATGGGGTTCCCAAAACGCGGTGTTCCGCGTTGGGGGTCGCCGCTCCGCACACCGTCCTGCTGCCACCCGCCGCTGCCGACACTCATATCCAAAGCCCGACCCCTGTTCTCGATTTTCGAAATAGGTATGCTGTCCCCTGATAACGACCGTGGTCGGATCGGGCTCTTTGGCCGATGCGCTTCACGTAGCCTTGGCGACCGTGAGTGCCGTGGACGTGCTTGTCAGTTGGAACTTCAAACATATCGTCAACTCTGGTAGAATAGGGTTGTTCAACGCGGTGAACCTTGAACAAGGATGCGGCTTGGTTGAGATACGAACGCCGAGAGAGATGTTGCATGAAGAACAAGAAGAAGACATTTGACGTCGTCGCGTTCATGCGGAAGCGGCGCGAAGAACTCTCCCGCGCCTACGCCGGACTGAGTGCCAAGCAGATCGAGGAACGAGTCCAGCAAGCGCTGAGGGACAATCCTCTCTGGCAACGACATCGCCAGACACGATACGCCTCGTCAGGGAAGAACATTGGTGGCTGTCCCTAGTCCCACTGGTCCCAACGCAATCAGCCGTGGCATGAAGCGGCGTGAGAACGCCGAGGTAAGAGGGAGCCCGGCCGGAAGGGGACGCCGGCGGATCGGCAAGAGAAGAGGCGGTTCAGAGAAAAGAAAGGAACAGGGGACCTCGAAGGGCAAGACGTCGACGCGACGATTCGTGGGATTACCTGGCCGGACTCCGTTCGTGGGGACTCCAGGCCACGCGACCTCGTTAAGGTGACGGGAGCCGGCCCCGTACGTAGTTTCCTGGCGCCCCGAACCGGGTGACGCCGAACAGATGTTTGGGCCTCCCCGCGAAGAAATCCCGCGACGATCTTGACAACGGCTTGCTCATGGATGTCCCTGGAATTCTCCAAACGAAAGGAACAGCCATGAAGGTAGAATGCTCCCCCACTATTCGAGCACTCGGCGTTACTCTCAGCGTGCTCTTGCTCGCGGCTGGCTGCTACACCCCGCCAGCGTCACAAAACCAAAGCCGGTTTCAGGGACTTCAAAGCCAGTTTCAGGGACTTCGGAGTGCGGCGAAGAGGACCTTGCCCGCAGGTGCAGACGTCTGGGTCGAAATAAAACCGCATGTCTTTTCCAAGCCAGACGTTGTCATTGACGTGGACTCGCTGGAGGGCTATTCAGTGGATAAGGACAGTCCATACGTCAGAGATGCTTACAACACGCAGGAATCCGTGACACGCCTGGTCCGGGTGCGTTGCGCTCATATTCTCAAGTCCATTGTGAGCGAGCAGCAGATTCCGGATGCCCACAGTATTATTATCAAGGCGTGGCACGACGTCCGCGTTCCGAACAGGGATATCGGCAGCTTTCACCTTTCGGGAAGTCGAGATATGCCTGTGCCTATCTACGGCGTCAAAATGCCTGTCGGCAAGATGAGAGATCCACAGTGGGCACAATGGAACGATGAGTACCTGATGCAGCAGTGGAGCGTGGAGTCTGACATGATACCAGGGCTTCACTTCTCTTCTGAAAGGCGGCCCAGGTAGTCCACTTCTGGTTCGGGGGACGGCGTGAAAGCGCCGGTCAGAGCTGGTGGAGAGTCGCGGATGCAAGAGCTGTACAAGAAAGGAGTAGCGAACCGTCTTGACCCCGAGTCATGCTGTGCATGTGTGGAGAGAGACTCTCTGCACGGAAACCGGGAGACCCCGAAGACTTTCGCTGCGTCGAATGCCGACCCGCCGGACGGCGGAACGGCCCGAGAAGGCCCATGGCCGCACGTCGGGCGTGCACGTCTTCGGGGAGTCGGACCGCTCCATAGTACCCGAGAACTAAAGGTAGGCGGTCCATTTTCGGCAACTGAAGTCCGTGGCTTGTTGTCCGTCTGCTGCAGGAGAACCCGTGTGAATCTGCGTGAATCCGTGTCGAAAGTCGTGGTCAGTCTGCAGTCCGAAGGCACGTGTCCACGAAGACCCTCGGGCGGAGAACTCGAATGCCGACGAAGCCGGACACATCCAGGAGATGCCTGTCGCCGCTGACGACTGTCTGCGTCTTGCCTGCAAGGGCACAGCCCAGAAACACATCGTCGTTGGGGTCCTGGCAGACCGGTTTCGGCAACGGGAATGCGCGAACGATCTGAGAGCGGACGGTCACCAAGTCAATCAGTGGCAGGATATCAATGCCTTTGTGTTTCCGGCCGAGCCAGACTGCGACCCGCCTGTATTCCGCAAGGATCTCCGGACAGACAACCAATTCAAGCCGCTCGTCCCTCCACGCCCGCAAAATCTGACTTGGTGGTCCACCGAAGAAAATGCCGGAAATGAAGACGTTGGTGTCCAGCACGATTTTCATCGTCGTTTCCGCGCGTCAGAGAGTGCGGCTGAGATGTCCTCGCGTTTGACTCCGCGAGACTTGGCCTGAGTCCTGGCCTTGCGGATGAGCCGGTCGAAGTCTTTCATGGAAGGGGCACGGACCATCTTGAGGATGACCACATCGTCTTCTCCCACAACGACGAACTGAGTCCCGGTGTCCAGTCCGAGTTGTTCTCGAATCTCCTCGGGAATCACAACCTGTCCTTTAGACGACATCTTTGTCGTTGCCGCAGATCGCATGGCTGTCTCCTTTGTCATATGTCTTACCAGTAAGATTATACCGCCGATGGGCCAGACCGTCAACGCGGGATTCTATCCCGACCGACGGATTCTTGCGGCAGTTGAATTCCGGGGACGTCTATGAGCGAGCCGTTGTCAAGACGGTCGCGGGATTCTGGGCGGGAGTCCCACACATCTATTCAGCGTCACCCGGCTCACATCGGGGGCAGCTTATCTACTTCGGTTCTGCAGCGCACATGGGATTTCCCGACTCGTGCCTGGGTTCTGGGCGGAACGCAGCACTGGGCTCACCGATGCAGCCTCATCCGGTTGTTCCGTACTTCAGGCCCGCCCGAGGCGGACGGGCTTGGGAGATTTGTCGCTTTTCACCAGGAGCATGAGGGGAAGACGAAACGCCCCGAAGCGGGGAAATCCGAAATTCAAAGCTCGAAATCCGAAGCAAATTCAAATGCCCGAAATCCAAATGGCGGAAACGCCGCTTGTAGTGACGCCGCGAGGCGTTATCTCCCTCACGCTCACGCGAAAGATATGCCCTTACGGGCACACTACGAACAAGGCTTTTGGATTTCGGTCATTCGTGCTTGTTTCGGATTGACGTTCCCGCTTTGGCGGGGTCGATATTCGGATTTCGTGCTTCTCCTCCGCGTCGTCGGCGCAGGCCTGCGCGTAGTCTCCTTCCGCCGCCGGCCCTTCGGGCTCGGTGCAGCGGCGAGGGCTTTTCCACGGGCTTCGGGCGGGGCATCTCGGGGGGTGCCCAGTCGAAGCCGGGACACGTCTCGAACTCGAACTGGCGGTCGATGAACTTCTCGATCTGTCGGAAATTCTGCTCCTCGTCGGGCGAGACGAACGTGATGGCGTCGCCCAATGCGGTTGCCCGTCCGGTCCGTCCGATGCGATGGATGTAGTCCTCGGCATAGGCCGGCACATCGTAGTTGATGACGTGCGAGATGCCCTCGATGTCGATCCCCCGGGCGGCGATGTCCGTGGCGACCATGACCCGGAACTCGCCTTGTTTGAAACCCTCCATGGCGCGCTGTCGCTGACCCTGGCTGCGGTCGGAGTGCATGGCGACGGATCGGATGCCGGCGTGTTCCAGCTTGCGATGGATCTTGTCGGCGCCATGCTTGGTTCGCGAGAAGACCAGGACGCAGTCCATTCTCTTGTTGTGGAGCATGTGCAGGAGCAGGTCGATCTTGGCCGTCTTGTAGACGGGATAGAAATGCTGCGTGATCGTGTCGATGGGGTTGCGCGGCACGCCGATCTGGATCATTTCCGGATCCTTCAGTATCCCGGCGGCGAGCGCCTTGACCTCCGGCGAGATCGTCGCGGAGAAGAGCATCGTCTGACGCTCTGTGGGCAGGGCGGAGATGATCTTCCGCACGTCCAGGATGAAGCCCATGTCCAGCATGCGGTCGGCTTCGTCCAGGACGAGGACCTCGACGTGCTTGAGGTCGATGGTGTGCTGGCGCATGTGATCCATGAGCCGGCCGGGGGTGGCGACGACGATGTCCACGCCGCGATGCAGGGCCGCGAACTGGCCCTTGATCTTGACGCCGCCGTAGATGGCCGCCGCACGCAGAGGCGTGAATCGGCCGTACTCGCGGATCGACTGCTCGACCTGGGCGGCCAGCTCTCGCGTGGGCGTGAGGATCAGGCAGCGGACGACCCTCTTGCCGGGGGCCTGCTCGTGGCCGAGCCGATTGAGGATGGGCAGTACGAACGCGGCGGTTTTACCCGTTCCGGTCTGGGCACAGCCGATGACGTCTTGGCCGCTCACTGCGGCGGGAATGGCCCGGGACTGGATCTCCGTCGGGGCCGTGTAGCCGGTCGCCAGGATTCCCTGGACCAGCGGGTCGGAAAGACCGAATTTCGTGAATGGCATTGAATATCCTTAACAATAGAGGGTGAACCGCAGAACGCGTTGCCAAGGAAATCCGAAGCACGAAATCCGAAACAAATCCCAATGAACAAAATTCAAACAATCGAAACGCGGTCGCGATCCGGACAGTCGGTTTCGAGCTTTGAATTTGGATCATTCGTGCTTGTTTCGGATTTCGAGATTCGATATTCGGATTTACTTCCTTGCCGTCCGTTGCGGCTGAATCATTGTTCTGTTATTTTCTGGCCGCGAGTTTTTCGCGGCGCTGGTTGATGATCTCTTCGGCCAGTCGGACCGGGACGCGCGCGTAATGCGACATCTCCATCGAGAACGTCGCCATGCCCTTGCTCAGGCCGCGAACGATCGTCGCATAGCCGAACATGCTGGCCAGCGGGACTTCCGCACGTACGACGGTGCATGTATCACGGGCCTCGGTTTCGTGGATGATGCCCCGACGACTGTTCAGGTCGCCGACGATGGCGCCCTGGTACTCTCGCGGCATTTCCACCTCCACCTTCATGATCGGCTCCATGAGGCAGGGTTTGGACCTGCGGAACGCCTCGTTGAAGGCGTCGCGTGCCGCGATGCGGAAGGCCATTTCGCTGGAGTCTACCGCGTGGAACGACCCGTCGTCAAGGCACATCTTGCAGCCGACGACCTCATAGCCGGCCAGAGGGCCCTTCTTCATGGCGGCCTGGAATCCCTTGTTCACCGCGGGGATATATTCGCCGGGGATGCGCCCGCTGGTGATGTTGTCCTCGAACTCGTAGGGAGCCTCGCTGCCGGGCGGCAGGGGGATCAGCCGGCCGACGACATGGGCGAACTGGCCGGCGCCGCCGGTCTGCTTCTTGTGGCGGTAGTCGTACTTGGCCTCCGCGGTCGGCGCCTCGCGATAGCTGACGCTCGGTGCCCCGACGGTGACGTTCGCCTTATATTCGCGGCGCATCCGCTCGACGTAGACATCGAGGTGCAGCTCGCCCATGCCCGCGATGACGGTTTCGCTCGTCTCCGGATCGGTCGAGACGCGGAACGTGGGGTCTTCCTTCATGAATCGGCTCAGCGCCTTGGCCATGCGTTCCTGGTCGGCGGTGCTGGCCGGGATGACGGACAGGCTGATCACCGGATCGGCTATGAAGATGCTTTCGAGGGAGTAGTTGGCGCCCTCGCCGCAGAGGGTGTCGCCGTTGGCGCAATCGACAGCCAGCAGGGCGACGATGTCGCCCGGTCCGGCGTCGGCGATGTCCTGGCGGTTGTTTGCGTGCATGCGGACGATCCGGCCGATGCGGAGAGTCCGATTCGTGCGTGCGTTGAGGTACTGTCCGCCCTTGCGGATCGTGCCCTGATAGACGCGAAGGTAGCTCAACTGCCCGAACGGCTCGTCGGTGATCTTGAAAACCATCGCCACCAGCGGCGCGTCCGGGTTGCTGTCCAGAGGGGTCTCGGTGCCTGCGTTACTGTGGTCCCGCGCGAAGCACGAACGGTCCAGCGGGCTGGGCAGGTAGTCGCAAACCGCGTCCAGGAGGGGCTGGACACCTTTGTTCTTGAACGCCGAGCCCATCATCAAGGGCACGATGTCCCGATTGATCGTCGCCTCGCGGATCGTCTGGCGAACCATCTCATCGCTGACGGGCTTGTCCTCCAGGAGCAGCTCCATCATTTCGTCGTTGAACATGCTCAGGGCATCGAGCATCTCCTGACGTGCCTTCTGAGCGGCGGCCTCGCAGGTCGCTGGAATAGGATTGCGGGCGACGTCTTCCCCATCGTCGCCCTCGAATGTCAGGGCCTCCATGGTGATCAGGTCGATTACGCCCTGGAAGCTCTCGGCGATGCCCATGGGCAGTTGAATGGGCACGACGTTCAGACCGAGCTTCTCGCGGATGTCGCGTCGGACCCGATCGGGGTCCGCGCCGATGCGGTCCATTTTATTGATGAACGCGATTCGCGGCACGCGGTAGCGTTTCATCTGCTGATCGACGGTGAACGACTGGCTCTGGACGCCCCCGACGGCGCACAGGATCATGATGGCCCCGTCCAGGACGCGGAGCGACCGCTCGACCTCGATGGTGAAGTCCACATGGCCGGGTGTGTCGATCAGATTGATGCTCTTGTCCTTCCAGGCGACCTGGGTCGCGGCCGATTTGATCGTGATGCCCCGCTCCCGCTCGAGTTCCATGAAGTCCATGGTGGCGCCGGTCCTGCCGTCGCCGTCGTGAACTTCCTGCATGCGGTGAATCCGCCCACAATAGAAGAGAGTGCGCTCGCTCAACGTCGTCTTGCCCGAGTCGATATGCGCCGAGATGCCAATGTTGCGAATCTTACCGATCTTTTCCATAACTCTTTACTAAACCGTCATTTACCTGCATCTCGCCCGTCTGCCAAACGGCATTGCCACCGGGCGAAGGGAACCCACCTTCTGTCCCCATCCATCTCTGTACACCTCGCCTGTCGGTCAGTGGTCCGTTGGTTACCGCGAGCACTACCGTGAGTGTGGTGACTGGTAGGCAGCCGTCCCTCCCCGGCCATCACCAGATGCGAGAAAGCACAAAGTATACGCCATTATCGGCGCAAAGGCAAGGGCAATTGTGTTAATTCTGCGAGAATTTGCCCGCGAGATTCGCCGCCGAAGACAGGACCCTCCGGGCTGCATCTGTGCATTCTGAGCGAGCCATGCACAAGTTGCAGGGATCACCTTGTCTTTCTGCCCGGGATCACAATGGATGGTGCGTACGCGGAAATGCGCGAAAACCGGATGGGCCCGACTTCCCTGTTTTTTTGTGGATTTGCTCTTGCATCCCGTGGGGCGGGACCTATAATGGGTAGTGCGAAGGCGGGCCGGGAAGTGCCGTCTTATCATACTGGTTCGCTATCATATTATTTGTCACATCATATCGGTTCGGCCTTCGCGAGAGTACCGGTTGCACGTATAGGTAAGTCATCTTAGTGTCAATTTCGTTCACGCCGTGCCCTTGAGCGGGTGTGCGCTTCGCGTGCCTGCCGGAAGGGGCTAACCACGGCCTACGTGCGCCGGTCCGACATCCCTGGATTAGTGGCTGAAGGTACGTGCCTTCGCCGTTGCTGCTATTATCCAGAATCGAGGGGACGGCCATGGACCGCATCAGAAGGACCATTGCGAAGGGGATCCTCTGCGCCATAGCGATCTTGTGTTGTGCAAGTACTCTGTCCGCCGTCGAGTTCGCCGGCGGGACGGGCGAGCCGAACGACCCGTACCAGATTGCCACGGCGGAACAGCTCTGCTCCATCGGCTCGGACCCAAATCTGCTCGACAAGTGCTTCATTCTCATTAGTGACATCGACCTGGACCCGAATCTACCGGGCGGGCAAGTATTTGATGGCCCAGTCGTCGCGGGATGTCCGGAACAGCCTGATTGCGTCGATCCCAATTTCATCGGCACCATGGATGGACAAGGCTTCAAGGTGTGCAATCTGACCATCCAGGCACGCACGGGCGGTACCGCCGCATTGGGTTTGTTCAGCCGGATCGGGAAGGGCGGATGCGTCTCCAACCTGGCTGTTGAGAACGCTACGATCCGCGGTGATGTGCAAAACGTAGCGACAGGGGCTCTGGTCGGGATCAACTGGGGCCTGGTCAGAGCCTGTTACGCAACGGGTTCCGTGACCGGTGGCGACATGGTTGGCGGCCTGTGCGGGGAGAACTGTGGTGAGATTCGCAGTTGCTATTCCGAGACCTCGGTGTCGGGCCGACGCTATGTCGGTGGCTTGGCAGGGTATAACAGAACCCCCATTGGACTCCGTGGAAGGTTCGTACCGGTGATCATCAACAGTTATTCCTCGGGGGCCGTCTCGGGACAACAGGACGTTCGCGGGCTGGTTGGCACAGAGGGTGCATGGGCTCGATCCAGTTTCTGGGACGTCCAGACCAGTGGCCAGATGACTGACGGGCCAGGGCTTGGATTGATGACATTCCAGATGATGGACGCCGTCGTTTTCGCTGCTCACGGATGGGACCAGGACCCTAACTGGGTTATGGAAGACGGGCGGGACTATCCGCGTCTGGTCTGGGAAGGGACGACGGACTTGCCCATCGCGGGTCAGCCGTCCGAACGATTCGAGGGAAGCGGCTCATCTCGGGACCCGTACCATATCGCGACGGTTGAGCAGTTCGCCTTGATTGGGCTCGTGCCCAGCCTCTCCGACGCGCACTTCGTGCTCGATACAGATCTCGATCTGACAGGGATGCTGGTGCATCCCATCGATTCGTTCAACGGTTTCTTTCACGGCAGTCGTCATGTTTTGCGGCATCTGACCGTGGAGATTGGCGGAACCTCGACATCCGTGTCTGGATCCTCCGGCGTGCTGTTTGGTACGATCGGACCCGGAGGGCGGGTGAGCTGCCTTGGATTGGAGGATGTTTTGATCATCGTCCGCACTGTCGTCGCCGCGGGGTCTCACGCGGTGGGGGCTTTGGCTGCCATCAACGAGGGCGTTGTCACAGGATGCTATGTCATGGGCACTGTAGACGCCGGACAAAGCCAGTCCTACATCGGCTTGATCGGGTACAACCAGGGTGTGTTGGCTCGCAGTTATGCCCGCTTGAATGTCGCGGGCTCCAACTGGACCGGCGGGCTGGTGGCCTTGAACTACGTCCCGTCCGGCCTGAGCGACACATCATCATTCCCCGCGCGGACCACCTACTCGGGCCTGCTCCTCGAGTGTTATGTGGTCCAGACTGACCCGAATGGAAGCCCCAAAGGTGAGTTGGCGGGAGGCAACGATGGTTGGGTTCTGAACAGCTACTTCTTGAGCGAGCCCGAGGAAACGCTTTGTGATGGCATCACATGCACGCCCGTGTTTGCGGCGTCGTCCACATCTGGGGTGGGGACCCCTTTGACGGATTCCCAGATGAGGCAGCAGGACAGTCTCGTGGGCTGGGGCTTCGCAGACTCCTCTGCCGATGGGACAGCGGACCGATGGCACATGCCCGATGCCAACTACCCGGTTCTGGCTTGGCAGGTCGATTGGGAGGGACTTCGTCCGGTCCCGGACATCGCCGATCTGCCTCTCGATTGGGCCCGAACCGAACTGGAACTGGCCGGATTTGTCGGGGGGGACATCCTCCATGACTATCATTCGGCGATCCCCGAGGAGCGGGCCATTCTGACATCCCCAGTCGGTCTGGCGCCCCTCGGCAGTGTGGTGGACATCATTGCCAGCCAAGGCGTCTACACGTTGTCAGACGCCGATTCATGGGGGACCTACGACACGTCCGCCCCATTCATTGAAATCGAGACGCCCGGTCTGGTCGAGAACCTCGTGGGCAGGTCCTGGGATGTAGATGTTATTCTCCTGACTCGGGATATTGACATGGCCGGATGGGATCTGCTTCCCATGCCGCGTGCGTCATCGTCCTCCCTGTTCCGCGGGATTCTCTCCAGCAGTGTCTTCCTCGGTGATGGCCACCGGATCTCCCACCTCAGAATTTATCGCAGCGGAGGCCTCTTCGATTACATTGGCGTCGACGGATTCGTTCATGGGCTTTGCCTGGACGATGTCGTGGTGCTCGGCTCCGACGCCACCCCCGGGGGGGGCTTGGCCGCGAAGAACTGCGGGGTCGTGCTGCAGTGCGCCGTCAGCGGTCGTGTGCTGGGGTCGGGCAGCCCGTCGGGCCTGGGTGGTCTCGTAGGTCTGAACTGGGGTCTTATCGAACGGTGTTTCGTCGATTCGGTGGTCCGCAGCTCACAGACTGAGACATCAGATCCGAACGCAGAGCCAAAGCCCACTGGCGGAATGGTGGCCTATAACGCCGGCGGCACGATCATCGATTCCTATGTCCGAGGCGAGGTCCTTGGCTTGGGATATACGGGCGGCCTTGTGGGGATCAACGATGGCGAGGTCCGCGACTGCTATTCAGCCGCGTCCGTTGTAGGGCCGACACAAGACATAACCGGTGGATTGACGGGGTACGTCGTCCCCAAAGGTATCCCGTGTAGCACGAGAACAGTAACCACCGCGCCTCCCACGACTCCCATCGACTGCTATTTCCTGGGAGTGGCGGACAGTGGCGGTCCTGACAACGGCTGGGGAGCGCAATTGACGATCAGCCAGATGCAACAGCAGGCCAGCTTCGCCGGATGGGATTTCGCCGAGACTTGGACGATCTGCGAGGGGGTGGATTATCCGCGATTGCAATGGGAGAATGTGGACTGTAACGGTGTGACGGGAATTGAGAGCGAGCTATAGCGGAGGAATTGCCATGATCGACAGCTATGCGACATCAAAGTGGTTCGTGGGAACGATGACGATCCTCTCCGTGTTAGCTGGCGTCTGCGCCGGTGTGGAATTCGCCGGCGGGACGGGCGAGCCGAACGACCCGTACCAGATTGCCACGGCGGAACAGCTCTGCTCCATCGGCTCAGACGCGAACCTGCTCGGCAAGCACTTCCTTCTCATCAACGACATTGACCTGGACCCGAATCTGTCGGGTGGCAAGGTCTTTGACGGTGCGTTGATTGCACCCCATCCTGGGTATTCCATCGAGGAGGGGGCCGTATTTCGCGGGGCATTCGACGGCAATGACCACACGATCTGTAATTTGACCATCGAAGCATCTTCAACAGGCTACCGGGCCGGGCTGTTCGGCTTCATCGGTCGCACCGGGCGGGTGAAAGCCCTTCGGCTTGGGAGCGTCGATGTTCAGGGCGGCTACCGCGTCGGCGCGCTGGTGGGCGAGAACTGGGGTACGATCACCGAATGCCACGTCACGGGGGTCATCCAGGGCCGGGAATACGTGGGCGGCCTCGTCGGCTACAACGGCAGCTTGCGCACCGGACGAGAGGGTCCAGACATACCGCGATACGAGCTTCCGTCGCTCGATTCGGTGGACGGGGTGATCTACGCATGCTCTGCGGATGTCGAGGTTGGCCTCATGTCGCCGAGCCGGTTGCAGGGCTGTCACCTGGGGGGCTTGGTGGGAAGGAACTCGGGCGGGCTTATCTACGCGTGTCGGGCTACCGGTTCTGTCGGGGGGCAGCAGGGTGTCGGCGGCCTGATCGGGACCCACAGTTACGGGTGGATCCGTTCCTGCTACGCCCGGAATCGAGTCCACGCCGGCCAGTATGCAGGTGGTCTGACCGGCGACTACAACAGTACTGGGAGTATTCTATTCAGCTATGCGGCAGGTCCCGTGAGCGCCGGCGAGGAGGATAGCGCGGGAGGAATCTCAGTATCATATGTAAACTCGACGTACTTGTGCTATTGGGACGCACAGACCAACGGCTGCGTCTCAGGTCAGGGGGCCGAGGCAAAGACCACCGAACAGATGATGATGCGAGAGACGTTCCGAGGCTGGGGTTACGACGGCCAGTGGGTACTTGAGGACGGGCAGGACTACCCGCGTTTGGCCTGGGAAGGATCGGCGGGCGAGCCCCTGGTGGATGACCCTGACCCGTTCGAAGTCGGCGAGGGAACGGAGGACGACCCCTACCGGATTGCTGCGAGTGAGCAATTCCTGGCTCTCGGTTACAGTTGGCCCTGGTTCGACAGGCATTTCGTTCTGACGGTGGATATTGACCTGTCTGGCGTTGATCCCAACATCGTGGTGCCCATTGGGACACTTGCCATCCCGTTCTCGGGGGTCTTCGACGGCGACGATCATGAGATTCGCAGTTTTCGCCTGTTCCGTCCGCACGAATATCGTGTGGGCATGTTCGGCTGCATCGGCGCCGAAGGTGTGGTCAAGAGTGTGACTGTCCTGGCTGCGCAGGTTCAAGGCTTGACCACCGTCGGGATTCTCGCCGGAGTCAACAACGGCGCCATTCTGACCTGTCACACCGAGGGCTGTGTGTCGGGGGAGGGCAGTGTCGGTGGGATGCTCGCGACAAACGACGTTAACGGCACGGTTGTCTCCTGTACGTCGAATGGGGAGGTTGTTGGCAACTGGAGTGTCGGCGGCCTTGTCAGCGGAAACTACGGATTCAT
This sequence comes from Sedimentisphaerales bacterium, assembly GCA_034678485.1. Classification (GTDB taxonomy): domain Bacteria; phylum Planctomycetota; class Phycisphaerae; order Sedimentisphaerales; family Anaerobacaceae; genus PLanc-01. Next base: position 10,810 of record JAXDBU010000106.1, on the reverse strand, counting down.
CAATGCTTCTTGCTCCCTGGGCGCCGTCACAGCTATCGGCGGGGCGGCGGGCGGATTCGTCCACACCAATGTGGGTGTTGTCTCTTCTTCCTGGAGTTCCAGGACCGTGCGTGGCAGCTATGCGGGCGGTTTTGCGGAATGGAATGGGGTCGGAGTCTTGAGGAGCGGCACGCAGATCGGAGAGATACGGGACTGTTATTGCATTGGAGCGGTGGAAGAGGCTCAAAGAGCCGCTGGTTTCATTCGCTCGAACAGTGGCATCATTCGTCGGTGCTATTCAGCGAGTCAGGTCCGTTCTGTTAAGGAGGCCGGGGGCTTCGCAGCTTCCCACAAGTCCAGGGATTCCTATGAGTCTCTGATCGAAGACTGCTACTGGGACATTGAGACCAGCGGTCTCGCGACGAGTGCCGCCGGCGAGGGGAGAACAAGTGAACAAATGAGACAGCAAGCCAGCTTCGCCGGGTGGAATTTCGAGAGTACCTGGACGATCTGCGAGGGGGTGGACTACCCCCGGCTGCAATGGAAAGGCGTGGAATGCGACGACGGGTTTTGAATGAACCTCACTGTTTTTGTGAACAACGGTCCAATAACGTGCGATATAATAGATACTATTCATTTGTGGGAGCCTCATCATGAAACGGATACGGATACTGATTGCTGCAGCGTTGATTGGGGTCCTGGCCTGTGCGGCCTTGGCCGGCGAGCGAGACGACCTCTGGAAGCAGGTGGACCAGGCCATCGACAAGGGCCTGCCCAAGACCGCTATCGGAATCCTGGAACAGATCATCCCCGGCGCCCTGGAGGACCAGGCCTACGCGGAGGCGACCAAGGCCCTCTGCCTGAAGTTCGTCTATGAAGACTGGATTCAGGGCGGTCAGATGGAGACGGCGCTCACCGAGCTCCAGGACGAGCTCGAGACCGCTCCGGAGGCGATGAAGCCGGTCCTGGAAGCGGTCCTCGCCCACTGGTTCTGGGAGTACTTCGAGATCAACCGCTACCGGTTCGTGCAGCGGACCGCGGCGGGCGAAGCCTCCGGCGAGGACTTCGCGACGTGGGATCTGGCCCGCATCCTGGACGAGATCGACGAGCACTTCACCACCGCGTTGTCGGCGCCGGAGCAGCTCCAGGCCATCGACATCGCCGACTGGGGCGATTTACTCGAAAAAGGGACCGTGCCGGACACGTATCGCCCGACGCTCTACGATTTCCTCGCGCACGAGGCGCTGTCGTTCTACAGTTGCGGCGAGCAGGCGGCCTTGCCGGAGGATGCCTTCGAGATCATGGCGGATAGCCCGATTTTCGCGCCGGTGTCGGAGTTCCTCGCGTGGGAGCCCGAGACGACGAACACAGACTCCGCTTTGTACAAAGCAGTGCAACTGTATCAGGCGCTGCTTCGATTCCATCGGAGCGACAAAGACGAAACCGCGTTTGTGGACGCGGATCTGCTCCGCTTGATCTTCGGCTACAACCAGGCCCTCGGAGCGGAGAAGGACGATCTGTACATCGACGCGCTGGAGCGATTCGCGAACGAGTGGAAAGGCAACGAGATCGCGGCGAGAGCCATCTATGCCTGGGCGGACGTGCGGTACGACCAGGGAGACTATGTCCAGGCCCGCGACCTGGCTATGCAGGGGTGGACCGACTACCCCGCCGGCTACGGCGGCGTCCAGTGCTACAACCTGATCCAGCAGATCGAGGGCCGGTCCGCGACGATCAAGACCGAGCGGGTCTGGAACGATCCGCTGCCCGAGATCCAGGTCACGTATCGCAACGTGACGCACGTCTATTTCCGCGCGATTCGCTGGGACGATGTGTCTCGGCCGTCCTGGTCGATGCTGACCACCTCGGAGCGTGCCGCGCTGCTGGCGATGAGGCCGAACATGGGATGGAGCGCGGCACTGCCCGCGACGGGAGATTACCGCTCTCGCACGGAGTCGCTGCCGGCGCCGGCGGGTCTGACGAAAGGCTTCTATTTCCTGGTCGCCAGTCACAATGAGTCCTTCACGAGCGACGACAACAAGATCAGTGTCGTCCCGATCTGGGTCAGCGATCTGGCGATGGTCGTGCGGACGCTCTCGCAGGAGGGCGCGGTCGAAGGGTTCGTGCTCGCCGCGAACAGCGGATCGCCCCTTTCCGGCGCGACGGTGGCCCGCCGCAAGTACAGCTACACGACCTACACATACGAGCTGTACGACCAGACCCAGACCGACGACAACGGGATGTTCTACTTCGCTCCGAGTTCCAGTTCGTACGTGAGCTGCCTGCTCGTAGCGGAATACGGAGACGACCGGCTCGCCACTTCGGAAGCCTATGCGACGACGACGGGATACTCCACGACCCCGGCCTACACGCAGACGGTTTTCTTCACCGACCGCTCGCTCTATCGCCCGGGTCAGACGATCCAGTACAAGGGCATCTGCATCTCCGTGAATCAGGCGAAGGACCGTTATGAGACCCTGTCGGGCCGGCAACTGACCGTGGTCTTCTACGACACGAACAGCCAGGAGATCGCCCGCCAGACGTGCAGGTCCAACGACTACGGCTCGTTCAGCGGCAGCTTCACCGCGCCCAAGGACCGGCTCACGGGTCGGATGTATCTGACCGTTGCCGACGGTCCTTCCGGCTCGGCGAGCTTCAACGTCGAGGAATACAAGCGACCGAAGTTCTACGTCCAGCTCAACGCGCCGACGGAATCGCCTGCGCTGGGTGAGACGGTCACCGTGCCGGGCGTCGCCACCGCGTACACCGGCGCCGCCATCGGAGGCGCCCAGGTCGAGTGGCAGGTCGTGCGCCAGGTGCGGTACCCGCCCTGGTGCTGGTGGGCCCGCTGGTATGCGACGAGCGAGTCGCAGGCCATCGCCCATGGCACCTCGTTTACCGCTTCCGACGGTTCGTTCCGCATCGAGTTCACGGCCCAGCCGGACCGGTCCGTCCTCGAAGAGGATGAGCCCGTCTTCGCGTACGCGGTTTCCGCGGATGTCACCGACACCACCGGCGAGACGCGCTCCGCCGGTCGAACCGTCAGCGCCGGGTACACCGCGTTGCAGGCGTCGCTCGACGTGGCCGAGTGGCAGACGATCGACCATCCCGTCGAGCTGACGATCACGACACAATCCCTCGACGGCGAACCCGAGTCCGCCCAGGGCACGATCCGCGTCTATTCGCTCACGGAGCCGGAAGCGGTCGTTCGCGCGTCGCTGCTGTCGAGCCGCTCGGTTCCGGACGCCTCCGATCCGCAAACGTGGGCGGTGGCGGACGTGGTCGATGAACAGTCCTTCTCGACCGGCGCCGACGGATCGGCCGCGGTCTCCGTGGCCCTCCCAGCCGGCGCCTATCGCGCGGTCCTGGCGACCCAGGACCGGTTCGGCAAGTCCGTCGCGGCGCAGGAGACGGTCCTCGTCGTGGACCCGCAGGCCAGTGCCTTTTCCGTGCCGATTCCCAACTCCGTTGCGGCTCCAAGCTGGTCGGTCGAGCCGGGCGAGACGTTCGTCGCGCTCTGGGGCACCGGCTACGACACCGGCCGCGCCTACGTCGAGATCGAGTGTCGCGGCGAGGTCCTGCAGGCCGGATGGACCGAATCGGACCGGACGCAGGAGATCATCAGCCAGGAGGTCACCGAGTCCATGCGCGGCGGCTTCACCCTCCGCGTGACCTACGTCCGCGAGAACCGCGCCTACGTGAGCGAGCAGATCGTGGACGTGCCCTGGACGAACAAGGACCTGTCCATCTCCTGGGAACACTTCACGTCGTTGCTGGAGCCGGGACAACAAGAAACCTGGACCGCGGTCATCCTGGGCGTGGACGCCCGCAAAGCGGTCGCGGAGATGGTCGCGGGCCTGTACGACGCCTCGCTCGATCAATACCTCTCGCACGACTGGCTGCGCAAGTTCTCCGGCTTCCGCGCGGAATCGAGCCGGCTGAGCAGCCGGTTCGAGAATCGATCGGTGACGTTCTCGACCCTGTCGAGTGACTGGTCCATCGACTCCCTGTCGGCGTCGCTGACCTATCGTCACTTCCCCGACGACATCGTGACGATCTACTCGTGGTATTATTTCGGCGGCGCGCCCCGCTCCGCAACGCGCAGCGCAACGGGTGGAGCCAGCAGGACGGCGGACGAGGCGACGGACGATGAAGGCAAGAACGCCGCGGAGCAAGGGGAAACCACCGCGGCATCGAGCGTGGACCTCAGCACGGTCGTGGCGCGGACCAATCTCAACGAGACCGCGTTCTTCTTCCCGCACCTTCTGTCCGACGGCGACGGCGTGGTCCGCCTCGAGTTCACGATGCCCGAGGCCCTCACGCAGTGGAAGTTCCTCGGCTTCGCCCACGACAGCGACATGCGCAGCGGCTACCTGACCGGGACGACCGTGACCGCGAAGGACCTCATGGTCGAGCCGAATCCGCCGCGATTCGTCCGCGAAGGCGACGTGATCGAGTTCACCGTCAAGGTGACGAACCAGTCCGCCGCCCGCGTGCAGGGCAAGGTCGCTCTGACGCTTTCCGATGCCTGGACGCTGGAATCCCGCGACGAGGCCCTCGGCAACGACACGCCCGAACGCGACTTCGACGTGCCCAGCAAGGAATCCCGCACGCTCTCCTGGCGTCTGAGCATCCCCGACGGGTGCGAATTCCTCATCTACAAGGCGGTCGGCGCCACGACGCGTTTGAGCGACGGGGAAGAAGGCTATCTGCCCGTGCTCAGCCGGCGGATTCTCGTCACCGAATCACTGCCCCTGCCCATTCGCGGGGCACAGACGAAGGAGTTCGAGTTCACCAAGCTGCTCGAGTCCGGCTCCTCCGACAGCCTGATCCACCAGAGCCTCACGGTTCAGATGGTCTCGCAGCCCGCCTGGTACGCGGTGATGGCGCTGCCCTACCTGATGGAGTATCCGTACGAGTGCAGCGACCAGATCTTCAACCGGCTCTACGCCAACTCGCTGGCCGCCTACATCGCGAACTCCGATCCGTCGATCCGCCGGGTCTTCGATCTGTGGAAGGCGACGCCCGCGCTGGACAGCCCGCTGGAGAAGAACGAGGATCTCAAGAGCGTCACGCTGGAGGAGACTCCCTGGGTCCAGCAGGCCCTCGACGAATCGCAGGCGCGGCGCAACGTCGGCATCCTGTTCGACGAGAACCGCCTGAGCAGCGAGACCTCGAACGCCCTGTTCCAGCTCAAGCAGATGCAGTTCAGCGACGGCCTGTGGCCGTGGCTGCCCGGCTGCCGCGGGAACACCTACATCACGCTCTACATCACCACCGGTTTCGGACGCCTCCGCCACCTGGGCGTCGGCGACCTCGACGTCAGTTGTGCGGTCAAGGCCCTCAACGCGCTGGATGCGTGGATGGACGACTGGTACGACTGGATCGTCGAGCACGGCAACGTGAACGACAACAACCTCAGCTCGACGATCGCTCTGTACCTGTACGGGCGGACCTTCTTCCTGTCCGACCAGGCGGTCGCGACGGACTGCCAGGAGGCCTTCGACTACTGGGTGGATCAGGCGCAGAAGCACTGGCTCTCGCTCTGGCGGCAATCGCAGGCCCATCTGGCGATCGCGCTGAAGCGTCTGGGCGACACGGAGACGCCCGCTGCGATCATGAAGTCCATCGAGGAGTTCAGCGTCACCGACGAGGAGCTGGGCATGTACTGGCGCGACACCGAGCGAAGCTGGTGGTGGTATCGCGCCCCGATCGAGACGCAGGCGATGATGATCGAGGCCTTCGACGAGGTCCTGGGCGACGCGAACGCGGTCGAGGATTGCCAGGTCTGGCTGCTCAAGCAGAAGCAGACGCAGAACTGGAAGACGACGAAGGCGACCGCCGACGCGATCTATGCGCTGCTGGTTCGCGGCCCGGACCTGCTCAGCTCGACCGCTCTGGTCCAGATCGCCCTGGCCGGCGTGTGGATCGAGCCCGAGAACGTCGAAGCGGGCACCGGCTTCTATGAGGAGCGGTTCGCCGGCGGCGAGGTCGAGCCCGAGATGGGACACGTCACTGTCAAGAAGGTCGATGCCGGCGTCAGTTGGGGCTCCGTCCACTGGCAGTACCTCGAAGACATGAGCAAAGTCACGCCGTACGAGGGCACGCCCCTGACGCTCAGCAAGGCCGTCTATACCAAGGAGACGACCGGCGCCGGCGACGTCCTCGTCCCGGTCGATGGCCCGCTGTCCGTAGGCGACGAGCTGGTCGTGCGGATCGTGCTCACGGTCGATCGCGACATGGAGTACGTCCACATGAAGGACCAGCGCGGCAGCGGCACCGAGCCGGTGAACGTCCTGAGTCGCTACCGCTATCAGGACGGCCTGGGCTACTACGAGAGCACGCGGGACACCGCGACGCACTTCTTCTTCGACTATCTGCCCAAGGGGACGTACGTCTTCGAATACAGCAGCTTCATCCAGCTCCGAGGCCAGTACCAGACGGGCATGGCCAACATCGAGTGCCTGTACGCGCCGGAGTTCAACAGTCACTCCCAGAGCTTCGAGCTGACCGTGCAGTAGAAAAGAGCTCCACCACGGAGACACAGAGGACACGGAGAAGAAGGTTGGAAGGTGAGATGTCGAGATGGTCGGACAGTCTTGTCTTGTTCGCCGTTTGATTTCCGACCTTCCTACCTACTGAACTTCCCTCGCTCTCCTCCGTGCACTCTGTGCCTCTGTGGTGGACATCTTCCATTGAGAAGCCAATCCTTACCGGACCATCCGGTCCGCAGGGCGGAGTCTGCGCCGCGAGCGATCCTATCATCTTGACTTGATACGACAAATCGGATACAATGGATGTAGTTGAGACGTGAGGGGAGAGACTCGATTCCGACAGTGTGGTGTTGGACCTGTTTTATCATTTTTGATGAGGAGATCAGTGATGAGAGCGTACAAACTACTTCCCTTCGTTCTGGCGGCCGTTCTGCTTCCGCTCAGTGGCGTGAGTTCTGCGGCCTTCAACTTCTACACGGACGCCGTCAGCTTCGACGCGGCGACCGACACGGTCCTGGTCGAAGACTACGAGGGCGTGACCCCCAAGGGAACCGCCCTGGCATCATTCACGAGCAATGGGATCACCTACACCGGGTTGCAGGACCCGACGATCGTTATGCCGAACGTCTGGGTGGCCCCCGCGGGCTACACGAACTTCGGCATCCCCGGCGCGACGACCAGCGCGATCCTGGTGTCCACGGGTTACGAGTACTTCGAGATCGACCTGAGCGCGTGGTCGCCCACCGCCATCGGCTTCGATGTCTACCTCAACAACGACGGACCCGTGACGACGAGGTACTACGACAGCGACGACAACCTGCTCTTTTTCATCGAAGATTACCGCATCTCCACGTCGATCCGCTTCCTCGGCGTTCTCTGCGATGAGCCGATCGCGCGGATGACCTGGGAGTCGGCTGTTGTGCGAGGCCAGCAGGTCAACACCGGCCTGGACAACCTCCGCCTGGGACAGGCGACGATTCCCGCTCCCGGCGCGATCCTGCTGGGCACGCTCGGGACCGGCCTGGTCGGCTGGCTGCGACGACGCAGAAGCCTGTAGACCGACCTCGATTGTCAAGTGAACCTGACATCTCAAGGGCTGCGCCGTACCATGCACGGCACAGCCCTTTCTTTTGCCTCCTTCCGTTCGCAATTTGGCTACACAGGGTCGGATTACGCATTTCCTGCATGATACAGGCTCGGAATGGAGTGCGAACCTTCAGACTTCCCTTGCTGGTTGCTGGTTGTCGTGTTTTATTTTCTGTTTGACGCCACCGGCGCGGAACGATAGTATTATAAAGTTGACTTGCGATTGCTGGGGCAGGAGAGGTTCTGTCTTGCCCGGCTGACCTACGGCATCGGAGGGGAAGGACCCCCAGGAGTTCAGCGTGTGTGTTCGTCGCGCGGCTTGGATTGTCGCTGCGCTGGCGGTAGGGCTCGTCGGTCCGGTGCAGGCCGGGACCACGATCAATTTCGACGATGCCGTGGCTCCCGATACGTTCAGGGAGACGAACTCTCTGACCGAGAAGTACGCCGGTCTGGGCGTACACTTCGCCGGGCCTGCCGGCTGCGTCGGCGGCGCCATCCTGGATTGGACCGGCCACTTCGGTGTCTGGGCACACAGCGGGCAGAACTTCCTGGCCTTCAGTCGCGGTGAAGCCATGTTGGACGGCGAGCTGCAAGATCCGGAAATGATCCGGTTTGACGGTCTGATGAGCGAGGTCTCCATCTACGCCGCCGGTGGCTATGGCGTGGACACCTTTGTGATGGATGCGTACGACGCGTCGGGTACGCTCGTGGACACCGATACGATTGCCACTAAAGACTGGGGACTTCTGAGCGTTTCCAGCGCCGCGGGTATTCGCAGGGTTGTGCTGACGCAGACGGACGGCGACGACGCCATCTTCCTCTACGACGATCTGTCGTTCACCGTCCTGACGACGGGGCCGACGGTTCCCGCTCCCGGAGCGATCCTGCTGGGCACGCTCGGCACAGGCCTGGTCGGCTGGCTGCGACGACGCAGAAGCCTGTAAGAGTTCGTAGTGTGCCCGTGAGGGCATACCCGGTTTGTGGGTCGTCACTTCGGACGAACACTCCAAGCCCGCGACTCGATCTCGACAGGCAATCAACCGTGGTCTCTCAAGGGCTGTGCCGCCCATGACGCAGCCCTTTCTTCTTGCCTCCATGCACAGGGCACACGCTGAGCGTCACCTGCCGATGGCAGGCAGTGACGGAAGACCGCGTTGGCGCGTCAGGGACAGTCCCCATGAGAGGGGTTTCGACAATGAACTTGACGCGATGTCGCAAGACTGGTATGTTGGATGCGTTGAACAGTTCGAGCAGTGGAGTCAATTCACACAGTGCGATGTTGGGTGTTCTTCACAGATTCGAATGAGGAGACTGGTAATGAGAGCGTACAGACTACTTCCCTTTGTTCTGGCGGTTGCCCTGTCGTTGAACAGCGTGAACTGGGCCGGCGTGACCACGTTTGTCGATTCCGCTTCCTTCGATGCGGCGATCGATGTGGACCTGCTGGAGGACTTCGAGGGCGTCGTGCCGCAAGACGCGGCCTTGCTGTCGTTCACCAGCTTGGGGATCACCTACACCGGGTTGCAGTCTCCTGAGCCTGCAAATGTCTTCGTGGCGGCGGCCGGCCATGACAATTTTGGCATCCCCGGCACGACGACCAGCGCGATCCTGACGTCGGACGGCTACGAGTTCTTTGAAATCGATCTGAGCTCCGTCCTGCCCACCGCCGTCGGCTTCGACGTCTACCTCAACAGCGACGGGCCTGTCGTGACCCGTTACTACGGCGCCGACGACAACCCCTTGTGCGCCATCAGCGATCCCCGCAACTCCGACCAGATCTGGTTCCTCGGCGTCCTCTTCGACGAGCCGATCGCGCGGATGACCTGGGAGTCGGCGGTCGTGCGAGGCCAGCAGGTCAACACGGGCCTGGACAACCTCCGCCTGGGCACGGCGGCATCGACGATCCCCGCTCCCGGTGCGATCCTGCTGGGCACGCTCGGCGCCGGACTGGTCGGCTGGCTCCGACGACGCAGAAGCCTGTAAGAGTTTGCAGTGTGCCCGTGAGGGCATATCTTCCTCGCGCAGGAAGAAGATAACGCCTTACGGCGTCACTACGAACGCCGGAAGGGGCGCGTCTTCGTTCGTAGTGTGCCCGTGAGGGCATATCTTCCTCGCGCAGGAAGAAGATAACGCCTTACGGCCCCGGATCAAGTCCGGGGCAGGCTCCCCCTGCGAAAGCAGGGGACACAGGCTCCTCTCGGCCGTGGCGACCTCCGAGCCTTCCTGGACCGCCAGGCGGTGTTGAAGTAGTTCGGCGTGTGGCCCAGCCGTCGCGGCGGGACCCCCTTGTCGAAGTCCGCCAGGCTCACCAGCCCGTTGCGAAGCGGGATCACGGGCGGCCGGTCCTGGAAATCGAGCCAGCAGTTCAGCTCGCACGTCTCACCGATGGCGATCAGCGGGTCGAGGTTCAGCAGGACGTTGCCGACCAGCTCCCGCGTGACCTGGTACGTCACGCCCAGCTTGGCGCGGACGCGTTCGAGGTCCGTCTGGAGCCAGGCGGCCAGGTTGATCCGCACGGTCTCCTCGCGGACCTCGCGGTATCGCCCGCCGGACCAGTAGAAGTAGCCGCCGCGCCATTTCCGCAGGCGGTACAGGCTGCTCTGCGTGGCCTCGTCGTCGAACCAGTACTCGTCCTCGCCCAGGAACGACTGGGCCAGCAGCAGGGGGTTGATCTCGTCCGCCAGGTGTCGTCGGGCGTCCCGTTTGGCTTCGCTCAGGCTCTGCATAAGTCCTGCTCCGCTCGAAGAGTACGGTTTATCTTCGCTGCGGAACGTTCTCGATCCGATCCGCAGCCCGCTTGGCTCTCCCCCGATCGGCCGACGCGGGCTCGACCCAGCCGGGTTGTGCCTTACTGATCGAAATATAAAGCATCGTTGTGTGGCGGTCAAACAGAAGTATAAAAATAATTCCCAACAAGATGAAGCCCGCGACGGGGGCTTGAAGAGTGGATTCCCGCGTTCGCGGGAAGGACAATCGGGAGGCGAAACAGCGACCCGGCAATCTGGCGGACGCCAGCGCAGACAGCCGGGATGGGACAAAATCGCGTGCTCCAGGGAACCGAAGGGTTCTTGCGGGGTCTATAAAAGCGGGCCGCATGGCAATCGCAGAGTCGTTGCAGAGATCGGCCGGGCATGTCATTGCGAGTCGGGAAGCCGCTTCGCGGCGGGTAGGTGAAAGAAACGGTTTGTGGTACGATGGGGTGTGTGAGCTCCGACAGTCCTGACCGAGGCTTCATTGGTGCGTCCTGCCCG
>JAXDBU010000105.1:0-68229 GCA_034678485.1 Sedimentisphaerales bacterium | reverse complement strand
ATATCGACAGGCACCCTACGATCCCCAATGCGGGCCGTCCGACGCGCTACGACACGCTCGATGCCGCAGTGACGGAGCAGAAAGGTCCGACGATCCTCGGTGCCCAATACCGCATCCTCAAGAAGCTCGGCAAAGGCGGCATGGGCGTCGTCTACCTCGCGGAGGACACGGAGATGGGAGACCGACTTGTTGCGATCAAGGTCCTTCCGCCCGAACTGGCGGACAACGTCCGGGCGGTGGAGAACCTCCGCCGGGAGGCAATGACCGCAATCAACCTGACCCACCCGAACATCATCCGCCTGTATGGCTTCCATTCCGATGGGGACATGAAGTATCTCGTGATGGAGTATGTGGATGGTCAGACGCTGGAACAGAAGCTGACGCAGAGCCAGGACGGCAAGCTCAGCTTCGAGGAGATGCTGACGATCGTCGAGAAGGTAGCCGCTGCCCTGGACTACGCTCACAGTCGCAGGCAACCCGTCTTTCACCGCGACCTCAAACCCTCGAACATCATGATCGGCAAGGATGGCGAGGTCCGACTGATGGACTTCGGCATCGCGCGGGAGATGAAGGATTCCTACACGAGTGTTACAGGCAAACAGGACACTTCCGGCACGCTTCCCTATATGAGTCCGGAGCAGGCCCGTGGCAAGAGACCGACGGCGGCGATGGACATCTACTCCCTTGGGGTGGTTTGCTATGAGTGTCTGAATGGTCGACCGCCATTCTGCACGGGTGAACTGACCTATCAGATTCTCCACGAGACCCCAGAGCCTTTGAACGAGGTCGCCGACCATGTCAATCAGGCTGTACAGCAGGCATTGGCCAAGGATCCGGGCGGTCGTCCGGACACAGCGGAGCAGCTCATCGGTTTGCTGAGACGAGAAAGGTCTGAGGGGACTCGGCAGCAGGCGGCGAGCAGGTCTGACGCGTCAATCGTCAGTCCAGTGGAGGTCCGCAAGACGTCGGCGAGGTTGGCCTTGCCGGCGGATTTGATCGAAGTACCGGATGCTTCCTATGTGCCGCTGGAGGGGCTGGCTACGGGTAGCCGCGAGGCGCAGGATCGCCAACGTCAGGCTCTGACGGACCTTGGTTTGCCGCTGGAGGTGAGAACCGCGAAGGTTGGGATTGTGTTTCGGCTGATTCCGGCAGGGAGCTTCACGATGGGCAGTGCGCCTGACGAGAAGGGTCGATCTGATGGTGAAACGCAGCACGAGGTGACTCTCACGAAACCTTTCTATTGTGGGAAGTCCCCGGTCACACAGGGGCAGTGGCAACAGGTGATGGGCAGCAATCCATCCTATTTCAAGGAGGTTGGCGGTAAAGGACCGGTGGAAAACCTGGAATGGATAGATTGCCAGAGGTTTTTGAAGAAGCTATGTCGGATAGAGAGTGTGCCTGAGTGCACGTACCGGTTGCTGACGGAGTCCCAGTGGGAATACATGTGCCGGGCGGGCACTGACACTTGTTTCCACTTTGGGAACGACCCATCTGCTCTCGGTGCATATGCATGGTACCGTGACAATAGCAGGGGCACGACACACCCCGTCGGCCAGAAGGATCCCAATGGCTTCGGTCTGTACGATACATACGGAAACGTGTACGAATGGTGTCTGGATTGCTGGGAGCACTACCCGAGCGGACCGGTAGTGGATCCGAATGGTCCTTCCTCCGGTTGCCGCATCTACCGGAGCGGTTGTTGGGGCAGCGGGAGTGAGGCCTCTCGGTCGTCGTATCGTGGCTGTTACTTACCTGGCGGGCGTGTCGCTGGCTTGGGGCTCCGTCTTGCGAGGACAATACCGTCTTGATCAATAGGAGAAGGACAGAAGGCATCAGGCAGTAGGTGTGCGAAAGAGCAAGGTGACTCGATAGCATGCGTTTCCTCTTCGATACATACAAGCAACACCATGACGAAGGGATCGCGGCCCACAAAGCCGGAGACTATCCCAAGGCCCGGATGCACTATCTCATGGCCGCCAAGTACCTCTGCACCTTAGCGAAGGAGGCGGGGACTGAGTTCAAGCAGGAGCGGCTCAAGAAGGCGCAGCGGCTGATCGAGATCGCCAAGGAGCTGGAAGGAAAGGAAGCGTCCATGGCCCCTGCCGGATCGCGGGCGAAGAAGGGTTCGGATGCCGCCGGCAGAGTGCCCCACGCTCCAGCCCAGGATGATGAGGATGAGCCGCAGGGGGATCGATGGATTGTGTCCGATCCGCCGAAGACGGGGTTCGACGACGTCGCAGGGTTGGAAGACGTCAAGAGGGTGATCAATCTGCGGGTGATCTATCCGCTCCGGCATCCGGAGGCGACGAGCCGGTTCCGCAAGCGGGCTGGGGGCGGCGTCCTTCTCTATGGGCCGCCGGGCACGGGCAAGACGATGATCGCCCGCGCGATCGCGTGCGAGCTGGATGCGGCTTTCTTCAGCGTCAAGTGCAGCGACATCATGAGCAAGTGGGTCGGCTCGGCGGAGCGGAACATCAAGGAGCTGTTCGACTGTGCCCGACGGCACGAGCGAAGCGTGATCTTCATGGATGAGACCGAAGCCATCGTCTCGCGTCGCGGCGGCGGGTCCACGGTCATGGACCGCGTGATCCCCGAGTTCCTGGCCCAGGTGGACGGTCTGGAGAAGCGGGAGAACATGCTGCTGCTGCTCGGCGCGACGAACCGGCCCTGGGACATGGACGAAGCGGCGCTTCGGCCCGGGCGGTTCGACGAGCTGATCTACGTCCCCCTGCCCGACAAGCCCGCCCGGCTGAAGATCCTGGAAATCAATCTCAAGGACGTTCCGGCAGAGCCCGATGTCACGCTCGACGATCTGGCCGAGCGTCTGGAGGGCTACTCCGGGGCCGACATCAAGGGCTTCACGGCGGTCCTGACGGACTATCCCTATCAGCGTCAGATCGAGACGGGCCGGGAGCAGGCGGTCACGATACAGGATGTGGAATCGGCGCTCGGGCGGGTCAGACCGAGCGTCAATGACAGGATGCTCGCTCGCTACGAGCAGTATCGCCAGGACCGCGGGGCTTCGTAGAGACACGGAATCCAGCATCCTCAGGGATGCGTTGACAACCTCGATGTGTGAGCGTACGATTCGTGCAGCCGGGCTCCAAATGACAACTTGATGGAAGAGTTCCTATGAAACGCTGTCCATATTGTGCAGAACAGATTCAGGACGAGGCGATCAAGTGCAAACATTGCGGCTCCACACTGTCTGGGCGGGATACCGCCAGCCTGGACGCCTCACTTCGCGCCGGCGGGCCCGGAACGGACAGTCACCATGACACGCTCGACGCCGCGGTGACGCAGAGCGGGCACGCGAACATCCTGGCGGGCCAGTACCGGATCGTGAAGAAGCTCGGGGAAGGCGGGATGGGCATCGTCTACCTGGCCGAGGATATGGAACTGGCGGACCGGTCGGTGGCGATCAAGGTCCTGCCGCCCGTGCTGTCGAAGAACACCCGCGCGGTGGAGAACCTTCGCCGGGAGGCGCTGACCGCGATCAGTTTGAACCATCCGAACATCATCCGCCTGTACGGCTTCCATTCGGATGAGGAGATCAAGTTCCTGGTGATGGAGTACATCGAGGGCCCGACGCTGGAGGAGGTGCTGACGGGACGGCCGGACCATCGGCTCAAGTTCGAGGAGTGCGTGCGGATCGTGGAGCAGGTGGCATCCGCGTTGGACTACGCGCACGGCCAGAAGCCGGCGGTCGTGCATCGGGACTTGAAGCCGAGCAACATCATGATCGATCGCCAGGGCGTCGCGAAGGTGCTGGATTTCGGGATCGCGAGGGAGATGAAGGATTCCTACACGCGCGTGACAGGCCAACAAACCTCGGGAACCCTTCCCTACATGAGTCCGGAACAGTTACGTGGCAAGAACGCCGATCCGGAGATGGATATCTATGCCTTGGGCGCGGTGTGCTACGAGTGCCTGAGCGGTCGGACGCCGTTCCATACGGGTGATCTCGGCTACCAGATCATTCACGAGGCGGTCCCCCCGCTGGAAGGCGCGCCGCATCACATCAATGCGGCGTTACAGAACGCGTTGGCCAAAGAGCCGCAGGACAGACCCCGATCCGCGGTCCAACTGGTCACGGCGCTGAAAGGTGACCGACCGGTTGCCGCTCCACCCAGGCCGCAGGCTGCTGCTCCCCAGGCGGTCGCGAGTCCGGCGCCGGTGTGTCGTCGCGCGCCGCAATCGGCGTCGACCCTGGTAGTGGCGCCTCCGCCTGTGCAAGCCCGACCGCCGCAAGACGGGCCCGTCGGCAGAATCCGCACCGTGGGCAACGTGATCCTTCTGTCTGTCTTCACGTTCGGCGTCTACTACGTGATATGGTTCTACAGCCTGTGGCGCGAAGCCCGACGGTTCATCCACCACCATCGTGACATGCGAATTCCGCCGCCCGGCGCGGCCACTCTTGCCCACGTAGTGATTCCCATCGTGTGTGGGTGGCTGTGCTGCGCCGTGTTCTTCTCCATGATCGACTTCGATGCGATCGAATACGGGGGCGGGATGGACGAACCCAGTCCCGAGACGGCCCTCACGGTTTTGCTGTTGATGGTGGTCGGAGGGGCGATGGCTGTCGTCGGCGCCTTCCGTCTGCCGGGACTGGTCCGAAAGATGGAACTGGCCGCGGGTGTCGATCCGAGCGTGGCCGGACACTACGGAACGCTCGGCCTGCTCATCTTCATCCCGTACGCCGGCTGGCTGATTTGGATGGGAATGACCCAGTCTGCGGTGAACGCCTTCTGGCGAAAGCAGAATCCCGAGGTCGGTCCGTGAAACAGGGTGCACGGAGCATGTCTCGCCGATGCCGGACACCCCGGCTCTCGACGCAGGATTCTGTAAGGATCGGGTCCCTTCGGACGGCTCGACAGGGGAGGCTTGAGTTATGTTGAGGTCGATACTGGCGATCTGCAAGGCCCGTTACGCACTGACTGCGTTGCTGGTGTACGGCGCCGTCCACGCGTATTCGTTCGTCGGAATGCTCTCGCAGAAGCTCCCTGCCCTGCCGCTTTCCTCCGCCCTGTGGAAGAACGACGCGTCCGATCCGAATTCCGCGGTGCAGCAGCCTGAGAGCGACATGGGGCCGATCACCACCGCTGTGACAGGGACCCATCCCCTGTTGCGGGCGATCTACTGGTCCGTCGGATACGGATTGCTCTGCCTGGCGGGGGCGCCTGTGATCCGCTGGGCATTGGCTCGCGAGTCGAACGTGACCAACGCCGTGCTGATTCTCGCCTACGCAGGCGCGGGCGGGCTGATGGCCTTTGCCCTCATGGCGTTTCGCTGCACGTGGACGACGGGTATCGTCGGGGTCCTGGCGTTCCTCTGTGCGGCGGCCGGCATCATCCGCATAGCAGGCGAGATGGAACGGTTCCGCGTTGAAAACATGGCAGGTTCAGGGTGACAAGCCGCTCGTCTGCGTGCCGAGACGGTTGGCATGCACGCGGCGCAACGGTCCGGAGTTTCGAAACCCAGGCTTGAGGTTCAGATGTCCAACACCGAGACGGTGAAGCTGGCGGAAGAGCGATTCATCACGCGATTCAGAGACAACGTTTGCGGCACGCCGGGCGCCGGCGCCATGCGCAGTGAGGACTGTGTCAGCCAACTGCGGGATTTGACAAAAGGCGCAGTCCTGCGGCGCGAGCTGGAGGCGAAGTACCCGCTGGGCAAGAACGTGACGATTCAGATCGACGGCAGATCCGGTCTGTTCGGCAAGCGGACCGAGCGAGTCGTGCTGACGGCCAGGGTCGTGCTCCGGCTGGAGCGCTTTGTCCAGGAGGACACGGACGATGAGCCGCTGTCGCTCATGGAACTCCATCGAATCCTCTCCGAGGAGACGGACACCGCGACGCGGAATCGCTGCGGGTCCCTGTTGGGCCTGTTCAGTCCGGTCGGGTGGAGCGAAGACGCGAGACAATTCGTGAGAAACGATCCGCCCGGCTCCGGGTGGGCGTCCGCCTGGGTCCATCCGGTGCTCGTAGGTCCCGAGATTGTGACGCTCTTCTGGGATGCGAAGGACGCGGGCGTTCGACAGCATATTCAGTATTTCTGCGGCCTGACGCTGGAGGAACGCAGGCAGGTGTGCCGAGATGAGATACAAAAGGCGGTGGTTGTGCAGGATTTTGCCAACCTCGAGAAGATCGCCGAGGCCAGGGGTCTTGGCGTGGCATTCGTAAAAGACGTGGCGACGAACCTCTGCCAGGAATCTGCGGATTTGAAATTGACCACAGTCCGAGGGGTAGGCCCGGTTGTGAAAAGGAGAACGTGACTATGAAGAATTTCGTTGGGAAATTGACGGGACTGTTCGGCGGGAAGCTCTCCGCCATCGAGAAGATGACTACGAATCAGCTCGAGGACGAGAAGATCCGCCTGCAAACCGTCCAGGAGGGATTCATCAAGCAGGTCAACGACCTGGAGGCGAAGAAGCGGGCCCTGTTCGAGGAGGGCCGTAAGAAGAAGAGCGCCCTGGAGAAACAAGCCCTCGCCGTCCAGATCAAGCAGGTGGACGATGAAGCCAAGGATGTGGTCAAGGCCAGCAATATCGTCAGCCGCCAGATCCTCGTCACGGGCAAACTCTCGCAGATCAAGCGCCGGGAGAAGCTGCTCAAATCCGAAGGCCTTTGGGGCGTGATCGGCTCGGTCGAGCCCGAGCAGCTCGAGCAGTTCATGCTCGACATGAAGGTCAAGAGCAAACAGGGCGACGCCCAGTCAAAACGGCTCCTGGATATACTCGGAGAGGAGGATGCGGAAACCGAGGCGGTCGATCCCGACATCCAGAAGATCGTCGCGGCCATGGAAGAAGCCGGCGAGGAGGAACTCACCGAATCCGCCTGGGAGAACATCGACAAGAACGTCTTCAAGACCCCAGAGCAGGACAAAGAGGAACCTGAGCAGGCGTGAGAGGGGAAGGGGCAAAGGCACAAAGGCACAGAGGGCAAAGGGACAAGGGCAGCGATGAATCGAGACGATTTCGATACGTTGGACAGTTCGTCGACGATACCCGGCGGGCCGGAAGGCAAACTGCTGGGCGGACGGTATAAGATTATCCGCAAGCTCGGCGAGGGCGGCATGGGGATGGTCTACCTGGCGGAGGATGCGGAACTGGACAATGCGAAGGTTGCGATCAAATTCATTCCGCCCACGCTGGCGGGCAATCCCCGCGCGATCAAGGGGCTCGTGAGAGAAGCCCAGATTGCCCGCAAGCTCAGCCACCCCAACATCGTCCGTCTGCATGACCTGCATACCGACGGCCATCAGAAGTTCCTCGTCATGGAGTACATCGAGGGCAGGACGCTGGATCAACTTCTGGCCGAACGGGATGGTGAAAGACTGACCTTGGAGGAACTGTTGCCAATCGCCGGGCAGATTGCCGCGGGCCTGGACTACGCGCACAGCCTGGAGCCGCCTGTGCTACATCGCGATTTGAAGCCCTCGAACATCATGATCGACAGTCACGGCGTCGCGAAGATTCTCGATTTCGGCATTGCCCGGGAGATGAAGGACAGCCTCACGCGCGTCACTGGCCAGGAGACCTCCGGCACGCTTCCCTACATGAGTCCCGAACAACTCCGCGGCCAACCCCCCGCTGCCAGTATGGACATCTATTCGCTCGCCGCGGTCCTATACGAGTGCATGGTGGGGCATCCTCCATTTCATACTGGTGATCTCCGCGAACAAATACGGCTCAAAGAAGCTCCTCCTTTGGAGGATGTGAATTCCTGCGTGAGTTCTGCGCTTCTGCGATCTCTTGGGAAAGACCCTTGTCATCGGCCAAACAGCGCGGGTGAACTGGTGGAGTTGCTGGCTGGGCGAAGCAGAACGCCGTCAACTGCAGGGGGAGAGGCCATCGCTGGACGGGCGGACGTTTCAGAGACGTCTCTGGGGCAGACGGGTGGAAGGCCACTCGATGAACCGATGCGGATCGTGGATGTGAAGACGCTGAACCTCAGCACCTTCTCCCAGCACATTGACTTCATGTCGGACACCTTCGGTCTCTACGTTGGCGAAGCTCCTGGCGGTGTGACCAGTATTGAGGATGGAGCCTACGTAATGGCGGCCCGGCCTGAGGACTATCTGGGACAGGAGATTGCCGCATTGCCCAAGATGACGGAATTCGTGGCAGAGGCGCGCATCAGAAAGCTGGATGGGCCTCACGACCAGTGGTTCGGCTTCGAATTTGGGGACCGGTATCCGGGAGACTACTATCAGTTCCTTCTTAACGGGAAAGGTGTTGTCAACATATCGAAGCGTTGGCAAGGAAGGTGGTCTGATCTTGGGTGTAATGATCGGCTTGCCCATGTCAGACGTGGCGACGCGGAGAATCTCCTCCTGATAGCGCGAAAGGCGGGGAGGATGCACATTTTTGTGAATGATTGCCATGCGCTCACTGTCGACGATAGCGATATTCGCTTCGGAGGGCTGGGTTTGGTGGTTGGCATGGGAGTGCGGGCGGCGTTTGACGATCTTCGCCTGACGGGAGTGGAGCTGGCGGCAGTATTCGAACGGGCGATGGCCCACTGGGAAAGACTTGAGGTTCTTGAAGCCAAGGAGTTGTTCAAATACGTTCAGCAGTATGAGCCGACGTACAAGCATCCCAGATGTCCGGTTGATGTCTGTCAACTAATTGCAGAGCCGCGTCCTGATTGCCGCAAGAGCATCATCATTGCCGTCGGCTCTGGGGTCCTCTGCCAGATATACGATGGTCTCATTGCGCTGAGACTCAAGCAGGAAATCGACAAGCGAGGTTCCGACAGAGATCTGGAATTTGCCTGTGTTGTGACGGACGGCGCGCTTATTGAAGACAAGCGGTGGCTGATGTGTCCGCTGATCTCGGTGGGCGGACATGCTGTCAACAAGGTCACGGCTGATCTGACGGATAAGCTACGACTCGATCCGATTGCTGAAGGGACCGCCAGGGTTCAACACGACATTGAGCACGGAGAGAGAGCGGTTGCTCTGTGGGGAGATTGGAGAGCAGATACGGAGAGAGCCGTCGACCTTTTCATATCATCCGGTCTGATCGACCGTTTTCTGAGCATGATCTGGGCACGCAAGCTGTCCAATGGGAAGGGATGACAATGGTGGATTTGAGTGGTGTGTTGGGAGATCGGTTGGAGAATGTGCTGGCCAAGGCGCGGAAGCTGGCAGAAGGCGGGGACCTGGCCAAGGCGGCAGCGGCCTATGCCCAGGCGGCGAAGCTGATGAGGCAGTACGCCGACAGCGCTGCCAGTGCCGAGGTCAAGAAGAAGAGGCTCGCCGACGCGGAGAAGCTGGCGGGCTACGCAGAGCAGTTGCGGCAGGGCAAGATCCCCGGCTCCGAAGTCGGCGTCCGGGAGGCCAGCGGCGACTCGGAGGCCACGGCTGACGAGAACAGCTATCTGGAGAATGCTCGGAGCCTGATCCGACAGGCCAAGGTCAGTTGGGACGACATCGCAGGCCTGGAGGACATCAAGCGGTTCGTGAAGGAGTCCTATGCGCTCTCGCTTGCCAAGCGGCCGGAGGGCGTCGGCCTGCCGAAGGCGGCGAATCTCCTGCTCTATGGCCCGCCGGGAACAGGCAAGACCCTCATCGCCGCCGCGATCTCGAAAGGGCTGGAGGCGACCTTCTTCTCCTGCAAGGTCAGCGACATGCTCAGCAAGTACTTTGGCGAATCGTCCAAGCTGATCGACGCGATCTTCGACCTGGCCGAGCGAATGAGCCCGTCGGTGGTCTTCCTCGACGACTTCGAGTCCCTCGTCGCCGACCGGGACGGCGACAGCAGCGGGGCCGAGCGGCGGGTCCTCACCGAACTGCTCACCTGCATGGACGGTTTCGAGAGCAAGAGCAGCGACAAGCTCGTCCTCGTCGTCGCGGCTACAAACAAGCCTTGGCTGATTGACGAGGCGATCCTCTCTCGATTCGGCAAGTTGGCCTGCGTGGCCCTGCCCCAGGCCGAAGCAAGGAAGCGGATCTTCGAGCTGCACCTGACGAAGAAGGGCTACAAAGTCGCAGGCAGTCTCGACAACTTCGCGGCCCGCACCGAAGGCTACAGCGGACGAGAGATCGAGCAGATCTGCAAGGAGCTGGTCCGCCTGATGATCTCCCGTGCCAATCCCGACCTCGCCGGCGTTGCCGAGCAGGGGAAACAAGCTCTCCAAAACTACACGTTGAAGACCGAGGCCATCGCCGTGTCCGACTTGGAGGGTGTTCTCTCCCAGATGCGACCCATAACAGGCGAGCAGGAGTTGACCCGGTATGGACAATGGGGAGAAAGATAGCACATGTACTGTGGCAAGTGCGGCAAAGAGAATGTCGATGGTGTGCAGTTCTGCATCCATTGCGGTTCGGATCTGGATTCGCAGACCCCGCGTCCGCCGACTCGCGAATCCGAAACGCTCAGCGGCCAGAAGACCATCCAGGGTCCGCCCCGGCCGCAGCAGGACAGCGTCGATCCGGATTCACTCGGCGACCTCCAGACGATCCGGGCGGATCGGCCGGCACCGGCGCCGGAGGAACTGTCTCTGGGCGATGTGGCCACCGTGATTCCCGGCGGCCCCTTGCAGGCCATTCCCGAAGGCGAGACCGTGGGTGGCCGCTACAAGGTGATCCGTGCGCTCGGCGCCGGGGGTATGGGCACGGTGTTCCTGGCGCAGGACCTTCGCCTGCCCCGCCAGGTGGCGCTAAAGGTGCTTTCGCGGCAGTTCCAGCGGGATCAGGCGATGCTGGAACGCCTTCGTCGTGAGGCCCACTCAATCGCCCAGCTCAGCCATCCGAACATCGTGCAGGTCTACGATGCAGACTTGGACAGGCATTGGGGCTACTTTATCGCGATGGAATACGTCACCGGCGGCAGCCTGGCCGACCTGATCTCGCAGAAAGGACCGCTGGGGGTTGGGGACGCGGTCGAACGCAGCCGGGAAATCCTTCGCGGTCTGGCGCATGCACACGCTCGCGGCGTCGTGCACCGCGACCTCAAACCGGCCAATATCCTGCTTTCCGACGGGGTGGCCAAGATCGCCGATTTTGGCTTGGCGCGGATGGAGGGCGGCCTGGAGCTTTCCATGACCGGTGTAGGGATGGGCACGCCGTACTATGTGGCGCCCGAGCAGCGCCGCGACGCCAAGAACGCGGGACCGAAGGCCGATCTCTACAGCTTCGGCGCAACCCTGTACCAGATGGCCACAGGCAGGACGCCGGCGGTGGTACGGGAGGTGCTGGTCCCTGCACCGCTTCGGAAGGTGATCTTCTCGTGCCTGGAGGACGATCCGCCCGCTCGCCCTGCCGATGCCCAGGCTGTCTTGGCGGCTCTGGAGAAGATCGGTGGTGCTGACTCTGCGGCGATCTCCGACATCCTCGCCCAGGGCATCGTCTGCCCCAAGTGCGGCGCAGTCAACGCCAAGGACGCGCGGTTCTGCACAGGTTGCCGGGGCAAGCTGACGGAGCCCTGTCCGAAGTGCAAGGGCGAGACCCCCCTCGGCGGCAAGTACTGCCCCCACTGCGGCGATGATGTACCGACACGGAAACGCGTGTTGGAACTGACCCAGGCCGCCGACAAAAGCCTCGCGCAGAAACGGTATGAAGAAGCAATAGACTTGGCCCGATCGGCGCTAGAGCTGGACTCCGACGACGACCGAGCCGGTCAGATCATCGCGAAGGCGGAACAGGTTCGCAAAGAGATCCCTGAGTTGACACAGAAGGTCGAGGAGGCTTGGCGGCAAGAGCGCTATGAGGAAGCGGAGGCCCCGCTGAAGCGGTTGATTGAACTCAGTCTGGAAGAGCAGGCCTTCCGCGAGCGCCTGGGCCAGATCCCAGGGAAGGTCCGTGAGCGTAAGGAGCGGAAGGAACGCGAGGCGCAGTTGCTCCTGGAGCAGGAACGACAGGCTACGCGCAAGCAGGCGATGAAGCTCACGGCCTGGTTCAGCGTCATGGCAGTTGCAGGGATCTGCATCGTCTTGATTTGGCAGTTTCGAGGTCGTGGGGCACGCCCGATAACCCCAGACCGCACTGGCCGTTCTTCTGCCGCAGGGAGGGATGCCAACCGCCGGCCAGCAACACCCGTGCAGGCTCCCCAGCCCTCTACGATATTCTCAGACACAAGTCATCCAGCGGCAATACCTATTCCGCAAACGGAGACTGGTACAAGAGCACCAGCGACCGTGCCTGAGCCGATCCGCACGGAGACGCCGGCTGCAGTGCCTTCGGGAAAGTCCGATCCCGTCCGCGCGATCACGAACTCCATCGGGATGAAGATGGTGTGGATGCCGGCCGGCGAGTTCATGATGGGCAGTCCGAGTACGGAAAGAAACCGGCGCGGTGACGAAACGCAGCATCGCGTCAGATTGACCAAGGGGTATTACCTGGGGATGCACGAGGTCACGCAGCGCCAGTGGCAGGCGGTGATGGGGACTAATCCAGGCAAATTCAAGGGGGATGATCTGCCTGTTGAGAGTATCTCCTGGAATGACGCGGTCGAATTCTGTCGGAAACTCAGCGCCAAGGAGGGGGTGGAGTATCGCCTGCCGACGGAGACGGAGTGGGAGTACGCGTGCCGTGCGGGAAGTACGGGTGCGTACGGCTTTGGAGACAGCGATTCCGGTCTCGGGGAACACGCATGGTACGACAGCAATAGTGGCTACAAGACGCACCCCGTGGGTCAGAAGAGGCCGAATGCCTGGGGTTTGTATGACATGCACGGCAATGTGTGGGAATGGTGCCAGGACTGGTACGCGGCGTATACTGGCGGATCGGTGACCGATGCGCTTGGTTTTCCTTCGGGCGTCTACCGCGTCTACCGGGGCGGCAGTTGGGGTCGTTACCCCTGGGACTGCCGGTCGGCGCGTCGCGACTTTGGCTCGCCGGCCGACCGCAGCAACAGTCAGGGCTTTCGTCTCGCGAGGACAACGCCGTCCTA
The DNA here is from genome assembly GCA_034678485.1 of Sedimentisphaerales bacterium. GTDB lineage: Bacteria > Planctomycetota > Phycisphaerae > Sedimentisphaerales > Anaerobacaceae > PLanc-01. The sequence continues at coordinate 55,334 of JAXDBU010000105.1, read as the reverse complement.
CCCTTAACGGGGATTTGGGCCGAGTGCCGGCCCGCGGCAGCGAGGCCAGTCATCAAGAGGCAGGGAGAAGACATTTTACCGCCAAGGACGCAAAGGGACGCGAAGGGAAGAGCAGGATTCAGGAGATTGTTATGGCATTCGGCGGGTTGTTTAAGAGCAAGCAGCAGCGGCAGTTGGAACGGGATATGGCGATCCAGAACGTGATCGACCTGCACAGGCGGCGGATTCGCGACCTCAACAAGCATGAACGTGGGTACTGCGAGAAGGCGATCCGTGCCAAGAGACAGGGCGACAAGGCCAACTACGAGAAGCTGGCCCGCATGCTGGTGCAGACGATCAACGAGCGAAGGCGGGTGGAGAGCGCCCTGCTGACCTTCGAGGCGCTGGTGCAGACCAAGGACAAGATCGAGAGCTATGGGCAGTTCGCCACGGGTCTGCAGGCCGCGACGAAATCGATCTCCGCTGTCTTCAAGAACGTGGATCTGGCCAAGACGGTCACGGAACTCAACATGGCGATGGCCCGGGCCCAGCAGATGGACCGCACCATGACCATGGTCCTCGACCGCGTCAGCGACAGTGCCTTCGTCGGCGACTATGAGGGCGACGAGGAGGCGGTCGATATCTCCCAGATCGATTCGATGCTCAGCGAGCGGGCCCAGATGGAGGAGGGCCAGGTCGACGGCAAAATCGACCAGATGCTCAGCGAGATCGAAGGCCAGCTCAAGAAAGAGAAGGCGTAGTCGCGACGCGGCATGGACACGAGAGCTCCCGGGCAAAGCCCCAAGTCTGAAAACATGTATGAAAAGCAGCACGGGCGTCTCGCCCGCAGGATAAGACCGTCTTGGCAGGGCCGGATGGCCCTGCGACTCATGGGCAAGATGCCCATGCTACGACGGCTTGTCTTTCCGTACGCGTTGTGAGACCACCTGGGACTCGACAGGGTTACTGCAAAACTAAAGGTCATAAAGGTAGTCAGAATGAAACTGACGGTTGATAGAGTGCTCTGTTAGAATGGGACATTCCGGCGTGCGTAGACAGTGCGGGTCAGACTCGCTGTGGAATGGAAAGACATTGATGGAGAGGCTACTGAGCATCGAAGACGTTGCGGAAACACTCGGTCTGGAGTGCAAGACGATCTATCGTCTGATCCGCAGCGGCGAGTTGCCCGCCGCTCGTGTCGGGCGGGTGCATCGGGTCTATCGGGTCGAGCTGGAGGCCTACCTGGAACAGCAGAAGCACCGCGTCCACGAGGAAGTCATACGGATTCAGATTGACACTTGCGTGGCTTCTGTCATCCCTTCGGCAAGCTCAGGGCAGGCTCTGAACGAAGCGCAGCGTAGTGAACGATCTGGCCTGCGACCGAGAGAACCCTCTCGTCCGATGCCCAGATCCTTCGGCGTCGCCTCAGGATGACAAGTCTCCGCCCGCGCACGAGGCACTCCTAATCCGTATCACAGGCCGCAAGTTGGTCGCCCAGATGGAGATCCGATGCAGCAACTGCGGCCGGCGGATCGTCAGTGAACTCGGCATAGCCGGTGGGCGTGAAGTGTGTCAAGCGGCGCTGTGCGCGAGCTGCTTCGGGATTGAGAAAGGCAAACACTGCAAGGCACATCAGCAGGGTGTGGTGGAGACATAATCGGCGACGCAGACGCGGTCCATATCCGATCTTCGAAGAGGAGACACATGAGCAATGCAGCACCATAGAAATAGATCGCACGTCTATCCGCAAACCGACAACCCGTTGGACATGAGAAGGGAGCTACGTTATGGGTATCTTTTCAGATCGATGCACGAATCCTGATTGCGGCGGCCGGATCGCCAAATCGGCGAAGTTCTGCCGCCTGTGCGGCACGGCGGCGCCGAACGGAGACACCAACTGCGGACGATGCGGCGCCGCAGTCTCCACGTCCAGCAAATACTGCTGGAGTTGCGGCGGCGACCTGGAGGACATGAAGAAGGTGCCGTTGTTCGGCAGCCGCTGGGTCCGGGACGCGGGCAGTTTTGCAGTTCGCGTCGACGAGTGGGATGTCAAGGGGGTCTTTACGAAGAGCCTCGACATCGAGCACGGGACGACCGGCATGGTCTTCCAGCGGGGGCAGTACTGCGGCTGCGTCGATGCCGGCCGGTACGACATGAACGGCTTCCTCAAGAAGCTCAACCACTTCAACCAGACCACGCCGACTGCTGTCGTCCTCGTCGATACCGGGGACGTGGAGCTGCACCTGGAGGCCGTCAAGCTCTACAGCCAGGAACACCTGGAAGTCGATGCGATGTTCAAGGCGATCGTCCGGCTGCGCGATCCGGAGAAGCTGTTCACGAATGCTTTCAAGGGCCGCAACCACCTGACCGTCGAGTACCTGGCGGGTTCCCTCACGGATGAGCTTCGGGCTGCGTTGCAGGCCTATGTCGGCGCCAGGCCGGTGGACGAACTCTACAACAACGCCGGTCTGCGCAATGACGTCGAGCGACAGACGCAGCTCGAATTGGAGCCCATCCTCGAACGGATTGGCCTGGAGATGGTCCAGTTGCGATTCGTCGATTTCTTCTGCCCGACCTACGATCCCATCCGCGAGAAGGAAGCGCAGCAGTACATCGACACGCGGGAAGCCGACGTGCAGATCGAGCGGCTCAAGCTCACGCAGCGGATGCGCAAGGAGCTGACCGCCGACAAGATGGACCAGATCAAATCGGACGCGGACCTGGAAGGTTTCGTCCGGCAGACCGAGCACGATCTGGGCATCCAGGACGCGATCCGTGCCGATGAAATGGACAAGCTCAAACGCGAGTTCGCCTTCAAGCGAGAGAAGGAGGTCCTGCTCCAGGAGATCGAGATCACCGGGATCCGGGACGAGCAGGAGCGCAACCGCATGCGTGCCGCGCTCATCGCCAGGATCGAGAACGAGAACCTGGAACATCAAGCCCGTCTCGGCAGAGAGCTGGCCGAGGTCAAGAACGAGGCCGAAGCCAAGAAGATCCGGCTCCAGGTTGAGCGGCTCGAAAGCGAGCAGGATTTCTGGGAGGCCGAGAAGGCGATCGAGCTGCGCCGCAAGAGTGAGATGGTCGAGGTGGAACTGGCGGAGAAACGTCAGCAGTTGGAGGCCAAGACGCTCGAAGATCGCTCGAAGGCGTCTGCCCAGGCTTTGCTCAGTATCCTGGATGGTCCCGCCGCCGACCGCATCCTGAAACTGGAGGAATTCCGCGCGAAGGAGAAGCTCACGCCGGACCAGCTCATCGCCATGGCCGCCGCGGACAGTCCGCACGTTGCCCAGGCCCTCGCGGAGAAGTACAAAGCGGAGGCCGCCATGAGCGACGAGCGGTTCAGGCAAATGCAGGAGTTCATGACCAAACAGGACCAGACGCATCTCGCCGCCGCAGACCGCCTGGAGCGGGTCATGAACGCCGCGCTCAACCAGATGGGCGCCACCGCCGTGACGAGGGCACAAGCTCCTTACGCGAGCCAGACCGTAGTCACGCCGAGCGGTCCCCTCGGCGCGCCGCCGGTGATCGTCACGCCCCAGACGCCGCCTGCGCCGGTCCAGGAGAGACCCTGTCCGAAATGCCATCAGATGGTGCCCGCGGACAGTCGCTTCTGCCCCAATTGCCGGGAGAAGCTCCAGTAGGCGTCTTTTCAGATGGAAGGACATCGAGTGCTTGCTGTGCCGAGTCAAAGGGACGGATGCAGGTGAGTGAGTCTGGGTTTCTCATGCAGAAAGGACAGACGCGATGGGCCAGGGCCCGTTCGACACGTTAGATAACGCGCCAACGGAAGATGGACGCGAGCAGGAAGGCAGACTCCTGGCCGGCCGATATCGGATTGTCCGCAAGCTTGGCGAAGGCGGTATGGGCATGATCTATCTGGCCGAGGATATCGAGCTGGCGAACCATAAGGTCGCCATCAAGTTCATCCCGCCCATGCTGGCGGGCAATGCCCGCGCGGTCAAGAACCTCCAGCATGAAGCCCTGACGGCGATGCAACTGACACACCCGAATATCGTCCGCCTGCACGACCTGCACACGGACGGGCACCAGAAGTTCCTCGTAATGGAGTACATCGCCGGCAAGACGCTGGATGATCTGCTGGCCGAAAGGGACATGGAGAAGATGCCACTCGAGGAACTCCTGCCCATCGCAGAGCAAGTGGCTGCAGCTCTGGATTATGCCCACTCTCGGAATGTCCTGCATCGTGATTTGAAACCGTCCAACATCATGGTCACTGCCGACGGAACAGTCAAGCTGCTGGACTTCGGCATCGCGCGGGAGATGAGGGATTCCTACACCCGCGTCACAGGCCAGGAGACGTCAGGCACACGTCCCTACATGAGTCCTGACCAGCTCATGGGCGAGAAACCATCGCCGGCCATGGATGTCTACTCCTTTGGAGCTGTCCTCTACGAGTGTCTGGCAGGCCATCCACCTTTCCACACGGGCGATATCCGCGAGCAGATCAAGACGAAATCCCCAGAGGCGATCGAGAACGTAGCTCCATGGGTGAATGAGACACTGTTACTCGCGCTGGCCAAGGAACCCGCGAAGCGCCCGCATTCGGCCAGCGAATTGGTTTCGAGGTTAGTGGGTCCACCTGCGGCAGCGGATCTGCTCGCCAGTGAACAGAAGAAGCCGTGTGATGAAAAGGCTCCGAAGGTCTCGTGTGCCGAGACGCCCCGCGCGCGCAAGCCTGAGTCGCCGATACATGCCTCCCCAATGCAGGATGTGTCTGAGCAACATCAACCAGCCGCAAGGAGCGAGTCCGCCTCATCGAGACCAACATCTGTGCCTGTGGTCGCTCCAACGAAGAGTCATCGACGACGATGGGTGTTTCCAGCGGCGGTGGTGGCTTTCTTCGGAGCCGTTACCATCGTGGGAGTTGTGGGCACAAGTTCGCGTGCTCCATTGGAGCCTGAGCTCTTGCCCAAGGCCGGGCTAGGTCCTTCTTCTGATCTTCTGGAGGTGGCGAATGCTCAATATGCGTCGCTGGATGGCCTGGCCTCCGGCAGTCGCGAAGCACAAGATTGTCAGCGACAGGTGGTTGCGCAACTTGGTTTGCCGTTGGAGGTGAGAAGTGCGAAGACGGGGATTGTGTTTCGGCTGATCCCTGCAGGGACCTTCACAATGGGCAGTCCGCCCGACGAGGCGCCTCGGGGTCGGGATGAGACCCAGCACGAGGTCACGCTGACGAAGGCATTCTACTGCGGGAAGTACGAGGTGACGCAGGGCCAATGGGAATCTGTGATGGGGAGCAATCCGTCCAATTTCACGAGGGTAGGTCGGGATGCACCGGTGGAACAGGTGAGCTGGAAGGATTGCCAGGTGTTCGTGAACAAATTGTGCCAGACGGAAAGTGTTCCAGAGGGTACGTATCGATTGTTGACGGAGGCGGAGTGGGAGTATGCGTGTCGTGCAGGAACGACGACGCCGTTCTGCTATGGGAACGACCTGGATTCGAGCATGGCGAACTTCGGTACGAGCAGCGGTCGCAAGGGACAATATCGTCGAACGACCGTGAAGGTAGGTACCTTTCGGCCGAACGGCTGGGGGTTGTACGATATGCACGGGAATGTGTGGGAGTGGTGCCAGGACTGGCATGGAGAGTATTCATGCGGGTCAGTGACGGACCCGCCTGGCCCTGCTTCGGGTGACCACCGCGTCCACCGGGGCGGCAGTTGGGGCCACGACGCCAGGAACTGCTGGTCGGCGCTTCGTTACGGCAGCACGCCCGGCAACCGCTTCGACTCCCTGGGCGTCCGCCTCGCGAGGACGGCACCGTCCTATCCTTAGCAGGTCTTTCGGCCGTGTGACGGCCCGCTTCAGCGTGGCCAAGCACCGGCCCGGGGGTCCAGGGTGTGGAACCCCTTGGTTGAATTGATAACGGCAGATTCGGAGATTGGGAATGGCTGATATCGTTTGCCCACAGTGTGGTGCCGTCTTGATAGGAGATCGGCCGCGGTTCTGTGATCGGTGCGGGTGCAATCTGCATGAGTTTGCGTCCAAGGCATCGGCCCGGCCGCAGGCTGAACCTGCTGGCGAGGCCGCTCGCCCACTGATAGAGGAGGGGCCGTCGGTGTCGGATTCGGGTGGCAGACCGAGCGAGGCCGCTGCGACGCCGCAGGTGCCGACGCCCTCGCCGAGCATAGAGGCCAGACCCGTCGTTTCCACGTCCCGAGGGCTAGCGCTGTCGGTCAATATGAATCAGTTCTACATGGAGGGTCTCCACGGCTTGCTGGACGTCCGGCTGGAGAATATGAGCGAGACAACCTTTGAGTGGATCGAGGTCGAGGTCTCCGGCGATCTCCTGGATTGCGTGAAATGCTGGAACTGTGCGCTCACGCCGTGCGAGAACCTGCGAAAGCTATGGCAGGTGAAGCCGCCCGGCGCGGGCGTCACGATGGTCACTTTTCGCGTGAATACCCAGGAAGGCGACTGTGTGAACTCCTACTGGGCCGAGGGGGACTTGCTCGTCTTCGCCAATACGCAGAACCTCCACGACATCAAGGTGCAGGCTGATGACATGGTCAACATCAGCGCCGGCACCGGCAAGCAGATGGGCAACTCGATCAACAATAACATCAACATCATGGTCGATCAGGGGAAGATATGCAACGTGAACGACCTGATGATGCAGTACCGCAAGCTCCAGCCGAGCTTCCAGCTTGTTCCGTTGCGATTCGATCCCGCCCGGAGCGACGAGCTGACGCAAGCCCTTCGGCGCAGGCAGCAGGCGGCCGGGGCCAAGCGCGTCATCGAGCCGGAGCGCGGAGCCCGGATCGATTCCGCCAGCCTGCACATCGAGGGCACAGACTGCCCCGCGAACATCCTGCTGGTCGCCAAGCCGTGTGTGGCGCTGGGCAAGAATCGTCGCAATGACATCGTGACTCGCTTTCTCCCACGCTCACCGGAGAACGATGCACAATCCAACCAGATGAGCCGGGACCACTGTCGGATCGAGCTGCGACCGGGCGGCGTAGTCGTTGTGGACGAGGGATCGGTCAACGGCACGACCCTCGATGGGCAGAAGGTGGATGCCGGCGGCCGGCTGGTCCACGATCAGGCGCAGAAACTCGTTCTTGGGGACGTGTTGCATCTGTCGCTGCGTTGTATCGGCGGGCGCCTGCCGCAACCCTGCGGGGACTACGCGGACGCGATGGGCGAACCGGCGGGCCAAATGTGGGAGCTCGCCGGCTCAGCGGGGCCGGCGGCCCTTTTGCTGGAACGCATCGGCAATCTCGATGCCGACGACAGGAACGGCTGCGAATCCTACTGCCTCATCTACCGCGCGGCGACCATTGGCTGTGGCGAAGACTGCGCGATCCGCATCTCCAACAAGGGACTCGAGCCGCTCCATGCGGCGCTGCTCCACTGGGGCGACCGGTTCTTTCTTGAGAACCTCTCATTGCGCACGGATGTAGCGGTGAATGACCGAATGCTGGGGAATCGCGAGTTGATTCCGCTGAGTCTCGGAGATTGCATCCGAATCGCCCGGCTTGAGATACAATTCGACCCGCGATCACAGTTGTACGTTGATATGTGAAGGAATCCAGCCCGCCAGTGAGAGATGCGTCTTGACTCCGGACGCCACGTCTCTTGCGGGATCCGGATGCTTCACTTCGTTCAGCATGACGACCCGCCAGGAGCCTCCCACAAGACCTGCGTCGTCAGGAGCGGCAGCCGGAGGATCTGGCCGGCGGCAAGGAGCGAGGATCACACCGAGGCGGAGTCCGGACGGGTCGCCCAACGTCTCGACGTGACTGCGTATCACGGGGCCAATCTGCCTTCATACCCCTTCCACGAGTCGGTCAAGAAGAGCAAATCAGCCAAACCATGGCCCCGTTGACGGCGTGACATAAGGGTGTATAGTATGCCTTAGGTGGGTCCCAATTCGACGCCGACGTGGGTCCCTTTTACATGCCGATTCCATTTCGACCCCCGTGTCACAGAGATCAAAAGGAAAACCACGCAGGGCCGCACGGTGTGGCAGCCGGCCACGTCGTGTCTTTCCGGATGCCGCATTGGAGGCCGGATCGACGTCTCGTGAACGTGGTACGCGAAGCAGACGCCACCCTTTCTCGCGCACGACGTTTGACAATGCCTCCGAGAAAGCGTGTGTTTACGACATGGGATCCAAGCCCTACAACAGGAATACTGATCGATTGTCTCGTCGGGCCGGCAAGTCTGTCGCCAAGAGAAAGGTGCTCGGCGTCTGCGGGATCATCATCAAGCTCGATGATCCCCCGTACTCCGTGCCCCCCTACCAGGAACTGACGCCCGTTCTGCGGTACATTCGCTAGCACTGTGCGGATCCGATATTCATCGACAAACTGGCCGTGCTGATGCACGTATCCGCCCGGCAATTTGAACGCCGGTTCAAGGAAATCATGCATTGCACGCCGAAAGAGATCCAGGCGTTCACCACCGGGTGCGTATATGAAGACGAGGCGCACCGCTCGTTTGTCCAGGGAGGCGGTCACGGCGGCTCCCATCCTCACCTGGCCCACAACCTCTTGATGGCGGTCCTCGGCAGACGGGCGCCCTATCCGAATGCCGTGCAGGCCGCCAATATCACCTGTGCAGGGATTCTCTCTCATCAGTCCGCCCTGCGCGGCGGCGAGAAGATGTACCTTCCGGAATGGACCTTCATGCCGAAGAACAAGCCCCACGTCGTTGAGTTGAATGAAAACGTCCAGCCGCCTTGCGGAGAACAACCGCAATACATCTGAAGTACCATCAAAGAACAGACGCTCTGTGTGCGGCACTGGTCTTGTGGTTCCTGCGATCGACTCCGCCTTGGCCGGCTTGCCGCCGGCTGCTCCCGCCTGTATTGAAATCGTCACGCAGGGGGTTATCGGACTACCCAAGGGCTACACTTCCTCGCCGCAGCCGACGCCAAGCACATCGGTGATCCGCTCGAATTCATCGATCGAGTCGAACTCGATCGTGATCCGCCCGCTCCGCCCGTTCCTCCTCGTCTCGATCGAGACGTGCGTACCCAGGTGCCGACAAAGCTTGTTTTCGAGATCCACGATGTTGGCGGGCTTTGGTTTACCGGGCGTCTTCGCCGGCATCTGCTCACCGACGTGAGCCCGGACCAGTCGCTCGACCTCACGGACGCTCAGCCGCCCTGCTAGGGCGCGGTTGGCGAGCTTGCGTCGCAGTTCATCCGTCGGCAGAGACAAGATGGCTCGCGCGTGGCCCATCGTGAGCTGCCCGTCGATGAGCATTTGTTTCAGTTCATCCTGGAGGTCGAGCAGCCTCAGGTAGTTCGCGATGACGGAGCGATCCTCGCCCAGCCGCTCGGCTGCCTCCGTTTGAGTCAGGGAAAAGGCCCCCAGGTAGTGCTGATAAGCCTTCGCCCGCTCGATCGGATTCAAATCACGCCGGTGTATGTTCTCGACGAGCGACCATTCGAAGAGCTGTTCGTCCGTCACGTCTCGCACAATCGCCGGGACCGCTGTCAGGCCGGCCATCTGTGCCGCACGGAAACGTCGTTCCCCCGCGATGAGCTGATAGCCCCCCTGCCACGGCCGGACGATCACCGGCTGAATGATCCCATTCGCTTTGATCGAGTCAGCCAGTTCACGCAGGTCAGTTTCGTTCCAGACGGTTCTTGCCTGGTAAGGATTCGGACGTATCGTATCGAGCGTTAGCTCCTGAAAGGAATCAGAGACGTCCATGTCTGGTGGTAATCCAACCAACGACGGGGCCTCAGCCGGCTTCTCCTGGCCGATCCTGTCTGGCAGAGGGTTTGCCCCACTACTTATAGGACCCAATAGAGATTCAAGCCCCCTACCCAAGTGCCTTGGCTTGTCGCCCTTCCCGGTGCTCATACTCTTCTCCTTCACGAACGATCCTTCGATTACGTCGGACGAGGCATTGTACGGGCAAGACCCACACGTTCTCAACCTATATTTCGGCGTGCTTGCCAAGACTTCTCCACATTTCGTGTGCATTTGCTGCGTGTCAGTCAATCTTCCATCGAAGGCGGAAGGGCAATGCGAGGTACGCCGCCAGCAAGAGACCTCGCCATTGACAAACGCTCGAACAGGCCAAGCGACCATTCTGTCCAGGGAGCGACTGAAAGAGACCGGTGCGGCTGCTCAGATTCTGAAGAAGCCTTTGCATCGTTCCAAGCAGGCAAGCTGCAGGAACCGCCAAACGTCGGCGCGTATCTGCATAGGAGTTGTTCCACGTGCCACGACCCGACATGCCGATGCGGCGGGCCACTCGAGTACAGAGCCGATTCCGAACAGATCCAGGCACGAAGTCGGCGTCTGCCCTGCGAACTCCCGCCGGACATCACAGACGCTGTGTGGGGTGGCCCTTAGCCGCCGGATTCGTTCTTCCCTTGCGGCCACCGGTCGGTGACGACGGCAGGCCGTCACGAAGAGATGGCCTCGCTGTGGATACGAACACGTCGCGTGTGGCACGTGGAACACCACCGGTCCTCCCTGCAATGGCCGGATGATCGGCTCCTCGAAGGAACACACTGAGCAACCGGATGTAGCTCCCAACCTCATCTCCGGACCTCTGCACCAAACTCGACGTCCCACAAGGCCACCGAGAACATTGTCCAAACCCCGTGAATCGGCCGCTTGACAGCGCCATGCCCCCAGTTCTGTTGCCTGGGATTGCTCGCCAAACCGTCGCAAACCGTCCCGCTCCACAGGCAAGCGCGCCGATAGCAGAGCCTGTCGCCTGCCCGGAGATGGCACAGAAACGGTCCCCAACGCGTAGCTCCAGCTCGGCGGGGGCGAGTTTCTTGGGGTGTTCTGCCGAATACGGAACCTGGGAACCCACACTCATGTGCAGCGCAATCCTGCTGTTTCAGCTCGTTCGTGAAACAAGGCTCGCAATGAGGCGGAGCGATGTTGCACCTTGATTCCGATAGGCTCGGGGTGCTAAGTCTTCAGGCCCCGGTGTTACTGAAAGTCTGCGGTGATGTCGGCACAGCGGAGATTATCGGACGGCCCGGCTCCGAGGGGGGCTGGGAAGGACGGGGAATGCGGGCCGTGCAGTAAGGGGGTGTAGTACGGGCAGATCTGGAAATGCCGTGGAGTTGGGGCGGCGGCTTGATATTGCCGTGGGGCGCACGGCTGGTCAGAAGTTGGGCTCGGGGGGGTGTGTCGGGGTGCGTTGCTGGGAGTCGCATCGGGTCTGGGGGCGCCTGGTGCGGCGAGGCCCCGTCGCGCCGTGGCTGAGCGTGGCGGCTACTGAAGCGGCAGCGCTGCCGGGTGCATCGATTCGGGGAGGTTGTGCGCAATCACCAGGTAGCGGGTACGTCTATGTCGATAGGTCTGCTCTGGGCCATTTCGTGAAAACTCGTTGCACATGAGGTGTCGTTGCTGTATGTTCTGCCCATGGAAGCCAGTTCGGTCATAGAAGCGGTGTGGAGGGTCATTCGCTCGGGGTTTGGCAGTGCCTACCGAGTGATGGCGCCGCGCGCGCACACGGTAATCATGCTGGCGGCCTTGGCGTGCAACTTGGCCGTAAAGCTTTTCCACGCCGTGAGATGTGGTCTGCTGCGGGAATACCCAGGCTGGATCTTGACCGATGTCGCCATCCTGCTGACCCTTGAGGTGGCTCTTTCCCTCCTATGCTATCGTCGGGCCACAGTTCGCGTCCTTCGTGGGGCGCTGGTGGCGGCCGCCGTGATCTGCACGTGGTCGGTTATGAATGCGGCTTGGCTCATCCGTACGGGCACGCAGATCCTGCCGATGGAACTGCTGCCGCTGTTCCGGGATCCGCTGAACGTCGCGAACATGGTGTTTCGCAACCTTCGCGCGATGCCGGGTGCGTCCGCAGCTCTCTTCATCCCGAGCGCAATCGCATTGACGTTTTTCTTCTCGGTCCTGGCGAAACCCAAGCCGCCGGACTATGAACGCAGGCGTTTTCGTGTCCGCATTGCGGCGTCGCTGACCGTCAGCGTGTTGGCGGTGGTCGGGAATTTCGGCGTTGCCAGCCTTGGTTCGGTCCAAATCGCTGCAGTAGGAATGCGGTACAATTGCCATGCGCGAGCGATTCTTGCGTTTCTCCTGCCCCGATACCGGCACCTCGCACGGGACGATTTCCGCAATGCGGCGCGCCGACTCCCCAGCTGCGACGACATTCCGGTCACCCGTCAGGCGACTGCAGTCAACCACAGCGTCGTGATCGTAGTGCTGGAGGGAATCCAGTATGACTGTACGTCGTTGGCATGGGAGCGGGGGGGCATCGCTCCGCAGCGGGGTCTCACAGGTGGCCGTCCCACACCCTATCTGTCATCGCTGGCCGCGCAGGGCGTCTCCTTCACCAACGCACGATCCGTCGTCACCCACACGACCAAGGCAATATTTGCCCTCCTGACCGGCCGCTTCCCGTCTGCGTCGCAGGATACTTCTGAGACCGTTCCGGTGGATAAGCCGTATGCCAGCCTCGCAACCACGCTCGAGAAGGGCCTCGGCATGCGGACAGCGTTTTTTCAGTCAGCAACGGGGACCTTTGAGTCTCGACCCGGCCTCATCCACAACCTCGGATTCCATAAGTTCTTTGCACGTGAGGATTTACACGACCCAAACCAATTCGTCGGCTACCTCGGCGCCGACGAATTCGCGATGATCCAGCCCATCCGTGACTGGATTGCGTCCGAGAAGACACCCTTTCTTGCCGTTGTCCTGTGCTCCGTCACGCACGATCCGTATGAAGTACCGTCCTGGTTCGGTGAGCAGGCCGAGAGGTATGAGGACCGATACCTCCAGACGATCATTTATACGGACCGATTCCTCGCGGCGCTGGACGCACAACTATCTGAGCTTGGCGTCGGGGACGAGACCATCTTCTGTGTGGTTGGTGATCACGGCGAGGCGTTCTCCGAGCACCGGACCATGGGCCACGAGCGGATCGCGTACGACGAAGTCCTTCACGTCGTCATGTGCATCCGGGCCCCGTTCTTGATAGAGCCAGGACGCCGGATCACGGCTCCAATCAGTTCAGTGGACCTTGCTCCCACAATTCTCTCGCTCCTTGGATTTCAGACCGAGCCCATGGACTTCGATGGCTGCAATGCCCTTGATCCGCTGCCATCGGATCGCAAGGTGTACCTTTCCGGCTGGATGCAGCAGGGTCCAGCCGGCTTCGTCCAGCGCGACACCAAGTTCGTCTACAACCCTGAAAACAGCACAGTGACGTCATTCCACTTGAATACCGACCCGCTTGAACTCAACGGCGTCGAGTTGTCCGCCGCCCAGGCAGAGGTGTTCAGCGAGCAAATCATCGACTGGCGGAGAAACACCATCTTCCATGTCGACGAGCACGCCAGGGGCCAGAAGATTCTGTTCGAGACGTGGCAGAGCAAGTGGGCCGGACGACGGTCGAGGGTAAAGTACATCGGGCCCAAGTAGACACCGGCCAACGCATTTCCTATGCCCGGAAGGGCACGTTTGCGTGCGGCAGAAGCACTCGCACCACGGTTATCGATGTCAATAAGCAGGTGTCCAGCGAATCGCCATTCAAACTGCACTGCTACGGCAATCTGGGGGTAATGGAGGTTTTCTTCTTGTCGTCTGATAAGCAGATCGTAAGATGGTACAGAGAGTGTGTATGCCGACTCAGGCGGTACGTCCTATAGGAGCGGGTGTACTGATTTCGTCAAACGGGTGCGATTGGGAATTCAGCTCTTTCTCATTCTCTCGTGCGAAATAGGGCGGAGCGTCCTAAACCCGAATCTCGTCTGCGTACGAAGGAGGAGGAATTGCCCGCCCTATTCTCTGAAACGCGATCCGGATGCGCGCGGCATCACCCGTTCGCGCGCGTCCGGCCTCCTTTCTCGCGGCAGCTCACTCCATGTCGTGATGCGGCGCGTTTGGATCCTGTGCCAGTTCATAGAGTCCCCCTCCGACCCGCCGGAGCCTGCCCATCTCCACGAGCTTGTCCCAGACCTCTCGCGGGTACTGGTTTGGCGGCTGGATGCCCACGATGCCGGAGCCGCGACCGCTGCTGAATGGGCCGCCGCCGAGACTGGACTCCGCATCGAGGCGGGTCAGCTTCAGACGCTTCTTGAACGCTTTCATGGCCTGCTTGAGTTGTTGCTGCGTGATTTGCTCGGCTTTTTCGTCCGTCATCGTGTTCCTTCGTTTCTAATGGTACTTGCATAAGGGGGACAGACCCCATCAAGTATGGAGATAGATAGTATATACATAGGGTCTAAGATAAGAAGGGCGATGGAGGCGAAGAGGATGCGAATATGGGGGGATGATTGGCGGTTCTGGAGTGGTCCTGTAGTGTGTGCTGTGCACACCGATCCGTCTTCTCGACGGGTGGGACATTGGTGGGCACAGCCCGCCCTACGCAACTGGCAGATGCCTGGAGCGGAGTTCTCATGGTTGGTCTCCGTGTGAAGAACAGGATGGATTGTCTGTTGTGGTCGGCTTTGCGTGTTGGGATCGTCTCGCGGGTCGTCCGCGCCGCAATGGGCGGCGGCGCTGCTCCATCGCCGTTCCCGCGCTTTGGAGCACAGGTGCGCCCGGACGGGATTGCGCTCGACATAGGCCAGGGTCCGCCAGAGGTGCATGTCGTCGAGGGGGCAGGAGAAGAAGCGATCCTGCCAGGAATGACCGGTGCGACCGTGCACACGAAGAGAGAAGCGAATCGCTGCCTCTCGGAGATAGGCCAGATAGGCCCGGCGGTCCGGTTCGACGAAAAAGACGTCCTGGCGGTTGTTGCCGCGTTGGGTGACGTGGTGCGTGCACTGCGCGATCACCGTTCGTGGTTGTCTGGGCATCGTCCCCTCTCGAAAAGCCGCTCGCGAACCCCGGGCATCTCCAGCAGGCGGTTTGTCGTCCCGTGCGGTCCTGCGTGTACTCCGCTGGCGCCGTCTGCGGGGATCGGTTCAGGATTCCGCGATAGCCTATCATACCCGAATCCCCGTCGAAAAGCCAGGACGAAGGCGGGCAAAGGAGCAGGCAGAGTTCCTTTTTTCTGCTTGCGTGTTCGGGCATGGTGTATAATGGCAGGGGGTCGCACCACATGACGGCGCGGCTTCGCAACCCGTGTAACAGCGTTGAAAAGGATGTTCCGTGAGACAGACAAAGATGTTTGCGGCAGGCTTGCTTGTGTTCGTGTGGGCGGGTACGACGGTCGCCACGGCACAGAATGCGCCGAAATCGCTGCACGACGCAGCGGCGGCCGGCGACGTCGACCAGATCAAGCAGTATGTTGAGAAGAAGGCCGACCTCAACGCACTGGATGCGTTCGGGTACACACCGCTGAAGCGAGCACAAGAGTCCTTTCAGGTGGAAGCCGTCAAGGCGCTGCTGGAAGGGGGCGCCAATCCGAATACCAAGGATTCAAGCGGTTCGACCACACTGATCATGGCTTGCGTCTCCGGGCAGAAGGAGATCGTCGACTTGTTGCTGGCCGCGAAGGCGGACACAGAGTTGAAGAACCGACCTGGCTGGACGGCCCTGCACTCCGCGGTGCAGGCCGCCAGGGTGGACATCGTCGAGTCGCTCATCAATGCCGGTGCGAACGTAAACGCCACGAACAGCGCGGGCCAGACGCCGCTGAGCCTGGCGCAGCAACGGAGGACTGTGCCGGAGATCGAGGATTTGCTCAAACAGCACGGCGGAACGGTGCCCGTAGTGAACGACCCGTTCAACCCCTATGGCAATCCCGGGGGCCCCCAGCAGACCACACAAGTCGTGGGCGACCAGTCGCAACTGCCCCCCGATTTCGTGATCGACCCGAATGTCATCCGTGCAGACCTGGCCAAGTACCCTGCACTCGAGATCCCTTTGAAAGGCATCGATGCCAACAGCGAGAGCGAGGAACGGGCTTGGATCGTTCGACGGACCGACAATCGCACGCTGCTGATTCGGGCGGTCCAGAAACAGTTCGATGAGGAGATGACACTCGTCAAGCGTCTGGCTACCGAGGAGCGCGCCGCCAAGACAACCAAGGCGGTTGACGACCTGGTTACTGCCAGGAAGAAGCGATATGAACAGATCGGCACAGAATTGCGGGAACAGCGGCGACAGACCCTTCAGGAGACCCGGGATGCGACGGCCCGAGGCCGGGGCATGACAGGTCGCGGCGCCCGCGGCCGGTCTGCGACCGGGGCAGGCGGCGTCCAGGACCCGTACGGCACGACCAATCCGCAGGCCAGATCGAGCCGGCGGGCTTCATCCGCCGAGCCGGCCGAGCCCGAACTGACCGCTGATACGCAGGCCCAGATGCAGGCATGGCTGGCGGCCACCGCTGAGAACAAGGCCGACCTCCTCACCGCCACACACACGCTCGATATCGTCGAGTATGCGGCCGTACACAAGCTGGCCGTCGAAGAGAAGGCCACCAAGACGCAGACCACTATCATGGCGCTCCTGATGCTTCGCGAGGAACGAATCGCCAAGATCGTAGAGAAATGGACAGAGGAGGACGAGAGGAACCAGCGACTCCAGGAGCGAGCGGGCATGAACACCATGCAGCAGGGCACTCAGCAGGGGACGCAGACCACTCGTCGCCCGCGACGATGAACGGCGCAAGTACCCACCGTGTACGGACCATTCCAAGTCCGTATCACGGGTAAGGGCGCGTTCACCCGTGTCGATCCAGACACTGATCAGGGCGCAGTTCGGCGCTGCGAGCCAGGAGGATGGTCTATGCCCGGCAGGGGTTCGGCGACCGCTCGCGTTCGAGCATCCTCTGTTTGACGGCCGTTCCGCCGGGGGCGGAGAATCCGCCGAGCCCGCCGTCGGTGCGGAGGACGCGGTGGCAAGGGATGAGCAGGGGAATCGGGTTGGAGGCCATGACGCTGCCAACGGCCCGGGCGGCCCCCGGCGAGCCTACCTGTTCAGCCAGATCGCTGTAAGTCCTTGTCCGACCATAGGGTATCGTTCGGCAGGCACAGAGCACTCTGCGAGCGAATGTTGTCGCGTGGTCCAGCAGCAGAGGGGGATCGGTGCTGAAATCAACGTTTTCACCTTCAAAATAGGCGATGATCCGTTCCTGGAGGCTTGGGAGGATGCCTGGATCACGCCGGAGATCGTCGTCGGCGGACTTCAGAGCGAGAAGCAATCTGTGTGCTGCTGCGTCCCGATCGGCGATTGGCAAAGAGGTCCGGGCCAGGGTATCGTCCGTGCCCGCTAAGCCGAAAAAGCCCCACTTGGTCCGAAAAACCGTAAAGCGCAACATCTATGACCTCCCTTGGCTGGTTTGCAGCAGCATAGCATCGCCCGGCGGCTGCGGTCAACCACCGTTCACAGAGTTCGTGGGGAGCGGGTGCATGCCCGCTATTGCACGCAATATTCCAGCGGCACAGTGAAATTCGTTGACGAATCAGGGGAATTGTGCTAAGAAAGAGAGTTTTTACAAAGCCGGGCTCACAGTATGTCGCTGGAAGAACTCAGAAAACGAATCGACGAGATCGATGTACAGCTCGTAGATCTGCTCAACGAGCGGGCAAGAGTCGTCGTGGAGATTGGCCAGCTCAAGACACAGGCCGAGCGCCCTATCTACGCGCCCGACCGCGAGAAACAGGTATTGGACAAAGTCGTGAAGGGCAACAAGGGGCCTCTGCCCGACCGGACGCTCGTCGCGATCTGGCGGGAGATGATGAGCGGCTCGTTCGTGCTGGAGAGACGGCTTCGAATCGCCTACCTGGGCCCGGGGGGCAGCTTCAGTCATACCGCGGCGATGCTGAAGTTCGGTCGCAGCGTCGAGTACGAGCCGCTGGCGGACATTCGCGGCATCTTCGACGAGATCTCGAAGAACCATTGCGATCTGGGGATCGTGCCGGTCGAGAATTCCACCGGCGGCGGCGTGATCGAGACCCTCGACGCTCTGGTCGACACCGACGTGAAGATCTGTGCCGAGGTGCTGATGTCGATCCATCACAACCTGCTGGCCAACTGCACGTTGGAAGAAGTCGAGAGGATCTACTCGAAGCCGGAGGTGTTTGCGCAGTGTCGCAACTGGCTGGCCTCGACGTTCGAGGAGGCCAATACGATTGCGGTGGCCTCGTCGGCCAAGGCGGCCCAGATGGCGGCGGAGGAATCCTATGCGGCGGCCATCGGCTCGAAAGTGGCGGCCGAGCTGTACGGGCTGAACGTGGTCTGCGAGAACATCGAGGACATCGCCAACAACGTGACGCGGTTCCTCGTGGTCAGTCGCGAGGACGCCCGGCCGACCGGCGAGGACAAGACGTCCATCGTGTTCAGCACCGCCCACAAGGCCGGCGCCCTGGCGGACGTTTTGGAGACATTCAAGAAATACAATATCAACCTGACCAATATCGAGTCCCGGCCGAGCAAGAAGCGCGAATGGGAATACCATTTCCTCGTCGATTTCCTCGGCCATCGGACGGAGGAACGTGTGCAGAGGGGGCTCCAGGAGGCCCGGCAGCACTGCCTCCAGCTCTCGACCCTGGGGAGTTTTCCCCAGGCCAAGGAAGTGCTGTAGGAGTACCTGGACAGTACGGGAGTTCTGAAGGACCATAGGAGACAATGATGAGAAAGCCGTTCGTAGCCGGCAATTGGAAGATGAACACGGACAGTCGCTCCAGCGTGGAATTGGCGCAGGGCGTGACGCGGGGCGCATCCGGCCTGGCCGGCGACAAGGTGAACGTGGCCCTGATCCCGCCGTTCGTGTACCTGCAATCGGTGGTGAAAGCCACCAGCGCCGGCGGCATCGCGGTCGGCGCCCAGGATGTCTATATCGAGCCCAAAGGCGCTTTCACGGGCGAGATCAGCCCGGCGATGCTCAAGGACGTCGGCTGCACCTACGTCCTCTGTGGACACTCCGAGCGCCGTCACGTCCTCGGGGAATCAGACGAGCTCGTGGGCAGGAAGTTGACGGCCTCCCTGGGCGGCGGCCTGTTGCCCATCCTCTGCGTCGGCGAGATGCTCGATGAGCGGGACGCAGGGCAGACGGAAGCCGTGGTCACCCGGCATCTCCAGACGGGTCTGGCCGGCCTGAGCGAGGACAAGATGTCCGCCGTGACGATTGCTTACGAGCCTGTCTGGGCCATCGGGACCGGCCGGACCGCCACGCCGCAACAGGCGCAGGAAGTGCACGTGTTCATTCGTCGTCTGCTGGCCGAGATGTTCAACCAGAAGCTGGCCGACGAGACCCGCATCCTCTACGGCGGCTCCGCCAACGCCGGCAATGCCAAAGACCTGATGGCCCAGGAAGACGTCGACGGCCTCCTGGTCGGCGGCGCCAGTCTCAAGGTCGATGACTTCGTGAAGATCATCCAGGCCGCCGCCGTGTGACGACGTCCCGGCAGGGATACACCGTTCGTTCGGATATGACAAGAAAACCGCCTGCTTAGGCCGGCATGACTGACGAGTTTGTTTTTGAGGCGTCTTTATGACTTTCTTACCTCTGTTGGCAGTTGGCATTCTGATGAAGTTCGTGGCCGTCCTGTTCGTGATGGTCTCGATCATCCTGATCCTGGTGATCCTGATCCAGAAGGGCCGCGGCGGCGGGCTGAGCGGCGCCTTCGGCGGCGGCATGGCCAGCGGCCTGCTGGGCTCCAAGACCGGCGACTTCCTTACCTGGGTCACTATCGGCCTGGTCGCTGTCTTTCTTGGTCTGGCGGTCCTGATGGCCAAGTACTTCCGACCGAGCGTCAGCGATTACGGCGCCGAGACCCCGGCTGCGACGACGAGCGAGGCAGGCTCGGCCGCTCCGACGCCTGCGGAACAGCCTGCAGGGAGCACTCCGGCGGCAGGGACCGAGCAAACAGCTCCGGCACCCGAGCCGACCCCCACAGAGCCTGCGACGACACAATCCGGTTCGCAGCAGCCGACCGACGCTACCGGTGCAGGCGGGTCCGGCGTCGAGTGAACCGCCGACTGCACATCCGGTTTGGACGCTGCCCGCATCTTTGAGAGTGAATAGCGATGCTGAACAGCATGACGGGGTACGGTGAGGCGATCGGCGAGCTCGAAGGCATTTCCTATGCCGTCGAGATCAAGACTGTCAACAACCGATACCTCAAGACCATCATCAAGCTGCCGGAAGGCGCCACGTTCCTTGAAGAGGATATCGACAGGGAGCTGCGGAAACGCCTGTCCCGCGGCACGGTCAACTATGTGCTTCGACTCAAGGGAGTCTCCGCCAGCGCCCTGTTCGAGATCGATGAGGCCGCGCTCGGGTCCATTCTGTCGCGTCTCAAGACGATCAGCTCCGCCGTGGGGGTGACCGGGACCATCGATCTGGCGGGACTGCTGGAATTGCCGGGGATTGTTCAGCCCGTGCAACCGGACGAGGAGCACAGCACCCGGATCAGGCAGTTCGTGACCCGCCTGACTGCCGAGGCGCTCGACAAGCTCCAGCGAATGCGGGAGGCGGAAGGCCGCTTCCTTCAGGCGGACCTCGAGAAGCACTGCGCCGTGATCCTCCAGGAGCTGGAAACCATCCGTCAGCGGAGCGGCTCCGTGGTCCTGGAATACGCCAAGCGGCTTCGTCGGCGCGTGGAAGAGCTGCTGGCGGAAGCGAAACTCAAGCTCGACGAGCAGACCTTGGCGCGGGAGGTGGCCATCCTCGCGGACCGCTCGGACATCTCGGAGGAGATCGCCCGGCTCGATGCCCACCTGCAGCAGTTTCGACAGATTTGTGAGACCGACGGGCAAGCCGGTCGACGATTGGATTTCCTCAGCCAGGAAATGCTCCGCGAGGCCAACACGGTGGCCAGCAAAGCCGCCGATGCCGGCATCGCCAGGTGCGTCGTGGACGTCAAATGCTGCATCGAGCGCCTCAAGGAGCAGATTCAGAACATCGAGTGATGGCTCAGGCAGACAACCCAACGAAGAAAGCTCGCGGCAGGCTGATTGTCATCAGCGGGCCCTCCGGCGTCGGCAAGAGCACGATCACCAAGGCGGTGATGGGTCGGCTCGCGGACAGCTATCTGAGCGTCTCGATGACGACTCGGCCTCGGGCGCCGGGCGAGCGGGACGGCCGGGATTACTGGTTCGTCTCGCAGGAGCAGTTCCGCCGACGAATTGAGGAAGGTTTGTTCCTGGAATACGCCGAGGTCTTCGGCAACCTCTATGGAACGCCTCGCGACAAGACCGATGAGGCCCTGGCAGCCGGCAGGACTGTCATCCTGGAGATCGATGTCCAAGGCGGTCGCCAGGTCAAGGCGATCTATCCGCAGGCGGTGATGATCTTCATCATGCCGCCAAGTCCGCAGACGCTGGCGGATCGGATCGGCCGTCGCGGTCGCGAGAGCGGCGAGGTGGTCGCCCGTCGGCTTCGCGCCGCACAGAACGAAATCGACGCCGCGGCGCTATGTTATGATAATATGGTGGTCAACGACGACCTGGAACGGGCGATCAACGAAGTGATCCGGATTATCGAGAATGCCCCGGACGCCTATTTGGAGAACACAGATGCTGGAAGAACTCAAGAGTGATGAAATCGTCAAGAAGGTCGGCGGTCGGTTCAAGCTGGCAGCGCTGATCCAGAAGCGCATGCTCGAGCTGCTGCAGGGCTCCCGGCCCCTCATCGACAACATCGAGGGCAGGACCATGATGGAGATCGTCGTCCAGGAGATCCTCCAGGACAAGATCACAGTCGATGAGACCCCCTATGTCCGCAAGCCGAAAGCGGACGTGGTGGAGACCAGCAGAAGCGAAGAGCTGGATCGCCTGTTTGAGAAGCATCCTCTGTGAGGGTCTGAGAGGGGGAAACCGGGTGCTCAAGGACGCGAATATCGTGCTGGGCGTTACCGGCGGAATCGCCGCCTACAAGGCGGTGGATCTGGCCAGCAAACTGACGGCCGCCGGCGCAAGCGTGCGGACGGTCATGACGGAAGCCGCTTGTCAGCTCGTCGGCCCCAAAAGCTTCGAGGCGGTCACCGCCGGACCTGCGTACACGAGCCTCTGGAGCGATCCAGCAGATCGCAGCAGCGCTCACATCTCTCTGGCCGATTGGGCGCAGATCGTGGTCGTGGCCCCCGCCTGCGCCGACATGCTGGGCAAGGTCGCCAACGGCATCTGCGACGATCTGCTCAGCACGACGCTCTGTGTCTGCTGGGCGACGCCGACGCTGCTCGCGCCGGCCATGAACACGCGGATGTGGGAAAGCCCGGCGGTGAAGCGCAACGTCGAGACCCTGCGGGCGATGGGCGTCCGCTTCGTCGGTCCGGCGACGGGACGCTTGGCCTGCGGCACGGAGGGCATCGGAAGAATGGCCGAGCCCCAGGATATTCTCGCGGCCATCGAGGAACTGGCCGCTGAGAGAGACAAAAGCCGCGAATAGGAGGTCTTGTCGGGTGGTCTTTGCTTTGTCATGCTGAACGGAACGAAGTGGAGTGAAGCATCTGGCACCCGGCCAAGAATACCCTTCCGTATCCGTGCCCGATTGCAGACCGTAGCCCAGATCCTTCGCTTCGCTCAGGATGACAGACACACACAGTCAGCTCTTTCGATCTCGCATGTTGTGGCATGATTCAGCGAGGCACACGATGCGTTTTGTGATCACGGCGGGGGGAACCCGCGAATACATCGATCCGGTGCGATTCATCTCGAATGCCAGCAGCGGCAGGATGGGCTATGCGCTGGCGCACGCGGCGTTGAGAGCCGGCCATGAGGTGACGCTAATCACCGCACCAACGGCGCTGAAACCCCCATCCGGCGCGAAGGTGATTCGCGTCGAGAGCGCCGCCGAGATGTTCAAGGCGGTGAAAGAGCGGTTCCCCGAGTGTGACTGCCTGATCATGGCCGCCGCGGTTTCGGACTACACGCCGGCCAGGCCAGCGAGAACCAAGCTCAAGAAGCGACCCACGAAGCTCACCCTCGAACTCAAGCCCACGGCGGACATCCTCAAGTGGGCCGGCAGGCACAAAACCAAGTCACGAACCACGGGCCGCGGGCCGCAGATCGTCGTCGGCTTCGCCCTGGAGGATCGCGACCTGCGTGTCAACGCCGAACGCAAGATGCGAGAAAAGCACGTCGACATGATTGTCGCCAACGCACCCAGTTCCATCGGTAGCGACACATCGACTCTGTACGTCAGAACCCGGAGAATGGACTGGCTCGAAATCAGGGATGCAAGGAAGGCTGCGAGCGCGCGCCGGATCATCCGCATGATCGACGCGACGCGCAAATCATCAATCAACAATCATCCATCATCAATCAGTCCGTGATTCCCAGGTCGTCCTTCGTGATGATTGATTCGAAGGCGTAGCCCGCGCCTTCGATGTTCTCGCGGGCGCCCTGCTTGCGGTCGATGACGCAGACGATCTTCTTGACAGTGGCGCCCGCGTCGGTGATGACCTTGGCGGCTTCGAGGACCTGGCCGCCGGTGGTGGCGATGTCCTCGACGAGCAGGACGACGTCGCCCGCCTTGAGGACGCCCTCGACGAGCTTGCTCGTGCCGTAATCCTTCTTGCTGTTGCGGACGATGATCCAGTTGGCGCTCGTCTCCATAGCGGTCGCCGCCGCCAGCGCGACGCCGCCCAGCTCCGCGCCGGCGATCAACGTCACGTCCTCCGTCATATGCTTCGAAAACTCCTTGCCCAGCGCCTTGAGGATGTCCGGGCAGGTCTCGAAGAGGTATTTGTCGAGGTAATACTTGCTCCGCTTGCCGCTGCGAAGAACGAAATCGCCTTCGAGATACGCGGTCTGCTTGATACGCTGGATGAGTTCTTTCTTCGTCACGGAAAACCCTCGGTATTTACCATTTACTAATTACTATTTACTATTTGAAGGGGCCGAAAGTCTTGAAGCTGGCCCGAAGCCTCGACGCTCAAATAGTAAATCGTCAATCACTACACCTTCAGCTCGACTTTTCGGTTGAGTTCGTTCGCGTACCGTTTTCGGATCGGGGCCACGACGGCTCGGATGAACTCGTCCACTTGTTCAGGGGCTCGGCCGACGTAGGCTGCGGGGTCCAGGACCTTCTCGAAATTCAGATTTGCGAAGGCGATATCCGTCCGCAGGCGGGCGATCAGGTCGTTGGGCCGGCCGAACCGTTTCACCTCGTTGGCGGCCGCCTGCGAGTACAGGCGGATCTTCTCGTGCAGGTCCTGGCGGTTGCCGCCGGCCTTGACCGCGGCCATGAGGATGTTCTCCGTCGCCATGAAGGGTAGCTCGGCCATCACGTGCGATTCGATCACCTTCGGATACACGACCAGGCCGTCGCAGACGTTCAGGAGGATCTGCAGGATGCCATCGACCGCCAGGAACGCCTCCGGGATCACGACTCGCTTGTTGGCGGAGTCGTCGAGCGTCCGCTCGAACCATTGTTCCGAGGCAGTCATCGCAGGACTGGTAGCTAGGCTCAGTACGAGCCGGCTCAGCGCCGTCACTCGCTCGCATCGCATCGGGTTTCGCTTGTAGGCCATGGCGGACGAGCCGATCTGCGACTTCTCGAACGGCTCCTCCATCTCCTTGAGGTGGGCCAGCAGGCGAAGGTCATTGCACGTCTTGTGCGCCGACTGCGCGATCAAGGCCAACGTGTTGACGACGAGCGTGTCGATCTTCCGCGTGTAGGTCTGGCCCGTGACGGGACAGACCTTCTTGAAGCCGAACGCCGCGGCCACGTCCTTGTCGAGCTGTCGGACCTTGGCGTGTCGGCCCTCGAAGAGTTCCATGAAGGAAGCCTGCGTACCGGTCGTGCCCTTGACGCCGCGGAAGGGGAGCGTCGCGATCCGGTGCTCGACCTCGTCGAGGTCCATCGCGAACTCCTGGGACCAGAGGGTGGCGCGCTTGCCGACCGTGGTGAGCTGGGCCGGCTGGAAGTGCGTGAAGCCCAGCGTGGGCATGTCGCGGTACTCCTGTGCGAACTTCGCCAGCAGGTCGATCACGGCGGCCAGCTTGCCCGCGACGAGCCGGAGGGCGTCGCGCATGATGATCAGGTCCGCGTTGTCGCCGACGTAGCAGCTCGTCGCACCCAAGTGGATGATTGGAGCCGCCTTCGGCGCGACCTCGCCAAACGCGTAGACGTGCGCCATCACGTCGTGGCGGAACTGCCGTTCGTAGACGGCCGCTTTGTCAAAGTCGACGTCGTCGAGGTGCCTGGCCATCTCGTCGATCTGGCTCTGTTTGATCGCCAACCCGAGCTTCTTCTCGGCCTTGGCGAGCTCGAGCCAGAGCCGGCGCCACGTGCTGAACTTCTTCTGGGCGCCGAAGAGTTCCGCCATCTCCCGCGAGGCGTTTCGCTCCACGAGCGGACTGGTGTAGACGTTTTGTTCCTGGGACATCCTGTTTCCTTCTCTCGGGCCTATGAGACCCATAGGACGAATAGGCCTTATGAACCGCCGGCGAGCGTCCTGTCCCTCGCGGCCAGCGGCCTTTCGATTTCTTCGATATCTTCCTTGCCGAGGTTCCAGTCGGAGGCCGGCGCGGTCTCAACGATCTGTCCGGGCCGACGGGCGCCGACGATGGCCGCGGTTACCTCCGACCTGCGTAGCACCCACGCAACAGCCAACTGCGAGACGGTCTTGCCGTGGCACCGGGCGATCTTCTTGAGCCCTTCCACCAGTTCCAGCGTGGCGCCGAACTGCGGGTCCTGAAACTCCGGCATCCGCCTGCGGTGGTCGTCGGGCGCCAGGGCTGCAAGCCGCTCCCGATTGAATGCGCCCGTCAAGAGTCCTCGCTGCATGGGACTGTAGACGACCACGCCGATCCCGTGCTGAGCGCAGTACGGGAGCAGCTCGTCCTCGACCTCGCGATGCAACATGCTGTACGGCGGCTGCAACGACGAGATCGGGTGGATCTTCGCGACCCTCTCCATCTGCTGCACGCTGAAATTCGACACGCCCAGGTAGCGGACTTTGCCCTCCTTCGCCAGGTGGGCCATCTCTTCCCAGGCCTCCTCGATATCCGGGTCGGGGTCAGGCCAGTGCATCTGATACAGGTCGATGGTCTCGACGCCGAGCCGCCGGAGGCTGTCGTGGCACTCCCGGCGGATGCTGTCGCGCTTCAGGTGTACGACCTTCTCTTTCTTGTCGTTCCAGAGGATGCCGCACTTGGTGGCGATGTAGGGTCTGTGCTTCGTCCGGCGCAGAGCCTGGCCGACCAGCTCTTCCGAGTGGCCCAAGCCGTAAGCAGGGGCCGTATCGATCCAGTTGATCCCTTGATCCAGGGCCTCCAGGACCGACGCGATTGCTTCGTCGTCATCCTGTGGTCCCCAGCCGTACTGCCATGGCCCGCCCATGGCCCAGGTGCCCAGGCCCACCGTCGTGAGCCGCATATCCGTCTTGCCCAGTTGCCGTTGTTGCATGCCTCGTTCTCCGAAAGGGCGTCGCAACGTACTCCCTTGTGCCCCAGTAGGATAGTCGGGCAAGGCGGCTTTATCAATAGGCATGTGGCGTCTACTGCTCGGGCGCCTGGAGCGTGAAGTCGCAGCCGGCGGAGATGAAACGCATGCGGTGCCCCATCATCTCCACGCCAAAGCCGACGCCGACGGAGATTCCGATGCCCCAGGACACCTCCGGCCGTTCCGGCAGGTCGAACTTGACGAATCCTGCGTTCTCCGAGAGGTAGACGTCGTCGAAGACAGCAATCCTCGTGCCCCCATCGTAGACGTGTACGTCCCGGACGAAGGCGTCCACGGAGTCCGTCTCGAACAAGAGCATGGCGGCACTGATGCGCAGGCGCGCATCGTCGATGATCACCGGCGTGGGGATCGAGAAGTGGAACCAGTTCGAGGTGCCGGGGTTGCCTTCGATCTGGAAGTGGTAGCCCACGTGCTCCTGGAAGGCAATTCGTTCGGGATACTCGATCTCCATGGTGTTGCCGTGGATCCACGAGGCATGGAGAATCTTGGCCTCCGCATCCGCGGCGCGGGCCTTCCCCGGCGTCAGGACAGTGGTCGCCGCGCCCGCGAGCACGCCCATCCCAGACCATTTCAACATGTCACGTCGGTTTGTTCCCCTGCTCAGAGCTTGTTCGTTCATGATGCGTCTCCTTATACAGGTCGAAATGAAAGACACACCCCGTCCGGCCACGCAGCCGGCGCAAGGACACACCTTCACGAATCGCTGAAACCGTCTAAGCTGAGAATGCCATCAAATACGAGGACGCGGGTCCGTGCTGCCGAATCGCCTACCCATCTTGCGAGAGCAGAGCACATTTGCGTCCGGTTGTCAAGACCGTTCTTCGCGGCGATCCGATGAGGGTGCATGACCGCACTCCTCGAGCCGAATGCAATTCGATTGGCTCTGGAATTGCGTCAATGATACCCGGCGCCGGGGTAGAGGAGGTTCAGGGCCAAGCCGTGGGCGGGGCCCAGAAGGCCCTCAATCACGTTCCAGGCGACGACCAGGCCAACCATGCTCGCGGCGGGTTGGGCCATGAATTCCCGATACCGCTGGGCTGTGCGGTCGTCGAGGAACAACGTGAGGATCTCGCTGCCGTCGAGCGGGGGCAGGGGCAGCAGATTGAAGACCAGCAGGATCAGATTCAGCGAAAACAGGACGCTGACGACCACCGCGGCGCCCGCGACCAGGCCGGGGGACCGGGCGACCGTGACCTGGGTCCAGGTGGATTCCAGCGGCGCCATGAACAGGTCCAGAGCCACGCCGATCCGGATGATCGCGGCGGCCAGGAGAATCAGCACGAGGTTGGCGCCGGGTCCCGCCAGGGCCATCCAGGCGGCTTTTCTGCGGTTGGCGTCCGCCCAATACGGATCATACGGGGTGCTCGCCCAACCGACCATCCAGCCGCTGAACAGGAAGGAAACGATGGGGACCGCCACCATGCCGATCGGTGAACGCTGGATGTGGGGGATTGGATCGAGTGTGGTCAAGCCGGCATTACGAGCCGTCCGGTCACCGAGTCTGAAGGCAGCGAACGCGTGAGCAGCTTCGTGAAAAGTCGTTGAGATCACAAACACCGCATACCAGACCAGTCCGAGTCCCAGTTCTATAGGCATTGGCAGTCGTTCCTCACTTCGTTGCGCGAATCGGTTGCCGGAATGATCCGAGGATCAGCGGTTTTCGGCATCCAGAATGTGGTTTCGTCCGGCTTGCGTTTCGAACTCGACGACCCCTTTGTGGGGCTTGGTCGCACTCACCGGTGCGCCCGCCGGACTGACACGGATGGGCGAAACGGTTCGGACACGGCAAATGCCGCCGGCCTTGGGGCGAATGACGCCCTTGGCGATCCCGGCGAGACGCTGGTCCGTCGGTTTGCTCGTATTCTCGGTTCGGCCGAGATCCAGACGGACACGCCGGAAGAGCCTGCGGTGGTCCGCGACGTGCCTGTCGCGCAGTCGCTCGTACGAGTCGGCTGCCGCGGCAAGGTGGGTCCGGCACAGGCCGGCGGGTTCGCTCCCACGGTAGTCGGTAGCGCCGGCGATCAGAAGCAGCAGCTCATCCGCCTTGTCCACGGAGAGCTTGCCATCCTGACTGGCGACAGCGCCGCCCTTGGCTTGGGCGAGGACGTGGGCCTCGAACTTCATGCCGACGTTCTGGTGAGTCTGATCGTGCTCGCGTTTAATCCGGCCGCGGAGGATGATCCGATCGTCGGCGACGTTGCCGAGGACCATGGCGCCGAGCCGGCCGTTGCCGATGGGCAATGCTTCGGTCCACTCTCGTGCCGGGTGGGTATACCACAGGCAGAGGTCCTGCCGATCCGCCGGAGCGGCGGAAACCGCACGCACAAAAGCACCCAATGCGATGACTGCAACTGCCCCGGCAAACTGCATCTTCATACTGCATCTCCTGCTGATCCCAGCGTGCGGTCTGATAATACTCCCCCGTGCGGGGCCGGCAGACGATCCGGTAGTCCAGGTCACAATATCCGAAGCGATGCACCGCTGCAACCATCGACTCCGAAGCGATTATGGGGTTGTGCCCATACGGGGCGCCCGGATGGGGCAAAAAGCTTATGTGATTTTTGCCGTCGGCCGATTTAGTAGATATGTTTTAGACGGACTCGTTTCGACGGGTCCTCTATGCCCTGCTGGGGGGCAGGCCGGGTGCAGTACGACGTGAGAACCCGGACGCAAGGGGCTGCGTTTGCGGACTCGGTCGGCGCTCCCGCCAGGAACGGGTGTTCACAGACGTAGGCATGGGAGGTTTGATATGAGTGAGATCGTCATGCTCCAGGGCACGGAGTCCCAAACGGTGCTTCAGGCGGTCGTCCAGAGCCAATCCCCCGCAATCATGTCGTACCTGTCCAAGGACAAGTGGCACGTGGCCAAGGTGGTCATGAAGCAGCTCGCGACCGATACGACGGGCCACGGCGGCGCAGGCCGGCTGCACGTGGAGGGATATCACTCGACAGGCAAACCTCACCCGATCAATATTCGAATCGACCAGCCGGTCGGAATGAACTTCAAGCACGCCTACGGCAAGTTCGTCTTCGACACGGTTGTCGTGAATCTGGAACCCTCCTCCGATCCGGAGGCGGGAGGCACCATCGTTCTGGCGGCGCCCGAACGGATCGGCGTGATCCAGCGGCGTAGCTATTTCCGTGTCAGTGTTCCCCCTTCGCTGAAGGTCAACGTCGTGCTCTGGCACCGCACAGGCAAACGCGCGCCCGACGAGAAGACCCATACCTACTACGAGGCCCGCCTGATGGACATTTCCGCCGGCGGCGCCCAGGTGATCGTTCCCCTCAAACGGGCGAAGGAGACCTCCGGCCCTTCAGTGGGCGAAGCCGATTTCCGCAAGGGCCAGTTCATGGGTGTACGGTTCACGCCCATGCCCTATGAGACCCCCTTGATGTTCAACGCCCAGATCCGGAACGTCCTACCCACGGCGGATCGAACCGCTCTGTGCATCGGCCTGCAAATCGTCGGCCTGGAAGCGAGCGAGGAAGGGCGGGAAATGCTCAGTCGCCTGGCGGGGGTGGTCGATCACTACCACAAGATCAGCCAGGCAAGCGGTGTCGAACAAGCCCCCGAACCGATGGGCGCGTGCCACGTTCCGGCCAGCGCATTGATGGACTGATGCATCCGGATCACTCACCTGCGCCGTGTGTGCCGGTCGCAACGGCTTGCTGATGCGAGAACGGGAGTCCTCTTGGCTTGGGGAAGATCCTGCCATAGAGCCATTTGGCGAAGCCGCCCGCCGCAAAGTACCCGAAGACCAGGACCATCGCGGTCTGCATATTCCACCAGGCCAATCCGAGGAGCAAGAGAACCCGGATGAGATAGTCGAACGGCTGCTTGCCCCTGAGGTAGACATTCACAATATGTGGATAGGGCACCCGGCTGACCATGAGGATCCCCACGCCCAACGTCGCCAGCGGCAGGGCGTATACCAGCAGGTCGAAATCGGGGACTCGTTCCTGTTGGAAGACGATCAGGCTGATGACGACACCGGCGGCTCCAGGGCTGGGCAGACCGACGAAGCTCATGTGGGCCACCTCGTTTTCGTCGTTCTCGACGTTGAACCGAGCCAGACGAATCGCTGCGCAACTGAAGTATACCAGCGCCGCCAGCCAGATGAACCGGTGGATCAAGTCCCCGCAGAAGATCTCGTGGAGCTGCAGCTCGCTCTCCACGAGTCGGAGCATGATGAACGCCGGAGCGACGCCGAAACTGATCAGGTCGCAGAGACTGTCGAGCTGGCCGCCGAAGCTCGATGTGCTCTGACTCATCCGCGCCAGCCGGCCGTCCAGCATGTCCGCGAACATGGCGAGCACCACCATGTATCCCGCCACGGCGAAGCAGGACATCCTCCCCGCCGTCGGCTCATGGGCCTTGCTCGCCAGGACGATCGCGGTAAAACCGAAAATCCCGTTGAGCAGCGTAATCAGCGACGGCAGGAGGGTGACGTACTTGACGCGATGCCTTCGCACGCGGCGGAACAAAGGCCGCCTCGACTTGTGATCCGCCGTTTTCCGATGTCTACTGCTCATTGTCTTTCCGCACGGGTCTCTGCGACGGCCTTGGACCATACTTCACAAGCGGTGTGAGTCCCGCTTTGACCTTGTCCCCGATGCGGACGACACATTCCGCCTCCTCGCCGGCGGACAGATACAGTTCGGTCCGGGACCCAAACTTGATCATGCCGAACTGTTCGCCGCCCGTGAGCTGCTGGCCTTCCCGAGCGGCACAGACGATCCGTCGGGCGATGGCCCCGCTGATCTGACGGACGAGGAGCCGGTCCCGGGGATGGCCCGTTCGCACCATGGACAGGTTGTTGGACTCGTTCACCGTGCCTGCTCGAGGACTCATCGCATTGAGGTACTTGCCGGGACGGTAGACGATCCGCTCGACCTTGGCGTCACATGGGGCGCGGTTGATGTGCGTGTTGAAAATGCTCAGAAAGATGCCGACGCGCAGCGCCGGGCCTCCGATGAACTCGGTCTCCTCGACCAGCCCTACATCCGTGATCGTCCCATCGGCGGGCGCCAGCAACAGGCTGTCGTCCCGTGGCGGCTCCCGGCGAGGATCTCGAAAGAACATCAAGGCCCACCCCAGGACAATCGCCAGGAGCATCTCGACGACGACGACCCCCCAGACAGGCAGTCCCGCGGGTCCGATTAGTGCCACGGCAGCCATCAATACGAGAACAGCCGCCGGATAAACGACCACCTCGGGCAATCCGTACTTCGTCAATGGAATTCGCATAAGCCGGGAATGATACGCTGGGCGGGCTCCGGAATCAACAGGGAAAAACCGAGTCGCGCCTTGGACGCATCCGGCATGCAGGCGCCGAGGCGCAAGAAGAAAGGCCGATCTCCGCTCAATCGGCCACATCGATAAGGAAGCGATGCAATCCAAAACGACAAACCACGAGGATGACTGCAATCCCTTGCACTCTTCACGTAAATGGACGTTGACGAAGGCGAAGTGTTACAGTCATTCTTGCACTTTTCCCAAGAATGTTGATGGCAATAGGGCCGCGAGGGCGTCCTGACGGCAGGTTTCACCCGGCTCTGAAGTGGTTGTAACATCTTGCCGAACAGAGGCTTACACGAATTGACCGGATCCGGCTCGATCTTGGCGCATCTCACGCGTCGTCGTCGCGAAGGCATGCTTGCGTCGTTGCCTCCAATCCGTCGCCCTCGGTTTCCCAGAGCGGTCGCGAACGAACGGTTTCCTTGATCCCCCAGCCACTTATGATCCCTCCGTCGTTGGATCACGACCAGTTTTTCTCGCCGGGTCCACGAATCCATGCTTGACGTGATAGGTGAAAGGGTGTATCTTCTTGCCTTTTCCGAGGGTGGGGATGGTACGGCCTCGCTTTGACTGCGGATGCCCGCAGGCCCGCCAGGTTCGACTGAAGCGGTGAAATGAGATGAGAAGAACGGTAAGTAGGAGAAGTTCAGAATGAAAGAGTCAGCGGTGGAAATGAATAGAAACAAGCCCCGGCTTGCGGCGAAGTCCAACGAATTTCGCATCGACGCTGCAGGGTATCTGGAGCGCGGCTGGGTCATCGCGAACCACAAGCTCGTCTCGTTCCACGCCGCCTTCATTTCGTCGGTCCTGAGCCTTCCGGCGGCGGAGCTCACCTCGCGGGCCGCTGCGGGGGAGAACATCAAATACGCCGTGCTGAACTTCATGTTCTCCCCGTGGCACATGGAGGTGTGGATCTCCCTGGCGATCCTGTATTTGTCTTGGCATGTCGCAATCGCGGTCCACGAGATGGGCCACTTCCTGACCGCCGCCAAGCTGACCGCTCTGAACAAGGATTCGCAGGAGAAAGCCGACGCGATCCTCAAGGGCAGCGGCAGCAAGTTCGGCTATTACGCCCAGATGTTCCTGACGATCCCGTGGGGCAAGTTCTACGGCGTCAGGAAAGAGAACGGCAACTTCGCCCCCGATGCGCCGTACAACTTGGCGGTCGCCGCCTCTGCGCCGGTCTGGAGCGGTTGGATGGGATCGTTTTGCCTGGCCATCGCGATCGTGCTGATCGCCATCGGCTTGGCCACCCGCATCGATTTCTTCATCTACGTCGGTCGCTTCTTCCTGGCGCCCGGCTGCGTCGGTCTGTTGGATCGCCTGCTGGCCGACCCGGGCAAGCTTCGCGAGTTCCGCAACCGCGAGAAGATCGCTGCCGAGCAGGCGGCGCGCGCCGCGGCCGCTGCCTCCAAGCAGAGCTGGACGGTGCAGGTCGCCGAGGTCAAGAAGCAGCTGCTCACCACGCGTATGCAGACGGTCACCCTCAAGGACGGCAATCGCGTCGCGGCCCCCTGGCAGTTCCGAAACTGCGCCATGGGCGGACGGCACACCGAGAAGGAATACCCCGAGAGCAACATCTCGATGCAGGAAAGCATGTTCATGCCGCTTTCCCCGAAGACCTACGAGGACGCTCAGGAAATGACGGTGAAGCTCCAGTACCGTCTCAAGGAAATCATCGAGTCAGCCCCCGGCGCCAAGGTGATGGGCGTCGGTCTCGAAGGCGGCATCGCGCCGTATGTCGACAAGGAGCCCGGCGACAGGGTTCCCGAGCAGCGGATGTGGCGCTTCATGAAGCAGGCCATTCTCGACTGCGAGTGGGTCCCCGGCGTGGATGTGGCAATCGCCCTCGACCCCGCCTGCTCCGAGCTCGAAAACGCCTACCGCGAGGAACGCGGCGAGCCCGATTCCGTCGGCATGTACCGGTTCTGGCGTGACAAAGACAAGGTCGAAATGAGCCGTGACGACATCCTGAACCTCTTCAAGGAGGCGATGGAATCCGGGATCCCGGTCCTGTCCATTGAGGACGGCTTCGGCGAACGCGACCACCAGGGCTGGAAGAACATGATGAAAGAGCTTGGCGACAAGATCTTCATCATCGGCGACGACCTCGTCACCACGAAGGACTCGAACATCGAGAAGTGCGCCAAGAACGGCGAAATCAACGCTTCGCTGATCAAGGCCAACCAGATTGGCACCCTGACCGAAACCGTGCTGGCCATGCTGACCTCGCTGGCCTACGGCGCGGAACTGGTGATTTCCCACCGGTCGAAGAGCCCGAACGATCCGTTCGAGGCCGAGATCGGCACCGCGATGAACGCCCTGGGCGTCAAGTGCGGCGGCGGCGCCAACACCGAGCGGCTCCAGAAGTACGGACGCATGATGGAAATCCTGGCCCTGGCCCGCGCCACGCAGCGCGAGACGACGCCCCAGGAGCGCAAGGAGCTCGAGGCGAGCGTCAAGGAGTTGGTGAAGACCCTCACGGGCCGGGACGACGCCACGGTTTCCCCGAAGGCAGCCGATATCGATCTCACCAGCCTTCTGATGAAGATGCTGGCGATCGAAGCGGTCAGCGGCACGGAAGAGGCGACCAACGCGGGTATCCCGTCGGCGGCCGCAACGCTGTTCCTCGGCAAGAGCGGCATCATCCGCTTCAAGGGTTCGACGCCGCTGGGCACCTCCGCCGGCGAGGACGAAGCCATCCACTACGTGGACAGCATCATCGAGCCATGCGAGAGCACGAAGAAATATCCCGACCTGTTCAAGGCTGCCGGCGACGGCACCTTCCGGTTCAAGAAAGATGTCAAGGCCGACGCGGTCCGCGCCAAGAACGACGAGAAGCTCATGGCTCTCTGGAAGAAGTCCCGACGGTACGACGGCAAGGGTTGCATGGATGCCGTGCAGCACATCGAGACCGTGCTCGCCAAGGCCTTCGTCGGCAAGCGAGTCGGCACGCTGGGCTCGCTGCTCGATACCGACCGTCAGCTCCTCGGCCTGGAACTCGAGCAGGCGATTGCCGCTGGCCGGATCAGCAAGGACGCATCGAAAGAAGACAAGATCCACGCCATGCAGCGCAAGGGCCTGCTCGGCATGAACGCCATCCTGTCGATGTCGCTGGCCCTGGGCCGGGCGGTCGCGGCGGCGGAAGGCCGGGAACTCTGGCAGCTTACTCGGGACATCGCCAGCGACACGATGGCCAAGTTCGTCGTGGCCAACGGCGGCAAGAAGAGTCTGGCCGACCTCAAGAAACTCGACTTCGACACGCTGACCAGCCAGTATCGCCAGACTGCGGCGGAGTGCGTCAAGAGCGGCAAGACGATCTATGAGCTGCTGCGGGCTCAACTGCCGGTCTACCCGGTTTAACGAGGCTGGATGCGAGTGCTCTGAACAATTGCTCCAGAGAATGCTCGCGGACGGCCGATAAGGCGATTAGGTTGGGGGCCCTGTGCCACGGGGTCCCTGGCTGAACGGTTCGATGCAGATGCAATTCGGCAGGTGTGGCTGTCTCCATGTGATGGAGAAGGGCCACGCCTGCCGCAGTTTTTGGGTCCGGAATCCAAACGTCGAAACGCTTGTTTCGACCCGACTGGGGACCATGCAACGACACGGTATCCTTCGCTTCCTGGTCTTCGTAGTGTTCTTCAGCAGCGGAGCCGCAGCGCTGGGCGGGGCGGTTCTGTGCGATGATTTCGTCAAGTACTGCCGCGACAAACAGGTCGTCAAACAGGCCGAACTGTCGATCCGCCGGCTCGAATCCCTCAATGCCGAGTACGATACCCTTCTGGAACAACTGGAGAACAACCCCGACCTGCTCCAACGGATCGCTCCCGTGACGCTGGGAACCGAGCCCAACGATCCGAACACGGTCTACCCCAAGGCCAAGGCCAGGGAACTCGCGATTGCCCGCAAGGCGGTAGTGGACCAGGCCAACGACGAACCCATCGAGGCCGCGATTCCGATGTGGCTTCAGCGGTGCAGCGATCCCCCCAAGCGGATTGTCCTGTTCGTCTGCGGCGCCAGTCTCATCCTGATCGCCATGGTCTGCTTCACCTCCGGCGACACGGAAGAGAAGTGATCCTCACGTAGCCGTCGCGAGGACAGAACCGCACGACCCTTCGCTGCTCTCGAAGGGCAGGACCATTTTCGTCATTTCGGCCTGTCCTATACGGACAGCGAACAATCCATACGTGGGCACCCCATCTTGTCCTCCTGAGCCGCTCAGCCGCTTCGCGGCCGGTGTCCGGAAGGACACGGGTCTCACAAGGCTCATCTGCTTGGAAGCCCACCTCTGGTCATCCCTTCACTCTGTTCAGGGCAGGCTCTGAGCTTGCCGAAGGGATGACACGCGCGCGGAAATTCTCCCGAATTCGGAGTATTCGTCAGGCATGCTCGGCCCGCAGCCGACTGAACCGCTCCTTCAGACGGCGATGGACGTTCTCCGGAATCAGGTTCGACAGGTCGCCACCCAGCGAAGCCACCTCGCGAATCAGGGTCGAGCTGGTGAACCCGTACCGCTCGCTGGTCATGATGAAGATCGTCTCGATCCCCGCGACCGCCCGGTTGGTCATCGCGAGCTGGAACTCATACTGCACGTCCGTCAGACTGCGCAGGCCGCGAAGGACCACGTTCGCCTTTCTCCTGGTGGCGTATTCGACCATCAGGCCCTCGAAGCTCTCGACAATCACTCCCGGCATGTCGCCGATCAATTCCTGGATCATCTCGACCCGCTCTTGCGGCGTGAAGAGCTGGTTCTTGATCGGGCTTCGCCCGACCGCGATGATCAGCTCGTCGAACAGATTGATGGCCCGCCGAACCACGTCCAAATGCCCGTTCGTGATCGGATCGAACGAGCCCGGGAAGATCGCCCTGACGAATTTGTTGTCCATGAAAGTTCTCCCGAACCAGACGAAGGTGGGCATTATACTGCATCGCGGCCGCGTTATCAAGAACCGCTCGGCAGCACAGCCGGCACGGAGAATCACACCCCAGGCCAGGATGCGGGCCGGCCGAGGGGCGGATTCGCCTGCCTGTCTCGCAGGAGTCCGACACGAAGGCGCGGCGCATTGATGACCCGCGTTGTTGCATTCGGACGCAGGGCCTGGGTATCATGGGACCTGTGCCGTGCAGGAGTACATGACTGGGACGCCAAATGGGAGACCTTGGATGAGAACGTACATCGTGCTCAGTGTTCTTGGCTTTGGACTGTTGCTGACCGCGGGATGCGGACAAAAGTACTGGTATCAGGAAGGCAAGACGTTCGACGAGTGCAAGGCCGACCGGGCCGCCTGTCGGGCCGAACTTCGCAAGCGGGCGGACCGGGATCGCATGGGCGACTACGAACGCCGATTCATGGAGAACTGCATGGAGCAGCGCGGCTACCGGCTCGTCAAGGAAAAGGACCTGCCGCTCGACGTCAAGCGCGAGGACGCGGACATCCCGTCGGAAGTGCCCATGGCTCGCGGATACGGCGTGGCCGGGAACCTGCCGAAATAGCGGTGGCCGTCACCCCTGGGCGTCGGGGCCGGACTCTTGCTGGATCTGCGTCAGTTGCAGGCCGAGACGGTCCAGGCGTTTCTGGCCGTCGTCGTACTTGCCGTAGGCGTTGCGGAGGTGCGTGCCGAGCGTGTCCCACGTGCTGACGAACTCCGCGAACGAGCTGTTGAGCTTGCCCAGGTTCCGGCGGATCTCGGCCGCCTGCCGCTCGATCTGCAGCCCGTGAAGCCCCATCGCGACCGTCATCAGGTAGGCATAAAGCAGGTTCGGCGAGACCGGGATCACCTTCTTGTCCATGCAATGCCGCAGAAGGTCCACGGAGTCGCCTTCGCACTGGATCACCGTCTCGTAGTAGACGTTCTCCGCCGGCACGTACATCAGCGCGAAGTCGAGCGTCCCCTCAGCCGGGCGGATGTAGTCGGAGGCGATCTTGTCCACGTGGGCTGCGACGTCCCGCATGAACTGCCGCCGGAGCTTGGGCTTGTCTGCCTCGTCCGTGCAGGCGACGATCCGCTCGAAGCTGGGCAAGGGGAACTTCGCGTCGATGCCGACCGCGAAGCCCGCCATGTGGACCAGGGCATCGACGATCCGTCCGTCCTGGAACGCGTGCTGGAGCGCGAAGCTGCCCTGGGGCAGGACTTGGGCCAACAGGTTCTCCAGCGACCACTCGCCCATCTGGCCGCGGAGCTTGGGACTGGCGAGGATGTCCTGGAGCCGCTTGACGTCGATGCCGAGCCGGAGCATCTGCTTGTTCGTGCCCTGGAGTTCGCCGATCTGCGTGTTGAGCTGCTGGAGGACCTGCTGATTGGATTGGAGGCTCTGGGCCAGCGTGCCCTGCCCGGCCAGAAGCGAACTGTGGAGCGTCTGCGAAGTCTTGTCCTGAGCGGCCTTGAGCGCGTCGAGCTGCTGCTGAAGCAGCGCAATCCCCGCCGCCTGCCCCGCGACCTCCCGCCGGGCGGCAAGACTGGACGAGATCAGCCACACCAGCAGCGCCAGCACAGCCAGCGCCAAAACCACGACCACCGCGATCAAACCTTGCAGCATCAGAGAATCCTCTGAGAAACACTGACACGCGGATTATAAGGGATCGAAGGGAACGGGTCAAAGACCCCCAGTCGCAGGGGCAAAGCATGGGTGCATGACCATAGTCGCACGCGTGCAATAGGGGTTCATGGAAACCCTGGATTGTCATTCCCGCCAGACCCGCCCTCGACCCCCGATCAAGTCGAGGGCAGGCTCTGATCGGGGGGAAAGCGGGAATCCACTTCCCGGGACGCGTCGCATGCCACGGTTCCTGGATTCCTGCTTCACGCAGGAATGAAGGACGATCCTCTTTGGCGACGACATAACCAGACACAGGCTCCTTCCACCTCAAGGAAGAAAACTGGTGGCCGTTCCTAACATTCCATGCTAAAATGGCCGTGCAGCGATGAGACAAGGTCTTGTGCGAGCAATGGTATGGAAGAAGCGACCGTGATCGACCCGATGCGGAGGCGATGGCCGAGGTTCCTGATCCCGGCGGCTTGGATTCTCGCCGGCTGGGTTGTGGTGGGTGTCTTCCTGTGCGTGTTCTTTGATGTTCGCTGCTTGGACGACGTAAGGGCCTACCGTTGTATGATGAAGCAGTCGCTCCATCCTATCTGGAAGGACTTGGCCCTGCGGCGAATCCACAATGGCAGCGATCTCGCACGAACGATCAGGAAACACCCTCCGACGAAGCGGGAGGAATACAGACCTTACGCGGCCTTCTTCTACAGCAACGCCGGCTCGTACGACACGGTTCGGATCATCGCCACCCGCGGCGTCCTGGTTTACGCCGACGCCTACGGTTATAACACCTGCAGTTCTCACTGCGTTCGCTGGGAGTACGTTTTCTTCTCGAACCCCGCGCACAGCCAACCCATGGACGACGCCTACCAGCGCCACCGCGACCAAGTCCGCTTGGAAGAGGACGCAATGCGAATTCACCGTGCGATTGCGGCCGGCCAGGACGTGATTCTCGGCCGGCAGGTCGAGCGTCGCGAGAGTGCCGATAGACCCGCCGATGAAATGACTCGCCAATACGAGGAGATCTACGGACGAGACTACGCAAAGCTGTTGGGACTGATCCGCACCGAGTTGACGGTTGAAATCTCACAATCACTGTTCGGCAATCTGAAGCCGGGGACCCAGCTTGCGTTGTCCGTCAAGGATTGCAGAGAAACCGACCTGGCCGAGTCCGAGCTTGTCGTCCTTCACGTCCAGGATTTTCGAATCGTCTTCCCCGGCACCGAAGGAGGCGAAGGATATGTGATCGTCCCCAAGAGGGCACTCGAATGGTACCAGTCGCTTGCGCCGGACGAGATCAGGGACCTCGATGCCCGATGCGCAGCCAGAGAGACCGATCCGTAGAACTGAGAAGGGATGGCACATTAACATGCGAGGTGCAACACAGTCGTTCGGAGGCATCACGAGCGATCCGACAGCACAGGCCGCTCAAGGTGCATCCACACCGTAATGGTGGTCTAGCGATGTGAGAGGATTCTGCCACAATTAGGGTTGACAGATCCAAATCGGGCGGTATAGTAGAGGAGTGTGGGTTGAGACGTGAACAAATGAGAGCCCACGCCAGTGAACCACAAGGCTTTTGTCGGGTGTGCCGGCAGGCCATTCACAATCACTTGTCTGAAATCGTTTGGTCTATTGTTGTCTGTCTGGATACTGTCATTGGAGCACGGACATGGCCACCGCCAAGATCCATCTCATCTTGTCGACGCTGGGATCGCCGCACGGCGAGAATCCCTGCCGGAGCTTTCCGTGCGCGCTCCCCGGCCTGGCCCACGAGAGCAAGCATCCCCATCTCGCCAGGAGCGATGATCCACCGATAAGCGTTTCCCCGCCGACAGGTTCCGTGTCGGTCCCGCGTTCGTCTCCCACGTGCTGCTGATGCGACGGCTGTAGCGTCATTCCACGCGTATGGGGGACCATCCCTCCACCACATCCCGGCAGTCTCGTCGTCGGAAGGATGCAATGCGGGCTGCGAGCGGGACTCCGACCTCGTCACACAATCACACAGTAGGAGTGCGCGAACATGACACAATCGAGAATCGATCTATGCGCGACGGACCCTGACCGAATCGCAGACCCTGTCAGAGTCAACGCCGGACGAAGAGGAGAGACCCGAATCGCAGGTCCGACATCGTGCCGGGTGGGCGCGATTCCAGGTCCGCGGATACGAGAACCCGAATCAGGAACCAGACGCGGAGCGCCAGGCCCGTCCTGGAGTGGATCACGGCGAGGCGCGGCCGCTGCGTCGCGTCTGTGCCCGGACGCAAAGAGAAAGGAGATGAGTCAATGACCCACAAGAGAATAAAGCAGATGATCGCCGGAGCCATCGCCGAAACGCCGATGGAGTCTTGGAAGTGCTACCACGTGTGCTGGTGGGAAGGGACGATCCAGTGCTGCCACGTCCACCACGCAAAAGAGCATCACCCGTCGTTCTTCGCCGCCAATGGATCGGTATTCGCGGACGGACTGAACGAGTACCAGTGGAGACTCTTGACGAGCCGGGTGGAGGACTTCTGCCGCAGCCGCAGGATCTCGTTGACCCGCGGATGGCCGCGGCGCTTGCGGCAGACGACGCACTCGGGCAGGGAAGAACGCCAGATCACGGAGTTCGATTCTCTGCGTCTGAACACCCTGATTGCGGACATCAAGGCGCCCGGAGCGCCTGTGAGTCCCTTCCTGGACAGGCTTCAGCGGGTGCTGGAATCGGCCCGCACCGTGGCTCCCAGAGAGGTTGCGGCCAACGTCGTCACGATGAACTCGCAGGTGCGACTGAAGGACCCTAAGAGAAAGGACGAGATGACCTGTTCTCTCGTTTTCCCGCTGGACGCCGTGAAGGGGGAGGACCTCGAAAAGAGGAACGTCTCCGTTCTTTCTCCGATGGGTTTGTCGATGCTCGGGCGACGAGTCGGCGACACCATCGAAGGGCGTATCCGCGTCGACCAGATGCTGTATCAGCCGGAAGCCGCAGGGGATTTTCACATGTGAGCAGGTTGAACGTGCGATGGATCAACCTTGGCAAACCCTCGAACGGGCACGCGCAATGTGCGTGAGAGTCCAAAGGAGACGACATGATGATGGAAAGACAGGTCCGAGACATGCTGATGGGCGCCATCGATGCCGCCCAACCCGATCCGCTCCGACACTACCATGTGTGTTACTGGCAGGGTGAGATCCGGTGTCTTCCGTCTCGCCACACGACGAAGTCCCATCCGGTCTTCTTCACGATCGCGGGCCGGCTCCTGTCGCGTGGCCTCTCGCCGCGCCAGGTGTGGGTGCTGACGCATCGGGTCTTCCACATTTGCAGGATGACGGGCCTGTCGCTCGACGGTCCGTCCGGAAGAAACGAGACGGTCGTCTCGAACAGGCGTGAGCTCCAGGAGGAACTCGTATGAGGATCGAAAGACAAATACGAAGCATCGTGACAGGCGCCATCTGCGATGCGCAGGCCCAGCCGGCGCGCGATTACCATGTGTGCTACTGGCACGGCAGGATCCGCTGTCTTGCCTCGCACCATACGACGAAGGCTCATCCGGTCTTCTTCACCGCACTCGGCCAGATCTTCGCGGCGGGCCTGTCGCCGCAGCAATGGGAGGTGCTGACGCGTCGGGTTCTCCATTTTCACAGAATGACGGGTCTGACGCTCAGCGGGCTGTCGTTCCCCCGTGTCGATGCACGGGGGAATGAAGCCGACCGGCTGACTCATCAGTCGGGAGAACACGCCAGGAAGACGCGGACGCCCGTTGCTTCGCCGTGGTTCAGGGTCTGGGCCGTCTCGGGCTCGTGCCGGTCCTGGTAGCGGTCCGGACTGCGCCACGAGCACGCCGACTCGCGACGAGCTCGCATGTGCCCTGGGCAGGGGCAGTCTGTTACGGAAACTCATTCGGCCCGGTCCCTGGGGAAGGAGGCAATATGTCGACGCGTCTGTTCAGTGAGATTGCGAACCTCAAGAGAGTAATCCTCGCCCTGGGCGCCATGGCGGAGGCGGCGGTTCGTGACGCGGCCCGTGCGATCGAGAATCGGGATGAACACCTTGCCCGGAACGTGATTCACAATGACGCCAGGCTGGACGACATGGAGATCCGGATCGAGGAGGACTGCTTCAAGACGCTCGCTCTCCACCAGCCGGTGGCCAGCGATCTGCGGTTCGTCATCGCGGTTCTGAAGATCAACAACGATCTGGAGAGAGTGGGCGACCTGGCTGTCAATATTGCCGAGCATGCCGCATTCCTGGCCACGGAGGATCCCGTCGGGATTTCGTGCGATCTTCGAGCGATGGCCCGCAAGGCACAGGAGATGCTCAGACGCAGTCTGGACTCCCTGGTGAACCGCAGCGTCGAACAGGCTCGTGAGGTCCTTGCGAGCGACGATGAGGTCGACACGATGGATCGCCGGATGCATCGGCTCGTCCGGCAGGCCCTTGACACGCGTTCGGACCAGATGGAATCCCTCATCCACATGCTCTCAGCCAGCCAGGATCTGGAACGGATCGCGGACCATGCGACCAACATCGGCGAGGAGGTCATCTACATGATCGAGGGCGAGACCGTCCGCCACAGGGCAGAGGATCGTCTTTGCGATCACGCCCCGGACCAGGCTCCTGCCACGGACACGCGAGCAGACGGGGACAGCGCGTCCAAACCGGGGGTTCCCGCTCACGGGAGAACTGTCCTGCCGGATACGCTGTTCTGACGCACCTCTGCGGCCCGACAGCACCCCATGGTCCAGTTACGACCTGGGTGCCATTTGCGAAGACCTCCGCAAACGCGAGAAGGCCTCCGGCCGGCCAGCCGTCTCCCTGCCCCCCAAGCGGATCGAGAAGAAGGCCCTGTCAGACCGGCAACAGCCGTCACCTCAGACCAGCCAGGACGCATCCGCCTCCACGCTTGTACGCAGTACCCCTGGCTCCCGTCCGGAAAGAGGTAGCTGTCCCGAATGGCCCACACGAGGATCTCCAGGTGGACGAACATGGCGACCAGCACGAGGACGCCCGTCGCCAGCACGGCGATCCACGGGGTCTTCGATCTCGTCTCGACCCGATTGAACAGCCGGGGCAGGAGTTGGTCGCGACTGATCGCGAACAGGTAACGCGAAGCCGTCATGATGCCGGCGTTGGCCGTGGTCAGAGAAGCCGGCAGGGCGGCGACGCTGATGGTGAACCGTCCGGCCGATCCCATGAAGGCTGCCGCTTATCCAACTGCTCGGCCCCGAGCACCCCGCTGGTGACGGTAATCATGAGCGTATACAGGATCGTCACGAGCAGCAGGACCGCGGCCCCAACGAGCGCAAAGGCGCTCTTGGGTGACAGGCTGAACCAGCTCAAGACGCCAGCGACAGTCCCCATGGCCGGTCCCATGGCGCGAGAGATGTAGAAGTGGTCGGCGCCGGTCTTGGGCATGGCAGTCGTCAGTTCGATAATGCTCAACAGGCCGCGCATCGCCAGCAGGCCGGCGAGGAAGTAAGAAAGGACGACCGCCGGCCCGGCCCGGGCATGCGCCAGGCCCGGCAGGATGAACAGACCGGAACTGATCATCGCCCCGGCGGCGAGCGAGAAAATGTGAATCAGACCCAGGTCCTTGGCCAGTTGCATCGGGCTTTCGCTTTTGAAAACAGCGTTCTAAGGCACGTTCGTACCTGTGGATACGCAGAGAGGTTCCATCGGGTTTGGCAACGCCAGATAAACCACGATCCTCCGGGCGGCAAATGTGCATCTTCCATTGACATCCTGCTCGGGAGAGTCCACAGTATTGCACGAGGCTCCGATGATCCCACGGCAGCGAGTGAGGGGTCATTGAGATGCGCGCAGAGCAGTTCCTTTGAAAGAAAGGAGCGATTGCGGTGGGCAGCAGCGAGAAGAAGAGAACTGGTCGTAGCCTGAACGG
Source organism: Sedimentisphaerales bacterium (assembly GCA_034678485.1). Lineage (GTDB taxonomy): Bacteria > Planctomycetota > Phycisphaerae > Sedimentisphaerales > Anaerobacaceae > PLanc-01. The sequence continues at coordinate 11,367 of JAXDBU010000105.1, read as the reverse complement.
ACCTGCATCGAAGCGGTACGCCGTGACAATCATCGATCATTCATTGTCCTTCATCAATCCCGGCGGCTTCACGCTGATCGAACTGCTGGTGGTGATCGCGTTGATCGCTCTGCTGATGGCGATCCTGGTTCCCGTGGTGGGTCGCGCTCGACGGATGGCACGGGCAACGGTCTGCCAGTCCACCCTACGTCAGTGGGGACAGATTCTGGCTGTGTATACGACGGAGAACAACGGCTGGCTTGCATGTGACCCCACCGCCAAAACCACGGCAATTTCCCTCTTTCGCGGGAAGACGGCTCATGTGGAACTCGACGCGAATCCGGACCCCTTGTTCCTGTCCGTCGACACGGAGTCGATCCGATGCTGCCCGACAGCAGACGAGCCGCCCCCCGAGGACGCTCCTGTAGAGGTCTGTTTTGTCGTAGGGGCCCCCGAGGAGACGCTCCTCCGCAAGGTGAGGCGGGATGGTCACGCCTTCGGGACCTGGGAGGTTCTGTATCCACCGCCGGCCTTCTATGGCAGCTATGGGTTCAACGGGCATCTGCTCTCCAATGACGTTGATTCTTCGCCGCGTCACATGACATCCCATGGTGTTCGCGTGATTGACGTCCTGGGACGAGCGGAAGTTCCTGTGCTTCTCGATGGCTTCTCTCCTTCGGCGTCGCCTGACCCCAACGACGGTCCGCCGGAACAGGTCGTCCATGGGCATCAGCCGGCCACCGGAATGAACAGCGTCTGCATCAACCGTCACAACGAGTGCGTCAACGCCCTGTTCCTGGACTGGTCGGCCAGACGAGTCGGCCTCAAGGAGTTGTGGACCTTGAGGTGGGGCCGGACTTTCGACAGGCGGGGTCCCTGGACCCAGGCGGGCGGCGTCCTGCCCGAGGACTGGCCCAGATGGATGAGGAATTTCAAGGACTACTGAGCAGGCTGTCCAAGTATCTCCGCTCCACGACCGATCTGTGTCTTTCTGGTTCCATATCGGCACCATGATGCAACGCGCAATTGTCCTGCGCCGAAGGCGACCGGGCTTGCCGCTGTCGCGCGGATACACTATCATCCCGTCGGCGGAGGAGACCGGCGACGGTTGAGCCACAGGTTGCAGATGGAAGGGAATGAATGCTGCCGATTTCGGATCCCATATTGATTTTCGCGACGGTCATGGTGCTGATCCTCCTTGCGCCATTGTCGGCACGGCGGGTTCGCCTGCCTGAGATCGTCGGGCTGATTGCCGCCGGAGCAATCTTCGGCCCTCACGGCTTGGGCCTTCTCGCTCGCGATCAGACGGTGCATTTGCTCGGCACGGTCGGTCTGCTATACATCATGTTCCTGGCCGGACTCGAAATCGATCTGCACCACGTGCGAAGGAACCGTAGTCACGCGGCACTGTTCGGGTTGCTGACCTTCGGCATCTCCATGATCCTGGGATTTGTCCTGGGGCGGTGGGCCTTTGGAATGACCGTGTCGGCTTCCATTCTCCTGGCGGGCATGCTCAGCTCGCACACGCCGATCACGTTTTGCATCGTGAGCAAGCTGGGCTTGACCAAATCGCGGTCCGTTGGGACGGCCATAAGCGGCACGATCATCAGCGATACGCTGGCCCTGTTGGTGCTCGTCGTGATCGCCAACACGACGCAGGGGGACTTGAGTCCGTGGTTCTGGGTCAGGCTCTCCCTTTCCATGCTGTTGTACGTAGCGGCCATCGTGTTCCTGGTCCCATGGATGGGCTGCGCCTTCTTCCGACATCTCTCCACGGACGAGAACACGGACTTCGTATTCGTCCTGGCCGTCGCGTTGCTGAGTTCCTACCTGGCCGGTCTGGCCGGCCTGGAACCGATCATCGGGGCCTTTCTGGCCGGGCTCGCGCTCAACGGGCTCATTCCTGAGAGGAGCCTCCTGATGACCAGGGTCCATTTCACCGGGAATGCCATTTTCATACCGTTCTTCCTGCTTTCCGTGGGGATGCTCGTCGACGTTGGTCTGCTGTTCACCGGGATCGAGACGTGGATTCTCGTTGTGAGCATGATTGTCGTCGCGATTGCAGCGAAGTGCGCCGCCGCTTTGATTTCACAGAAGATCCTTGGGTATCTCGCGGAGGAGGGGCTGCTGATCTTCGGTCTGAGCGTCAATCGAGCGGCCGCTACGCTGGCGATCGTTTTGGTGGGCGGCGACCTCGGGTTGTTCTCCAACGCAGTGATCACGGGCACCATCCTGATGATCGCCGCCACCTGTTTGGTGGGATCGATCGTCACGGAACGCGCAGGGCGCAGGGTGGCCTTGTACGAGGCGCATACGGCCTTTGATGTCTCTTCGGCGCCCCATCGGATCATGATTCCGCTCCAGGAACGTCAGGGGGCCAAGGAACTGCTGGATATCGCTTTGTTGCTTCGAGAGAAGAGATCGCACGAACCTCTGTATCCTCTTCAGGTAGTCCCCGAGGACCGCGACGTGGAACAGAAAGTGGCGCAGGCGGAGAAGGTGCTCGCTCACACGGTGGTGCGGGCCATGTCGGCCGGCGTCCCGGTGACTGCCCTGACCAGTGTGGACATCAGTGTGACCTCCGGCGTCGTCCGGGCCCTGCGGGACAACCGCATTTCCATGATCCTCCTGGGCTGGGATGGAAGAGCCAGCTCCAAGACGCGGACTTTCGGCCGAACGATCGACGGTATCATCGAGCGGAGCGTTCAGCTCGTGATGGTCAATCGTCTCCGCCGGCCGCTGAGCACGGCCAGGCGGATCGTGCTGGTTCTGCCCCCGTTGGCGGAGCGGCAGCCGGGCTTCGAGTCTATCGTCAAGGCCACCAAGACGCTGGCCAACCAGGCGGGGACTGCGTTGCTCGTTCTGTGCGCCACCGAGACCGCGACCGGCGCTGCCGGCTTCATCAGGAGGGCGCCGCCTTCGATCCCGGTTTCGTTCCAGACGATCCGTTCCTGGAAAGGAATTCGCGACGAACTCGTCGATCTGACCACACAGACCGACTGGCTCATGCTCATGGCGGCCCGCAAAGGAGAACTGGCCTGGCAACCGAGCCTGGACCGGCTGCCGAGCCGTTTGGCGGCTGAGTTTCCCGATATGACGCTCTCCGTCTTCATTCCCCCCGATGAGCGATGGGAAGGTCAACAGGCGGCAGAGAAGACTGCCGATTCCGCCTACATCTTCTCGACTTTCATCCGGGACCGCACGATGCTGCAGATGGATGTCGAGACGACGGAGGAGGTGGTCCAGGAACTCCTCGGCGCCTATTTTGGCCATCGCACCGCGGACACCCATGAGGTCACCGCCTTGCTGCACACCATCAGCCAGGAGGAACCCGTGGAGTTGACCGAGGACGTGGTGTTGCTGCACGCCCATGTCCCCCACGTGATGGAGTCGGTGATCTTCCTGGGGGTGTCAAAGAACCCGCTCGACATCTCCCTGGCTTCGGGGGCGCCTCACATCCTGATCATCCTGCTGGACCCCGTCGGTCAGGACCCGGCCAGGCATCTCCAGGCTCTGGCGGATATCGCACGAATCATTCGCCTGCCCGACATGGTCCGAGTGTTGCGGACGATCCAGGATTTCGACAGTCTGGTTGCGGAGATTGCCCGCCGCACGATCGACAGACAGCCCCATCCGAGTGGCAGTTTGGCAGTTGACTTTTCGCCCTGATACCGGTAACCTGACAGCATTGGAAAACAGCCCTGACTATGGATGGTGGCCGGCCTTCGCTTGAGTGTCACCCCTTGTGGTTTTTCGGCGATCCTGATCGGGTCGCCGTGCCGCCTGGGACGGAGAGAAGATAGGGAACATGAAGGAAACAGAGCAACAACCTAAGGACCATTTCGAAGAGATGCCGATTCTTGACGAGCTCAAGAATTCGTATCTGAACTACGCGATGAGCGTCATCGTGTCGCGAGCGTTGCCCGATGTTCGCGACGGCCTGAAGCCCTCGCAGCGACGTATCCTCGTCGCGATGAACGACCTGAATCTCGGACCTCGCAGCGCGCACCGAAAGTGTGCCAAGATCGTCGGCGACACCAGCGGCAACTACCACCCCCACGGCGACCAGGCCACCTACGGCACGCTCGTCCGCTTGGGGCAGTCCTGGAACATGCGGTACACGCTGGTCGATCCGCAGGGCAACTTCGGCAGCATCGACGCGGATCCGCCCGCCGCGATGCGATACACCGAAGCGAGGATGACCGCGCCGGCCATGGAGATGATGGCCGATATCAACTATGATACGGTCGATTTCATACCCAACTACGACGAGACGCGGACCGAGCCGACCGTGCTGCCCTCGCGGTTCCCCAATCTGCTGGTCAACGGCTCGACGGGCATCGCGGTCGGCATGGCGACGAATATCCCGCCGCACAATCTCCGCGAGGTCTGCGACGCGCTGCTGCTGATCATCGAGGATCCCAAGTGCGGATTCAAGGACATCATGAAGGTCCTGCCCGGCCCGGACTTCCCCACCGGCGGCATCATCTGCGGCAAGAAGGGCATCATCGACGCCTATACCACCGGCCGGGGTCACCTCACGGTTCGCGGCAGGGCGGAGATCGAGTCCAGTAAGAAGGGCAAGGACCAGATCATCATTACCGAAATCCCCTACACGGTGATCAAGACGAACATCGTTTCGAAGATCGCGGAGTGCGTCCACGAGGGCTCGCTGCCCGAAGTGGCGGACGTCCGGGACGAATCGGACCGTCACGGCCTGCGGATCGTCGTCGAGATCAAGAAGGACGCCGACGCGGAAATCGCGCTGAACAAGGTCTATCAGTACACGCCTCTGCAGACGACCTTTGCGATTGCCAATATCGCGCTGGTCAACAACCGGCCGGAGACGCTGACGATTCGCGAGATGCTCGATCACTTCATTGAGCACCGCAAAGAAGTTGTCCGGCGTCGCAGCCGGTTCCTGATGAAGCGGGCCCGCAACCGGGCGCACATCCTCGAAGGTCTGATCCTCGCGGTCAGCGACATCGACGAGATCATCGAGATCATCAAGAAGTCGCCTGACGTCCCGACAGCCAAGCTCAACTTGATGAAGAAGCCGCTGCGTCTGGCCGAGAGCGAGACGCTTCGCAAGCTGCTGCCCAAGGAGTTCGTCCGCGAGAAGACGAAGAACGACCACTTTCTCACCGGTCCGCAGGCGGATGCGATTCTCAACATGCAGTTGCATCGCCTGACCGGCCTGGAAATCGAGAAACTGGCCAAGGATTATGCGGACCTGATCGAGGAGATCAAGGGCTACGAGGCCATCCTGGCCGACGAGAAGGTCCTGCTCGGGATCATTCGCCAGGACATCAACGAGATCAAGGACAAGTATGGCGACAAGCGCCGGACCCAGATTGCCGGCAGCGTCGAGGCCATCGAGATCGAGGACCTGATCGCCCAGGAGGACGTGATCGTCACGGTCAGCCACGCCGGCTACATCAAGCGAATGCCCATCGATACGTACAGACGCCAGGGCCGCGGCGGGCGGGGCGTCATCGGCTCCGACATCCGCGAGGGCGACTTCATCAAGCACCTGTTCGTCGCCTCCACGCACGACTACCTGCTGATCTTCACGAATCGCGGCCGATGCTACTGGCTGCGGGTCTACGACGTGCCCGCCATGAGCCGCCAGAGCAAGGGACGCAGCATCGCCAACCTGTTGAACCTGGGGACTCAGACGATTGCCTCGATCATCGCGGTCAGCAGCTTCGAGGACCCCGAAGGCGCGACGCCGCGAGAGCTGGTGATGGCCACCAAGGATGGGCTCGTCAAGAAGACGCAACTGAGCCAGTACAGCAATCCCCGCTCCACCGGCGTCATCGCGATCAACCTCGATCCGACGGATGCCCTGATCGGCGTGGCCATGACCACCGGGCACGACCATATCATCCTGGGCACCCGCGACGGTATGACGATCCGGTTCGACGAGAAGGAGGTTCGCTCGATGGGCCGGGCCTCTCGCGGTGTTCACGGCATCAAGCTGCGCCCGGACGACGAGGTCGTCGGCATGGTCATCCCCGACGAGAAGGCCGCCTTGTTCACGGTCTGCGAGATGGGCTATGGCAAGCGGACGGGCGTCGAGAACTATCGCTCCCAGACCCGCGGCGGCCTCGGTCTCAAGAACATCAAGACCAGCGACCGCAACGGCAAGGTGGTTTCGCTCAAGTCCGTCCAGGCGGGCGACGACCTCATGCTCATCACCGCCAACGGTATGATTATCCGCACCGGTCTCGACGAGATCCGCTCGATCGGCCGCAACACGCAGGGCGTTCGCCTGATCAAGCTCAAGGAGGACGACAAGCTCGTCGCTGCCGAGAAGATCGCTGCAGAGGACCTCGAAGGCGAGGAAGGCGCCGAGCAATAAGAAATCCGAAGCACGAAATGCGAAATCCGAAACAAGCACGAATGGTCAAAACCCAAAGTTCAAAACGAGGACTCCGGCTTGTGCCAGCGTTTCGGTCATTTGGGCTTTGTGCTTTGGATTTGTTTCGGGTTTCGAGATTCGAATTTCGGATTTGCACGCCCCGGGGGCTGCATGGCTGACCGCATCTACGTTGTCGCAGGCAAGGACGATTCGCTCGTCGGGATCCGGGCCCTGGAGTTGGTCGATGAGCTGCTGGATCCCGAACAGCGAATGACCGCGCTGCTGAGCGTCGATGGCGACGAGGCGGTCGTCTCGGAGGTCCTCGACGAGTTGCGGACAGTCCCGTTTCTGGCGGACAAGCGTGTGGTTCTCGTCAAGGGGGCCGACGGCTTCGTCTCGAAGCACCGTGAAGTCCTCGAACGGTACTTCCAGAAGCCTGCGAGCACCGGCATTCTCATCCTCGCGGTCTCAAGCTGGGATGCTCGCACACGGCTCTCGAAGATGTTGCCCAAGGTCGGCTCGCTCATCACGATGGAGCAACCGCCCAAATGGAAACTGCCCGAGCACCTGGTGTGCTACGCCGCGACGAAGCACAAGATCAAGCTCAATCGTGACGCCGCGGAAATGCTCGTCGAGCTGATCGGCGAGGAACTGGCCCAGCTCTACAACGAGCTGGAGAAGCTCATCTTATTCGCCCGGGACGAGAAGGTGATCCGCGCGGACCATGTCGAGTCGCTGATCGGCCATCAGCGGATTTTCGGCGCGTTCGAGGTGATCGATGCCATGATAAGCGGCAACACCGGCCAGGCCGTCACGCGGCTTCGCAATATGTTTGAGCAGGACAAGAGCGCCGACTACAGCGTGGTCGGCGCATTCGCCTTTCACCTGCGCCGCATGTTCCAGGCCAAGACGCTGCTGGACCGGCGGATCAGTCCGGAGATCGTCGCCAAGCAGGTCCGCGTGGGGTTCAACAAGGACCGCTTCTTCGCCCAGGTCCAACGGACCACGCTCTCCCAGATTGCGACGTTTCTGGAGGAACTGGCGGCGGTCGATCACGCGACGAAGACCGGCCAAGCCCAGGCCGCCGTCGCCATCGAGCACCTGGTTCTCCGGCTTGCCGGCAATGCGATATCGGGTGCAAGGTCTTAACGCTCCCTGAGTATCCCAACCGGCGTACGGTTCAGACGCATCCGCAGGATCGCCTGATTACCAGTTCGCCGTCCAGGCAAACAGTTCGGGTCAGTGTCTTGGGGTTGGAGACCCTTGCCAACATCATTTCAATGGCGACCGACGCGATGTTCTTGAGCGGTTGGCGATACGTGGTCAGCGGCACGCGCAGAAACCTCGCGTATTTGACGTCATCGATGCCGACGACGCGAACCTGTCCGGGGATATCGTATCCCATCTCCGAGACGTGGTGCATCAATCGAGCGGCCGTGGTGTCGTTGGCACACACGATGCCGACCGTTCTGTCGCCCTGCACGAGCTTCCGCAGGAAGTCCTGATCCTCCACGTCGCCGATATTCACGGCGTTCGAGCCGTCGGGTTCCGGTTTCAGTCCGGCCTTGCGCACGGCCTCCTCATAGCCCAGGGCACGCAATCGGACGGTCGGCGCCGAGTACGGCCTCGCCACGAACTTCAGTCGGGTGCAACCGTGTTCGATGAGGTGCTGAGCCATGATGTACCCGATGCGGAGATTGTCCACGCTGACCAGATCATACTTGCTGCGCAGGGGAAAGGACACCACGTCGCGATCCATGAGCACCACGGGAATCCCCGCTTCGTCGAAGAATTGAACGATCCGCGTATTGATCGTGTCCTTTTCCGTGGTGAGTTCCAGTGGCGAGAAGAACACGCCGTCCACCTTCTCCTGCACGTAGCGCTGCGCCAGGCACTCGATGTGGCGTTGCCTGTCTTCCACACTCTCGGACATGGACCCGCTCCAGATGAGCCGGAAGCCGTTTTCGTCGGCTGCCTCCGCCATGTGCCCGCAGATGGGCTCGAAGATCTCGGTTTCACCCAGGCCCGGTATCAAGAGGCCAAAGCTCAGAATCCTCCTGGATTTGTCGGCGTATCGGACGTAGGTCCCCGAGCCGGGACGCCTCTCGATGAGCCCTTCTTTCCGCAATCGAGCCAGGGCCCGGGCCACGGTGGGACGCGATGTGGAGAACTGCTTGGCCAGATCGGTTTCCGTGGGGATGCGCTCATCCTTCTGATAATCGCCGCGCAGAATGCTCTGGTGCAGGATCTCGTATATGTGTCTGTGTTTGACTTTTTCGCCCGTCACACGGTCCATCACGCTGTCTCATCTCTACTGGGCCTGGGATTGCTCGCCCACGACTCGGGATTGTGCCTCGAACTCACCGGTCTTCTCCCGGTTCTGCCTGCTCCGGCGATATTCGCGTACCGGGTGACCACAGATCCCAAAACTGCCTGTGACATCCGGTGATAGTCTTGCCATGGCGCCCGCTTGCGAGCACACACACGCGGCAACACATCCGGCCGCGGCATTGACTTCATGCAGCGGCCGCTTCTGCAGCAAGCCCATGACCATTCCGGCTGTGAACGCATCGCCTGCTCCCACGGTGTCCCGGACGAGAATCTCCTGTCCGGGGCACTCGACGGTCTCATCACTCGTGACCAGGATACTCCCCTGAGCACCGCGCGTCAATGCAATACAATTCAGATCAAATCGCCGGACTATCTCAGCCAGGCGATGATGTGTATCGCCTGTGAGTCCGAGAAAGTTCCCGACGTACTCCAGCTCATCCGCATTGAGTTTGACCACGTTTGCTCTCTCGATAGAATCGAGCAGCACTGCCGAATCCGGATAGGGCAGACGCAGGTTCACGTCGAAGACGCGCAGACAGTCGGGTCCGGCACAATCCAGGAATCTGTGAATGGTCTGCCTCGTGTGCGAGCCGCGCTGTGCCAGTGAACCAAAGCAGACAGCATCCGCCATCCGGGACAAGTCTCCGAGACGATCCGACCAGGAGATTCCGTCCCACGCAACGTTCTCCTTGATCCGGTAGTGCGGATTCTGATCCCGGTCCAGCAACACGGAGACGGTGCTCGTCGGCAGTGCCCTGCTCGTGGTCACGAAGTCCAGCCTGAATCCCTGGTGGGCCAGCAGGTCGCGCATCTCGTTGCCCAGGTCGTCGTCTCCGAGCGAACTGGCCAGGTAGGCATCCGCTCCCAACTGGCCGCAATGAAAGACGAAGTTGGCCGGGGCTCCACCCGGCCGCTTCCCATTCGGGAGAATATCCCCGAGCAACTCGCCGACCCCGACCACGATGGGCATTTGACGTCCTTGGCGGTCTCTCATGGTTCTACCTTTACAAATGTGTTGCAATTTCGGATTCCTCAGTCGTGCGTTCTGGCGTCTTCGCTCGGAGGAATTGCCTTTTTCACCAACCAAGCCACTGTTCTATCATAGCATGCCCGTGATTAAATGTAAACACTTTCTTTTGCAAACTAGTGGCTTTCCTTGTTGTCATTGCAGAGTTTATCGCGTGTATTTCTTGATCTTGGCAGCCAAAGAGACGATGAATGCTCTGTTGGATGGTAGATATTTCTTGCGAATTGTAAAAAAAGTATTGACAGTAATGGTGTGATATAGTTACATTATGTTTCCCTGGTTTGAGCTATTATTTGACACAAGATGAGCATGCATCCAAGATATGCGGAAAGGGCCGGAGGATGATCCTACGCCGGAGAGCTTTCACCTTGATCGAGTTGTTGGTTGTGATCGCAGTCATCGCCATCTTGATGGCGGTGTTGTTGCCGTCTCTGAATCGGGCCAGGGAAATGGGCAAGCGTGTGGCCTGCATGAACAACCTCAAGAACCTGGTTCTCGTGTGGCAGATGTACGCCGACGACAACGATGAGAAGGTGCCCTCGGGGCATACCGTCGGGAATGAGTGCTGGGTCGATCACGCCAACTTGGACCACTACCTCAATTCGGAACATCAAGAACTGGCAATCGAGCGAGGATTGCTCTATCCATATTGCGCCAAGAACATCGACGTCTACCGCTGCCCGACGGGAAGACCCGGGGAGATGCGAACCTATTCTATGCCGGACTCTTTTGGCTACACGTGCCCGAGCGTGCTGCAGACTGCCGGGGCAACGGAATCGATGGCCATTCGCAAGCGTACTCAGATCACACGTCCTGCCGAACGGATGCTCTTCCTCGACGAAGGATTCTGCACGCCATCGACATGGAGCATCTTCTATAACCAGGAACGCTGGTGGGATCCCGTGCCGGTTCGTCACGGCGTGGGCACGACGTTGGTCTTCGGCGACGGACACGGCGAGTACTGGAAGTGGCGAGATCAGCGCACCATCGATTTTGGAGTCGAAGCAGGAGCCATGGAGAACCCGGACTACGCCAGCTATTCGCGCAAGATCCAACTCGACAATGAGGACATCCGCAAACTCGTTACGGCAGTCTGGGGAAAAGTGGGTTTTTAGATGGGCAGGATATGCAGCGGAGACGCCGTGTTTGGCTCCGTTTGCGGCAGGCGCGAAGGAAGGATGAGACCGATGCCGGCAAGAAAGTCTGTCGTGCTGTTGTGCGTGGCGCCGGTGGTGGCGTTCTGGACCGGCTGCGCAGCGGCCGGCGAAGCGTCGCAACCCAACTACATGTCGCGCGTTCCGAAGTACACGTTCGCCGACAAGCTGGATGAGCAGGAGGCCCAATTGGCGGCCAATCCGCTCATGCAGCGATTCGCAGAGTCGCGGAAGAAACTGGCGCAGGACCGATATCGGCCGATCTACCATTTCGTCAGCCCGGAGAGCCGGCTCAACGACGGCAACGGTCTGTGCTTCTGGCAGGGGCGCTGGCACCTCTTCTACCAGGCCTACCCGCCCGAGGACCCGCGCCAGCACTGGGGACATGCGGTAAGCGACGATCTCGTTCACTGGCGCGACCTTCCCTACGCAATCTACCCGCACCCGGAAGAGAAGTGTTATTCCGGTGCTGCGCTGGTCGAGAAAGACCGGGTGATTGCCATGTACCACGG
>JAXDBU010000104.1:0-65949 GCA_034678485.1 Sedimentisphaerales bacterium | reverse complement strand
CCGTCGCGGCTCTGCATGCCCTTGCCGCCGGAGACGATGGCGTCCGCGTGCAGGTTCACCGCACCGTGACCCAATTCCGTCTTGATGATTTCCAGACTCACATCGTCGTCGGTGATTTCGACTTTGTGATGGATGACCTTGCCCTTGCGGGAGGGATCGGCCGGGATGCGTTTCATCACGCCCGGCCGGGCGGTCGCCATCTGGCACTTGGAACTCTTCGTGCGAATCGTCGCCATGACGTTGCCGCCGAGAGCGGGACGGGTCTGCAAGAGCAAGCCGATCTCGCCCTTTCGCGAGCTGTCACGGATGTCGAGGCCTGTGCAGTCGGCGGTCAGGCCGCACCCGGTACGATAGGAGATCATCGGCGCCAACATGCGGCCTTGCGGGGTCGCGGCGTACAACACAATCTGCGGCACGTACTTGTCGATTGCATCGGAAATCGCCTTGCGGTAGGCGGTCGGGTCGAATTCGCTCAACAGCTTGTGCTCAATGGCGTAGATATTGTCGGCGCCCGCCGCGATCAGCTCTTCGGCCATGTGTTTGACGTTCTTGCCGGCGATGCACACACCGACCTTCGTCTCGAGTGAGTCGGCCAGCTCGCGAGCCTTGCCGGTCAGCTCGAACGTCGCAGGGTGTACGACGCCGTCGGCATGCTCCGCGACGACCCACACCTCACCCTGGAAGGCGGGCTCCGCCGCTTTCATCCCATTGAGCATGTCCTCGACGGCCTTCTGGGGGATTCGCTCGCCGATTGCGGCGAGGATACGGCCTTGCGCCGTCTCGTCAATCTGATCGACCTTCTTGATATTGAGATCTTCGAGGACCTGCGCAAGGAGGTCGAAGTCACCCTGTTCCTTGGCAGTGGCCTCAAAAGGCCGCTGGAAGAGACTCTTGCGGCGTTTGGGCAGGATGTACTTGCCGTCGTCTTTCTTGCCGGCGGCGCTGCCGTTGCCATTGTCCTTCTTGTAGCTCTCGACGATGACCTTGGCCAGTTCCTTCGCATCGGTCACGTGCTGGCACTTGCGGGTGCTCTTTCCCGGCGGGAACACGCGGATCACCGCGGTCTTGGAGCCCTTGGCGCCGATCAGGGGAGCGTTGATATCCGCGGCGCCCCACTGGATCACAGGCGCTTTCGCGGCGGATCGCGTCCCGCTGAACGTCGCGAACAAGGGGTACTCGTACTTGGCGACCGTGATCACGGCGGGCAGCTTCTTCGTCGCAACCGTCTGGCTTCCGCCGCTGATGATGCGAGTGAACTCGAAACGCTTGTTCGTGTACTGGGCGCCGGTCACATAGGCAATGCACGGCAAACCCAGTTCCTCCGCAAGCTGCGCCGGTACCTGGGCCGTATCCCCATCGACCGACTGCATCCCGGCTACGACGAGGTAGTCGTCGCCACACTGGAGGAGTTCCGAGACCACCCTGCGGATGGCGTAAGCCAAAGGGTTGGCGGTTGCGACGGTGTCGGCGCCACCGAGCGCCCGGTCGGTCAACAGCACAACCTGGTCCGTCGACCGGGCCAGGCTGTACCGAAGCACCTCCACCGCCATGGGCGGGCCCATCGTCACCGCGACGATCCGGGCCTTGGCATCGCCGCTGATTTGTTTCATGTAGCTCGCGAACGCCAGCGCTTGGGCATCCAGATCGTTGATCACATTGGCCAGACGCGACCGGACCAGCGTGCCCGTCTCCGGGTCGAACGCGTTGTCCGTGATCTGCGAGACGTCGGGAACCTGTTTGACCAGAACAATGTAGTCACTCATACGCAGTTCTTCCTATACAGAAACACCCTTCGCGGTCGGGGTATATGCGTGAGGAAAGGACGTGCAGCCTCCGCCGCCCCATCTGCCTACGCAACCTGTCTGTGACTTCCGTACGACCAACGTTCCTAGACCACCACTTGAATCCCAGGCAGTAAATTGCGCATCATAGGGTGGCGTTACGGGCGTGTCAACCGATTTCGGCCAAAAGCTCGATGCATTGCGATCCGCCGCGACAAGGTGGAAAAACGTCCGCAAATCACCGCCCGGACTGGTGTAATGACGTGGGTACAGGCTGGATTCGTGGATTCTCAGGCGGTGGGCCAATGACAGGACAGGCCGTCGCAAAAGCGTGGCGTTCCCTCCCGAGGGGTGTTGCCCTGGCGGTCTGCCTTTCTGCGAGCCTCGGGTGGGGCCAGATCTCCCCCCGGTATGGAACGCTTGCCATCCCCGACCGGGCGACGTTCGACTACTTCTTCGGATCGGAACAACTTCCCCGGGGCCATGCAGGCGTCTGAGGTAAAGTTCACGATCACGGGCGTCGATACACCGGACCAGCAGTAGTATTTCATGAACACGAAAAACTACCTCTACCACTACGATTTCGTCGTGGAGTGCCTCGGCTGGACCATCGATCTGGGCACATTCGACCGCGAGACCTACTTCGCGGACAGCCGCAAGAACCTGGCTGGCAGCATCATCGCCCACGACTACTACGCACCCAACGACGCGATCCAGGGCATCTTCGCGATGGAATTCTGGCCGACGGACCCGGTTGCCTTCGAACTCGTCGAGTTGGCCCACGATCTGATCCTGGCCAACATGCCGTTCGCAAGAGACAGATTCTGTTACCATGCGGCGGGCGAGACGCAGCGAGCCCTGTACGATGCCGAGCGGGAGTCATATGAGGCGTCTTCCATGGCGGTAATCCAGACCGAGGACCTCTACGCCAACGTCAGCTACACGCCGCTGACGCTGGGCGAGTCCTACGGCCGGCTCCGGATCATCGAGGGCGCGGAGACAGTGTCAGTCCGCGATATCGTGGTTCATCGGACGCTGCCGAACACGCTGAGCCACGTCGCAGGCATCATCACCGAGGTCCCGCAGACGCCGCTGTCGCACATCAATCTCAAGGCCAAGCAGAACAGCACGCCCGACGCCTACATTCGCGGCGCGACCACGCTGGCGGAAGTGGTCGCCCTCGCGGGCAGATACGTCCGGTACAGCGTCCAGGTGGGCGAGGACCTCGTGACCAACCCCGAGGCCTACTCGATCCCCGACGAGTTCCTCGTCGCCGACCTGGCGGGCGTGGAACGCTACGAAATCCAGTACATCCGCCACTCCAACCTCGTCCCCGACGGCCGCAACATCCTGACGAAGGCCCAGATCTTCGAGCTGGCCGACAAGATGGCCCTGATCCAGAGCCACTTCCGTACCCTCTACGAGGTGAGCCGGTGGGACCTGGACTTCGCGATGGACATCGAGTTCAAGATCACCGCCGACGGGCGTCTGAACATCAAGCAGGCCCGCCCGTGGGTCGAATGACGCAACGACGTTCTCAGATCTTCACAACTGTCCGGTAGCGATGTGTGGGCTGTGGGCGGCCGGGGCGCAGACAGCGGAGGTTTGAGATTCCGATTCGCACACACCGACTGGCGACCTTGGTCAGGCTCTCGCGAACGATCTGCTCCAGATCCTCCGGCGGCATCTCCACGCGGGCGTTGAGAACGAGATCAGCTGCCGTTGGCGAGCCTTCGATACGCCCCTGCACGACGGGCTCGCACGCCAGATCCGTCAGGTTGCCCGAGCACTGCCCGCCTGCAGCAGTAAGCAGCAGTTTGACGTGTCCGATACGAGCATGCCTCTCGCGGAACCTCGTGTGCAGTTCGTTCAGCAACTCCCTGCACACGCCGTCCCACTGGACCTTCGCGGTCCCGGCGGACAATTGAATGTCCGCATTCAGCCAACCCAGAACCGCTTCGCCCTCGGCGTACACGTCGTAGTCCACGTCGAGGATATGGCAGCCCGCATGATTCGTGGAGAGCACCTCGTCGAGCCACGGTTCGACTCCCTCGCCTGTCCTCGCGGAGAGGAACCGCACGACCGCTCGCGGGAATTGCTGTGCGATAAGCCGTTCCAGACCGCTCCGCTCGTCGGGCGACACCGCATCGATCTTGTTGACGACCAGCAGATCGGCCTCTTCAAGCTGCTTGCAGAAGATGTATGCGGCGCTGGCGTGGAGCGAGTCCTCATCGCCCCCCAGGACGCCGCACAGACGCTGCGGATCGGCCAGCACCGACAACGGCGACAGCTCGAACTCGCCCTTGAATCGGTCCTTCAACGGCTGGAGGATCGTCGCCGACAGGTCGGTGCAACTACCCACCGGCTCGCCGATCAGGACATCGGCGTCGAGGGCTCGCAGACTCGCGGCCGCGTCGATCAGGCCGTCGAAATTGCAGCAGAAGCAACTGCCCGCGACCTCGCGGACCGTCAGGCCCTTCTCCACCAGCAGCTTCGTATCGACCAGGTCGGGGGCTTGGTCGTTGGTAATCAGCCCGACGCGCTGACCTCGCCGGGCGAGCAGTTGGGCCGCCCGCCACAGGAGCGTGGTCTTGCCCGCGCCGAGGAATCCGCCGACGAATAGTATCCGCGTTTGGCTCATAACAATCCTCCCTGGTTCAACCCTGGTGATCTCTCAATGCCGTGCTCTTCCCGGGTCCGGTCACAACCCTGTCATACCCCGCTTCGACCAGCATGTTCCGGCAGTCTGCGGTCGTGATCTCCTGGCTGCGACGCCAGAGAGCGGAACTGAAACCTTCCTTATCGCCATCCAATTCACCAGCGAAATCACTCACGGTCTGCGTGGGCTCACCCGCCTCAGGATACAGGGCATTCGCACCGCTCATCAGCCCCAGCACGTTCGATTCATGCACGGCGATGCTCCGCACTGTGGGCGTCTCCAGCGTGGCCAGGGCAACGACGGCCACTACCTGGGCCAAACAAGCCAGGGGCAACCGCCCATAGTGAAACAGCGGAGAACCCGGCACCGGGAAGCGCCGTATCACGGCGTGCTGACAGGGGCCCAATTCCATTCCCATGAAGATCTGTTCCACAACCTCCTCGACCGTGTGCTCCGGTCCGATCGGCTCGCAGGAGTTGTACCAGTCCAGACCCGCCTCCAGGGACGCAGGCGAGAAGCCAAGGAGATATCGACAGTCCTCCTTGCTCGCGGCTCTTCCCGCCAATGCCGCCTCCAGGATATCGCGAATGTGACCACCTAACACATTATCTCCGCACGGGACTACCATCGAATTCCTCCACTTGCGATCCAGTCAAGACCTTGTGTGATGGTGCATCGACCTCCCGGGCCCTTCCCGAACAGATCGCATGCCGGTACACAGCCGCTCCTGCGACTGCCCCAAGAATTGGCGAGAGGATGTACACCGTGAAAAAGCCGCCGCAAGGGCCTGGGATGGCAATGGCGCCCCAGCCCGCCAGATAGGCGAACAACCGAGGCCCGAAGTCCCTCGCCGGATTGAAGCCCGCCTGCGTCAGCGGAGCAATGACCGAGATGAGGATCGAGACGGTCAGGCCGATGAAGACGGGCAGCAGTCGGGTCCCGGGGCCGGAACCGTTCTTCGCATCCGTGACTGCGAACACGAAGAACGCCAGGAAGGCGGTCCCGATCCCCTCGGCCAGCATTGCCTGAGCGAGACTGACCACGGCGCCGGCCCAGTGCAGGCCCGCCGCGGTGGCGGGATTCGGGAAGTACTCGCCGTAGACCATCGCGGACAGTTCGCTGCCAGGGGCCCCACGCACAATCCCGTGGGCGAACTCGAACTCGACCAGGATTCCCGAGAACAGCATGTGCAGGACCACAGCCGCGGCGAAAGCCCCGACAAGCTGCGACAGGATGTACGGCAGTGTATGACGCCAGGGGAATCCTCGGAAGACCGTGAAGGACACCGTCATCGCGGGGTTCATGTGGGCGCCGGAAAGGGACCCGGTCGCATAGATCGCCAGCGAAATGGCGGCGCCCCAGACGACCGCCACCTGCCAAATGCCCTGCTGGGCGCCGGTCAGCACCGCAGCGTGGACCGACCCAACCCCGAAGAAGACCAGGATGAACGTGCCGATCGCCTCGGCCAGGCACTTCTCCAACAGTGTCGTAGACTCCCTCACGCTGTCCTCCGCAGGTTTCGCTACAATGACTTGAGGAGCATGTCGATCGTCCGACGGTACTCGTCGAGCGTCAGCTTCCATCGCTCCAGACACGCTTGGCCCTTGGGCGTCAGGCGGTAGTTATGCCGGGCAGGCCCGCTCGCGGGGCATTCCCAGTTGGACGCGACGAGTCTCTCCTTCTCCATGACCTGGAGCACCCGGTAGATCCCGGCATGGTCGGGCGGATGGTCCCCTACGACCGCAAGTCGCTTGAGCTCCTCGATCATCACATATCCGTGCGATGCGCCTTTGGCCAGCACGGACAGGATGGCCGGACGCAACAGCCTGGGCAGTGTCTTGCCCGTACACGCACAACCTCTCAGTTCCTGCATGGGTGTCACTCCTGTATGTGCCCTACTCACATATCATACCGGCACGGAAGATGCAAGGGAATAATCCGTTGAGTCGAGCGCATCACTGCGATGACGGCAGATTCGAGGCACGAAACTCGAAATCCGCGCCCGCAAAAGCGGGAACGTCAACCAGCAGGAATGACCGAAACCCAGAATCCCAAACAAGTCATCCGAAGGGGGGCAGCGTTTCGAGCATTTGGATTTCGAGTTCTGGATTTGTTTCGAGTTTCGGGTTTCGTGCTTCGGATTTCTCCTCGCTCAGTGGGCCTGCTGCCCCTCCGAGAAGTAATCCGCCGGTTCGAGCTGGAGGGTGACGTGCTCGATGTCGAAACGGTCGTGCAGCATGGCCTGGAGATCGCGTAAGGCCGCCCGCCAGCACGCCGGACCGGTGCATTCGGGCTTGAGCCAAATGGTCGCCGTCAGGACGGGGAAACCCGTGGTCACCGACCAGATGTGCAGATCCTGCACGGCCGCGACGTGCTCGTTCGACTCCAATGCCGCAAGGACCTCGCGGAAATCGAGGTGGGCCGGCGTCGCGTGGATCAGGATGGCCAGCGTCCGGCGGAGCAGGCCGATGCTGCTCCAGAGGATCAGGCCGCCGATGACCAGACTCACCAGCGGGTCCGCGGGCATCCAGCCGGTCAGCAGGATCACCAGACCCGCGACGATGGCGCCGACCGAGCCCAGGGCGTCGGCGATCATGTGTGTGAACGCGCCTTCCACATTGATGTTCGCCTTGCGGCTGTCGGCCAGGACCCAGGCGCTGGCAACGTTCGCCAGCAAGCCCGCGAAGGCGACCAGCAACATGCCCGAGCCCTGAACCTCGGCTGGGTTCAGGAACCGCTCGACGGCCTCGCGCACGATCAGGCCCACCACGAGGATCAGCGTGGCGCCGTTGACGAAGGCGCCGATGACCTCCGCGCGGAGGTATCCGAAGGTCCGTTCCGGCGTCGCAGGACGCCTCGCCAGGTGTGCGACGAAGATCGCCAGAGCCAGGGCCAGGGCGTCGGTCAGCATGTGGCCCGCGTCGGCCAGCAGAGCCAAACTGCCTGTGATCAGGCCACCGACGATCTCGATGATCAGAAACGCCACGATGATCGCCAGAGCAACCCACAGCCGCCTTCGCGACGCATCGCGGAGGTGCGAGCCGTGGTCGTGGTGCTCGTACGTGTCCTTCTCGTCGTGCGTACTGCTGCCGTCCTGCATCAATCGACCCCTCGGTTGGCTGCCAGTATAGGACGCGCCGGCACCTGGGTCAACCGCGACGGTCGTTCTTCAATTGCCCGTTTTTTTCCTTGTCGCTGGGGACGGTCAGCGGTTTAATGGGGACCTTGATGGTATCGGGAGAACCAAACGGATACTGATTTGAGGTGAGTTGCAATGGCAGACCTGAAGGCATTGGCTGATGCGGTGATCCGGGGCGACCAGGCGACGGCGGTGAACGTCACGAAGGCGGCCCTGCAGGAAAAAATGGCCCCCAAGCAGATCCTCGACCAGGGCCTGATCGCAGGCATGGACGTGGTGGGCGCCCGCTTCAAGAACAACGAGATCTACATCCCGGAGGTCCTGATCGCAGCCCGGGCGATGAAGATGGCGATGGAAGTGCTGGAGCCCGAGCTGGCCAAGGCCGGCGTCAAGCCCATCGGCAAGCTCATCATCGGCACCGTCCAGGGCGACCTGCACGACATCGGCAAGAACCTCGTCGCCATGATGCTCAAGGGCGCCGGGTTCGAGGTGATCGACCTGGGCGTGGACGTCTCGCCGGACAAGTTCGCCGCAGAGGCCAAGGCCCGAAACGTCAATCTCATCGGCATGAGTGCCCTGCTGACCACGACCATGCCCGGCATGGAGAAGACCATCAAGGCCCTCCAGCAGGCGGGCATCAAGGCCAAGATCATGGTGGGCGGAGCCCCGGTGACCCAGAGCTTCGCCGACCGGATCGGCGCGCACGGCTACGCCCCCGACGCCGCCTCCGCGGTCGATACCGCCAAGAAGCTCGTCGCCTGATCCTCACATGAGGATAGCACAGTCAAAATCAATCAACTCCAAAGGGCCGGGGGCTTCGTTTCCCCCCGGCCCGTACCGAGGTGCGTGTCTTGTGTCTGCAGTGGGCCCGTGAGGGCCTATCCTTGCCGCGTGCAGGAGCATCGCAGCCGTGACACGAGTCACAGGGCACGCTGCCCTACGGCCGGACGACCCGATTGTAGATCCGCACGTCGTCGATCAGGGCGGACTGAGAGCTTCCGGTGTCCTGATGCCTGCCGATTCCTTTGGGCGCCTGCGTATCAGGTGCGCACAGTGTTCTACGGCTGCGCCGGCGGGTTCGTCTTCTCCCACTCGGTGATGAAGGCCTTCAAATCCTCGATGTCCACCTTCCCGTCGCCCCAGGCATGCGGCCCGATGTCATAGAGCGTGCTATCCGTACCCCAGTTGTCGATCAGGAGCACGAGGTCGGCCAGATCCACCTTGCCATCGGCATTGAAATCCACGATGGGGAGGATGGGCGTATGCCAGTGACTGTAGGTCCCATCCCGCACGGTCATGAAGTACGCCAAGCGACCATCAGGTGGCAAGATGCATGCCATGTAGTCGTCCGCCGCGCTGTTGATCTTGGGCCCAGGATTCACCGCCGCTTCCCAAGGGGCAGAAAGCGTGGCTCGTCTGGTCATCCACATGTCAGTACGTCCATAGCCGGCGGGGCGTCTGTGTTCGCCGTCGCTGAAGAAGAGCAGAAGACCATCTGGGGAGAGCACCGGGCCAAGCTCATCGTATGCGCTATTTACAGACGGGCCCAGGTTTTCTGCGGCTCGCCACGGCTCGCTCCGTGTCCCTCTCCGCGCCACATAGATATCGGCGTGACCATATCCACCGGGGCGCCACGACTGAAAATAGACCTCCAGACCGTCCGGCGACACCCAAGGGCAGGCATCGTACCTGGAGCTGTTTGCCGTAGGCCCGAGATTCACTGGCGGCCCCCAGGCATCGTTCTTCGTTGGACGCGTCGTCATGTATATGTCGTGGCCACCATATCCGCCAGAGCGATCAGAATTGAAACAGAGCACAAGCCCATCGGCGGAGATGGATGAGAAAGCGTCGCCTTTTGCGCTGTTGACAACAGGCCCTAGATTCTCGAGGGGCCCCCAGTCGTCGCCTATTGAGTTACGCCTGAGCACCCACAAGTCGCAGTCCCCATACCCATACGGT
This sequence comes from Sedimentisphaerales bacterium, assembly GCA_034678485.1. Lineage (GTDB taxonomy): Bacteria > Planctomycetota > Phycisphaerae > Sedimentisphaerales > Anaerobacaceae > PLanc-01. The sequence goes on along the minus strand of JAXDBU010000104.1, from coordinate 56,411 downwards.
CGGCGGTCCGACTGAACATACATTTCCAGGCCGTCGAAGGAATAGCAGTTAATACATTCGTAATAATCCTCGAAAGGCATGGGCATCTCTGCCTTCACCGGCTCGCCGAATGTAAAGTCCGCGTAGGCCCGACGTGGGTCAACACTTGAGACAACACAAAGCCCAACCAGGGATGCTACAAACATAGGACTCTTGCACAGCTTCATTTCCCACCGTCCCTTCTGCCCGAAGGCAACAGACATCATTGGAATCTCATTCACAGGTCTTTCTGCAGAAAAGACCAACTGACAATCGAATGGCAGGCTGAACACACGGCGCAAGTTGCATCGCGTTTCTGATGATGAGCTACGAGGCGACCCTTCGCTGAGAATGGCCGACCACTGCCTCATGTCGGCAGTGGCCCTGGCGCGGTCGCCCAACCAATCATGGCATTGCGCCCGACTGGAGTAGGCATAGGCATCATTCGGATCAGCCTCGATCCTGCGGGTGTGGAACGCAAGCGTCTCGCGGAGGTGCTCATCGAGACTCTGACCTGGCCCCAGTGTTGCAGTTGTCGGGACACTCGGATCGACATCAGCAGTCCAGGTCTCCAGGTACGGCGTGCCCAGGCAGAAGGTCAACTGCGTGCCCCCGGGAGACCAGCAGGTGGCGGTGATCTGACCTTCGAGGACTCTTTGGAACTCTTCTCTTTGAAGATCATAAACCCACAGGCCGGTTCCGTCTCTCTGGGGATTGCCGCCGCCCAGGCAGACTTCGTTGCCGCTGGGCGACCAGCCAGTCACGCCCCACGCCATCGACGGCATCCGGCATTCTGCGACAGTCTCCTGCGATGCCAGGTCCCTGATCTTGAGCGATTCGCCTTCAAAGTACGCTACATGCCGATTGTCCGGCGAGACGGATGGCAACACATTCGGGCACTTCATGATTCGCCTACGTTCAGTGGCTTGCCCCGCAAGAGGGATCGAGCACAGTGTGCTATTCCCACGCGAGAGATAGTAGAGGTGCTCAGAGTCACTGCCCCACGAAGGCCAACTGCCCTGAGCCAGTAGCCGGGGCTCTGTGCCGTCGGCGTTCATTACCCAGACCTCTTCGTCGGTCACCGGAGGCTGCTGTCTGCCGGGCTCCGGAGTCAGCAACTCCTCCAGCCGCAAGTTCTGGCGGTCTCGCACAAAAGCGATGTACTTGCCATCGGGCGACCACCGTGGGTCCTTGCCGGGGACGATCAGCAATTCCGTCTCCGTTGTGGCGGGATCGAAGAGCGCAACGCCACTGTAGCCCTGCACCCCCAGGCTGAAGGCGAGCTTTGCGCCGTCCGGCGACCACGCCGCACTGAACCCATCTGTGGTGAGGCGGTGTGCCTTGGTGGAGAGGCTGCGATACGTTTCCTCCGCCTCCACCATCGGCAGAAAGGCCGCACCAGCAGGTTCGCGACCCACCTGATGCCAAGACCGCCCGGCTTCCAGCGTGTCGAAGACATACTTGGCGCACCAGTCCCGAAACTGTCGGCGGGCTTCATGGCCCGGAGCGATGATCTTGCGGAAAAGCGACGTCGCTTTGTCGTACTCGCCCAATGCGGTCACGGCACAGAAGACGTGATACCGCAAGGGCATGAGATTGTCTGCGTCCGCCGGGGCCTCGGCAACGACGCGCTGGTACTCGCCCATCCGCAACAGTGTCTCACTTCGTTGAGTGCACAGATCGAGATGGGCGGGATTCTCGTCGGGTGTGAGTCCCAGGGCGGTGTCATAGGCGGTAACAGCCTCCGCATAGCGGCCCAACCCTCGCCAAGCAACTGCACGCAGGGAGTATCCCAACGGGTCCCGTGGTCTTATGACAGTCATGACCAAGGCATCATCCTTCAACCGGTCGTACTTCCGCGATGCGTAGTACGTGAAGGCTCGGAGTCTACGGGATTCAAAGTGGCTGGGATCAAGCTGTAGGGCCTTGTCGAGTGCGGCGAGTTGCTCCTTGATGGTCATCGCGGTCATGGCCCGCTGGAAATACGCCTCCGCGCTCGGAGTCCCGCGTTCCCGCGGATCGGAGGGGTCTTTCCCGCCTGAAGGCGGAACTCCAAGCAGTAACGTCTCGGCCTGTCGGCGGTGTTCTTCAATCTCCATGAGCCTTTCGCCATCGGGTGATCCACTCTCCCAGAGGATTCGTGCCAGGAGCGAATGGGCGGCTCCGGTAATCTCGGGTCGTTCGTTGAGCAGGGTATTCAAGATAGTCACCGCCTCGGCAGGATGACGGTTGTCCACGAGGATCGTAGCCTGAAGGAGCCGGGCCTCTGGACCAACGTGCTTGCTCTGCAGGATGGGTTTGATCGTCTCCAAGGCAGCGTCACGCTCGGCCTTGGCATGTTGCTCGCGGGCCTGGGACAGGATGCCCCGATGCTTGAAGCCCTCCGCCTCCGCCAGTTGGGCGCGGTCTCGATTCCATAGGGACAGAACGACGCCGGCCGCAATTGCGACGACCGCGATTGCCAAGGCCAGAACAACCTGGGAACGGTGCCTGCGGAGGAACCTCTCCACACGGTACGTTGCCCTCGGGCCTCGGGCCAGGACTGGCTCATGCTCGAGATGCCGCCGGATGTCCGAAGCCAGGCTGTTCGGCGTCTCGTACCGCCGGGCGCGGTCCTTCTCCAAGGCCTTCATCACGATCCAGTCGAGATCGCCTCGGACCTGCTGGTGGGGTATGCCATGCACACCTGTGGCACCCCCGCCCTCGGGGGTGGTCCCAGTTCCCCCAGCCGGGGGCGGCTGCTTGATTCCCCCAGCCGAGGGCGGCTGGGCTACATGAGCGGTCCGAATCCGCGTCGACGGCTTCACCGGCTGTTGTTCCCGGATCACCCGCTGCATCTCGACATAACCGGCCTTGCGAAGCTCCTCCTCGCTGAAGGGTGTCGTGCCCGTTAGGAGTTCATAGAGCAACACGCCCAGCGAGTAGATGTCGGTGCGGGTATCGATGTCCAGATCGCTCAGTTCGGCCTGTTCGGGACTCATGTAAGCAGGAGTGCCGATCAGGTGAACGTAGCGGGTGAAGAGCGTCTTTTCGGTCAGACGCTGGTTGGTGGCCTTGGCGATGCCGAAATCGATCACCTTGGGGATGGGTTTGCCGTCATGGTGGGTGACCATCACATTCGAGGGCTTGATATCGCGGTGGATAATGCCTTTCTGATGGGCGTGCTGGACTGCGTTGCAGACCTGGATGAACAGGGCGAGCCGGTCCTTGGTGCTCAGGCTATTCCTATCGCAGTACTCGGTGATTGAGACCCCTTGGACCAGTTCCATGACAAAGTAAGGCCGGCCGGTATCCGTGGCGCCGGCGTCGAGGACTTTGGCGATGTTCGGATGGTCCATCATCGCCAAAGCCTGCCTTTCGGCCTCGAATCGGGCGATGACCTGGCGGGTGTCCATGCCCAGCTTGATGATCTTGAGGGCCACCTTCCGGCGGATGGGCTGCTCCTGCTCGGCCATATAGACCACCGCCATACCGCCCTCGCCGATCTTCTCCAGGAGTTTGTATCGCCCGATGACCGCGCCGGAGCCTTCCATCACGGGGGAGTCACCCACCAGAATGCCCTCGCCCACAGGGGGAACCTCAAGGAAATCCCCGGCCCGGTCGTTGGCTTGGAGCAAGGCTTCAACCTGGGCTCGAAGGGTGATGTCATCGCCGCAGACGCCGTCCAGGTACGCCGTCCGCGCCCGCCCGGGTTCCCTGCTCAGGGCCGCATGATAAACCTCCTCGATCTTGTTCAGTGTCGGCTGCATCGCAACTCCTCTGGCCACGTCTTTACAGAACAGTGCGAAATTGGGAACCGAACCGACTCACGAAAACGCAAGGGAATGTCAAGGAATCTGTCTGCGACGACTCGGCCTAACCGCCGTCGTGCACCTGGTGATACAGCCAGGCTCTTGCAAATGACCAATGGCGAATCGCGGTCGCCCGTGAGATCCCCATGGCTTCTGCGGCCTGGTCTATGCTCAAGCCGGCGAAGAATCGCAGGTTGACGAGGGCGGCCTTTGTCGAATCCTCCTGTGCCAGCCTGGTGAGCGCCTCATCCAGCGCGACCAGGTCATCGGAATCCGTCGACGCGACGGCTTCGACAGCGTCCAGATCGACACAGGAACGCCCTGCTCCGCGCTTGAGGCTCTTCTTTCGACGTGCATTCTCGACCAGAATCCGCCGCATCGCCTCCGCGGCGGCAGCAAAGAAATGGCCCCGACTGCTCCAACTCTGGGGGATGTCTCCGACCAGTCTGAGGTAGGCCTCGTGCACCAGGGCCGTAGCCTGAAGCGTCTGACCGGGTTGCTCATGGGACAGCTTCTGTGCCGCCAGCAAACGCAACTCCTCGTAGACCAAGGGCAACAACTCATCCGTAGCCTTGGCGTCCCCCCGTTCGATGGCGTTCAGAATGCGAGTGACATCACTCATACCTGCTCCCCACGATGCCGACTCAATGGCGCCTTCATTCTCCCGAGAACCTGGGCAAAACGCAAGCGAAAGCGTCGAATCTGCTTGGCGGTCCAGCGTGTGTTCGGTAAAATAGACACTTGGCCCAATGAGAAAGATCAAGAGTCACAACCTGGCACAATTGCTCATGCAGCTTCGGTTCACGCCGGAGGCCAAACGCCGTACGCAACTGGGAGCAGCAGAGAAGCTGTATGCCCTGATCGACAAAGACAAGCAATACCCCTACGACTTCGTCTGCTTTCATATCACCGGTTTCCAGCCCAAGGGCGGCCAGGAACAGGAGATCGTCGCCGGGAGCGATCTGAGAGACGACCTGCAGATCTTCATCACGAAGCTCAGCGGCAAGCTGGCGACGCCCGTCGCCGACGCAGGCGAGCGGGTGTACACCGTCGAAGAATTGGCCGCCAGGTTCAGCGTCGCGACGAAGACAATCGACCGCTGGCGGACTCGCGGCCTGTTGCCCCGGAAGTTCGTGTTCGCCGACGGCGTGCACCGTCTGGGCTTTCTCGAGTCGGTGGTGGAACGGTTCGCCCACGAGAATCCGGATTGGGTCGCCAGTGCAACCCGCTTCCGGCGTCTGACCGAGACCCAGCATCAACAGATCGTCCGCCAGGCCCGTGGCCTGGCCGCCAAGGCCTCCCTGTCCCGTCACCAGATCATCGGGCAGATCGCCGAGAAGCTGGGGGTCGCTCGCGAGACCGTCCGTACCCTGCTACAGCAGTACGAGAAGCAGCATCCGGACAGGCCCGTCTTCCGTCGTCCCCTGGGGCGCATCCGACCGATGGAGGCCGCGGAACTGTTCCGGCTGCACAAGCAAGGGGTCGGCATCCGCCCGCTCATGGAGCGATTCGACCGCAGCCGGGCGACGGTCCATCGGATCATCAATCAGCGAAGGGCCGCCGCCCTGCTGGCCCGCAAGATCGAGCACGTCGCCAGCGACGAGTTCACTCAGGCCGGCGCCCGGGAGCAGATTCTCGGCGCGCCGCTGGTCCTCGACAGACCTGAGTCACCCACGAAGATCGACGCGCTGGAGCTGGTCGATGAGAAAGCCTCCCAGGACGAGACAAGCCGCGACTGGGAGGGGCTCGCAGGTGCGGAATCCCCCAGTTGGGGCGCCGAGCCCAACCTCCTGCCGGAGTACATGCAGATACTGAAGGTCACTCCCGTCCTAAGCCGGGACCGGGAGATCGAGCTGTTCCGGCGGTACAATTACCTCAAATATCTGGCATCCCAGGAACGTCACGAGCTCAGACTGTCGAAGGTCTCGGCCGGGCTGTTGCGGCGTTTGGAGGGGTATCTCGACGAAGCCGAGACAATCCGTACACTCCTGGTCGAGGCCAATCTGCGCCTCGTGGTGAGCATCGCAGGCAAGCATACCAGCGACGGCCCAAGCTTCCTGGAGCTGGTCAGCAAAGGCAACTTCGCGTTGATCCAGGCGGTCGAGGAGTTCGATTACACCAAGGGTTTCCGCTTCAGCCGTCGGGCTTCGCTGGACATCGCCAAGGAATACGCGAAGGTCTCCGGGCGCAGCACGGAGCTGACTCCCAAGCGGGCGGCCTCTCTCGCCAGCATTCAGCGGGACATGCGGGACACGACTGCCGATCTCCTGGCCATCGAACGGACCCGCCAGGACCTGGCGGAGGTCATTCGCCAGGAACTCGACGAGCGAGAGCAGTACGTCATCCTTCACCACTTCGGGCTCACGGGCAGCGCGATCCGCAAGAACACCAGGACGCTCAAGCAAATCGGCGAGGAACTCGATCTGACCAAGGAGCGAATTCGCCAGATCGAGCTATCGGCGCTGCAGAAACTGAGACAGTGTCTCAGCCGAGAACAGTTTGAGATGCTCACGGGGTAGGCTTTTGCCTTGATTTCTCGACTCGCACGCGATACCCTGCATCGCGAAACTCGAAACCCGGCGCGTGATTCTGACTGTTCCAAATCATCTGCAAGGAGAAATCTGTGGAGACAATCGGCTTCATCGGCAGCGGCAACATGGCGGAGGCGTTCATCAACGGCGTCCTGAAGGCCGGCGTGTATAGACCGGGCAAGGTCTACGTCAGCGACGTCCGCTCGGAACGGCTCGAGTACCTCCGAGAGCACTATGGGGTCCGGACGGCGACGGATAATGCGGAGCTGGCATCAAAGGTGGACGTCCTGGTGCTCAGCGTCAAGCCGCAGAACATGAGGGCCGCGCTGGAGAGCATCAAGGACCACATCGACAACGGCGTCCTGATTATCTCGATTGCCGCCGGGATCAGAACCTCGCTCATTTCATCCACCCTTGGCGACGTGGCCATCGTTCGCGTCATGCCGAACATGCCCGCGTGGGTGCGGGAGGCCGCCAGTGTGCTGTATGCGAATGAGAAGGCTCTCAAGAACGTTGAGAAGGCCAGGCTGATCCTGCTGTCCGTCGGTCAGACGGTCACCGTGGAGGATGAGGACCTGCTGGACATCGTGACGGCGGTCAGTGGTTCCGGCCCGGCCTACTTCTTCCTGCTGATGCATGAGATGATTGCCGCGGGTATCAAACTGGGTCTGCCCGAAAAGGAAGCTCAGGACCTTGTACTGCAGACAGCGAAGGGCGCCGCCTTGCTGGCGGAAAGAGCAGCAACGGAAGGCGATACCCCCGCGCAGCTCAGTGCTCGTGTGGCGACGCCGAACGGCACCACCGAAGCGGCATTCAAGGTATTCCAGGCTCGCGGGTTCAGTGATATGATTTCCTCGGGGCTGACCCGCGCCGCCGAGCGAAGTCGGGAACTCTCTGCAGGTTGATCGAGGAGCACAAATGGAGCACGAACGATTGCAGGATGTCGGCTCTCAAGGACACAGGCCGAAGCCGACCCCATTGAGGAGTGTATCGAAGATGGTCAAGGGCAACGCACAGGCAAAGGCTGGTCCGACACTGGCACCATTCAGGAACGAGCGGGTCTTCCCGGGCCTCGACGATCCAAGAGTCCGCGAGGCTTTCCCCCGCGCGATCGCTGAGGTGCGCACACAGCTTGGCAGAACGTATCCCCTGTATATCGACGGTCGAGAGGTCACGACGCCCGACACGCTGGACTCCGTCAATCCCGCCAATCCGAGCGAGGTTATCGGGACGGTGTGTCAGGCGGGCCGGGGGGAAGCGGAAACGGCTCTTTCCGCAGCCCAGCGTGCCCTGTCGAGCTGGCGCAACGTGGACCCCGTCGAACGCGCCCGGTATCTCGTCAAGGCAGCCGACGCGGCCCGTCGCAGAATCTTCGAGTATTCCGCCTGGCAGGTCCTGGAGGAAGGCAAACAGTGGGCCCAGGCTTACAATGACGTCGCGGAGGGAATCGACTTTCTGGAATACTACGCACGAGAGATGATTCGTCTGGGCACACCGCAGGATATGGGCAGCTACGGCGCTGAGTCAAATCATTACTTCTATCAACCCAAAGGCGTCACCGTCGTCATCTCACCATGGAACTTCCCGTTCGCCATCGGCTGCGGCATGTCCGCGGCTGCCATCGTGGCGGGCAATCCGGTCGTCTACAAGCCGTCGAGCCAGTCCATGGTCGTGGGACATCATCTCGTCGAGATCTTTCGCGAGGCCGGTCTGCCGGACGGTGTCTTCAATTACGTCCCGGGGCCCGGTTCCGCTATCGGAGACTATCTCGTGGATAGTCCCAAAGTGACCGTCATCGCCTTTACCGGCTCGATGGACGTCGGCCTGCGAATCATCGAACGGGCCGGACGGACTCCGAAGGACCAGCCCTCCGTCAAGCACGTCGTGTGCGAGATGGGCGGCAAGAATGCGATCATCCTCGATGAGGAATTCGACCAGGACGCCGCGATCCGGGACGTCCTGTATTCCGCCTTCGGTTACCAGGGCCAGAAATGCTCCGCCTGCTCCCGGTTGATCGTCCACGACAAAGTGTACGACCGATTCGTACCCCGACTCGTCGAGGCTGCGAAGAAGCTGAAGATCGGTCCCGCGGAGGACCCAACCAACTACATGGGTCCCGTGATCGACGGCAAGGCACAACGAACGATCCTGCAATACGTCGAACTGGCAGCTCAAGAAGGCAAGATCCTCTGCCGAAGTGAGGTCCCCCAGAGTGGTTACTATGTCCCGATGACAATAGCGGAGGGCATCACACCCGCCCATCGCCTGTCGCAGGAGGAAGTGTTCGGCCCGGTGCTGGCCGTGCTGCGGGCCGGAGACTTCGACCAGGCGCTGGAGTGGGCCAACGCGACGCGTTTTGCACTGACAGGGGCGCTCTTCAGCAGAAACCGCGAACACTTGGACCGCGCAGTCCGCGAGTTCCGCGTTGGCAATCTCTACCTGAACCGCAGTTGCGTCGGCGCCCTGGTGAAGGTCCAGCCGTTCGGCGGGTTCAAGATGTCCGGCGGCGGCACAAAAGCCGGCGGGCCGGACTACCTGCTCCATTTCATGGACCCGCGCTGCGTAACGGAGCAACCCTGAACCGCAAGAGACTGCAATCACGCGGCGTCATTTTCGCAGCCATGGAAACGACGAGAGAAAGCTGAACATCGGAGATGACAGGTCAGTCGCGCACGATGACAATCGCCTCGACCGGACACTCGGCAGCGGCCTGCTCGGCTGCATCTTCCAGTTGTGCAGGCACTTCATCCACGATCACCGTGGCCATCTCGTCGCCCATCTCGAACACCTCGGGGCAGACGTCGCAACAGAACCCGCAAGCCGTGCAGATGTCCCGAATTTGCACTTTCATGCCAAGTCCCTTTCCAGATCGAGGATCGGCTCTTGGCGCCGGATGGTTCGGCGCGCTCCGACCGACTCCATACCCCGCCGGAGCATCCTTGTCAACCATCATCTCGTCGAGCCAAGAAGCTGAAGCTCATCCTGAGTCCGCGACGGAACCTGGGTGGCGCGAATAACCAAACGACGTTCGCGCCCGTTGGCAACGACGACACAGTTGCGAACCGAAGAACACACAGAGCGGTCTTGACATACCTGCGAGGCGTCGGCATGGGGACCTGCGAAACTGCGTGGATTTCAAGATGCTTTGCCGTGTTCGGGGACAGGCAGGCCCAGTTCCGCGAGGACCTTCTTCATATCCTCCCAGACCCGTCTGCGGTTATCCGGCGTGTAGTTTCGAAGCAGGTAGGCAGTGTGATAGGTGGCCATGAGCTTGATAGGCGGCCGCCCCAGGCCGGGGCAATATTCGTGGAACTGGCCGCGGAGCTGGCCGATCGGCTTGTTCGTGTTCAGCAGCGTCCTGGCCGCGTGCGCCCCCAGCGCCACGATGACTTCTGGGTTGAGAATCTCGATCTGTCTCTGGAGATAGGGTAAACAGTGAATGATCTCCTCGGGTCGAGGATCGCGGTTGTCCGGCGGGCGACACTTGAGGACGTTCCCGATGAAGACTTCCTGGCGTTTCAAGCCGCAGGCTTCAATGATCTTGTCGAGGAGTTGCCCTGCCCTGCCGACAAACGGGCGGCCCTGGGCGTCTTCCTCGGCGCCCGGCGCCTCGCCCACAAGCATAATGCGCGTCCGGGGATTGCCCTCGCCGGGCACCGCGTTTGTTCGCTGCGAACCCAGTTCACACTTGCGGCACCGGCGGACCTCCGCCGCGATCGCTTCCAGTTCGACCACCGGATCGGCGGCAGGCGTGTGTCTCGGTTCCGGCGTGTCTTGGGCGTCCGGCCCGCGATTCGAGGGAAGACTTCCCTCGGCTCGGGTCTTGCCCTTTACCGAGAAACCCGTGAAGAAACTCTCCGCTTCGAGGTGCTGGCGAACCACTTTGTTCAGATCCACGTCCTGACTCATGCGAGCATTGTAGCCGGGAGGGGACCTCACAGCAACAGCAAACCGGTTCCTCAGACCACACACCCGTCGATAGAAACAACAGGGCTCCCCACAGGTGAAGGAGCCCTGTTCAATTCACCCGTTGCCTTGTGCCCTGGTGGGCGGGCGGCAACATCAACGACCTTCGAGGTCGAACAGGCGGACGTTGTCCAAGCCAAGCCAGCTACTGCCGGCGGTCGTCACATTGTCCAATTCGATGCCGATGCACTTGCCGACGGCATCCGGTGCATCCGCTGCGTTGAACTCCAGCGAGAAGGTCTGCATCTCGCTTGTGAGCGTTACATTGACGAAGGTCGTCGGAATGCGCGCGCCCTCGTCGTCATAGAACAGAATGATCCGCAGCGTGGTGGCGGCCCAATTGTCACGGGCATCCACCAGCACCTCGAAGACGTCCTCGGCATCGATGACGTAGTCCGTCAGTTGCCAGACCGAGGGATCGGAGCCCATCAGAAAGGCGGTCCATGCGCCGTCAGAGGCCGGGTAGTTCGTATCCGATTCCACGCCGGAATCGCTGACTGTCGTGTCGCAGACCCAGCCAGGGATATCGACAGCCGGTGTACCCGAGACGCCTTCGCCGTTCCAGCCTTTGATCTTCTCGGTGCCGGGCAGCTCGAAGCTGGCGTTCTCCACCGAAACCAAGATCGGATTGCGGGTTACCATGTAGGCCACCGCGTTGAGGAAGATCTGCTGGCCTTCTGCGTTGAGGTTCATGACGCCCCAATCGGTCTTGAGACCCGAGATTTCCTGGGTGCCGGCGTTGAAGAACATGCGTCGGCCGCCGGGAGTCTGGGCAGAGCCCTCGTAGAAGGCCTTGCCCTTGGCCCATTCCACGACCAGGACGTTGCCGTTGTCGGGCCGGACCGCCAGCGCCGTGCCGTTGCCGGCGTCCGCCATCAAAATGAAGCTGGAATAGCCGCTGGCGACATTCGGATCATACCACTGTGCCACGTCATTGGCGTCAAGCGCCACGCCCGCAAAGAGCACACCGTTCGGATCAACCGCCTTTACGTCGTAGTAAGACTCGCGAGCACTCTGGCTGGTGGTGTTGAACCAGTTCCACCGGTTGCTGCCGGCGATGTACGAGCTCATGAGCATGACCGGCGTCTTCAAGCCGTTCCAGAACGCGATCTCGTTGGCGTCGCTGGATACGCCGCTGCTGTTGCAGTCCCGGCCGATGATGACCAGGTCCGCCGCCTCCAGAACCGCCATTTGGTTCGCGTCCAGGGTCTCCCAGTAGCTGGTCCCGGCGACCGATCCCGCCGTGTAGTCCACGTCATAGCCCGCTTCCTCCAGCAGAGCCACGAAGCCGGCGTCACTCGGCACGTTGGCATCGGCGCTGGAAGGATGCCGAGCCGACACCCAGACCACCTTCGGGCCCGGCGTCACAATGCTGAAGTCGTCGAACGCGGCGTATCCCACATTGGCCGTGTAGGTGCACTGGGCCAGCCCCACCTGCACCGGTACACCGTCCAGGTCGGGACGTTCCAGAGGCGAGAAACCGGCATCGGGATAATCGACCCAGTTCTCACCATCGGGACTGGTACGCAGATAAAACGTGTTGCCGACTCTCTCGATCTGCAGATAGGTGTCCGCGTTGAAGGCGGCCCCATTGCCACCCACGTCCTCGTAGCGCACGCCGTCGTCCGCATATCTGACGATGTTGCCCACGCCGTACAACGGGAAATAATCTATGGCGATCCAGTCCTCGCCGTCGCCGCCATCAGCGGGCAGCGCGCGGGCCATCAAGCCGCAGTTGTTGTAGTAGACATAGGCGTCCGCCGTTCCGGCATAGTCGGCGACCTTGACCGTGGCGACGAAATCGCCGCTCACCTCGACGTAGAGCAGCGGTCCCGGCCCCGGATCCCAGACGCCGCCCACCGACTCAAAATAGAGCACGCCGGCCTGAGTGATGGATGCGTTCAGCGCGCTGACTCCATCGGTCACCATGCCGCTGTAGGCTCCGGCGCCCTCGGTCAGGTAGTCGAACGGCGTGTCGAAACTGTCGCTGAACGTCGCCGCCTGCGTGGATGCACTGGCCGCCAACACCAGGACGAGCGAGATCAGCCCGATACACATTCTGTACATATTCATCCTCCTTCACAGAAAACTTGGAAATGCAGAGAGATAGCGGGCTGCGTGCAGGGTCCTTGCCCACCGCGCCTCGCTTCTCCTATGACGCGATCACGACATCCCTTCCGTCCCGAGCCGCTACAGGCTCTCAATTGTGAGAATGAGAATTGCAGGTGCCACTTAGATTCTATGTATACCAGATTTTCGGACCGCATTTCAAGAAGAATCTGCGGGCAATCGGCTCCGGCGCAGAGGTTGCCGTAATATGACCAGGCTTCAGCCATCCTGCGAATCGTCGCTGCAGGACCTGAAGTCCTTTCGGCTCAGGGGGATTCCTCCGGCGTGGCCTCGATGTCTTTGGGAACCCTCGAATACCAGTGTCACAATCGCACAGGAATTCTCCCAAATCCGACTCCTGTTCCCCGGCATGAGGGAAACGGCCTCCCTGTTTCTGCTAACGAGAGGTCCTTTGGCTGACTATGCGGACTGTCCAATTCAGCTATTGATGATCTTCGCCGCTTCTTCTTTGTGGGTATCCATGACGCAGGCGATACCGGAGACCTGGGCCGCTTCGGGCGTCAGCGCCATCAAGTCATCCCGGCTGATCGTGGAGACCTTGAAGTTCCGGCTGCCGGCCATGAGCTGCTGGAGCCCGACCTTCAGCTTGTCGCAGAAGGTATACAGACCGATCGCGCCGACAGGGAGTTTCTTGGCGGTTTCCCTGCCGTATTTAGCCACGAGGTCTTCATAGCAGACAAAGATCTCTTCGAGCGTCGTGCCGAACTGGCTGACGGTCTTGGGCAGCGCATCGGCGCCCTGCTGGAGCCACAGACCGATGTTCTTGCCGACCATGCCGGGGATCATCAGCGCCCGGCCCATGCAAACCGCCTTCGTAAACGGCGAGCCCATCGCCAGGACCTTGAAGACGTGGTCTTCGGAGCTGAACCCGCCTGCGATGGCGATATCCGGGACGAACTTGCCACGGGCCGCCAGCTTGCAGCACAGGTCGTAGGTCATGGATTGCAGATAGAAGGTCGGAACGCCCCACTCTTCCATCATTCGCCAGGGACTCATAGCGGTCCCGCCAGGGGCGCCGTCGATGGTCAGCAGGTCGAGCTTCGCATCGGACGCCCACTTGATCGCCATGGCCAGCTCGCGCATCGGATAGGCGCCGGTCTTGAGCGTGACCCGCTTGGCGCCCAGCCCGCGAATCCGCTCGACTTCCTTCATGAAGCCATCCTGGTCGACGAAGCCCAGGCGGGAGTGCCGCTCGAAATGCTTCAACGCGCCGTCTTCGAATGCCGCCTGGTTGGCGGGATTCGAGGGATCGGGGGTGACCAGGTAGCCTCGCTTCTGCAGTTCAATGGCTCGTTCGAGCGAATCGACCTGGATCTCGCCGCCGATGCACTTGGCGCCCTGGCCCCACTTGAGCTCGACCGATTCGACGCCGAGCCGGCTGATGACGTACTCGGCCACGCCCAGACGGGTATCCTCGACGTTCATCTGGACGATCATGTCGCCATAGCCTTCGTGGTACCGACGGTACTGCTCGACCCGCTCGGCCATGTTCGGGGCCCTTTTCACCTTGCCTTGGGAGTCGAGTTCCAGGCCGGGGTCGGCGCCGCAGACGTTCTCGCCGCAGACGATGGTGATGCCGCCCATCGCGGCGCCGGTGGCGAAATGCTCCCAGTTCTTGCGGGCGATCTCGGTGGACCCCAGCGCCCCGGTGAAGACCGGCAGCTTCATCTTGACCTTGGTGTGCACGCCGTACTGGATCTCAGTGTTGACCATGGGAAACAGGGTGCTGTCCGAGTGGCCGACCTCCCCTGCCGGCAGACCCTTGGCCCCCAGGGCATGCCCGGCGATATTCAGGTGCGAGTAGTCGATGGGGTAGTTCTTGTCGCCGCCGGCGGTCAGGGTTCCGAAGGGACCGGGATGGATCGCCTCCCGGTCGCGGAACGTGGCCTTGAACGTCTCGCAGTTGCCTCGACACCCGTCGACACAGCGCGTACGGATCCCCGAAACGGGCGATACGCTCCGCGAGCGGTTCTGGGTCTGCGTGGCCTCATCGGCACTGGGCTGTTGCAGATTCATTGTGCGACTCCTCAAAACACTGTCTGGACTTGTGTTGCATTAGCGGAACTAATAGTATGGCTGCCGTTGCCTGATAGGAGAACCCCCTTGTGGTGATACATATCATTAGGAGCGTTAATAATGCACCTGGAAACGTTGAAGCTGTTCTGTGACCTGGCGGATTCTCACAGCTTCTCGAAGACGGCTGACAAGCATCTTCTGAGCCAGTCGGCAGTCTCGCAGCAACTGGCCCAACTGGAGCTGACCCACAAGTGCCAGTTCATCACCCGCCGTAAGCGCCCCATCGAACTGACCCAGGCCGGCCAAGTGTTCTACCGGGCCGCACGCGATATCCTGGAACGCTATGACCAACTCAGGAATGAGCTGCACAACCTGGCAACGGGCATCGACATGCGGATCAACGTCGCCGCCATTTTCAGCATCGGGATGCACAGCCTGCACGAGTACGTCAAGAAGTTCCTGACCCGCTACCCGAACGTCAACGTGCATATCGATTACCCCAGCGCCGAGCAGATCTACGATCTCGTCCTCAACGGCGAGGTGGACATCGGCATCGTGGCCATCCCCAGGAAGGACAAGCGTCTGGACGCATATGAGTTCGAGGACGAATTGCTCGTCCTGGCGTGCAGTCCGAAGCATCCGCTGGCCGCGGAGAAGAAGGCGGACATCCACAAGTTGCAGTATGAGCGATTCATCGCATTCGACAAAGACGTGCCCACTCGCGCCTGGATCGACGGGATTCTGTCGCGATACAACACGATCGTGCGCCCCGTCATGGAGTTCGACAACGTCGAAACCATCAAGCGCGCGGTGGAAATCAATGCCGGCGTGAGCATCCTGCCGCAGGCGACGATCGTCCAGGAAGTCGCCGGCGGCACACTCAAGGCCATTCCGTTCTCCAACGAACGGTTCATCCGGCCGACCGGCATCCTCGTCCGCAAGGGCCGGGCGTTCAGTCCGACCACCCGCTTTCTTCTGAACCTTCTGAAGGAACACCGCAGATGAGCCCGATGCTCGCCCCCCAGGACCGATAACTTCAGGAGCAGGGCAAAGGCTTGACAAAACCCCATCCGGCGACCAACGTATTGAGAAGGAAAGGCGCGTTCTTGCCGCTGGTGGGAGCTGTTTGGTCGATGGATATGGATCAGGCCGATTTGGGTATGCCGATAAAAGCTGTGATATTCGACTTGGATGGAACGATCACCGAGCCGTACTTCGATTTCGACGCAATCCGCGAGGAAATCGGAATGAACCGCAATGGAGGTCCTATCCTGGAGGCCATGGAGCGCATGACCTCGGAGCAGCGTCAGCGCGCCGAGGTCGTCCTTCACCTCCATGAGCAAAGAGCCGTGTCGGAATCGGCGCTCAACCCGGGAGCCAGGGATACCCTGGACGGATTGCGGAAACGGGGTATCCGGATCGGCATTCTGACGCGGAATCGCAAGTGCAATGCGGTGGCGGTCGCGGAAAAGCATCGTCTGCGCTTCGACGGCGTCGTCGGTCGGGAGGACGGGCCGGTAAAACCCCATGCCTTCGGCGTGTTGCGCCTGTGCGAGCAGTTCGCGGTCCAGCCGGCCGAGACGATGCTCGTCGGCGACTACCTCTTCGACCTGCTCTGCGCGCGGGCCGCCGGCGCCATCCCGGTCCTGATCGCCAACCACGACCGGGCCGGCGAATTCGCCCAACACGCAGATTTCACCGTCCAAACCCTCCATGAGTTGCTGCCGATTGTCGATAATCACAACAGGGTCGATCGACCCGTCGCTTGAAACGTGAGGTGTCTTTTTGCACGCTGCACAGCCAGGAGCCAGAATGCGTGGAGTAGTTGTCGCGGGGTTCATCACGGGCCTGATGGCCGTCGGAGCCGCCGGTGCCCGGATCGAGGACCCGAACGCCCCGACCTGCTGCCGGGTCGCGGCCAATGACTCGAATGAGGTCGATCAGGCCCTCCAGCGCCTCCAGGACAAGGCGGCAGGCCTGAAATCCTACCAGGCCAACGTCGATTACGTCACGAAGCAGCCGCTGCTCGAATCGCAGGCCCGACGGACCGGCACTCTGCACTACGCCAAGTCGCAGGACCAATCCAGTCTGCGAATCAACTTCCTCACGCTCCAGCATGACGAAGAGCCCGAGCAGAGGTACATCGAGCAGTTCCTTTTCGACGGCGTGCGCCTGACGATCGTGAACTACCAGACCAAACGCGTGGAGCGTCGTCAGATGGCCGAGCCCAACGAGCCGATCGACGCGTTCTCTCTGGCCAGCCGGCATATGCCGGTCCTGGGCTTTTCGAAAATGGACGACCTGCGCGAGCAGTTCGACGTGCGGATCGTCGCCGAGCCGAACGACAATCCGGCCCTCCAGCATCTGAGCCTGACCGTCCGGCCGGACTCAATCTACAGGGACGACTACACCAAGATCGACTTCTGGGTCGACCGCAAGATCGGCCTGCCTTCGCAGATTCACGCGGTCACGACCGAAGAGGACATCCACGAGATCCGGCTCCTCGATCCCCAGGTCAACGCGGAGATCGACGACAGAGTGTTCCAGATTGACGTGCCCAAGGGCTTTGCCGTCGAGGACGTTCCGCTGGAGAAGAAGGCGCCGCAGAGTCCGAAGTAACACGAGGCCAATCCGATGACAGTAGCTCAGCAACAGGGGCGCGGCACGATGAACGCTAGTCTGGTCAACGAACAGGAATTCCATCGGTTGGTCGAGAAGCGGGCCGACATGCTCCTGGCCCTGGCCAATCATCTCTCGACCTGCCAGAACCCTCGCACGGTCCTGAGCCGCCCCTTGCTGGGCGAGTTCCTGTCCCAGTCGATGCAATTCGAGGAGTTCCTGGACACCTACGACGCCGGGAAGAACTGCCTGTGGTGCAGCATCCGCTCGCTGACGGCCACGATCAAGCTGTTCTCAGATGCCAGCTACGAGCTGATGCACATTCTACACCGGGCGTCAAGCTACCGGCTCATGCCCGTGGAACGAGACTTCCTGGCGGCTACCGAGGAGGCCCTGGCCTTCTCGGGCGGCATCCTGGCCCAGGCCTCCCAGGAGATCCTGAACCGCTCCCGCGAGCGCAACCTGAAGATCCCGGAGAAACAGGAGATTGCCGACGCCTACGAGGAATACTCGCTGCCCGGTCGTCTGGCCCACAACTGCGGCGCTCGCCAGGCGGCCACGGTCCCTGCGACCGTGACCCTGCTGGCCACCGCCTTCCTGAACCTGGCCTCCGAGAGCGGGGACGTCCGTGCGGCCAGCCGGGCACGCCCGGAGGAGTATGCCACGCGGGCACACGCCGCACTGAGCGAGGAACGACTGAGGAGCCTGGAATTCCAGTTCCACAACCTCCAGTCCCAGTACGATACCTACGTCTCCGGGACCGAGGTCGAACA
Organism: Sedimentisphaerales bacterium; assembly: GCA_034678485.1. Lineage (GTDB taxonomy): Bacteria > Planctomycetota > Phycisphaerae > Sedimentisphaerales > Anaerobacaceae > PLanc-01. The sequence goes on along the minus strand of JAXDBU010000104.1, from coordinate 38,567 downwards.
CCAGGACATCGACCTGCCTGTCCTGCGGGGACACGTCAGCGTCGTTTTCCATCTGCTCCGGACAGCCACGCTGCTCGCGCACTACTACGAGCGCCACATGAACAAGCAGTTCTGTGCGAATCCCTCGCCGGTGCCCTGCCTAGTGGAACCCAACACGCTGCTGACGGTCCTGATGGACTACTCCCTCACGTTCATCGATCTGTACATCGGCCGGGCCGTGAGCCTCTGCCAGGACATGCTCAAGCGATACGCCGAGGTCGGCCGGATTGAGGTCCCGATCCCAAAGTACCGCGGGTTCCACGTGCGGCCCTCCACCCTGATCTCCAAGCTGGTCCTCCACTACGGCAGCAAAGTCCAAATGCTGCTCGGCGAGGAAGTGTACGACGCCAGTTCCTCGCTGGACCTGTTCCGCGCCAACGAGAAAATCAACGCCCAGAAGAGACGGTGGCTCGCCGGGGAGATCGTCCGACTGGGCCTGGTCCCGGAACACGGGGAATCGGAGGACGCCATCGTGATCGTCCGTGTCGTGGTCCTGGCGCTGGCCGAGAAGAGCAAACTGGTCATGTATGAACAGCCGCTGGAGCTGCCCGAGCGAATCTGCGGCAGCGAGGGGACTCTGCTCGAACGAGTCACCAGCGAGGTCGCCCGCCTGCTCGCGATGGGCAAGATCGATATCAGCATCGACATGACCGCGGAATTCGTCGGCGACAAGCGAGTGCTGGCCGACATCCAGATCCTGGCCGAGCGCGGGTACGGCGAGGACAACTTCGGCAACAACGTCCCGCTGCCCAAGGAACTCGCCTACCTGCGACGATAGCCGCCACTTCCTGGTTCCGAGAGGGTCGTGACAACCTGTCCCTCGCGTGACAACCGGCGGCAAAACCCGTCTGACCGTCACGCGCTCTCCCCGCAGAACGTGCGATGTTCGCTTGACACGCAGACTCCCCGTGGTACAATGTGACTATTGCCTGTGAGCATTGCGGTGTTTCTCACCCCACGGAGAGGCGGGTAGCGGCCACAGATACAACTTGCAGGGATGTCGGTCAAGCAATTGTGGAGGAACTGTATCGCATCTGCGAACGACGGATGTCCGTCTGCCGACGGCGAGGACCCTGTGGGCTGTTCGTCTAATGTGATAGAGAGGCGGTGTGTTCTGATGAACAGGAGAAGGATCATGCACGCAAAACAATGTCTGATTTATGTTCTTCTGGCGAGTATCGGTCTGAGCGCACGGGTCGCACAGTGCGCGTATATCCGCGCCGCCTACTGGGACTCGCGCTACCCCACCGGCTGGATGGGAACCGCGGAAACCACGCGAAATGCTCTGCAGGCCGCCGGCTACGAGATTCTCGATGCCGACGAACTCAAGACATGGATGCTGGCTCGCATCACCGACAAGAAACTCAGTGTGGTGGTATTCGTCAACGACATGGCTCCAGACACCGTGGTCGAGTCGGCGTCCTCGACGTGCACTCTTCGGAGATACCTGAATGCCGGCGGCAAGATCGTCTGGTACGGTGACATCCCCTTCTACTATCAAGGACACGCAAACGGGCAGAAAGACAGTTGGTGGGGCAACGGAGCGATTGGCGTGCTGGGCATCGATGTGTCCAGCGGAACTTGGTACAGTGGACAGGCGGCCACCTTTACGGCGGCCGGCGTCGCATGGGGCCTGACGCAGACGTGGGTCTCCTCGCGTCCCCTGGCCCCCGGGGGCGTGATGAATCTCACCATCTTGGCGACAGACCACAACGGCAACGCCCCCGCGTGGGTAAAGCATTACGTCGCGGGCGACGACTTCCGCGGATTCGTCCGTTTCCGGGACGGCGAGGGCGGCCAAGTCAGCGTCCAGGATATCATCCGATTGGCCGAATACGCCGGCTCGTCGCCGACGGTCACCTTCGCGGATTTGAAGCTCAAGAAGGCCGTCAAGACCACTCTCGACATCACACACGACCCCACCGAGGTGGAGATGGAGACCCTGACGACACTCGACGCAAGTGACAAGGGGATCGTCGACCTGACGGGATTGGAGTGCGCCTCGAACCTCACGGAACTTTCCATCTCCGACAATCTGATCGCGGACCTGTCGCCGCTGAAGAATCTGACGAACCTGGAGGTCCTGAAGGCATCCCGAAATCAGATCCAGGACGTATCGTGCCTCTCCGGCCTCACCGATCTGGGACTCCTGTGGCTGGCGGAGAATCAGATCAGCGACATGTCCCCCCTGAGGAGTCTGGTGAATCTCAGCAGTCTCATGCTGGGCAACAACCAACTGACGGACATCAGCGCCGTCAGGACGATGACCAACATCGGACAACTGCGATTCGAAGAGAATCAGGTTCAGGATATTTCGGCCCTGTCCGGCCTGATGAATCTCACGCAGTTGTGGATGAACGGCAATCGGATCTCCGACCTCCGTCCGCTGGCCAGTCATAGAATCCTCGTGGACCTGCGTCTGCACCAGAATCAGGTCAGTGACATCAGCCCCCTGGCCAACATGACGGGGATCTCAGGCATGGGCGGGCTCGAGACTCTGTACCTCTACAGCAACCAGATCGCCGACATCAGCCCTCTGGCATCGCTCACAAAGTTGACCTACCTCAGCCTCTACTCCAATCGAATCCAGGATGTGTCCGCGCTGAGGAATCTGACCGGCCTGACGACGCTCTATCTCTACGACAATCAAGTATCCGATATCAGCCCTCTGGCCGGACTCACCAAGCTGACGAACTTGCGACTCCATGCGAACCAGATCCAGGACGTGTCGGCCCTGAAGAACCTGACCGCCCTGACGACGCTTTATCTCAACGACAATCGAGTATCCGATATCAGCCCCCTGGCCGGACTCACCAAGCTGACGAACTTGCGGCTCCACGCGAACCAGATCCAGGACGTGTCGGCCCTGAGGAACCTGACCGCCCTGACCACGATCTATCTCTACGCAAATCGGGTATCCGATATCAGCCCCCTGGCCGGACTCACAAATCTGACCACTCTCATCCTGAACGACAACGCCATCGCGACTATCGCACCGCTCACCCGGCTGAAGAATCTCGTGACCCTGTACTTCCAGGGAAACCAAGTCGCCGACCTGACGCCGGTATCGTCTTTCCCGAATCTAACCGGCCTGTATGTGGCGCGCAACCAGATTCGCGACATCTCCCCTCTCCTGCCGATCATCTCACACGTGACTGCTCTGGGGCTGAGTCGCAACCCGATTGAGAACATCTCTCTGCTGGAGGACCCCGCCTTCTACGGCCTCCAATCCCTCAGTCTCGCCAGTATCCCGATCGACGATTACAGTTTCCTGAGGAACTACACCCAACTCAGTCAACTCCAGATCTACGACGCCGGCCTGCAGGATATCTCGTTTCTTGAAGGGATGACCTCCCTCACCTACCTTCAATTGAACAACAACGAAATAACCGATATCGAACCTCTGGCGGCCTTGACGGGCCTCCAGACCCTCTACATTGCCTGTAATCCCATCGACGGCGATCTCTCCTCCCTGGAGAACCTGACGAAACTCACCTATCTCGATGCCAACGATTGTCTCGTGAGCGATTTGTCGCCTCTGGCCGGCCTGACCGCCCTTGAGACGCTTCTGCTCAGACAGAATCTCATCTCCGATGTCGGGCCGCTGGAGAATCTGGCCGCCGTTTCGACCCTGGACCTGGAGGATAACTTGATCCAGGATGTGAGCCCCCTGTGCGGCTTGATGAATCTCGATACACTCAACCTGCTCTCGAACCCACTGAGCAAGGAGTCCCACACAAGCTATCTCAAGACGATCCAAGCGAACAACCCGGGCATCGACCTTCAATACGACCCCTATGATGGAGTCCTGTTCTTGACGGAGGGCTTCGAGGAGGGATTCGCCACGCTGACCTGGAACCTGGGCGATGGAGTACCATGGACCATCGCATCCACAGTGAGCTGCTCGGGGACACGCAGTGCTCAGGCCGGCCGTATCAGCAGCAGCGAGCAGACGACCCTGTCGATCACGCTGGATTGCGAGGAGGGCGAGATCCGTTTCTGGCGCAGCGTCTCGAGTGAAAAGGGATGCGACTACCTGGACTTCTTCATCGACAGCCAGCGCCAGGGCCAGTGGTCTGGCGAGTTGGACTGGGAAGAAGTGGCGTTCTCCGTCCAGGCCGGCAAGCGAACCTTCACTTGGACCTACAGCAAAGACGAGTGGTCCTCGCGAGCACAGGACACCGCCTGGATCGACGACATCACTTTCCCCATAGTCCCTTGAGATGGCACGTCCTCAACGACCATCCTGCCATCTCAGGAAGAACTGAGCGAAGTGCCTCCACGAAGCAACGAAACTTGGCAGACATTCGCAGACCTCGCTTGACAGATGGGCGACGACCCAGCGAGACTCTCGCTCGTTGCTTCTCGGTCACCTCTCAGGTGGAATTGAGGCGATACTCCCAGGCCGGTAACGGCGGGGACGTCCAGGGCGCGTAGCAGACCCGACAGAGCCGTGCAGTCGGACGTCGTAAGATCACACCGGCTCAATCGCATGAAAACAGTGTCCGTGTCCGTGCGAAACCGGCACACGGCGTTGATGGGGACGCCCCCGGATTCCCTTCCAGAATTCCCCTTGAGGGTGATTGAAATACAGCGCCAGTGCCGGTACAGGACAGACAAGAGCAGATCGTCGTCAACAGGGAATCAGCGTTGACGTTCATGAGGCCGGGGCAAGCGCAGACACAGGGACAGGCATTGTCTGATGTCTCGGCGGATCTTGTGTATACACGAACCATGTGGGTTTGGAACAGGCCAAACTGTCGGCCGTGGATCAGACATCGGAGGAGAACAAACCAATGGCAAGAGAAAGAAATGGCAACGCGCATCAGGAGGTCAGTTCCATCAGCCGGCTGTCGCGAAGTCACAGGGTCATACTGTGGCATGTCACAGCCGTTGCAGCCGGAATCCCGTGCTTCGGCCCCGCCGGCGCCGCGGCGAACACCACCAACTGCGCACTGCAGTTCGGCAACGGCGATGCCGTCAAAGTCGCCGACTCGGCAACACTGGATATCACGGGACCGATCACGATCGAAGCATGGGTGAAACCCAGTGAGTCGATCGTGGACAGCTTCTTCAATTTCATCGTCTCCAAGAATCTCGATGGAACAGGATATGCCCTGACCACCGGTTGCATCGTTCCGCCCGCGGCGTAGATGCCGCCTGGATCAACGACATCACGTTTCCGCGGCAGAGACTGACTGTCCCGGTGATTCCGTCGGGCATAACCCAATGGCGGCCGTCCAGGCGGAGATTCTGTTTACACATCGACGACACAGCGGTATACCTGGGGTTGAACGCCCTGCATGGACTATCAAACGATCAGGAAGGGCAGACATGGCAAAAGCGATTGTCCTGTACTACTCACGGAGCGGCAACACGAAGGAAATGGCCGAGACCATCGCCAAGGCGATGAACGCTGCGGGTCTGAGCACCGAGTGCAAACCCGTCGACAAGGTGCACCCGGACGATCTGCCCGGCTACGACGCGATCGTGATCGGCTCTCCCTGCTACTACGGGCAGATGGCCGGCCCGGTCAAGCAGCTCATCGACGACCTCGTAGGCCGGCACGGCCAGCTCAACGGCAAGGTCGGCGGCGCCTTCACCAGTTCCGCCAACCTCGGCGGCGGCAGCGAGACCACCGTCATCGGAATCCTCCAGGCCATGCTCATCGCAGGCATGGTCATCCAGGGTGACCCCCAAGGCGCTCACTACGGCCCGCTCTCCGTCGGCAAACCCGACGAACGGGCCAGGCAGCAGTGCGAGCGCCGGGGTCAGCGGATCGCCGCCCTGACGAAGACGCTCTTCCCATAAGCAGGCCAACGATCAATGATCCTTGAGGTTCCGCATCCACTCGGGCCAGTCATCGGGCACGACATGGCCCGCCTTGGCCCGGGGGCCCGCTCAGTTCCATTGCAGGTGCCATTTCAGCATCCACAACTCCTTCAGACCGACAGATCGGGCGGACCAATCGAAAAAGAGGGTATTCAATGTCCCATTGTGTCGGCGCACAACTCATCTCGCGAAGTCCGGCGTCTTCGTAAAGACCAGTGGCTGGGCTTGGCCGTAGGTGTCGTCGGTGGACAGATCGACGGATTTGCCCTCACTCGTGTGGGCCGTGTAGCGAGGGAACGCAGTCCATTGGGCCTGCCAGATATCCATGGCGGAAGAAAGAGAACCGGTAAAGACGTCGATGCTCGATCCCTCCAATGTGTTTCCGCCCATCGGCACGCGGACGTGGTCCATGACGATCTTGACGGTCAGCATTCTCATCGCGGGGTCATAATGGACCAGCCAGGGACCGGGCGCAAATACGGCTTCTTCGCTCTCCTGTGTCTGCCTTGTGGTCGTTTGGCCGGGGACGATCGCGACACGACCGAAGCCGAGGACTGCGGAGGCGATGCGTCCGTCCGGCTCCAGGACGAACTCCCACCCATGTCGATCCGCTTTCCACCGGCCGGCGAGCAAGGCAGGGAAGGCTGACCCATCCTCGGTCATCACCTCAACGGGCCCGGTGTTCCCCTGCCGGGACCGGCTGCACCCGCCGACGATCGGCAACACCATCCCTGTCATCGCGAACAGCCAGACGACTTTCATGCACCAGGTTCCCTTCACCGAACGAGACTCCAACAAACGAAAGACATTGTACGCTTTGCCCCGGCGGAGCAAAAAACAAAAGGCCGGCGGCCCGTCAAGACCGTCAGCCTCGTGCTTTTTCATTGCCCCGTGTACGCAGGCGCGCCGCCCCCGCCGAGAACGACTCAGACCTGCAAAAACCGGCGAGGATCACTCAAAAGCAATCCCCAAACCAATGCTCGCGTCATCCAGAGTGTGACGCCGATCCACACGCACCACGCGCCCCTTCTTGATGCGGGCGTATTGCCCTTTCTCTTCCGCAAGGGCGTCCGTCCGCGGAAAATTCAACTCCACCAGACTGCCCTCCCGCGCGGGTGTGCTGATCGGGACGGTGATCAGGGCGCCCGTCTTGCTGACGTTGGCGCTGCGACCATTGAAGAATCGGTCCGCTTCGGGCAGCCAGACGCTGACCGGCCACGAAAGATCCATCCTGCTTTCCTTACGCTGCTCTACCAAGGTTTCCATGCTGTGAACCTCCATTGCACTTGGACCAACCGATGGAACAGTCATCGGCATGGTGAACATGGGAGCTTTACGGAATTTAGCGAATGCGCCGATTGGGCCGGAGTTTTTCCTGCACGACCACCGGTGGGGCCAGAATGCATCGTGATTATCGGTCAGTCGGAGAACGCGATGCAGAGAACGTTGACTGGCAACCCTTGCGGGACAAGGCCCTTTGGTGTATCGTTGCAGCCATGTCGGCGCAAGTCATCAGAATCAGTGGTCAGCAGGGAGACCTGGATCGGATCAAGGAAGCAGCCAAGATCGTCGAGGACGGCGGCTTAGTCGCCTTCCCCACCGAGACCGTCTATGGCATCGCCTGTCGGGTCCACCCCTGTGCGCTGGCGAGACTGGATCGGATCAAGGGTCGAGATGACAGCAAGCATTACACCGTGCACATCGGACAGATCGATGAGTACCGCAAGTACGTTCAGGGAATCGGCATGCGTGCCGAGAAGCTCATTCGCCGTGCATGGCCGGGTCCGTTGACTCTCGTATTCAGCCCGACCTCCGCCCAAGTCGCCGAGTACAGAGCCCGCCTCGGCGGGGACGTAGCGGACACAATCTACAAGGATGGCTCGGTCGGCATACGCTGCCCGGACCATCCGGTCGCTTCCCTGCTGTTGCGTCTGGTCTGCTCGCCGGTGATCGCCCCGAGTGCCAACCGGGCGGGGCGACAACCCGCTACGGAGGCCGACGCCGTGATCGCTGAGGTGGGCAATGACGTGGATATCGTCCTGGACGGCGGCCCCTGTAGACTCGGCAAGAGCAGCACGGTGGCGGCGACGGGACCCGATGGGATCCAGGTGTTGCGCGAGGGCGCATATTCGGTCTCGGACCTCAGGATGATGTCCGTGATCACGTTTCTGTTCGTCTGTACGGGCAACACATGCCGCAGCGCCATGGCCGAGGGCCTGTTCCGCAAGCAGCTCGCGGAAAAATTGCGATGTGACGTTGACGGACTGAGGGAACGGGGCTATAAAGTGTTGTCGGCAGGCACTATGAAGATGGCCGGCGTTCCTGCCAGTGTCGAGTCGGTGACGGCCTGTGCGTTGAAAGGAGTCAACATAGGCAGTCATGTGAGTCGGCCCTTGACGCGGTCTCTCATTGATGCCAGCGACTGCATCTACTGTATGACGCGGGCACATCGTGAGCAGGTCACCTATCTGTCGCCGGACGCCGAAGGAAAGTGTCATCTTCTGGTCCCCGACGGCGAGGTTCCTGACCCCATAGGTCAGACGCAAGAATACTTCAACAAGTGTGCCGACCGTATCGAAGCGGCCGTGATGGCAAGAATAAGTGAGCTCGCATTATGAAAGTAGCAGTGGGAAGCGACCACCGGGGTTACGACGCAAAACAGTTGATCAAAGCAATCGTGGGCCAGATGGGACACGAGTGCATTGACGTCGGAACCGACAATGCAACACCGGTCGACTACCCGGATTTGGCCTATGTGGCCGCCAAAACCGTGTCGGACAAGGCAGCCGACAGGGCCATCCTGATCTGCGCCACCGGGCTGGGCATGAGCATCGCGGCCAACAAGGTCCGCGGCATCCGAGCGGCGCTGTGCCACGACGAACTCAGCGCCCGGATTGCGCGGGACCATAACGATACGAACGTCCTGTGCCTGTCGGGCGACCAGATCGGCGAAGTGCTGCTCCGTCGGATCGTGGAGGCATGGATCACGACGGAGTTCAGCGGCGGTCGGCATCAAAGGCGCGTCAACAAGATCACCGCCATCGAGGAGGGTCGCGACCCGCGAGAGGTCGGCAACGGATAGCGTGTGAACGGCGTTCATCGGCGACGGTCGTGTGACGACTCCGTCTCCTACAGCTCTTCGGACGACCAGACGGCTCGATTCTCCCGCCCCAGCGCGCGACGGGCCAGATTGTCAGAACACACGCGGTCCAGATCGTTCATGACTTGCTCGAGCTGGCCGGCATACTCGCGACGTGCCGAAAGGGCGATATTCCGAGGGACTTCAATGGGTTCGCCGAAGGCAAGATGCACGCGGCCCAACGGCAAAACGACCAGGAACCGATCCCAGCTCCTGAGCCGAAAGCTGCGAGTCGCATCGTAGCTGACCGGAACGATCCTGGCACCCGTCATCTGCGCCAGCTTGATGACCCCCTCGCCAACCGCGAGAGCCGGTCCACGAGGACCGTCCGGCGTGATCGCGACGTTGTCGCCTGCATTGATCCGCGACATCAGCTTGCGAACCGCAACCATCGCTCCCCGGCTGCTCGATCCTCGAACCACGTCTTGTTTGAGCCGACGAACCAGAGCAGCGCCATAGTCCCCGTCCCGGCTCATGCTGATCAGCATGCACACCTTACGGCCCGGCGACCGCTTCATGTAGTAGTAGACCAAATAGAAAAGCCGGCTGTGCCAGAATACGAAGATATTGTGCCCCTGCTCGACATGGTCGTCGAAGATATGTCGCCCGGTTATGGTCAAGCGGTTGGAGCCACACATCCACCTGAGCAGCAGGCCAAGCAGAAAGGCGAAGACGACGGTCAGACTCCTGTGCATGACTCAGATCCGAGAAGCAAAGGCAGACACGTTTCACACTCGCCGCACACAGGCCGTCGGGCACATCGAGGCAGGCACAACCTCATGGCCCGGCGCCGTGGCATTCCATAACAGACTCGGCGGGCACTCCAGGGATCCGCAAGGCTGCCCCCGTTTCCGCTGCAATCAATCAACCGTCGCGCAAGCAAGGGCGAGATAACCTCCCCACCGGCAACCTACTCCAGTTTCTGCTGCAGTTGATTGAGCACAGACCGAACCGTTTTGATCTGCTCCTGCAACTCGATCATCTGCTGCGTCTGGGTCTTCAGCCGATCGCTGAGCAGATCGACCTTCGACTGGGCCGTCTTGGCATCTTCCAGCGCCGCAGCTCGCGACTTGGTCAGGGCCGCCACCTGTTTCTCCAGCGTGCCGCGAGTATCGACCAGACCAGCGACCATCGTCTGAAGGTCTTCCCGCGATTTCACCAGTTCATCCACCCGCTGCTGAAGCTGTCTGCCGGAGGCGCTCAACTGCTCGACTTTCTGCGTCAGTTCGGTTCGGGCCTTGTCGAGTTCGCCGACCTTGATCTCCAGCCCGGCGCGGGCCGTCGTCAGATCCTCAACCTGTTTCTTGAGTTCTTCCCCGACCTTCCTGGCACCGGCCAGTCCCGATTCGGCTTCGTTCAGCGAGGTCTCCAATCTCTTCACATCGCCCTGAAGACCGGCCTTCTCTTCGCTGCTTTTCTCCAGTGCGGCTCTGAGCTGCTTGATCTCGGCATTCGTCTCGGTCTTTTCCCCAGCGGTGCCGTTACAGCCAACGCCGACTAACAGACAGATCGCCGCAAAAGCGCCGGCGACCATGCACCATCTCTTCATCATTCCGCTCCTCCTTTCCATCACATGCACTACAGGGCGAATGACCCACCCGGCCGCCTGTAGCAGGCCGGCGACCTTCTCGATCCGGTCAGATCCGCCTTTTCATCACACCTTGGCAGCGGAAGAGCCCCGCCGCGCGCCTGCCGTCCTGCCTGTACTGACGATTCGTGTCCCGGACTTGCCGCCCGCAAGCACGCCGTGGTCCGTTCCGACGGAACGCCACTTGCGATAACGGCTTTCCACCAAGTCGCTGATTCGCATCCGACCCAGTTGCGACAACGCCTGTGCGATGTAGGATTCGACGTTGTAGACGGTGTCGTGAACGTTGCGATGGGCGCCCCCGACGGGCTCCGGGATAATGGCATCGACGAGTCCCAGCTTGTGGAGATCCTTGCTCGTCAGCTTCAGAGCCTGGGCCGCATCCGGGGCCTGCGACCCGTCTCGCCAAAGAATAGCCGCACAGCCCTCCGGCGAGATCACCGAATAGTACGCGAACTCCAGCATGGCCAGACGGTCGCCGACGGCAATGCCCAAGGCGCCGCCGGAGCCCCCCTCCCCGATGCAAACACAGACGATTGGAACTTTCAGACGGGACATCTCCGTCAGGTTGACCGCAATCGCTTGGGCCTGGCCGCGTTCTTCGGCGCCAATTCCCGGGTAAGCCCCCGGCGTATCAATCAGCGTCACGATGGGCAGGCCAAATTTCTCGGCGAACTTCATCTTCGCCAAGGCCTTGCGGTACCCCTCCGGATTCGGACATCCGAAGTTGCAGGCAATCTTCTCTTTGGTCGTCTTGCCCTTGTTCTGCCCGACGATCAGCACCTTGTTCCGCGCGATCTGGCCGATGCCGGTGACAATAGCGTGATCGTCACCGAAGCATCGATCCCCGTGCAGTTCCCGGAAATCCTTGACCATCAGGTTCAAGTAATCCGTTAGAAGAGGCCGCTGAGGGTGTCTGGCCACTTGGACGGTCTGCCAGGCGGTCAGGTTGGAGTAAACCCGTTTGAGCTCGGCAATCCGGTCCTTCTCGATCCGACGAACCTCGACGGAGTAGTCGATCCCCTTCTTCATGCCGAGTTTGCGCAATTCCTCCACCTGCCGCTCCAACTCAGCCACCTTCTGTTCAAAATCCAAGTACCCGCCGCCCAGTTTGTTGCCCTCGGGTGCCATAATCCCGTTCTTGTCGCTGCATGGAGCGATATCATCTTGGGTATCCGACGACACCCTGTCGTCGGTGTACAAAAAACCGGCCGCTCACAGCGGCTCTGAGGTCTTCGTCGCCGAGTCCTTCGGCTGCTCTCTGAACCGTGAATGTAGCATTTGCCGCCGGCTAATGAAAGAAAAAAATTTGACAGCCGCCCGACACCACTATACCTTTGTGTATCGCTTTCGCGGCACACTTCTCTTATAAGGTCTTGTTTGTGAAGAGCTTACGGCAGATTTCCATCGTGGGACTGGGGCTTCTGGGCGGCTCGATCTCGCTGGCTGTCCGCGAGCGTATGCCCGGCGTCGCAGTCGTCGGGTACAGCCACCGGGCCGCGACGAGGCGCAGGGCAAAGAGCCTGGGAATCACTACCCGGGTCGCGGGCAATTTGGCCGCCGCGATCGAAACGGCCGATTTGGTCATACTGGCGACCCCCATATTCACCTTCGAGCAGTACTTCGCGGACCTGGCCGGCATCGTGCCGCCGGGCTGCATCGTCACCGACGTCGGCTCCACCAAGGTGCTCCCCCACCGATGGGCCGAGCACAGGCTCGGGAAGTCCGCCCGTTACGTCGGGTCGCATCCGATCGCTGGCTCCGAGCAACGCGGCGTCGAGTTCGCCAGAGACGACCTCTTCGACCAGGCCCGCTGCATTCTGACCACGACCAAGGCAACACACCGCGCCGCCGTGCGGATTCTGAAGGAGTTCTGGTCTGCCCTCGGGTGCAATGTCCACGTAATGAATCCAGTCGAGCACGATCGCGTCTTCGCCAACATCAGCCATCTGCCCCATGTGATGGCCGCCGGACTGGTCAACGCCAGCAGCGACGAGGACATGAAGTACGCGGGCAAAGGCTTCCTCGACAGCACGAGGATCTCATCGGGTCCCGCGTCGATCTGGACGGATATCCTGATGGCCAATCGCGAAGATATCGCCAAAGGTCTCGACCGCGCGATTTCGGAACTGTCGCGGTTGCAGGGAGCGATCAGGGATGGCAGGAGAGACCAGATCACGGAATTGCTGGAGACGGCCCGGCGCAAGCGGGCTGCGCTCGTCAAATACAAGATCAGGAAGAAGGAACTACTGTAGTGAGACAATGGCGTTTCGAGGTATTCAACCGGCCCGGCCTTCCGGACGTGCAAGGCAATAGCGTACTGGCGGACATTCGAGAACTGGGCATTACGACGATCGAGGTCGTCCAATCGGCGAGGGTCTTCCTGATCGAAGCCGATTTCGACAAGGCCTTCGCGGAGCGAGTGGCCTGCGAGTTGCTGACGGACCCGGTGTGCGAACAACACTACCTCGGGCGGAGCACCGCCCCGCCGGGACTGGCCAAGGCGACGCTGATCGAGGTCCATCTCAAGAGCGGCGTGACGGACCCGGTCGCCGAGTCCGTCATGGCGGCCCTCAGGGACATGGGCGCAAATCCCGCCAGCGTGCGGACCGCACGCAAGTACGTGCTCCTGGGCGAGAAGATCAAGCCCGCACAGATCGACCTGATCGCCCGCAAGGTCCTGGCCAACGACGTAATCGAGGACGTCGTGATCGGCGACGACGCGGAGCCGCCGAGCCCGCACCTGAAGCCCTACGAACTGAACCTCGTCCATTGGCCCATTCGGGACCTCGACGACGCTGGCCTGACCGCCCTGAGCAAACAGCGGGACCTGTTCCTGAACCTCGTCGAGATGAAGATGATTCAGGACTACTTCCGTCGCCTCGAACGGGAGCCGACCGACGTCGAGCTGGAATCCATCGCCCAGACGTGGAGCGAGCACTGCGTCCACAAGACCCTCAAGAGCGAGGTGGACATGACCCACAACGGGGAAAAGGTCCACTTCGACAACCTGCTCAAGGAAACGGTTTTCAAGGCCACCCAGCAGCTCAACAAGGACTGGTGCATCTCCGTGTTCGCCGACAACGCCGGCGTGGTGGACTTCGACGAGGAGTCGGCAGTGTGTTTCAAGGTCGAGACGCACAATCATCCCTCGGCGCTTGACCCTTACGGCGGGGCCGCCACCGGCATCGGCGGCGTCATCCGCGACCCGATGGGGACCGGCATGGGCGCCCGCCCGATCGCAAACACCGACATCTTCTGCTTCGGCCGGCCCGACAAGAGGCTGGACGAGATCCCCAAGGGCGTCCTGCACCCCCGGCGGATCATGCGCGGCGTCGTTGCGGGAGTCCGCGACTACGGCAATCGCATGGGTATCCCCACCGTCAACGGCGCGATCTACTTCGACGACCGCTACATGGCCAATCCGCTCGTCTACTGCGGCAACGTCGGCATCATGGACAAGACGAAGGCATTCAAACACCAGCAGGCGGGCAACCTGGTCGTCGTGGTCGGCGGACGGACCGGACGCGATGGGATCCACGGCGCCACCTTCTCCAGCGGCCAGATGACGCATGAACACGAGACGATCTTCTCGCACGCGGTCCAGATCGGCAACGCCATCACCGAAAAGAAGATGCTCGACGTGCTGATCCAGGCCAATGAAGCCGCTCTGTACGAAGCGATCACCGACTGCGGCGCGGGCGGACTGAGCAGCGCCGTCGGCGAGATGGGCGCCGAGCTCGGCGCCGAGGTGGACCTCGAAAAGGTTCCGCTCAAGTACACCGGCCTGAGCTACACGGAGATCTGGATCAGCGAAGCCCAGGAACGAATGGTCCTGGCGGTCAAGCCGGAAAACCTCGACGCGATTCAGAAGATCTTCGCGGGCGAGAACGTCGAATCGACGGTCATCGGGCGCTTCACCGGCGACGGCAAGCTCCACCTCCGCTATAACGGCCAACAGGTGGGCGAACTCGACATGAGCTTCCTCCACGACGGCGTCCCGAAGTACAAACGCCAGGCGGTCTGGACAAAGCCTCACGTCAGCGAGCCGACGCTGGCGGAGAAGGACAACTACAACGACGACCTCGTGCAGATCCTGTCGTCCTTCAACGTCGCGAGCAAGGAGTGGGTGATCCGCCAGTACGACCATGAGGTCCAGGGCGGTTCCGTGGTCAAGCCCTTGATGGGCGTGGCCAATGACGGGCCGAGCGACGCCGCGGTGGTCCAGCCGAAGTACACTTCGAAGCGGGGCGTCGTCCTCAGTTGCGGCATGAACCCCCTGTACGGCGACATCGATCCCTACTGGATGGCGCTGGCGGGGATCGACGAAGCGATTCGCAACCTCGCCTGCGTCGGCGGGCGGGTGGACCGCATCGCCCTGCTCGACAACTTCTGCTGGGCTCGGTGCACCGATCCGGAGGTCCTGGGCAGTCTCGTGCGGGCCGCCCAGGCCTGCTACGACGGCGCGATGGCGTTCCAGGCGCCGTTCATCTCGGGCAAGGACTCGCTGAACAACGAGTTCGTCTGCGAGGACGGATCGCTCATCCGCATCCCGCCCACCCTGCTGATCAGCGCGATGTCGCTCGTCGACGACATCGACCGGTGTGTCACGATGGACCTCAAGAAACCCGGCAACCTCCTGTTCATCGTGGGCAGGACGAACAACGAGCTGGGCGGCTCGCACTATTATCAGGCTCGCGGGCACACGGGCGCGAACGTCCCCAAGCTCGATCTGACGCTGGCGCCGAAGATCGCCCGACAGATCGCGTCGGCCATCGCCGACGGCCTGGTCGCAGGCTGTCACGACTGCTCCGAGGGCGGCCTGGCGGTCGCCCTGGCGGAGATGGCCTTCGCCGGCGGACTGGGTGCCGAAGCGGACCTCCGCGGACTGCCCAAGGGCAGGGACTGCTCGCGGACCGACGTGCAGTTGTTCAGCGAGTCGAACAGTCGATACCTCGTCGAGGTGGCCCCGAAGCACTTCGACGCCTTCGCGAAGAGGATGCTCAATCTGCCGTTCGGACAACTGGGCGTCGTGACTGAGACGCCGAGCCTGATCGTCAAGGACGCCGACGGCCGGAGCATCATCGACGCACAGATCGACCAGCTCAAGCAGGCGTGGCAGAAGACATTCAACTGGTAGAGAAATCCGAAATTCGAATTTCGAAATCCGAAACAAGCACGAATGACCGAAATCAGAAATTCAAAACGGAGCACCCGAGGGACCACAGCGTTTCGGTCATTTGGATTTGCTTCCTTTGAATTTGTTTCGAGTTTCGTGCTTCGGATTTCGAGTTTTGTATTCTGAGGCAAAGATGGAACAAGTCCGAGCGATAGTCCTGCGGGCGGCGGGAATCAACACCGACCTGGAGACCCAATATGCGTTGGAGCTGGCCGGCGCCAAGGCCGACCGCGTCCATATCAATCGCGTGATCGAGGACAAGACGCTGCTCGATCAGTACCAGATCCTCATCTTCCCCGGCGGGTTCAGCTACGGCGACGACGTCGCCGCCGGAAAGATCATGGCCAACCAGGTCGCCCACCATCTCGCCGAGCCAGTGCGGAGATTTATCGACGACGGCAAGCTCGTCCTGGGCATCTGCAACGGATTCCAGGTCCTCGTCAAGGCGGGCATCCTGCCTGGGGGCTCGGAAAAAGGCAGATCGGGCCTATATTCTTCAACGAAATCTCTTGGCTCGATTTCGTTGAAGAATGGACGTGATGAAGCTCTCGACGCGCGACGTTCGGAGTTCCGCCTTCAGGCGGGTGAAGACCGCCCAAACGCGGGACTCCCAACAGATCTGCCTTCTTCCGAGCCTTCCGCCGCCGGCGATTGGGAACCCTTCCGACAGGAAGACGTCACCATCACCTACAACGACAGCAACAAGTACGAAGACCGTTGGGTCTACCTCATGCCCTGCACAGACCGCTGCGTGTTCATCGAGCCGCAGCGTCAGATCTGCGTGCCCATCGCACACGGTGAAGGCAAGATCGTCACGAAGAGCGACGAGGCCCTGCAGAAGCTCAAGGACGGAGGCTATGTCGCCTACAAATACGTCGATGAGAACGGCGAGGAAGGCCCCTATCCGATCAATCCGAACGGCTCGATTGAATCCATCGCCGGATTGACGGATCGGACGGGCCGGGTGCTCGGGCTCATGCCACACCCGGAGCGGTACGTTCGCCGGACCCAACACCCCCACTGGTCCCGCTTGGGTGAAGACCTCGACCCGGACGGCATCAAGATCTTCCGCAACGCCGTGAAGTACGTCAGGGACAACCTGCTCCAGGCGTGCCCAATGTAGTCCACTTGCCGTCGCCCACACACTCGTCGCTGGATGATCGAGTCCCTTACGCTCGCCCAAACGACCTATTGCACGCCGCTGCAAGAATTGTCTATTTGCCGGCAGCGTCCCTGCGACGGATGATCTCCACACCGACCGTTCGCGCGAACCGCAGGGCGCCGGGCTTCTCCACGACCACTTCGACGCACTGCACTCGCTGCTCCTTGAGGCATTCGCCGGCAATCTTCTCTGCGAGGGCCTCGATCAGACGGGAGTCCGTGTTCTCCGTCGCCTGGAGGATCTGCTTCTTGAGCACGCTGTAGTCGATACTGTCGGCCAGGGCATCGGTTCGGCCGGCCTTGCGGAGATCGACGTGCAGCGTCACTTGGGCCAGTACTTCCTGTTTCTCTCTCCGCTCGTGCTCCTCCACGCCGACGATGCAGCGGATCGCGAGGTCGCGAATGAAAATGCGGTCGGCCGGGAACGATGTCCTGTCGTCAGTCATACATGTGTCCCTTCATGTGGTAGCCGCCGTCGATGTAGAGGATCTGCCCCGTGATGAACCGGCTGCGAAGCAGGAACAGCACGGCGTCGGTGACGTCCCCCGGCCCGCCGTAGCGATGAAGCGGACTCGCGTGCGCCAGCTTCTGCAGGTAGGTTTCGTCCTGCCCGACCGGCGGAAGGATCAGGCCCGGCGCAATCCCGTTGACCGCGATCTTCGGAGCCAGCTCCAACGCCAGCATTCGCGTCAGCGTCGCAAGGACGCGCTTGCTGATATGATAAGAGACATGTTCCTTGTCGTACACCGTCACTCGGGTATCGAGCAGATTGATGATGTGCCCCTCGCCCCCTTGTTCGGCCATCCGGCGGGCCAACGTCAACGGTGCCACGGCATGGATGCGAAGATTCAGCAGGATCGAGTCTTCGGTCGCTTCCCAGAGGGTGTCCCGCTCGAAGATCGAGGCGCTGTTGATCAGAGTGTCGATCGCGCCGGCCTGAGCGATCGACTCTCGGAACACCGTCTCCACCTGCTCCACATCGGTCAGATCGCCCTGGACGCGCCACGCGGAACCGCCCCGGCGACGAATCTCGTCGCACAGCGAGGTCGCATCCTGCTCGGAGTGATGGTGGTGCACCACGACACGAACGCCCTGCTCAGCCAGCGCCATCGCTATGGCCCGTCCCAATCGCCTGGCCGCTCCGGTAACAAGCGCCGTCCTCCCTGCCAGTGCCGTGTCCCGGTCCTTCATAGATGCATCCTAATCCACGCCGGCCATCCAGTTGGCCGCAAATATCGCCAAATCGCGGGGGTCCACTGCGCCGGAACCGTCGAGGTCCGTGCCCATGCAGGAGTAGTTCAGCGCACCACAGTCGTCGTGACGCCAGTATGCGGCAAACGAGGCGAAATCGACGAAGTTCACGCCGTCCGGACATCGGAAATCGCCGACGGGAAGCTGCCAGAGAAAGACCGGGTAGCCGAGTCCTTCACATATCACCCAGGTCCCCGGGAAGTCCCAGTTCGCCACAGAGTACGTGTCGAAAGTCTTCATTTCCGTCGTGGTCTTGCCTGTCCCTGCGGCACTGGTCGCCTGGTGGCTGGTCTCCGTGTCCCAGAACGACACATACACTTCGCCGGAAGCCCACTTGTATCCGATGAGACCGCCAGAAGACTGTGTCCCGGTGACCCCGCCCACGGAGTAGGAACGCCAGACACTTCCAGACGACAATCCGCCCACCAGTCCGCCGACATGAACAGCACCGCTCACCGAGCCGGTCGCGTAGCATGACTCCAGAATAGAGGTTTGTTTGAGCATGACGCCGATGAGACCCCCCACGTCTTCATTGCCGACGACCTTGGCTCTGGAGTACGAGCGAGCGACCGTTCCATCGCCGACCTGACCAACCAGCCCGCCGACGAACTGGACACCCGAGACGGAGCCATTCGACCGGGACGTGTGGACATTACCGTCGGCCACTCCGACAAGCGCTCCCACACCGAGATTCCCGGAGACCTTGATCCCGGTCGCCGAACAGCCGGTCAGGCTCCCTTTGCCGAGATAGCCCACGAGAGCCCCTGTGCCCAAGCCGTTCCCCGTGACGGTCGCGCCCGCCAATTCCAGGTTCGTGATTCGGCCTGTGACGTACTGAAACAGACCGACGTAGTCCGACTGCATGTCTTTGTAGTGAAACCCCCAGATGGTCTTTCCGTTGCCTTCGAAGGTCCCGTTGAACGGGCGATTGGCGGCAGATCCCGCGAGAACCCATTTG
Organism: Sedimentisphaerales bacterium; assembly: GCA_034678485.1. Taxonomy (GTDB): domain Bacteria; phylum Planctomycetota; class Phycisphaerae; order Sedimentisphaerales; family Anaerobacaceae; genus PLanc-01. The sequence goes on along the minus strand of JAXDBU010000104.1, from coordinate 19,420 downwards.
CCGATCATCGGGAGATTCGTTTCGTTGCAGTCGGACAGATCGATATCGACGACCAACTCGAAGTACTTGCTCCAATCACCGGGATTCTCGCCGATCATCGCGAATTCTTGCGCCGTGGAGATGAGGAAGGGATTCGCCTCTGTCCCGTCTCCGCCGCCGTACTGTGCGGCGTAAGCCGCAAACGGCGCCGCGACGAGCAGGATGAGCAGACCGACAAACATGGGCCGGTACGACGGGCAATGCGGATTCAGAGAGAGCATCATTTCATTCCTCCTTCAAGACAAGTCGCCAGAAACGTCTTCGCAAGCAGAATTCCGCGGTTGCTCATTCCGTGCGCCGGGGCTGCCCACTGCTTTATCATAGCATATTCTTCTATCGTATGTCCAGGACGTTATAATGGCTTCATGGATACCGAACCCGCCAGCGTAGAAAAGGGCATCTTCGCGATCTACAAGGACGAGGGCATGACCTCGCACGACGTCGTGGATGCAGTGCGCCGCGCCACAGGCGAGAAACGCGTCGGCCACGCCGGCACATTGGACCCCTGCGCCAAGGGGATACTGGTCGTCGGCGTGGGCAGAGCGGCGACCCGACTTCTGGCAACCGTCGTAGGTACGCAGAAGGAATACGTAACCCGCATCCGGCTCGGATGGCGCAGCACGACGGACGACCGCGAGGGACAGAAGCAAGAGTCAATCGTCACGGAGATCCCCACGGAGGACCGGATTCGAGCGGCCCTGGCGAGCTTCGAGGGAGTCCACGGCCAACGCCCGCCGACCTTCTCGGCCGTCAAGATCGGCGGCCGGGCCGCATACAAGCTGGCCCGGGCGAAGAGGCAAATCGAGTTGTCCGAACGACAGGTCGAGGCCAAGGCGGTCGAGCTGATTCGGTACGAATGGCCGTGCGTAGACGTACGATTGGTGACCGGCCCCGGATTCTACGTGCGGTCCTTTGCGAGAGATCTGGGGGAACTCCTGGGCACAGGCGGATACGTGGAGCAACTCGAACGGACCCGCGTCGGCGGATACACCCGGGAACAGGCATTGCGGATCTCCGATCTGCGACCGCCCACTGCCAACGTCTGACGTCGATCCGTGAGGACCGCTGTGACATCGGACAGTTTCTCGTCATGCTGAGCACCGCGGAGCATCCGGCCCAAGAATGGACCTTCGACTTCGAGCTGCCAGCGATTGTCCTGGATGCCTGCGGAGCGGACGTTGTGCAGTGTCCAGAGCAAGGCCGCTTTCCGGCCCACGTACTCCTCGTATTCTCATGCCGGCGTCTCAAGAACCGGCGTCACCGTGCGACACCGCGCCGATTCCGGATGCTGGCGAAGCACCCAGAAAGCAAGGACCGCCGAGATCAGATAGCCCGCCGGGGTGAGTTTCAGAACCGGACCTGTTCCCACGAGGTCCGCCACTGCAGCCAAGACCAGGAAGGCAACCATGGCGATCCCCCACGTGCCCCCCACGATGAGCGCCATGCGACGCCCAAGATTCGCCCCGTGTGCGTCGCGGGCCAGGGTGATCGTCAGAATGTACGCGGACATCGAGCAGAAACCCACTCCGAGCAACAGCCATACGGCCTGATGATACGCGGCAAACACCACGTACAACGTTATCAGGGGAAACGAGAGCAGGAACGCCCAGGCAGAGCACGTCAGATCCCCCCTCTTACGGGCCAGTGCAGCCCAAAGGAACGGGCCCACGGCTCCGCCCCAGCCGAACATCGCGGTCGAGAAACCGCCGAACTTCAATGGGAAGCCCAATTCGTTCAGATAGGTCGGCATAAGCTGCAGAACGACCGTCGTCGAGATACCCGCCGGCAGCCCGATCAATAGCACCTTCCAGAACGGCAGCGAATCACGTCGAGATTGTGCCCGCGAACTGGCGGGATCCGCGTTGGACTGTTCGGTGGAAAGGCGGACCCTCACGGCGAGAAGCAGAACCACACCCACGACAGGACCGACCACCAGTGGAAAAAGCCCCTGGAGTCCGTAGGAGGAGACGAGCGCAGCGGAGATGATCCCGCCACTGGCCAACCCGAAGAACCCGGAGGTCATGAAGACCGCTGTGCTCAAGGCAGGTGAGATCCGGTCGAGCGTGTGCACCGCTCGGAGCCCTTCCGGATGGGTGATCGCGATGCCGGAGCCGCTCACGACGCCCAGGCCAAAGAGCAGAACGATTCCCGCCAGGGAGGTGGGGACCAGGAAAATCAGACAAATGCTCGCGGCCAGGATCATGCCGACGTGGAGAAACAACGGCGAGGTCTTATCCGCTCTCAGGCCGCCAGTGAGGACCTGCACGCCGTTGGCGGCCAAAGACAGCGCTGCCATAATCGACCCGCCGGTCGCCAGCTTCATCGCAAACTGCGAGCGCATCACCGGCAGAATCGCAGGCAGCATGTTCCCGAACATGTCCACCAGAAAATGGATGCCCGAGAGAACGATCAGTTGTGTCCATTGCACGCGAAGGGATCGTGGATTCATAGGGATTCAGTCACACTCCGAGAGGCCCAACGACGGGCGTAAGCCCGAAAGCATATCGGATTCACATGGAAGTGCAATGGCTAAAACGCAGACCGGACAGGCTGTGTGTGACCAAGTGTTCTGCCACCCGCGGCGGAATGGTCATGCTGAACGAAGTGAAGCATCCGGCCGACGAGCAGCAATGTGGTTCGTTCTTCCGCCCGGCCCCAGGCGGTCGCTTATCGGGTCGGGACCGTCTTACCGGTACGTGCGGCCGAGGTAGCCCACGATGACTTGCTTCATTTGGAGTGGCTCGATCTTCCCGAGATGTGTGTGGAGAATCTCGCCGCCAGGTTGGATCAGGAGGGTATAGGGGACGGCCCCGGCCCAGTTCGGATCCACTGCCCTGAGGAAGGCGTGATCGTCACCGTTGTACATGTAGTTCGTGAACGAGGCCTCTTTGCTCTTGAGGAACTGATGTGCTTTGCCTCTGCCTTCCAGGCCGTCCACGTTAATGCTCACCATTTCGAAGTCCCGCCCGCGATACATGCGATTGATCTCGACAAGATCCGGGAACTCCGCAACGCACGGCGGACACCTGAGCGACCAGATATTGACGAATCGAAGCTTGTTCGTCTCGTTCTTGAGGAGTCCCCTGACTTCATCAAGTCTGATCGTGCTCGACACCACGGGCTCCTGGGCCCATCTCTCGAACGCCTGCTTGACCGAGTCCCGCTTGTCGGACCACTTGATCGAGCAGCCGGCGGGCTTGGTCGTCTCGACGGGCACGGGTTTCCCCGCCAGCAGGGCCTCGATCGCGTTGCGGGCCTCGTGTGATTTGACTGAATTGGGGTCGCGCTCGTTGTCATCGACGCGACCGACGTAGCGGAGCTTGCGATCCGTATCGAAGACAAAGACGTGCGGCGTGGCAATGGGACCATACGCTTTGGACACTTCCTGCTCGCGACCATCGTACAGGTAGGGGAACGTGAAGTCGCGATCCTTGGCCCGGATCTTCATGTCGGCGAACGAATCGCCCACGTCCGTGTAGCCCAGCTCGTCGAGGCGGACCGCCTTGGGATCGTTCGGCGAGATCGCGACGAGGACTACCCCTTGTTTCCTGTAGTCGGCAGCCAGCTTCGCGATCCGGTGTTCATAGGCCTGGGCCGTCGGGCAGTGATTGCAGGTGAACACCACGACGAGGACCTTGGCCCGGCTGTACTCGGAGAGCCTGTGCGTTCGCCCGTCCACGCCCGGCAGGGCAAAATCCGGCGCGGCAGCCCCGATTGCGAGTGTCTGGATCGGCTCGGGAGCCGACGCGGAGGCCGCTGCACGGACAGTGACTGCGGACGAAATCGCGACAACAGCAAGGATCGAAACGAGGATTGGTCTGCGCATCGGGCTTCTCCTGCGATAAGGACAATCGGCACTGCTTCCGGCATCTTGGTCTGCACAAACGAGACTGACTGGCCGGACAAGACCTCGTCCGGCAAGCCCGTCTGTCAGTATACGCACCGGATCCCCGCGGGTTTGTCCGTCCAACGGCTTGGCACGGCAATCAGGCTCCTTCCGCTCGAAGCAGTCCCTTTCTCGTCAACTGAACGCCTTGCGCAGCAGGGCCAGGCCCTTCGGGATCGCGGTCCGCCAGTCCTCATTGCCCTCGAATTCGAGCGAGACGTAGCCCTGGTAATCGTGCTTCTTCATGATCCGGGCGATTCGCTCGTAGTCGAGGTCGAGCGTATACCACAGGCCGCGGCCGTAGTAGGTTTTCGCCTGCATGAAGACGGTCTGCGGCGCGCACATTTCCAGCTTGTCGTAGGGGTCTTCCAGGAAGTTGCCGGTGTCGAGGAGGACCCGCAGCCAGGGCGAGTTGACCGCGTTGACGATCCGCAGCAGGCCCTCGGGAGTCCGGGCGAGTCCCCAGTGGTTCTCCAGACCGAGAATGACGCCGCACTCCTCGGCTCTTGGCAGACACTTCTCCAGCGAGTCGATCACCCACTTGAAGCCGTCCCCCTCGGTGTAGCCGGGCAGGACAGGTTCGACGCCGCGGTTGGCCATGAGTTCGTCGAAACTGCCGCTGGTGCCCCAGCGACCTGTGTTGACGCGGATGATCGGGATGCCGAGCCGGTACGCGATTTCGATCTGCCTGATCGTCAGATCGATGTTCTCCTGTCGTTTGGCCTCGTCCGGCGAGACGAAGCTCTGGTGCGTGGACAGATTGCACAGGTCCAGGCCGTTGATCAACGCGTGGCGCTTGAGCTTCTGCAAGTAGGCGTTGTCCACATTCGGCTCGCCGTCGATCTGTCGCAGCAGGATGTCGACGCCGTCGAATCCCATGCGGGCGGCCTCGTCGATGCATTTCTCGATGGGCATCTTCCGATCGTCTTTGAACTGCCAGAAGGAATACGTCGCGACGGCAATCCGATTGCCTCGCTGCGTCTTCGACTCGGATGTGGATGTGACTGCCTTCTGGGTGGCGCAACCGGCGGCGCCCACTCCCGCCAGGGCCGCAACAGAACCCGTCAGAAACGCTCTGCGATCAACCTGTGCCATATTCATGGTCCTTTCAATTCTTTCGGCGACACCATGTTAGGTCAATTGCCCCGGCCTGACAAGGGCGCCGCTGCGGATTTGGGCCGCCACGTGCAGGAATCGAGGCATCGCATAATCGAAGAACTGACGGTAACTCTCGCAGAAACAGCTTTCCCGCCCATAGTTGTCCCTGTCGAACGGCGCACGGTCCTTCATGCACCCGCCCCGGCAGATCGCCAGGTGCCGACAGACCAGGCACTTGTTCGCGAGGTTCCCCTTCATGCGAGCGAATGCCTTCTTCTGGGCACAGTTTGCGAGCTGCTCGATGGGCGTCTCGAAGATGTTGCCCAGGCACCACTTCGGCTCGACGAAGAAATCACAAGGGAAGACATCGCCCCGGTGCTCGACGACGACGTACTGGCTGCACTGCCGGTCGAAGGTGCAGATGGTGTGTCGCCCGCCGATGCAGTGGCACAGGACCGAGTCGAAGTCCCGAATGCTGAGCTTGTCGGGTCCGAACGCGATCCAGCGGTCAAAGACCCGGCACAGGAACTCGCCGTACCGCTTGGGCGTCACGGAGAACTCCGCGACCCGGCCCGTCTGCGGGTCCACCTCGACACAGGGGATGAATTGCAGATACCGGACGCCGAGTCCGACCAGAAAGTCGAAGATCTCGTCGGGGTGGTCCGCGGTCAGGCGATTGACGAGCGTCAGCGTGTTGTACTCGACACCGGAGTCCTTCATCCGGCGGATCGCGGCCATGACGCGGTCCCATGTCCCGTGACCGCCCAAGTCGCGCCGGTAGCGGTCGTGCAGTTCCTTGGGCCCGTCGATGCTGACGCCCGCGAGGAACTTGTTCTCGCGCAGGAACCGACACCAGTCGGCGTTGTCCAGGAGGATCGCATTGGTCTGGATCGAGTTGCCAACCTCCTGGCCCGCGACGCCGTAACGCTTTTGCAGTTCGACCGCCTTCAGGAAGAAGTCCAGGCCCATCAGGGTCGGCTCGCCCCCCTGCCACGCGAAGCCCGACAAGGGAAACCGCAGACCGAGGTAGTCCTTGACGAGCCGTTCGAGGACCTCGTCGCTCATCCGCTGCCGGCCGTGTCCGATCTCCGACGCGCGGGACTTGTAGAAGCAGTACGCGCAATCGACATTGCAGTCGGAGCCGGAAGGCTTGATCAGAAGTGTGAACTGTTGCATCTCAGACTACCTTGTTGGACCGCGATATCCTTCTTCTGTCATCCTGAGCGTCAGCGAAGGATCTGGCCTCCGAACGAGAGATCCCCCTCGTCCGATGCCCAGATCCTTCGGCTTTGCCTCAGGATGACAAGTCTCAATTCTTGTGCGGATTGTTCCTGATCTGTATCACTTGTCCTGCGCCCGTTCGATTCGCACCGTCCACGTATCCTGCATCGTGGGCTTCTCGGCCTTCAGGAGAATGCGAGTGAGCTGCTCGGGCCAGACCGAACGGAGACGACCGTCCTCGACGGGAACCGTCTCCACTGTCGGTTTGAGCTTGTCCCCGTCATACGCGATCTGCATTGCGACGGGGGATTCACCCAAGGTTCGGAGCCTCAGTCGGCCGCTTCCCTGCTCTGTCACCGTGCAGGGCGTCACCAGGCTCAGCGTGATCTCCTGTGCCGGTTTCTCCAGGACATAGGCCTCGGTAATCGCGATGCCCTTGCCCCGGTTCAGGCGGATTCTGCGGACCCAGGACTTGAGATTGGCCTTGGCCGGGTAGGCGCCTGCGATGTCGAGCTGCAACTGCGTGTGGTCGTCGTCCGCCTCATACCGGACGTCCTTCGCCGCGAATTGTCGGCCGGGGTTCTGCATCACGCCGTCGAGAGTCGGCAGGTTGTGCCAGGCCGACTGCATCGTCCAGATCTCGTATCGCTGCGAGCTGAAGGTCTTGCGACTGTAGGTCTCGACACCGATGTCGATGAGGATCGGCCGCCCGTCCACGTAGACGATGAAGTTGCCGACGTCGTTATGGTTGTGGCTCTCCGCGTTGTGGCCGCCCTTGGCCGCGACAAAACAACCCTGGGCGGTCCCTGCCGTGTCTCGGGCCGCCATCACCTGGATGCCATCGAACCAGACATCTCTCGGCAGCGGCGCTGCTGCCTGTGCGACCTCGATCTCGACGAAATGGAAGATCTCCGGCAGGTATCGACCGACCGTGTATCCGCCCTTGCCTGCGAACCCTTTGTCCTCCCGGCTGTGGAGGTACGCGCCGAAACCGGCCAGCCGGTCGTCGCTGATCCGCTTGCCATAGCGGTACACCAGCTCCGCGGGCGGGTGCGCCCTGGCGGAGGCGTCCGCGAAGTTCACGAAGCAGTCGTCTGCAACGTGGACGCGGTAGATATAGCGACCAATCTCCTGGACCAAAGGTCGGTCACACACGTCGATCCCGCCCTTCGTGGCGCTGTGGAGCAGCTCCAGGCAGTCGAGCAGCGAGGCCCCCGCCCGGCTCCAGTACCCCGGTCCCTCATCGCAGCCGCCGTCGTCGGTGTAGGCGTCGACGAAATGGTCCAGACTGCGAACGATCCTGGCGACCGACGTCGTGCGCCGGACCTCGTTCGGCTCGACGAGCAGCGTGCAGGTGAGCCAGCTCGCGTTACACCACGGATTCCAGTTGTTGACCCGACCGCCCTTGAAACCCATCCATCCGAAATCGTCCCGCTCGAAGCACGGGGTCAAGATCCGACGGTCCATCTCATGCTGGATTCGTTTGCCGATCATCGGCGAGACCCGGTCGAGCTGCTCGCCCAGGAGGTAGAACGTCCAGGCGAGGCTCTCGCCCGTCTCGGCGGCGAACAGGTCCACCACCGGCTCCGCGGGATCGGGCAGGCCCGAGCCGGCCTTCTGCGCCCCGACGTGCGCGGGCACACCCCAGAAGGACTCCTCGCAGAGGGCCCAGACGCCGTTGGCGATGTCATCCAGGAAACGGCCCTGGCCCTCGACGCACTCGGCAATCAGCAGATTGGTCAGGGCCCCCCGGCGGGCAAAGTGCTCGCGCTCGTAGCGGCTGCGATTGCCTTCTCGTGCGAATTCAAGGAACAGCGTAGCGGGCAAATCCGGCCAGTCGTAGCGGAGATACTGCTCGCCATTGGCGATCAGGTCCTTCCGCACCGATTCGGGCAGGCTTTCCCAGGCGGTGCGGTCGCCGGCCTTGGGCCACGGACGCCACTGCTCGCGCGGGACCAGGATCTGTGCGATCCTCTCCTGCGGATACAGATCGCGGAGCCTGAACCGATCCTGTCCCGCCAGGGCTGTCGCGGCCGACAGGACCAGGGTGAATGACAAAACGTAGAATCCGCTGTGCACACGGGTCTGCATCATGTGAGCCTCCTGTTCGTCCGTTGTTCGCTAAGAACCGCGTTCCTGTCCTGTTTCGAGAGTCTCGCGAAACCGCGGGACAACCTCGACGACCGATGCGCCGGAGAGATCGCCGCCGAGCAGGACCGCCCGATGCCCGACGACCAGCGACAGGCGATTGGGCGCGTACTCACTGCCCCGACCGGTCCAGTCGCGGAAGCCCCACTGCGTCGGGCGGGCGTCCTGCCCGGTCTGCTGAATTGTCACGGAACGATCCGCGAACTCCGTCTGCAGGACAACCTGACGGTCCTGATCGTCGGCGGACCAGAGGGCCCAGCGATCATCCTGGCCCATCTTGAACCGCAGGACCCAGAGGTTCTCGTCCTGAGTTGGCAGGCGATCCACGAACTGTCCGTGGGCAGCCAGTGCGGAGATATCCGCCATGACGTGGTACGCAGGCTTGGGCGTCAGATCGGGACGGACCAAGCCGAAGTTGTCCTCGTTGTACTGCGGGTTCCACCCATCGTCCTGGAAATCGTACCACCAGATGCCTGCGAAGGACGGCGACGTGCGGGCCAGCAGGTACAGTCTCGCCAGGTAGGATGCGGACAGCTCCGGATCAGTCCCGTGCCTGGCGACGTGGGTCGGCCAGCCCATCTCCGTGACATGGAACGGCACGTCCTTGCCCCCGTTGTATTTGCGGAGCATTTCCTGCACGCTCGCCATCCAGGCGGAACAGGCCTCGGGACCTCGCTCGGGGAACTTGTCGCTGTAGTTGTAGCTGTGGATCGAGATCGCGTCGCAGAAGCCGAGGGCGCCGAGCTGGACAATCTCTTCGAGCCAACCCTTCTGGACTGCGCCGCTCGTGGACGCGCCGGCGATGACGGTCACGCCGGGATCGGCAGCCTTGATCCGCGGATAGACCGCTTTGAGCAGCTTGACGTAGTCCTCGGGCGAGCCGCCTTTGTCGTATCGCTTGGGCAGGCCGATGCCGATGTCCCACTCGTTCCAGATCTCGTACAGCCGGACGTCGCTGCCGAAGTGCTTCACGACGAACTCGCAGTATCGACAGAACCCTTCAATCGCCTCGGGCGAGCGAGGCCGGTCGCCGTCGTCATAGAAGGGATTCGCGTAGTCGAGGATGAGCAGCACGCGCAGCCCTGCGCCCGCGGCCTTGCGGACGTACGCATCGAAGCTCTCGGGCATGGCGAGCTTGCCCTTCTGACGCTCGACGGAACCCCAGCCCACCTCGTCACGAATCGAGGCGATGCCCGCCTGCCGGAGGCTCTCGATATTCCGGTCGAGAACCCCTTTGCCCTGGCTGAAATGCGTGCAGGCGCCCACGAGGAACGGATCGGCCTGCGCCCAGGCCGCAGACGGAAGAAAGGAGACCACCAGCAAGCACAGAATCGATTGACACGTTCGCATCGTGGGCATCTCCTTGTTCACATGCACCCCACCATCTTCCAGGTCCATAGTCACAGCCAACGACCCTATAGAAACGCCTGCCATAGGTCGGGGGCATCATCTTAACACAAGGCCGATGCGCAGGCCACATTTTCCGACCGCAAGGACGGACCCGGGTGCATGTCCGCATTTACGCGGATGCAATGGAGGTCCGGTGGGACCGTGGGTTGTCATTCCCCCGGAAGCGGAAATCCACTTCCTGGGACACGTCGCGTACTACCGTTTCTGGATTCCTGCTTGGTGCAGGAATGACAGAGTCGCGGCAACGTCTCGTCGCGATCCGGGAGGCCGCAAACACGGTCATACACCCAGAGGAAACTGGTCCCCCCAGACTTGTCATGCTGAACGGAGTGAAGCACCCGGGCCCCAAACACGAACGTGATTGGTTCTCCTGCCCTGCCCAGGTCCTTCGCTGTCGCTCAGGATGACAAAGGCGTGGGGCGCACATCACACACCGTCTTGCTCCGCGAACCGCGATGCTCACTCGATGGGCGCGTCGAAGCCGTAGAAGCCGATGAACGGGGGCGTGTCCTTGCGTTCGGTGGGACGGCACTCGCGGGCGCCGGTCGTGTAGTAGATCAGACGGACGTTCTTCGCAATCAGCTCGTCCAGGGTCTGCTGCGAAATGCCGGGTTCCAAGCCGGGCTCGAAGAGGAAATTCTTCGGGCACAGGTGCGCCCCGCCGCCGACGCTCTGGGAGAAGTAGCCGGTCAGGAGGATCGGCTCGGTCGTCAGGCCCTCGATCCGCGTGCTCGCGAACTGGATCGACGTGGGCGAGGTCCAGTTCCAGCTCCATCGCATGTAGAACCGCGTGCAGATCGATACGCCGGTGTTGGGATCGTCCAGGGAACACTCCAGAATCTCGTCGTCGGCCGTGGGCTCCCACGGCTGATAGAGCATCACGCTCGCGGTCTCGTCGGTCGTGACATCGTTCAGATCGACGGGGACAGGCTGATCGTACGCAACCTCCATGTCGATGCGGAAATCACCGATCGTCACCACGGGATCGGGCACGACCGCGCCGAACATCGCCATCGTCTGGAGCCGGTACGTCCGCGGGTTGCTCTGGTCGGCGAATCGCCAACTGTCCGTCAGGACGGGGGAATCCCACGCCGACTGGGGAGGCGTGTAAACGTGCGAAGCATCGGGCAGCAAGGACAGACTCCCGATGACCTGTCGAATCTCGCCGTCCGCGACGTACTCGATCGTCACCTGATCGTACAGGCATTGCTCCAGGTTCCGGTCGTCGAGCCAGACGCTCCTGGGCGCCAGCGTCCAGCGGGACTTGAGGCGGTGATTGGTGAAGACGTTTCCGCCGCGACCCTGGAGCATCCAGTAGGTCGTCGCCTGGCCCAACAGGAAGGGTGTCTCGTACTCGGCATTGCCCGCCTGCGGGATCTCGCGAATCTGCTTGACGACCAGCTTGTCGTCGGGCGCGGTCTTCTTGAACTCAAAGTCCAGGACGATGTCCTGTTTGCCCGTCTCCTTGCAGTACAGGTCGCCCGCGGTCACGAGCAGATTGTACAGCTCGACGTAATCACTCTCCCATTCGAGCACGGTATTCTCGCGGAGCGAGACGAGGCTCGAGCGCTGGCGGACCTCCACGTATGGATCGGAACCCCAGACCTCGATCCAGACCTCTTCGGGCACCGCGTCCGTCGGCGGATTGGTCACGGAGACCGCGCCCTTCTGGGAGACGATGCCGGCCGACCACCGCTCGTCGGAGCCCCGTTCCAGCGTGGCGACCCCGTTGGCCAGCTCGATCTCGTCGGGGAACGAATGGTGCACGAGCAAGGCCATGCCCACCTCGGCCTCGTTCACGTCGTGCTTGAGCCGCTCCAGGAAGGCGTTGTCGTTGTAGAAGCTGGCGAAGACCTTGCGGATCGCGCGGAACACGCCGCGTTCATTGCCCTCCGAGGGATCGCAGGCGCACGGACCCGATGTATCGTCGTCCGTATCGTCCGCCAGGCAGCCGCTGAAGCTATCGTACAGGCCGGCGCCGGTGAACTGGTCGCTGTCCTCGACGTTGGTCGAGCTGCGGAACCGGATCTTGCTGTTCGCGTCGAACCCGAAATCCCGCAGGGCGCCGATGACCAGGGTCTCCGATGCGCCGAAGCCGGTCGTCTGGGTATCCTTGAACAGATCGCGAATCGCGTCGAGATCGTCCGAGAGGGCCTCCAGATCGGCAGGCGGATACGCCGTGTAGTCCGCCAAACGATCTGCGATTGCCTCGCGGAGTCTTCTGCCTCCCGCCGATTCGGGCAGTCGCTGGTCGAGGAAACCCGTCCACAGATCGAATGAGAACGCCATCGCGGCGGGCGAATCGTCCGGGAAGGCCCGGCGAAGGACGCCGAAGTTCGACGCCTTACCCCCGAAGCAACGGATGTCCGAGGGCGTCAGGTCGCTCGTGTCCGCCCAGAGATCGCCTCGCGAGGTCATGGGCTGGATCACCAGCGGCGCATACTTCTTCATCGCCAGCAGAGCGGACTTCTCGTCTTCGCTCAGAGAGGCGGCGTCGAGGACCTTGATCGTCTCATCATAGCGGGACTGCGTGGCCGCCAGATAGACGCAGTGCCCGACGAGCGACCGGGCGAGCGCAGCGTCGTCGTCCACCAGATGGACGAACGGAACGCCCTGAGATCGTGACAGGATCGCGACGTGCGAGTTGGGCGTGGAGGCCGTCAACGTGATGATCCCGGTGACGGAGGGGATTTCCGCGGGCACGCCGTCCGTAAGAAGGATATCGTCCGGCGTCAGCTCGCCGGCGGTGTACGCCCGCTGGATGTCGGAGCCCGTAACCTGCTTGAGGGTTCCCAGGGTCCAGCCTGTGGAGTAGATCGCGCCGCCCTCCGACCACTGGGCGGTCGAGCCGACCGGGATGCCCCGCGCCTCGAACCACTCGCGGTTCACCTGGGCCACGGAATATTGCTCGTAGGTCGGGAAGTAATACGCGGTCACGTTCGCATCGGCGATGACGGAGGCCTTCACGAGGTTGAAGATCGCGAGGGTCTCTTCGCGCGTGTAGGCATCGGTGCGCGTGAGCTGAATCCCGTACTCGTTGAAGGCCGGATCGTGCCACGCCGGCAGGATCACCGCCCCCAGGATCGCCTGCTGGCCCGTCGCATGAAGCGTAACCGCGTCGAACTCCTCGATGGTCATGCCCACGAACGGTTCCAGGCACTTGAGCGCGAAGTCGTAGTGGTAGTCGTACTGGGTGCAGTCCTGGTAGTAGACCACGTTCGGATCGTACCCCTCCTTCGTGATGATCGTGAACTTGATGTAGGGCGGCGACGTCCAACTTTGAAACGCGTCGTCCGGGAAGCTGATCTGGTTCTTCCAGGGCCCTTCCGACTCGTCCTGTGCTCTCAAACCGGGTGAAGCAACAACCAGCAGCAGCAGAAACGGCAGAGTAGCCCGTGAGTTCATTTTCGCCACACCTTCCTCAAGGATATACGAAGGACCCGTGCTCCAAACGGTTACATGCTGATAGTATACCATGACCGGCGACGGGAATCAATCGGCCCCAGCGTTGTTATCGGAGGTTGCAGACATTGACAGTCGGGGCATTGACAACCGGTCGATGGATGGCGATACTGCACTCTGTAAGCTGGCGCACCGCTCGCCTGGCCCGCAAAACTCGTTGTCCGAAATGATATGGAACCAACACACCAACGATTCATGCCATTCAGAACGGTCGTGGGGGCACGCGCTCTATCGGGGCCAGGAATTCTCAGGGGATTCTCTTGTCGGGTCGTCCTGGCCCTGCTGGTGGTTCTCTGTCGTCCGCTTGGCGGTGCGACCGCGGAGAAGGTCGCGCTTCGTCTGGCCACAGGGAGCAAGACGGGCGTCTACTACCCGATTGGATGCGGGATCAAGCGGGTGATCGAGGAGGCCTATCCAGACCATGTCAGCGTCGAGGTGGTCGAGACATCGGGGGCACTCGAGAATCTGCGCCTGCTGGACAAGGAACAGGTGGACCTGGCCTTGGTGCAGAACGACACGGCTTATTACTTCAGCCACGGCCGGGAGATGTTCTGCCTGCCCTCGACGAAGGCCTTGGCCATCGCATCGCTGTACACCGAACTCATCCAGATCATCGCGACGCGCAAGAGCGGCATAGAGCACCTGGATCAGTTGAAAGGCAGGAGAATCCGCACGGGGGCCCCGCCGGAAAACACCAGCAATAGTGCGACGGTGATCTTTGCGCTGGACGGGTGGGAAGCGGCAGACCTGACCGACGTTCGATGTAATTTCTCCCAGGCCAGGGATATGCTGCTGGCCAATTCCCTGGACGCCGCGTGTGTCACGGCGGGAATCCCGACGCCGCTGTTCACGGAGAAGGTCGACGGCATCTCGCTCCAGGACTACGTGACGCTCATTCCCGTCAACGAGGGCCTGGCCAACCGGCTGATCCGCGCGTTCCCCTACTTCGTGTACACGGAGATCCCCGCGCACACGTACAGCACGCAGGATAAGCCGGTGAAGGCCGTGGGGGTGCGCGCGATCCTTGTGGCACGCAGCCATTTCGACGAGACGAGAAATCACATTCACAAGCTGCCCCCCAATTTCGTCAAGAACGTCACGAAGCTGATCTTCGAAAAGGAGCAGACCATTCGCATGAGGCATGGCGTCGAGGGCGCCGACCTCAGCGGATACCGATTCTCCCTGAACGAGGCACTCTATGGGATCGTGGACCATCGCACGAAGCCGATCATCCCGATCCATCCGGAATCGATGGCCTACTTCCGCGAACGAGGGATCCTGAAGAGGACGCTTTCGGACTATTTGCCGGCGATCCTCTGGGCCGGCGTCTGCATCATCGTGCTGGCCTACGCCGTGAGGTATCGATCCACCATCCGACGGTTCACGCAGCAGCACGCTCACGTCCGACTCATCATCACGTTCATCTGCCTTTACGTGATCGGAACACTCGTCATGTTCTTCTGCGAGCGATACAACAACCGGTCCTTCGAGAGCATTCCGGAATCGTTCTGGTCGATCACGGTGTACCTGTTCAGCGGATTCGAAGACCGCTATCCGATCACCTGGCCGGGGCGGGTGATTTCCGTTCTCATATTCATTCTGAGCGTGTTCTTCTTCGGTGCGGTGGCCGGACGCTTTGCGGCCGCCTTCCTACGAAGGGAGGAGATCAAGATGCCAAAGGATGTCACGGATCACATCATTATCTGCAATTGGAACGCCCGGGGAAAACGCGTCATCAGCGAGCTGCGACACCCTGAGGGCAAGCCGAACGCCGATATCGTCATCATCGACAACAAGCTGCAGAACGACAAGGAATTCCAAAAGGCCCACCCCTCCCACAAGGTGTACTGCATCAGCGAAGACCCGATTCGCCATGGGACGCTCAAGACCGCCCGGGTGAGCCTCGCGGACACGGTGATCGTGCTCGCCGACGACCAGAGTCCCGACCCAGACGCCAAGAGCGCCATGATCATTCTGGCTCTGCTCAGCGAATGCAAGAAGCGCAGACCCCATATCATCGCGGAGGTCGTCAATTCGGACAACAGCCAGCACCTCCGGGACGCCGGGGCCGACGAGACCATCTGCACCACCGAGATCGGCGTCGGCATCCTCGCTCACTGCGCGGTGAACAAGCAGCTATCGGTCGTCTACAAGGACCTGCTCACCTACTCCTTCGAGGGAAATGAGATTTACATCATTCCGCAGGAATCGTATCCGGACTCCTTCGTCGGAAAGACCTTCGCTGAATGTGCACAGATTCTGTATGCAAACCGAGATCGCACGAACCCCGTGATCCTGCTCGGAATTCGCAGGCAGGAGCAGGTCATCATGAACCCGAGGATGGGCACGCCCGGCACAAGCGACGGGGAGTTTCGGATCGAGCAGGGAGATGCACTGATTGCGATGGCGTTCTCCTCGCCGAACCTGAAGACCGGATTCGAGACACACTGAACGTGTTTAGCGAAGCCACTTGAGCTTGACGATGCCTCCTGAGTCCTGCGCGATGTAGACATACCCGTCGGGATCGACGGTGACGCCCTCCTGGTTGTCCCCAGGGAATGCGTAAACGCTCAGAAGCCGATGGTCCCGCGAGTACTCGAGCAGCAGGTTCGTCGCATCGCTGATGAGCAGGATGCGATCGGTCGCCGGATCGTAGTACAGACCCGACAGGTCGATGATGCCCGGCGAGAAGTATCCGGTGATTCTGGGTTCGCCCACTCGCGTGCGCAGTGGCAGCTCCATGAGGAACACCGCGGAGATGTCCTGTTCGTCCGAGAGCGTGAAGGCCTGATTGCCCACGTAGAATACCCCGCCTTCCGGATGCCCCGGATCGGGAAGGAAGGTCAGGGCTTCGACCCCCTCTCCCCCGGCTCGCAACAGCGTCCGTCCCTGGAACTCCCGGGGCAGCGTGAACTCCCGCAGGACCTCGAATGTCTCCGGATCGATCTCGAGGATGGCCTCCTCCTCTTCGATCACAACGTACAAGAGGCCGGTCGCGGGATCGTAGGTCACTCCCTCGAAATCGGCGGGTTGAATCCGTTTCTTCTTGGCCAATGCGCCGTCGGCGGTCAGCTCATAGATGTCGCCTTCGTCGCCCACCACGAAGAGGGTCCGGCGCGAAGCATGCCAGCAGATCCCGGAGGGTTCATTTACCTCCCCTTTTTCTATCTCGCCGACCCACTCATTGGGAAACACGATTCTCTGAAGCAGCCGCTCGGGACCCGTCACACTTCTGCACCCAACCACCACAGCACAGGACACCACCACACACGTCAGCAAACCCGAGCATACACGCATTCGCCATAATCTCCCAGGATAATATCGGTCTTGACCACATTGGTGCGATGGCCGTCATGCGGTCGTCGCGCAACAAACGTCAGGCCCGGACATAGTACAGAGCGGCATCGAGCGTGTAAACTGCTTTCGGGAATTACTCACAAACCGATATGTCCCCCGCGCCGCGATTGATTCCTTCTCTGTGCAGCGATATACTGGCAATCTTTGGCAAAAGAGGTCTCCTGGAGTATAATGGCAGGCCTGACAGGTGGGCCGGCGGTGGACAATCGCCGGTTCTGACCATGGTATGGTGGCCTCTCGCGAGTCACGGTTGAGAAACCGCGCCTCGCGGGGGATTGGGATATTGGATCGTCGCTGCCAGAAGGTGTCATCAATCGTGTTCTCTTGAATGAGGGCTGAAGAAATGACTCAAGTTGACAAGGCAAGACACCATGTGGAAATGCAGATACCAACCGCCGCCGCGAGCGCCTCTGCCACACGCGTGTGCAAGCAGAATCCGGCTCGGGCCGTCGTCGGCAGGTTCGCGTTCGGTTCGATCGCAGGGCTGAGCCTCTTGGGCCTGTTCTCGGTCATCGGTTGTGCGCCCACCGTCGAAACGGACAAGACCATCACGATGGAGCAGCCTCGCGTCGCGAACGGCGTTATGGTCGAGGATGACGACCCGACCCAGTTGGAGCAAATGGCTGCGGCACTGGAAGCGGCGGATCTTCCCACGCCGGATGCAAATACGGCGCCGTCGCTGGCTGCGCCTATCGCACAAGCCGTGGATCCGAACGCCGTCGAGGCCCCGGCAGCCGCTGCCCCCGCGAAGGTCGGCGTAACAGGCGCCGTGGACATGGCTGCCCCGCAGGCTCTGGCCGCGGAGGCCACGAAACTCATCACGCTGCCCAAGCTCAGCGATACCGAAATCAACGAAATGATCGCTCGTCTCCTGTTGAGCCTGGAGTCTGAACTGGGCTACGTCGCCGCTTCGTCGGTGATCGCGGATGCGCTGCCGGCGCCGCCGACGAACGTCATCGGAGATCGGATCGTCGCCCGAGCCGCGGAGACGGGCACCCACGTATTGCGGCTTGGATACCACCGTTTTCTCTCGCAGCCGCCGCAGCTCTGGGTCCTCGGTGTCATCATCGCAGAGAATGCTGCGCTGTCCGCCAATCCGGACGTGGCGCAGATCGAGCCGACGATCACCAAGACCATCGCCTCTTTGAATGAAATGCGCACCGGCCTGCTCGTGCGAGACCTGGAAGCCAAGCTCATTCAATTGAGCTACGTGGACGCCGAAGCGGCCTTGAGCATGCTCAAGGGTATGGGCGTGACGGTGATGGCCAAACCCACAGAACTGCCCCCAAAAGTCGAGTTCGACAAGCTGCCGTACGTCGTGTGCATCGAGGACCCAAAGAAGGAATACACCGGCCTGATCGGCGCCAAAACAACGACTACAGGGAGCAAGCTGTCGTTGACACCCGGTGCGGCCTCGGACATGACCGACAACACGATCGCTTCGCCGACGAACCAGCTTCTGGTGCTCTTTCATCGGGCCCATCCGGAGCAGTTCAGCGAGGTGCGCCGCATCCTGGACACCCTGATCGACCGTCCGGCCCGGCAGATCTACATCGACGCGATGGTGCTGGAGATCAGCCAGGAGGGACTCCGCGATCTCGGAATCAACTGGATTATGAGTAAGAATGCCGACATTCTGACCTTGAGTGGTGGTTCCCTGAATGCCGGTACGGAGAACACCAATACGCTGGATCTGAACATTGCAGAAATATCCAATCTCAGCGACCTCTTCGAATCCAAGTTCGACTGGGACTGGAAGATCGTATTGCGGGCTCTAATCCGGACGGGCAAGGCCGAGATTCTCTCCCGACCCGGGGTCATGACGCTCAACAACCGCCAGTCCACGATCCGCGTCGGTGAGGACATTCCGATCGCGACGAGCCTGCAGGGCGCCTATGGCGGAAACGTGGCCTTCTCGTTCGAGTATCTGCCGACGGGCATCCTTCTGAATATTCGGCCCCGCATCAATGAGACCGGCACGGAAGTCAGCATGCTGATCGACACGATCGTCTCAGCCAAGGTGCCGGGGGCTAACCTGGAGTTGAAATCGTCCAACGATCCTACGGAGGTCTTGGCTTCGGCACCCACCGTGTCGACGCGTCGCGTGCAGACCTACAGCCGCATCGCCAACAACACGCCGCTGATCATTGGCGGCCTGGTCGCAAGAGAGAACACGCTGACCATGGACAAGGTCCCGTTTCTGGGGGACCTGCCGCTCGTGGGAATGTTCTTCCGGTCGGAGAACCGCAACAACGTGAAACGCGAGGTGATTATCGTGCTGACGCCCCACGTGCTTCCCACCAAAGAAGAACTGCGGCGGTCGCTTCCCAAGGATGACGACCTCTTCGACAACTTCGGCAACGCTCTGTTTCGCGATTCCTACCGGATTCGCAGCGAGGACGTGTTCGATCTGTCGTTCCTGCTGGAGAACCGCCGCATTGTGTCCTTTCGTCGGCAGGCTCGGCGCGTGGCGCAAGAGAACTTCCGTCTGGGCGAACGCGAGCCATTCCGTTCCTTCGTCCGCGACAGCGTCCCAGGCGAGTCGATCCTCGTGACTCGCATGATCTACGAAGTGATCAAGCGTTTGGACATTGCCGAAAGTGTCCGGCCTTCGCGCATTATCTATTTCGACAGCCAGCAGGTCGGGGGCTATAATGTGAAATTCCTCGACGCCCTGGTGAACGAGAAGGACGAGGACAAGATGAAGGATTTCGGGGACAAGGCCCTGGCGATCACATACCGCTACGACCGTGATTCGCTGGAAGAGGGTCGCGTGGGGTCCGAGCCCAGTGAAGTAAA
>JAXDBU010000103.1:0-7734 GCA_034678485.1 Sedimentisphaerales bacterium | reverse complement strand
GCCAGACCGGCAACAATGCATCCCACCTCGACACAGCTCTCCTATCCGACCCAAAGTACCAGTTTGACACATCAATGTCAAGCACATTTTTACCGACAGGTCCCCTTTTTATCCACCCACTGCATCCATTCCCTATTCGCTATTTTACCGGCTGCGATGTCCCATGTCAATTAAATACCACTTCATTTTACCAGACTTAGCACAACTTCCGACATGTCCCGGTGCTGGCCACTTAGCTCCATGCCTGCCGTGCGGCAAGCCTGACGGCCCGATAAGACCGCACTGCCGGTACTGCCGACCGAGCCCCAGCCGGGCTGTTGGACCCTCGAGGCACGCCTGGGGCGCACTCCAGTCCCGGACCATCTGCCCGCGCAGCGCCTGGTCCACGCCCGACGCAAGTCCCGGCGGCCACGCCCGAACTGGGGGAAGCCACTGACTAATACTACAGTGAGACAGTAGGAATTGGGTCGCCACCGGGTTGCAGGAGGCTGCGACCGGGCCACAACTGCGAGCGTGCCGCGACCGCCGGCGGGTCCCTTCCAAACCGCCGCTCCGGCTGTAGGGCCTGTAGCGACTGCACCGACCTGCCGCCTCCCGTCCCAGCGTAGAAGCGTCGGAGCGTAGATGCGTAGAAGGGTCAGGCCGCGTCTCGCCGCACCGGCCCTGACTCTAAACGCGACCCTCAAAACTCAACACTCCCCCTCCCCGCCTCCATCTGTGCCGTCAGACAAAGGGAATCCAGCACGATCTGCCGAGAAAGCGGGGTAATCCATCTCAGGCCCCGTGAATATGTCCGTTTGCCGTCAGCGGGAGTGTTGACATTGGACCCTGTGTGGAGATATCGTGTCTACGTGCGTTGCGCAGCAGTGCCCTGCACAAGGGCCTCGGGAAGCCAAAGGTTTCGTTTTGCGGAGGAACTCTAATGTGTCAGCGTACGTTGTTCCTCGTCGTCGTGGTCACGTCCCTGGCAGTGTCTGCAGCGGTCGGCTCGGGTAAGCCTGGCGATCAAGCCTATACGTTTTCAATCAACGGGCAAGCCGTCATGCCACAGCATTACTCGCCGAATGGCGATACGTCTGTCATGGTGCCGGGCGACGTGATCTGCCTGGGCGGGGGGCAATTCAACTACGGCGAATTGTTCATGACTCTCGGCGATGAGGCAGACTGCCGATTCGTCACGATCCCCCCGGAAAGCATCGGCAAGGATGATGCGTCCTCGACGTCTCTGTCACCTGTGAAGGATGGGCGTGTCTTCCTCGAGCTCCCCGACGGCCGGCGCAAGGTGGTCGCGGCAATCGTCACGATGGCGGCCCGCAGGAAGCCCGCCGACCCCAATGCCCAAGCAGCAACGGCACGCCAGCCGATATCCTTCGAGAGGACACTCGTCAACCCTCTGGATACCATGTCACCCGAAGAGATCCATGGCCTCTGGGGCATCTATCTGAACACTTGGCCCGAAGGAATCGAGCAGAAGCTGGCCCACGTCAACACCGATCTCGTCTGCATCGCAATCAGCGACTATGCCGGCGTAGGTGGAAAAGCTATGTACTTTGGCGGGCCCGAGTTTCCACCCCTGCCGACGAAGATACGCTATCTGGTCGTGAAAGAACGGATGAGCCCTGGATTACGCGATTTCACTCGGATGGGCCAATTCCGCGATCTGACCTTTCTGATATTCGAGTCGCTTGGCGAGCGAGAAGCGCTCGACGCCGCCCTGATCAGTCAGAGCACCTCCTTGCGCTATCTCGACGTGTCCCGTGGTTACGTCATGAATTACGCGAAACTGGCCTCTCTGACGGATCTTCGGTATCTGGACATCAGCGGACGACGCAATCTCGAGGACATCGAGTTCGTCAAGGACATGCAGAACCTGAGGACGCTTCTTGTGGGTAGGACGGCGGTATCGAGCCTGTCACCGCTCGATGGCTCCGATTCGATCCGAGAAGTCTACGCAGGCATGACCCGAGTTCGCAATCTCCCCAAGGGCGATCTCCGCTCCCTACGGGTGATCGATCTGATCTCCACGCAAGTAGACGCACAGACGGTGGCAACGTTTCGCGCGGCTCACGCGGCGTGCAGAGTGGAACATGACTGGGAAGAATCGCTCCGCCGCGCCTTGCGCGAAACGACGAGGCTGCGCGTCCGCAGCGGTGGCACGTGTCACCGGCGCACCGACGAGGAGAAGACCCTGGTGGATATCATGCGGCAGGAAGAGATTGAGCGTCTCCTGGATGAAATTCACATCGACGAAGCAGGAAGTGGCTTTCACTGTATGTGCTGTGGCGACCCAACGTTCGAGTTCTATTTCGGCGAGCAACTGCTCGCCATGATCGGCTACCACCACGGAGAGAGCTTGCGTTGGGCCGAAGGACGCTGGACGGGCGACGGACTCCTGACGAAATCCAGCCAGGCGTTTCTCATCGCCTGGCTGGCTGAACACGGAGTAGACGGTCCCCGGCGCGAGAAAGAGAGGCAACAGAAGCAGCACGATGCGGAGAGGGACAAGCAGCAGCGCTACACCGAGATCATACCGAAACAGACGCGTAACGCCGTCGCGGAAGCAGGCGGCGGAGAGATCTCTTGGAGGGAGGATACTCGCACCCGCGTGGAGAGGCAACGGAAGCTCGAGGCCGAGGCGTTCCAGAAATACGAAGTGGACGCGGCGAGCAGTGTCGAAATGTACTTGCGGATCCTCGGTGTTCGCAGCGACGGTCCGTGGAACAGATACTATGAGTATGATGTTGCGATCGTGCAGCATCTGCTCCCTCGTTTCAAAGGCGCGCCGCTCGCGGAAGGCACGCTGCGTGTGATGAGAGACGACGAGGGCGCCAGTGGGGCTGCGCGATGGCTGTTCGGAGAGATGGGCTGGCGTAATCTCGATGAGACGGACCGCGAGAAGGTTCTGCCGGCTCTGGCCAGGCGATCTCTCGAACACCGAGATGGGACCGCTCGCAAGCAAACGATGGCGGCTTTGAGCGACATGAACAGCGCATGGGCGGTAGAGATACTGCGCAGCGTACTGTCCCGCCCCATCGCGCCGGGCACGGCTTTCGCGAGAGCCGGCGCGGGGCGCGAGATCGATCTCGGCGCGGGGAACGCACTCTGGTCGGGAGAGTACTCCGATGCCGCGTGGGCGGCGTTCTGTCTGGCCAAGCTGGGTGACCGTCAGAGCATGTCAACCATCGAGAAACTCGTCGGTGAGTCAGAAGGAAAGGACAAAGACCTGCTCGCAGAAGCTCTACAACTGCTGCGCGACAAGAGGTTGTGAGGAAGCGAACATCCTCTCTGTGGAGGGAACTGGACATGTCCGGTGCAGTTTCGAGGCGGCCGTGGGGCGAATCGTGATTCGCCCCTGCGATGGGCGGGCAGGGGTGAAGGTCAGAAGGGGGACGGCGGAGGCGAAAGGGAATTCCGGGCTGCTTCCTTTCCTTGCCGTGGTTCACCCCGCTGATAACGCTGCGCGGCTCTGTCCGGTACCTGCGATTCGCAGGTAGCGCACTTGGGCCGGATGGCGCGCGGCGGAAAGCCGGCGGACGGTGGGCAGGTCGTGCGTCTCGGACGACTCTCCGGCCGAGCGGGCAGAACTCGACGCCGGGTGGTTTTGCGCGGAATGTCGGGCGAATCATGATTCGCCTCTACGATGGGCGGGCGGGCAGGGGCCAGGGTGCGAAGGGTGAGAAGGGCGTGAAGGGGGACGGGGGTGGCGGGCGAGAGGCTCGCAGGCTGTGCGTCCCGTTCGGTCCCGATGGGCTCCGGGACCGAATGAGACGCTTGGCCTGCATGCAGGGCGTGTGGGTACTCCAGCGCCTTGCGTGCGCAGTCCGGCGGCGGTCATGTCTTCTGCGGCGGTCAAGCTGCGGCCGCAGAGCTACGGAACGTGCGCAACCCTTACTGACTATGGCAGCGGGATCGGGGCGGTGAAGATCTGGTTGACGGTGGTGCCGTCTCCTCGGTTCACTTTCCGGTTGAAGGCGATCCACTGGCCGTTGGGCGCCACGCACAGGGCGTCAGGCGCACTGCCGGGATACAGCGTCGCGTCCGTGATCCGCTCCGACTGGCCGAACTGCACATCACCTTCGATCACGTTCGTCCGCCAGATCGAGTTGTCCGAGACGCAGTAGAGGTAGTCGCCCGAGGGGTCCCACCACGGCTTCGTCGCGCCGGCCGGCAGCGTCGTCGCCTGGACTGCATCGCCGCCGAGCGGAGAAATCAGGTGAATCTGGCCACCCCGCGTGAAGGCGATCCGAGAGCCGTCCAGACTGCAACGGATGATTCCGCCGCAATCTGAGTCGCTATACGTCAGCCTCCGCTGCACCGTGCCCAGCGGCGGCATCGGGAACGTCGTCGCCGTTCCCTCCAGCGGGCCATCCGGCCCGGCCACCGTGATGTCCTCCGGGATATCGACGATATAAACCTCGTTGCGAACCGCCCCGGCGCTCGTCACCGTCTTGCCGATGAACGCCCGCGCGCGTTGCCACGTCCCATCCTCTTTCTGATAGCCCTTCTCGCCAACCCAGGCATCCTCCGAAGCCTGGAAGATATCATCGCTGCCCGGCGCAATCTCGGCCTGCGGCGTGACCTTCACCACCAGCACGGTGAAGCCGACGCCATCCTGATTGCCGAGAGCATCGTCCACGTCGACCGGGATGCCCAGCTTCGTCACGCCGATCGTTCGCAGGTTCTTGCCCACGCCCTCCATGATCCGGTCGTTGTAGGTGAAGCCGATCCACTGCCCATCTCCACTGGGCTCGTGGCGATGCGTCCCGCCGCGAAGCGCGCCCGGCGTGAACGGCTCGGTCACGTCGCGAGCGTCGGAGATCACATAGTCCGAGCTGCCCACGCTGCCGTCGGTCGGGCTGACCATGGCGCCGAACCGCGCGGTCCCGCCATACTGCACGCCGTCGATGCCGCGAATGGCGATCACCATGTCTTCGGCCGGGAAGAAGCTCACCGCCGCCGTGCCCGGACCGAAGCCGTTGGCCGGATCGGGGTTGGGCGCGGTGTAGATCGTCACGATTTCCTGGCTTACGATGTTGACCTTCTCCAGCGTCAGCGTGTTCCCGATTCCGCCGGAGAAGGCCCGCGTGTCATACGCGATCCAGCGGCAGTCGGGCGACCAGTTGAGGTTGTTGTCCAACTGGTGGTTTCGGTCCCCGTCAAACGTCAGTTGCGTTTCCTGCCAATAGGAGAACGCGGTGGGTGCGGCCAGCAGGACAGACAGGAAGACGACGAGACCAGTCAGGATGAGCCTTTTCATAATCCGCTCCTTAAGAAGTGATATGATCCGACACCTTGCACATGACCTCGCCCGGCTCGCTGCCGAGCCATCTCCTATTATCCTCCCGGAATCCCCCCTGCGTCTACCGTATTTTCGGGATTTTATCGGTCCTGGGGATTCTTCAGGATGTCCACCTCGTGCATGGGCGTTCCTTGGCGCAGACCAGCCACCGCAAGGAAGCGTATCCTCCGCAAAGGCCTGCCTGCGAGCAGGCGCGGTCTGTCCTGTGCCACGGGCCGCTGGGACCAGGGATTTCAGCCGATCCACTTGCCTCGTGGCGTGTAGTGAGTGTGCAGCAGATGGTGACTCTTATGCCCGCAGGGACCGTCGGTGAGGAATTCACCGTACAATCTCAGGACGGCGGGGTTCTCGTGGCTCTTGCGGGCTTTGCCTGTCTTTCCATAGGCGGCGTCTTCCTGGTAGATGGCCCGGGCTCGGGCCTCGCGAATGGCGGGACTGGTCGGGATGGGCTGGCCGCCGCCGCCGAGACATCCGCCGGGACAGGCCATGAACTCGATGAAGTGGCACTCGCTGAACTTGCCGCCGGCCTTGATGTCCTCCATCACCTTCCTGGCGTTGGCGGTGCCGTGCGCGACGCCCACCTTGAGGGTCGCGCCTTTGATCCAGTTCCAGTCCGGGACGAGGTGGCCGATCAGCTCCGGCACCGGCCCGACCTTTTCGGGAATTCGCAGTTCCACGTACCGGCAGCCCTCGAAGCCGCGAACGGGAATGATGTCGGCGTGCTCGTAGAAATCCTCCACTTTCTTGCCGGTGACGAATTCGATCACGGAACGCAGGGCCGCCTCCATGACGCCGCCGGTGGCGCCGAAGATGACGCCGGAGCCGCTGGCGGTGCCGAACGGGTCGTCGAAGTCGCTCTTGGGCGTCTCGGGCAGATGGACGCCGGCCTCGCGAATCATCTGCGCCAGCTCGCGCGTGGTCAGGCCGTAGTCCACGTCCTTGTAGCCACTGTCGCACATCTCGGGCCGGTTGCACTCGAATTTCTTCGCCGAACACGGCATCAGAGCAACCGACACGATGTCCGCCGGGTCGAGATCGTTCATCCGGGCGTACCACGTCTTGATCAGCGCGCCGAACATCTGCTGCGGGCTCTTGCAGGTGGAGACGTGCGGCAGGGATTCCGGATAGAAATGCTCGATGTACTTCACCCAGCCCGGGCTGCACGAGGTGAACTGCGGCAGCGGTTGGCTCGCGTCGCCCTGGACGAGGTTCTTGTACAGCCGGACAATCAGCTCCGTACCTTCCTCGATGATGGTCAGGTCGGCACTGAAGTTGGTGTCGAAGACCTTGTCGAATCCGCAGCGGCGCAGGGCCGTGTTCATCTCCCAGGTCATCGGGACGCCCGGCTCCATGCCGAACTCCTCGCCGATGCCGGCGCGAGGGCTGGGGGCAGTCTGGATCACCACGTGCCTGGTGGGGTCGTCGATGGCGGCCCAGACTTCGTCGGTCGGATCGTTGGCCCGCAGCGCGCCGGTGGGGCAGCGATTGATGCACTGGCCGCAATTGATGCAGACCACGTCGCCGAGCGGCTTGTCGAGATAGGTGGAGATCGTCGTCCGGTTGCCGCGTCCGACGGCCTCCAGCACGCCCACCTCCTGCAGGTCGATGCAGGTGCGCACACAGCGCCGGCACAGCACGCACTTGTTCATGTCCCGCACGACGGAGTAGCTGGAGCGGTCCACCTTGTGCAGCGGTTTCTCCGGATGCCCGAAACGGAAGAAGTCCACGCCGTATTCTTTCGCCAGGGCCTGGAGCTCGCAATTGTTGTTGCGGAAACAACTGTAGCATTCGCCGTAGTGCTCGGACAGGAGCAGATCGAGGATGTGGCGCCGCGCCTGGCGGACCTTGCGGGTGTGGGTCCGTATGACAATCGGCTGGGTGATGGGGTAGGCGCAGCTCGCCTGCAACGTTCGTTGGCCTTCGACCTCGACGACGCAGACGCGACAGACGCCCGCCACGCACAAATCGTCGTGGTGGCAGAGGGTAGGAATGCGGATGCCGAGCTGCCGGGCCGCCTCCAAAATCGTCGTGCCCAGGGGGACCCTGATCTCGTGATCATCGATGGTCACGGCGATCATCGAACCGATGGCGCCGCCGGTTTCGGATGCTGGGACAACCTGGGGACGCTGGCTGGTCGGGGTGCGGCAGTCGCCCTCGGTGCAACGGCTCTTCTCGCTCATGAATATCTCCTATGCCTCGGCCGAAGCAGGCGTGCGACCGAGGACCTCGTGACGGAAACGCTTGACGATGGAAAGGAACACGTTGGGACTCGATTGGCCGAGGCCGCACTTGGAGGCGATCTGCATGGTCTCTCCGAGCGCGCACAACTCGTGCAGGTATTTCGTGCTGCACTCCCCGCGTTGGAGCATGCGAACGCCTTCCAGGAGTCTGACGTTTCCGATTCGACAGGGGGTGCACTGGCCGCACGATTCGTC
>JAXDBU010000102.1:0-11010 GCA_034678485.1 Sedimentisphaerales bacterium | reverse complement strand
GGCCGGATTGCTCCATGCCTGCGCTGATCGAGGAACCGTTTCAGTACGGCGCCGACGGTTTTCCGGACCTGTGGGAACTGCCCGGCCATGGCTGGCACGAGAACCTCCTCAAGAACCACAACCGCTGGGGCGCCAGGCGTCTGACGCTGTGGCCCTCCGCGATGCCGGAGGCCATCCCGTCGCGATTCGTCAAGACGCCGGACGACGAGTTCCAGATCAATCGAGTCTTCCTTGACAAGGCACGCCAGACAGGCAAGCCCCACGTTTCGCTGATCTGGCATCCGTGGTCGTTGCATTCGTTCGATCCGGAGATGAAGATGCTGGAATTGACGTTCTCGCACGCTCGGGGGCTCGGGTTGATCCCCAGCACGTACGCCGATCTACGCCGGCAGATGCCCGGTTGAGACGGCCGCGATCGGTGGTAAGACAAGACCCGCCGGCACGAGGAACCGATGATGCGATCCCCATCGCGTGATCGCGCACGTGCCGTGAACCCGCACACGCGTTGACAAGAGCGAGGATTTCGGCTATAAAGGACAGTGCAAGGATTCGGCAGGGCATTCATCCATCTGTTGAGGAAAGGGGTTGACCATGAAAAGGCAGATCGCAACATCCGTGTTCATCGTTTTGTTGGCTCTGGCAGGCAGCACGTGGGCCAGTGAATTCTCCGATGATTTCGAATCCTACGCCGTCGGAACGGGCCTACACGGCCAGGGCGGATGGAAGGGTTGGAACAACTCCGCAGAGGCCGACGCCCCGATATCCAACCTCTACGCTCACGGCGGCAGGCAATGCGTCGAGATCCTCAGCACGTCCGACCTCGTACACGAGTTCAGTCTCTCCGGCGGCAAGTGGATCGTCACTGCCTATCAGTACATTCCGTCAGAATCCAGAGGTATCAGCTTCTTCATCCTGCTGAACACGTACAGCGATAATGGCTTGCAGGACTGGTCCTTGCAGACGGAATACGACCTTGCGGCGGGGACGATCACCCCCTGGGCCGGCGACACCGGCAGCGGAGCGACCATCGTGTATGACCAGTGGGTCCAGATCAGAGTCGTCATCGATCTGGCGGCGAACACGTTCGAGGAGTACTACAACGGCACACAGATCGCCACGGGCGAGTGGGACAACGACGTCCACGGCACGCTGCAGGCCATCGATCTGTATGGAAATAACGCATCGTCGCTCTACTATGACGACATCCAGATCGACAGTGGTACGACGACCAACGGCGGCGGCACCGGCAGTTGCTGTTTCCCCCGTCCGGCCTATGACAGCGGGTGGCTCACCACCCCGTTCGGTTTGACCGGCGAGTTCTACGGCATGATTCTGGTTCACAACCTCGGCGGCGACACCGACAACTACTTCGTGGACCTCCAGAGAAGCGTCTCCGGAATCGCCGGACCCAACCTGAGCAACCAGGGTCTCGGTTCCGCATTCTGCTACAGCTATCTGACGGACTCCACGGTCATCGTGTCCGCTCCATACAGTGCCGTCGATCTGGTGACGAGCGTTCGCCTTCGCATCTGGACGTACGATTCCGACACGGACGCCGAAGAGAGCAAGACCGAGAAGAAGTGAGACCGGACAGGCGCGTTTCCGTGCGGGCGAATCAACCGAGTGATGACGTGGCTATCGTGGGACGCGCTTCAGTTGACAGCGCATCGTAGCGATAACGGAAGCGTCCGTCCGGCGCCGCGTCGCCGTCCACGTAGGTATTCACGATGTCCCCCGGTCGCTTCGCGTTGTCGATCCATTTGAATTCGATGGCAAAGGCGCCGGACTGGATGCCGAGCAATTGGCGGGGCACCGCGATGTGAAGTTGCCTGGCTTCCACTCGATATGCGGCGGCGCCGATCCGTTGCCACTGCCAGCCGCCGCTGCATGACTCCACGGATGTCTCGTTTGCACCGCGGACTTTGCCGTTCACCCGGAAGCTGAACCCTTCCCAGTTCGGTCCGGTCGTTCCGTCGACGTGAATCAGCAGCCACATCCAGTTGGGATCCGTGTGCGCGGTGATGGGCCCATCGGTTTGAGCGTAGAAGTAGACGTTCTGCTCGTCCCTGGCGACCTTCAGGACGCGAAAGTCGTTGCGGCCCGAGCGAACCACATAGTGGTTGTTCCCGCAACCCGGGAAGTCGCGTGGCAGCGTATCGAGACCGTGGTCGCGGTACACCGGCCGGACATCGTCCCACTGGTCGAACGACCCGGAGATGTCGATCGTCTTGTCCGCGGACGCCTCCGGCGGGGGCGTCATCCCCTTGAACCGCCGGATGTTCGCTGCCATCTGCATGTAGTAACTGTCGCCGTAGCCGTCTTTCATCATCTCCACGTCCCGACTGAATTCGAGATTGAACTGGTCGCAGAAGATGACGGGTCCCTCGGCCTTGTTCAACTGCATGGCGATCCACTCGTTCCAACCGGTGACGAAGACCACGTTCGGATCGAGGTCCAGGGCGCGGCTCCATTGTTCCCCGAAGTTCAGACCATATGCATAGGATTGTGGGCGGTCGTCGAGACGGCCGTCGTGGAAGCTCCGCCCGCGTGCCCAGCCGGTGCTCATCATTTCGACCCGGCCGGTCTTCTGATGCAGGTTCTGCCCGACGGAGACGTTCACCTGCTCGGGCACCGACGGATCCCGATCATAGGAGTAGACCTGCGGATAGGTCGCTTCCCAGTGCCAGGCGTTGTGCGTGTTGACCAGTTCGAAGGGCCAATGGGCCTTGCGCAGCGTGAAGAAATCCGAAACCTCCTTCGGCGCCTCAGCCGGATCGCAGATCAACAGCGGCTTGCCTTGCCAGTGGAACCACAGTTCAGGATAGCGTCCCGTCTTGTAGAACAGCTCGTAGATCCTCTGGGCGGTCCGGCCGGCCTGGGTATTGACCATGAACACGATTTGCGGCACGGGGTCGCCCAACTGACGCTGCTGTTCGAACACCTCGCACAGCCGAAGGACTACGTCCTCGTAGATTACAGCGTTGGTCGTATCGAACACGAGGAAGTCCACCCCCGCATCCGAGAGCAGGGCGGCGTGCCGTCGCAGGACCCACGGATCATTGCTGCGATAATAGCCGAACAACGGCTCACCCCAGAAATGATACGCGTGGACCGGACCCCACGGTGGGGAAGCATTGGACTGCCCGGCTTCCGGGTGGTTCTTCAGGATCTGGGAGTTGTCGTAGACCTGGTCCAGATGCAGCCAGAGGAAATAGAAGACCCCGACGTGGCGGTCTTTGCGGAATCCTCGCACGTCCGACGGTCCGGGCATCGCCCGTCCAAGGGCATCGACGCCATACAGCGCGGGCGGCGTGGAACTCCCTGCCACGGCCCAACCGCCCATCGACAACAACAAACACACCCACGTGAGGCTTGTCGTTTTCATTCGTCATCCCCTTGTCACCGAATTCCGCGTGCACCCGCCCAAGAACCTCCGGGGCCGGTCCTTGAGAGTGTATAACTCAAGCGGACACGTCGCAAGGTGTTCCGACGACATGAGGTGTGGAACTGTCATTTACGCCTGACGTTGTAGCAGAGCAGTGTATCCTGATCTCGGACGTACAGTCTTCCGTTGGCGATCACCGGGTGGGACCAGGCCGGCAGGCGGGTGCGGTCCGGCTGTTCGAATCGCCCACGCTCAACGTATTGCGTCGGATTCGGCTCGATCAGGCACACCGTGCCGTCCTCCATGCGATAGTAGAGCAAGCCGTCCGCAAAGGCCAACGAACCCTTCGCACGACGACCAACGCTTTCGCGCTGGTCCCACAGGACCTTGCCGGTCTTGAAGTCGAGACAGACGAGGGCGCCGCCCTCATTGCCGCCGCTGGCGCCGTAGAGACAGCCATTGAGGAGGATCATGCCGCCGTGGTGGTTCTGCATGTCCGTGGTGGCGTAGACCTCTTCGGCTTTGATCGAGCCATCCGCCTCTTTGCTTAGCTTGACCAATCCGCCGCCTGCGCCGTAGGCGGAGGAGGCGAAGACCATCCCTTCGTGGTAGAGCGCCGTGGAACAGTTGATCGCCATGCGATTGGCCGGTTTGTCGTATCGCCAGAGGAACTTGCCGTCCGATGCCGCCACTGCGATAAGCGTTCTCGCGGTCAGTTGCACGTACTGGCGCTGTCCTTCGAAGTCGATGGCGATCGGCGAAGCGTAGGACGCTCCACCGCCGCCGGGACCCCCTCGACCGCCACCGGGGCCGGCCGGTGCTTCGGAACCACCGGCGGGGCCGTCGGGCAGTTTGGCCTTCCAGATCGTTTCGCCGGTCAGCTTGTTCAGGGCCACGAGGATCGCATCGGCCCCGCCGGGGGTAACGATCACTCTGTCACCATCAATGAGCGGCGATTCGCGGTAGCTCCACATGGGCACGCGCCCGCCGAAATCCTCTGTCAGGCTGCGCTGCCAGAGGATCTTGCCGTCCGCGGCCTGGAGGCAGGCAACATTGCCCCCTAACCCCTCGACATAGAGCCGTTCGCCATCGGCCGTCGGCGTGCATCCCGGCCCTTCTCTTCCCTGCGAGGCCCGCTGGCGAAAGGCCGGCCCAAGGGGCGTCACCCAGATTTCGCTTCCGTCCTTCTCGGACAGGGCCCAGACCACCTCCTCGTCGCCGCGATTGCTCATGAGATAGACCCGCCCGGCGGCAATGGCCGGACCGCTGTCGCCCCCGCCGAGCTTGTCGATCCTCCAGGCAAGAGGGGGGCCGCCGTTCGGCCATTCTCTGAGCAGACCGGTGTCCGCGGACTTGCCGTCGCGATTGGGTCCCTGCCATTGCGGCCAATCCTCCGCCTTCGCGTCCACAGATGCAGGACAGCAACAACTGAGAGTGCAAAGAACAAGCAGGCAGGAGCGGCGATTCGTCGAGGTTCTCATAGGATTCCTCTGTGTCTTGGTTGCTGACCGTTGATTGTGCCACGATTTCCTACATAGCGACGTTCTGGCTCCGTGAGATATTGCATAGTCTGGAAATGGAACACCGCGGAAACGCGTTCGGGACGAGGCCCAACGGCCCAATCGCTCGCCTTCGCAACCAGACCTGAGCGACGCCGGCTTGCTTGAACGCCCGCAGCAGCGCCGGCTTCTTCTGGGACCGGTCGAGATTCAGACCGGCCTCCTGTGAGACATCGTCGCGATTGGGTCCGCGACATTGCGGCCTGCCGATTGAGTTCATTCAGCTACTCTAACACACCTTAACCGCCTCTGGTCCCGGATGAGGAGCTTGCCATCAGACAGGGCCAGCGGCGACCAGTTCTGAGTTGAGCCTCCCACTCGAGAGGCCATAGGGTCGTTTTCCGATCCTGTGCCTCCTTCTCCGAGCACCTCTGCCGATGCAAGGGGCTTGAACCCGGAAGGATCAGGCTCGATGAGATACAGAGTCCTCCTGCCGTCGGTAGCCAGAAGCAGACCGTCGACGAGAATCATACTGCCTTTGTTGAACTGAGGGGAACGCTCCGTCTTCCACAGGATCTTGCCATCCATGCTCATGCACGTCAGGCCGTCATGCCGGTTGTTGGTTCCGTACTGAGCATAGAAGTAGCCACTATGCAGTATCGGTGGCTTTGTTTGATCGCCGAATTCTTCGGTTCTGAAGACCTCTGTGGCGCCGTAGCTGCCGTCTGCCTTCTTCTCGACCTTGATCATCACGGCGCCGAGTTCATATCCGCCCACAACGAGCACCTTGTTATCACCGGCATCGACGGCGCTCGGCACCGAAATATGACACCGCCACTGATCATATTTCCAAAGAATGTCTCCCGTAAGGGGCTCTATTCCAACAACATTTCCCAAAGCATCCGCCAATTCCGGATGTCCGATGCGATTCGTAGACGAAGTAACCATCACGACGTGGTATCCTCCGTCTATCTTGACGACTGTCGGACTGACATAGGTCTCATTTCCCAGATTGGGCGTCTTCCAGACGACAGTGCCTGTGAGTTTGTCATAGGCAACCACGCCCGCATCCGGAGCTTGGGAAGCTGCGATCAGCAAATCCCCGTAGACAAGAGGGCACTGAGTGATCGCCCATATCGGAATTCGGCCGCCGCCGAAGTCCTTCCAGACGTTCTTGTTCCAGACAGGTTTGTGCGTCTTGATGTCGATGCAATAGAGGTCCCCATAGGGACCGCACGAGTAGACACGGTCGCCCTCCACGAGGGGCACGCTTCGCGAGCCGGGAAACATGACCCGCCCGGGAGCGTCATAGGCGAAACTCCAAAGCTCGTTGCCCTTGGAGAGGTCCAAGCACCGCAATGTATCCCCCACCTTGTCATCCCGGTCGAGCAAGTACACCTTGCCGTCTTTGACGACGGGGCCACCATAGCCTATGCCCACCGCAACGGTCCACAGCACCTCCGGCCCTTGCTCAGGCCAGGAACGCAGAAGTCTCTTCTCCGGCGAGGTTGAGTTTCTGGCCGGTCCAAGATACTGCGGCCAATCGGCAGCCAGACTGCTGCCGACCGTCACCATTGCAGCGACCGTTGCCAACATTACTCTCACGTTCATTTCTTACTCCTTTCTCGAAGGGCTGCGGCTATTCCTGTGCGTCTGAGTTTGTCCGGGTAACCATCGGGACGCCGTCTTCCACCACGTCGGCGATCCATCTTTCGTGATGCCACGACCCAAATCCACGCTCGATGACCATCCGGCTCATATCGGGAGCCGACTAAGAGCACCAGGCACAGGAACCGTCGACGATCTTGGTCGCCTGCTTCGCGTCCAAGTCATAGACCCAGAGCCCTCCTTGCCAATCACATCCGAAAGCCAGCCGCTTGCCGTCCGCCGACCAGGAGATGAACGACAGCGGGTCTCCACCGAGTCCCGACCAGGATGCCGCCTCCGACGCATCGGTCCTCGTATCGACATCGAGCCCGCTCATCTCGGCCTGCTCCTGACTCATATGCTCCGGCGTGCCGATCATCTGGGAATACCGAGTGAAGATGGTCTTCTCGGGCAGGTCCATGAACCCCCCGGCTTGGCTATCCCAGCGGAGCAAGGCATCGACTTGTGCCCGCAGTTCTGCATTTCCGGCGCAGGCTTCATCCAAATAGGCAGCCCGCTTCTCGGGGTCCTTCAACTCCAAAGCCCGGTGGAATAGTTCTTCTGGGTTCTGTTCAGGTGCCATAACGGAAGACTCTCACCTGTTCCTATAGCAGCCAAGGTCCTGCATTGTGCCCTTTCTGCAGGACCTGCGTAGATTGGCCGTGAGCTCGATCAAGGATTGTACGGGAAGAATAGATAAATGTGCGGGATCAATCCGTGGAGCGGATTCGGCCGTAAAGCCAAGCCCTCGCGTGGTTCCGGTGCCGTCTCGCTGTTGCGGGGGAGATATCCAGAAGTTCCGCGGCCTGCTCGAAGCTCAGACCGGCAGTAAGATGACACGATTGCCCGTCCGCCGTTTCCACAAGCCCCCAGCGGGTTTGTCATGCGCGTGAGGCTATCCCCTGGTGATTGGCGAGTTGACGAAGGAAAGGTGCATTTTAGTCTTGTGCGTGAGGTCCTGTTTGACGATAATTGGTATGGGTAAGGACGCCGCGGTGCAGTGTGTGATGGAAGATACTCCTGGAACGGGTGCCTCACAACACAACCTTATGAAAAACGGGAGGAAATGCAATGAGATCGAGTCACATTGTACGCAAGTGCTTGACGACTTGTATCGTCATCGCAGTCTGCTCGGCCGGCCGCACGCCGGCGCAGACAACGGTTTATGTCGACGGCTCGGTTGCCGCCACGGGGGACGGCACGCAGGCTGCTCCGTTCAAAACGATCGCCGAGGCGCTGGCGCGTACGGACGCCAGTCTCACGATCCTGGTCGCCGGCGGCACATACGTCAATGAGCCGAACAACACCGATGTTCGCAGCGGCCAAACGCTCATTGGCAGCTATGACAGTTCCTTCACCACCTCCGATCCCTCAGTGACTCCCACCCTTATCGACATGTCGCGGCTCTACCACGACCAGAATGGCGCCTTCACCATGAACGGCGTCTCAGAGTGGACCCTTATGAATGTGGTCATCCAGAACTCGTCGACCGGCGAACATGGTGACACAGAAAACGGCGGTGCAATATATATTCGAAACGGAAGTCAGGGCGCCCTTCGCGGCATGACGTTCTACAATTGCACCGCAAGATTCGAAGGCGGCTATGACACCGGCACGGCACGTGATGGCGGCGCGTTGTGCATCCGTGACGATTCGACGGTGGTTATAGAGGATTGTGTTTTCGACAGTTGCACCGCCGTTGGAAGCGGCGGCGCCATGAGGATACGGAGTGCCAGGGGGGGCGGCAACAACGTGAAGATCCGCCGCTGCTTGTTCACTCATTGCGGCTCCAGGAATGGCGCGTCGGTCATTGACGATGCCGATGGGGCCAGCCAGATCGAGATCGTGAATTGCCTCTTCGCCCACAATGGGGTGGATGTGGTCAACGCGGCCGGAACCTACCCCAGCAACTTCGAACTCAGAGTCGCAGACAAGCGAACCCTCATCTACAACTGCACGTTCGTCGGCAGCAACAACCCGGACGGATTCGTGATTAGCGTCGGAAACAGCGCGGATGCCGCCGCAACCAAGGAAATCGTCAATTGCATTTTCGCCGAGAACGCCATCGCAAGCGACAGCACCACGTTTGCCCTCTTCAACTATGGAAGCGACTACGATGATACCACGGTGCTGGAGAACAACCTGTTCTTCTCCAACTCAGGTCTGGATCCGCTTGATCCCGCCGGCGCCGCCCTCATCGGCGTCAACAACAACCTCGCGGGCGATCC
This sequence comes from Sedimentisphaerales bacterium, assembly GCA_034678485.1. Lineage (GTDB taxonomy): Bacteria > Planctomycetota > Phycisphaerae > Sedimentisphaerales > Anaerobacaceae > PLanc-01. Next base: position 2,251 of record JAXDBU010000102.1, on the reverse strand, counting down.
GCGATTCGCAGACGCGGCGAACGGCGATTACCATCTGATGCCGGGTTCGCCGGGCGAGGATGCCGGCCGGACCTTGGCGATCGTTCCTGATGACTTCGCCGGCACGGGCCGTCCGGTCGGCTCCGCGTATGACATCGGTGCGCTGGAAGGCCAGGTCAATCCTCCTTCCTACTATGTGCCGAGTGTTGTAGCCACAGCCTCCAGTTCGTTGAGCCCCGCCTCGGGGCCGGAGAAGACGGTGGATGGCTGGGGTCTCAATGCCTTGGACCAGCATGACACAGCAACTGCGAACATGTGGGTGAGCAAGACCGGCCAAGAACCGCCGGTCTGGATTCAATATAAGTTCGACATGGTCTATAAGCTGGATCGGATGTGGGTCTGGAACTCGAATAGTGATCTGGAATCGCTTGTTCTTGGCTGGGGTGTGAAGACCGCGACGATCGAGACCTCCACAGACGGCGCCTCGTGGGTGGCATTGGCGGATGTCCCTGAGTTTGCCCAGGCGCCTGGCACCCCCGACTACACATCCAACACCACGGTGGATTTCAACGGTGTCGCTGCCAAGTTCGTCCGGTTGACCTGTACCAGCAGTTGGGGAGGTGGGAATCAATACAGTTTGAGCGAGGTGCGGTTCTCCTACATCCCAGTGTCGGCCTATGCCCCCTATCCGCCCAACGGGGCCGTGGACGTGTCTGCCGATGTGACGCTGAGCTGGACAGCGGGACGAGAAGCGGCTTTGCACGAAATCCACTTCGGTACCGATGTGCAAGCGGTGACCGACAGCACGACTCCCATCGAGACAGTGAGCGAAGCGACGTACGCAGCGGACCTGCAGCCGGACACGACCTACTACTGGAAGGTAGTCGAGGTCAACGAGACGGAAAGCCCGAGTGCCTGGAGCAGCCCGGTCTGGAGCTTCTCCACGTCGCCCTGTCTGGTCATCGACGATTTCGAGAGCTACGGCCAGCTCTCACCGACACAGGTCTTCCAGACCTGGCTCGATTCGCTTGGCTTCCCGCCGGATGAGTTCTTCCCGGACGGCTACGGCGGCAACGGCACCGGCGCCATTGTCGGCAACGACCCCGGAGCCGGTCCCATCATGGAGTACACGGTGGTGCATGGCGGTCATCGGTCCATGCCTCTGTTCTATAGCGGCCTTTCCGAGATCACGCGGACCTTTGAGCCGGCGCGGGACTGGACGCGGGGCGGTGTCAAGACGCTGGTGCTGTTCTTCTGCGGCACAGCAACCAATGAACCCGCTGAGCTCTATGTGAAGATCAACAATACGAGGGTGTCATACAAGGGCAACGCCGGCGACCTGACCTCGACCGAGTGGAAGCAGTGGAACATCGACCTGCCGTCGAGCGCGGGTCTCGGAGCCGTCAAGAGCCTGACGATTGGAGTCTCTGCAGGTCAGGGCGCCCTCTACATCGACGACATTGCCTTGTACCGCACCGCTCCATCGGCTAATCCCTGACCTGCGTGGCGCGCAGCACGCTCGGTCCTGTCGCCGAGCGACAGGACCCAATCGGGGGATTGGCAGGGGTGCTTGGCGCTGTGGTGGCCGCAAAATGGCGGAGGACAAACACACAATGACCTTGTCGCCTTTGGCTGATTCCGCGAGAATGGGTTTATCCGAACACGGACAAGGAATGTCGTCAGAGCACGGAGTTGCCGCCCATGGACCATGGGAGCATTGCCTGACTCAAAAGATCGCCGTTCGTTCTTAGGGGAGCAGCCGATCCATGGGCAGAACGAGGGTACCAGCGACAGTTGTATTGATCCTGCTCTGCGTGATCACCAACGGTGATCGTGCATTGGCCCAGGATACAGGATCGGATGAGAGACCGCGCGTCTTCGTCTCGCCGGCGGACAGGCCCCGCGTGCTCATCCTGACCGATATCGAGAACGAACCCGACGATGCAATGTCGATGGTGCGTTTCCTGGTGTACGCGAATCACTACGACATCGAGGGCCTGGTCGCCACAACCTCGATTCATCAGCGGGACCGCGTGGCACCCCAGCGCATTCGGCAGATCGTTGCGGCATACGGCAAGGTACGCGACCGTCTTGAGCAACATGAGCCGGGTTTCCCTTCCTCCGAATTCCTGCTGGCCCGCGTCAGCGAGGGACTGCCCGTCTATGGAATGGACGGCGTGGGGGAGGGCAAGGATTCACCTGGTTCGGAACGGCTGATTCAGGCTGTGGACCGCGACGATCCGCGACCGCTGTGGGTGGCGGCCTGGGGCGG
>JAXDBU010000101.1:0-64665 GCA_034678485.1 Sedimentisphaerales bacterium | reverse complement strand
GGACTCCTTTCCGACTTGATTACCTTCGTCAGTAATTCACGTCGGCAGGAGTCTGCCCATCTCATCACGATTCTTCGTTGCTCTCTTCATCCCTCCCCAAAAACGGCAGAAGTCGAGGTAAGGCGTTTCTTCCTACGCATTTGCGCAAACACGACAGACTCCCGACTCACCGCTTCGGCTGTCTGCTCACTCCCGGCCCGCAAGGAAGGGATTGGCCCGTCGTTCCCGACCGATGGTCGTTCGCATTCCATGGCCGGGGTAGACCGCTGTCTTGTCGGGCAACGACAGGAGCTTGCTGCGGATGCTCTGGATCAGTTGATCTGTATCGCCCCCGGGGAAGTCCGTCCGCCCCACGGAGTCGGCAAAGAGGGTGTCGCCGGCAAAGACCACGCCATCCGATTCCACGTACAGGCAGATTCCGCCGGGGGTGTGGCCGGGGGTGTGGAGGACCTTGAAGTGAATGCCCACCTGATCCGCGATGTCGCCGTCTTCCAAGAGCACCTCCGCTGGTTCGAGCGCAAAGGTCATGCCGGCCAGAGCGGACAGGTTCGCTCGCGGGCTGGTCAGCATCGGCGCATCCAGCTTGTGGATGTACACCTTCGTCTGCGGGAAGTGATGGCGCACCGCCGCAACACCGACGATGTGGTCGACGTGGCCATGCGTGAGAACCGTCGCAACGGGATTGAGCCGATGCTGTTTCAGGAAGTCGATGAGTTCGTCGGCGTCCAGGCCGGCATCGACCACCAGGCACTCCGTCGCCGATTCATCCGCGCGGACAACGTAGCAATTCGTCTGGAAGTCCCCGAGAATGAACCGGTCGATCCGCAATCGCGATCCTCCTCTAAGCCGGCTTGTTCGGCTCGGCAGCCGGGACGGGAGCCGTCATCACAGGCTGGTTCGGCTCGATGGCCGCCGGCGCGGGTTGGTTGGGCTCCACCGCCAGCGGTACAATCGGTTGATCGAGCTGAACCGCCGGTGTCGTCGTCTCCGCGACCGGCGTGGACTTCGGCTCCTTGTCCTCGAGCAGCTCCGCCTGTGCCTTCATCAGGTATTTCGCCTTCCAGTCGGGAATCACGTAGACCCAGTCCTTGTGACGCAACGTGAACCGCTGGGCGCCCTCTTGAGCCAGCAGAATGGCCTCTTTCCTCTGCAACTCCTCGGGGGAATCCTTCTCTTGCGGATTGATCGTCACCTTGGCGGAACTGGTGTAGGCGGCTTGCCCTCTGAGATAGGTCTTGGCTCCCTTCTTTGCGAGTTCCAGCGTGTACTGGGTCGAGTTGTCCATCAGCACGACGTACTTGTGATCGAAGTTCAAACCCTCGATCCGGGCAGGCGCGTTCACATCCTCAAAACGAAGGCCTTGCAGGGCGGTGAAGACGCTCTTGGCATCGCTGTCCTTTAGCTTCTTGTCGGCGGGCAGCGCGTCCATAAGCACATCATCGCCACCTCCCTTCTCCGCCCGCAGCGTGTAGGAGCCCTGGGGCGTGGTGATCGTCACCATGTTGACGTCCGCTCGTTCGATCGAGGCGATTTCCTGGTTGACGTAGTCCAAGGGCTTCGTGCGGAACCACGGCGCCTCGTCGGTCACGTACACGTCGTCACTGGATGCCAGGCGGACGTAAGCGCCCTGGCCGGACTCGCGGCTCTTGCCGACCACGACGCCCGCCAGAAGCGACCCATCGGCCTTGAAGAACTTCACGATGCCGCGGGCCTTCTCCTCCGTCACCTCGAGTTCCTCGTGGTTCTTCGGGTCGCTCGTGTAGATCTCGCCGATCTTGATGTCAAGCGTCTTCGTGATCAGGTCGCTGATCTGCTTGGCATCCGCGGGGTAGTTGATGTCCGTGACGACGAACTGGTTGCTCCGCCGGGCCAGCTTCACCAGGTCCTTGCCCTGCCCGACCGTGACATTGTCGATATTGCCTGGTTCGAGACCCTGGATCAAATAGGCCAGACCCGACCGCTTCGCTCCTCCGCCAACCGGCGCGCGGGAACTGATCACCGCCAGAAGAACCATGACCGCCGCAACGGCGGCCAGAATACCGAGTTTCTGGTTGCTCATCGAATACTCCTTTTACTGACTATTGATGATGGATAATTGACGATCCGCGTCCATGTCGACGTGTGTTTCCGACAATCAATCATCCATCACCAATCAACAATCATCAATGCTATGCGTCGCTCGCGTGGCTGATGTAGTGCCGCCTCCGAAGGCTCCGCCAGATACCCAGGATCACGGCAACCGCCATGATCACACCCGGCACCGCTGCCATGTTGACCAGCTCCAGCTTGTTGCCAAGCTGGTCGGTTCGTTCGAGACGTTTCTCCTTGATCGCCCGCAAGCGGCGCTGTGCATCGTGGATGTTCAGTTCGAGCTCTCGCTTCTTCTTGACGATATCGCTGCCGAGAATCTCCTGCTTGTCCTGATCCTTCGCGGAAGAGACCAGCTTCTGCAGCTCCTGGTTGAATCCGTCGATCTGGGCGTTCACCAGGGCCATCTCGTCGGCGGTCAGCTTCTCCGCCTCCTGCTCGATCTGGTCCACGACAACGAAGGGACGCTTGAAGTTGCCGCGGGACCGGATCGAGATCAGATCGCCCGACCCGCCGAGTTCCTCGACCGTATTCAACAGCAGGGCGCTGTTGTCACCGATGACCATCTTCCCGAAAATGGAGCTGGAGTAGGCCAACTGGTCGCTGATGAAATCCACGTCGGAGAAGACGGCAACCGCGCAATCCTCCTTCGCCTCCGTCAAGCCGGCAATGTGCTTTTTGATCTTCTTGGGCTCGTTCGGATCGCTGTCGTTGTCGTTCGGGTCGGCAGGAGCATCGACCTCGACCTCGATCCCGGCGGGGAAGCTGCTCTTGAACCGCCCGGTGACGAGGTATCCCATCGTGACCGGCCGGTCACCCTCGATGAAGCTGTCCATCATCTTCGCGGGATCGGGGTACATCAGCTCGAAGGAACTACCCACCTTCCAGGCATTGCCCCGGTTGGTGGTCATCACCAAAGGCGTCCATTGAATGGCCGGTCTCTCATCGGCAACAGCCGGCTGATTCGCATCCGCGGGCTTCGATGCCGCTCTGGACTGCGTGTCGATCTCCTTCAACACGCCGGCGAACAGCACGCGAACCTGGTTGAGATTCGTCGTGATGACGTTATCCTTGTTAAAGCACTTCGGCCCAAGCTCCAGGTAGCCGATGATCTTCTCCGCTCGCTGGTTGCGGTTGACGGCTGCCTCCACCGCCAAGGCCCGGTCGCCCGCAAACGTGTTCGCCGGCATGTCCAGACCCCAGGTCTTCATGAGCCGGTCCAGGCTGGAATTCTGGTTCTGCACGGTCATTTGCATGGGGTTGCGCTGCGGACGATCCGAGATGCAGTGCGGGTCCACGCAGACGATGGTTCGCCCGCCTTTGAGGACGAACTGATCGATGGCGAACTGCGTCCTCTCCGGTAGGTCCTTCGGATGCACGACGATCAGGATGTCCACATCGTTGATCTCGTTGACATCCGTGGCCACCGTGCTCACTTCGTACTTGTTCCGAAGCTGCTCGACGATGGTCCACGGCGGCTGGAGCTGCTGGCCTTGCATCTGCATCATTCGCGCCATGTAGTCGCTGGCATCCTGGCCCATCACGGCCAGCGAACTCATGACCCCGATCTTCTTCTTCTGCTTCGTGATCGCGGTGTCGATCAGATAACTGATGTCATATTCGACGAAATTGTGCCGATCCGGCGAGAAGAATGGGATGACCTTGTCGACGCCGAACTGGGTCTGGACGACCAGGCCGAAGAAGAAACTCTCATCCTGCGTGATCGGGAATCGCTGCAACCCATGCCGGATGGCCTGCTCCTCGTCGTCGGAAAAAGGCCGCGGATCGATCAACTCCAGTTCGACCTTGCCGTGCGAGACCGCAGCGTACTCCTCCAAGAGCGCCTTGACGAACTCGAAGTAGTTGTTGAAGTACTGGATCTGGTCGGGGGCCTTCATTGCCGCGGTCTTGGCATAGTACAGCTTGGCCTTGATCGGCTGGTTGAGCTTGCCCAGAATCGCCTTGGTCCCGTCCGACAGGGTATAGAGGCCCTGATCGGTGATATCCACCTTCACTCGGCCCCCGATGTTCTGACAGACGGTGATGCCGCTGAACGCGATGATCAGGATCAGAACGGCACCGAGAATGGCTCGAATTGTGCGGTTCATTAGCTGGCCTTCCTTTCATCCAAAACGACCGTACACGCGGCGACCCACCCCACGATCAGCACGACGAAGTACGCGAGGTCCTTGAATCGCACGACGCCCCGTTGGAGCGAGTCAAAATGCTGCTGAAGACTCATGTTCTCGACAGCGGAAACCAGCCCGGCCGGCAGGAACGCCGAGAGGTAATCCAGCGTCGAGGGCATGCCCGCGAACACGAGCATCGCACAGGCCACCACGGAGAGCACGAACGCGATGACCTGGTTCTTGCTCATCGCGGAGAAGAAGCAGCCGACGGCAAGGAAGGTGCCCGCCATGAGGAAACTGCCGACATAGCCCGCCGCGATCAGGCCGCCGTCGGGATCGCCGAGGTAGGCCACCGTGAATACCATGGGGAACGTCAGCGCCAGGGCGATTCCGAGGAACACCCAGGCCGCGAAGAACTTGCCGAGGATCGCCTGGGTGATCGTAATCGGCAGGGTGAACAGCAACTCGATGGAGCCGACCTTGCGTTCCTCCGCCCACAGGCGCATCGCTGTGGCAGGCACCATAAAGATGAACAGCAGCGGGAGATTCACGAAGAACGGCAGCATGTCCGCCTGTCGGACCTCAAAGAACTTCTGCTTGTTGAACGTCAGGTATCCCGAGAAGAACAGGAAAATGACGAGGAACACGTAGGCCAGAGGCGTCGCAAAGTAGCTCTTCAGCTCCCGCTTGAATACCGCCCAGAAACTGTTCATAGGAACTCCCGTGAAAATTGACGATTTACGATTTGTGGTTTATGATTCGCTGTCGCCCGTCCGAGAAGTCCTGCCGCGACAGCGGCTTCGAACCTCAAATCGTAAATCAAAAATCGTAAATCCTAAGCGCTTTTCTTCATCTTTGTGACCATCCGGAAGATCTCGTCCAGACTGGCTTTGTGCTTTTCCCTGAGCTGCTTGGGCGTGGAATCCACCAGCACCTTGCCCCTCGCGACGATGATCGTTCGCGAGCAGATCGCCTCCACCTCTTCCAGGATGTGGGTGGAAATGATGATGCACTTGTCCTTTCCCATACCGCTGATCAGCTCTCGGACATCGTGTTTCTGGTTCGGGTCGAGACCATCCGTCGGCTCGTCGAGAATCAGCACGTCCGGGTCGTGGATCAACGCCTGCGCCAGGCCGACGCGCCGTTTGTAGCCTTTCGACAGCGTCTCGATCGTCTGATGGTACACCGAGTCGATGGAGCACATCGGGACCACGCGGTCGAGGGCCTTCTTGCGGTCCTTGCCCTTGATCCGCCGGACGTCGCAGATGAAGTTGAGGAACCCGCCCACTGTCATTTCCGGATATGCCGGCGAGTTCTCCGCCAGGTAGCCGAGCGACCGTCTGACTCCGATCGGGTCCTTCAGGATGTCGTGCCCGCAGACGCTCGCGGTGCCGCTGTCCGGGCGGATGTAGCAGGTGATCATCCGCATGGCGGTGGTCTTGCCCGCGCCGTTGGGGCCGAGCAGGCCGAGCACCTGGCCCTTCTTCACGTCGAATGAGACGCCGTCAACAGCAACTACCGGCCCGAAGCTCCGCCGAAGTTCTTTGACTTCAATCATAACCATCTCCAAACCATCTTGCGATTTACCAGGGTAAGACCCATCAATTTACGGATTGCCGCCCGACAGTCAAGACCCCGCCCGATTTTCTTGGCTCGGGGCGTCGCCGCACGCCCGACCCGCGGCGGGCATGTGCTATCTCGATGCACCTGCCCCCTGCGCGGGGATGCTGCGGCAATCAGATGATCTACGAACGGAGGTTCGTTCTTGTTTGCGCCCCGGCGAGGTGCAGGCGGTCTCAGAGGCCTCGTGGCATCATTCTCCCCGGCCGACACAGGTCCGATAACACGCCGGCGCAGTAGAAACAACGGGACAGCCGCTCCCGCACGCGGCCTCTCACGGCGTGACCGCGCGGTCATAGATGCGAACGTCGTCGATCAGTCCCTTCCAGAAGCCGGGCGTTTCCGTCGTGCTGCCGACGCCGATCGAGAGGTTCCCCGTCGAGCCCGCCAGGCTGTCCTGCACATCGCGAGCGACCTCGATATCGTCGACATAGAGAATGCGATTGGAGCCATCCCAGGTGAGGCCCACCCGGTGCCACGCGCCGTCCGTGATGACCGACGCACAGCCGAGCGGCTTGCCCTGACGACCCGCCGACTGCAAACCGGTCTTCAACGTGCCGTTGGGCGTAGCCATCAGCCAGTGGCCTCCGTCAGTCTGCGAGAGGATTACCTGGCCCGCCCCGCCGCCTTTGACCCAGGCGAAGACGGTGAATTTCGTCTCGCCGGGATTCGGGGCAAACGGGGTGCGGATGCAATCGTCCAGCCCGTCCAGTTGCAGCGCGCCGTCGACCGCCCCGCCGGCGGGTTGCCAGAGCGGATTGCCTTCGAGCGTCGCGTCGTGCTCACCGAGCACATCGCGGGCCACGCTGCCGGAGGTCTCGTCCAGTTTCCAGTGGGCCGCGAAGCGCCAGTCCTCGAGCCAGTAGGCCGCCCAGTCCACCAAATCGCCCAGATCCGCCTGCCCCTCGCCGACGGGTGCGCCACCCCACCGGCCCGCCAGGACCGCAAAGTCCCGGAAGTCCACCTTCGCATCCTTGTCCCAGTCGCCGAGCTTTGTGGCGCCCGCGACCAGGGTGACCACGGAGCGAGCGGGGATCGCCACGGCATCCTCCGGGTCGAGCCTGCGGTAGGCCGTCAGGTTGTCCGTGCCGTCCGAGTTGCCTTTCGTGACATAGGGAACCAGGGAGGCCACATCAGCTCCGACAAGATCGAGCCGCACGACACGGTCTTCGTTCGCCCGGTTGACGAACACGACCACCACGACGCCGTCGTCCTTCCCCCAGTATGCAGACGCCATCAGGTCTTCGACCGTCTCCTCTGCACCGGCCTTGTCGGAGCGCTGCACCTCGATCCGCTTCATTCCCGGCCTGATGAACCGACTGAAGTTGCCCATCGCCCAGAGCATCTTCGATTCATAGTAGTTGCCGGTGAGCGTGCTCTTGGTCACATAGACCAGGCCGTCCTTGTAGTCATAGGGAGAGACCCCGAGCCACCACTGCCAGTCCGAGGCCTCCGCGATCGTCAGATCGCAGTGAATCACCCGTGCCATCCAGAGCGCCGGGTCGATGCCCAGGTCCCGCCCGCTCCCGTAGTCGTGATACTGGGAAGGGATTCCCGAGTCGCTTCCAAGCAGAATACAGTATTCGGACATGGAGTAGCCAAGGCCCGGATAGAGGTCGAGCTTGTCGCGCAGAATTCGGCGCCGTCCCACAAGCTGGTTGTTCTCGGGCCAGCAGGTGAAGTAGCTGTGACCCGAAATCCGGTTGGCGAGCTTGTCGCCAAGGTAGTAGGGACTGCTGGCGTTGAAGAAGGCGTCGATGTAGTCGCCCCGCGTGCTGAATCCGTCCGTGAGGTAGCCGATGTCCCCCGACTCCACGATCTCGATCTCTGTGTCGAGCTGTTGATCCTGCAACTGCTGATGCAGCGCAACGACCACGTTGCGAATGTCGATGTTGTTGTACCGGCACCCCTCCTGCCCTGCCTCATCCCAGTCCCAGTTCGGCTCATTGAAGGGGCTGACGCCTGTGAAGTCGATCCCCTCGACGTCGCGGAAGTGCTTCAGGATCGTCGCCAGATAGGCCGCGAAGTCCACGACCTTGTCGTCCCGCAGGTTCGTCGTGCCCGAGCTCGACTGGCAATAGGCCAGGCCGTTCTTGGTCATATTGATCGGCGGGCTGTTCACGAAGGCGATGAACCGCTCGACTCCCCTGTCCTTGGCGGCCTTGAGGAACCATCGCTGTCCGGGACATCGCGACCAGTCGTATTCGCTGAAGCTCTCGTCGAAGAACGTGTCGGCTCGGTGCCACGGGTCGCTCATGTTGTCCTGCCGACTGCTGCCTGCGCCGATGTTGAATCGCCACGCGGACAGTCCGATCCCTCTGGGGTTTTCGTACTCGTCCAGGCCCGTCTCGAAGAGCAGATCGGCAATGGCCTGGCGTTTGACGTCGGGCCACTGCCCGACGAATCGGATGGACCAGGCGTCCGACGCGCCAAAACTGCGGATCGTCTGGCGGGTCCGGGACGTATCGATCGTGAGGACCAGCGACGCCTCGGTATCGGTCTTGAGGTCCCCGCCGCCACCGGGCAGACAGGGGACATAAGAAGACGCGACGGCCATTCGGCCACTGCACAGCAGCAGCATGACCGCCAACCAGACAGTCTTGAGCACCCGAGCCCTCTGCCCACAACACCCCTTCGCCACCGGACACGCTCGCCGCGAGTCGGATCCCGCGAAACGCCACTCGCCCATAGTTGTTTCCCCTTCCAAAAGGACACTATTATCTCTGTATTATACCTTCTGGCGGGGCATCTGTCCATGATTCCAGCGCGAACGGACAGCCCCAGGGTGCACTCAATCCCGGAGAACGTGTATCAAGAGTAGCACGGGCATCTTGCCCGTGAGTATCACGGGCGTCCCGCCCGTAGGACAAGACGGTCTTGGCAGGGCCGAGATGGCCCTGCGACTCATGGGCAAGATGCCCATGCTACGACGACCTGCCGTCTCATACACGTTCTCAGAGGGATTTGCTCGCCTCGGCGGTCCCGCCGTAGGCGCCCATGTTGATCCGCCCGCCGTTGGGCTCGGGCTCGTCGCCGACAGGACTGTTCGGATCGCCTGCGTCAACGCAGGGACTGGTGACATCGTCCGGGACCCAGCCTCCGCTCGCTGGGTCCCGGCGTCCTGCTTGTGACTTGAGATGGTAGTCCCCTTCGACATAGAAATCGTCGTTCGGATCTTCCGGCGTGCCGTTCGGGTCCCAATACGCCGGCCTGGCGAAGAGTGGGTCGAGGTCGATATTCCCCTGGCCCGGCCAGTCGCCATAGACATCACTGAAGGTGATGTCCATCTGGACATGCGCACCAATGCGGATCTCATCGGCGCTATCCCACAGGATCGTGTTGACCACAGCCGCGAAAGGCGGAATCGGCCACTCACGTGATGAGTCCAGAGACGCGATACCGCTTCCTAACTGGGCTGCATTGCCGAAGAAGGTGCAGGAAGCTATGCTGAGCGCAGTCGTCCAGCCGAAGTAAAGGGCGCCACCTGCATTCGTGGCTATGTTGCGGGTAAAAAGACAATTCACAATGTCCGCTTCATTATAGCACCATATGGCGCCACCGGTTCCTGCGACATTGCCAGTAAAACGGCTGCGTTCAATCCTGCAGTGAGACCCTGGACCTCTGTGGATGGCGCCGCCGGAACTGCGGGCGTAGTTGCCGACGAAGAGGCATCCCTCGATCACAAACTCACCCGCCGATTCGAACCATTGGCCTCGCCATGCACTGGTCCTGATCGCGCCTCCCTCTACTGCGGCGTTGTTCAGACACGTGCAATAGATGAATTCGGGAGCCGCTCCGATGATGTACGCCGCACCACCGTAATAGGCACAGTTGCCTCGGAGGGTGCAATTCTTTATGGATGGGCAACAGTCCGCGCCATAGTACGATAGAAGCAGGCCGGCGCCCACCTGGTCGAGCACATGTCGCTCGGCTCCCAGCGCGTTCCCGGAGGTGATTGTCAATCCGTCCAGGACCGCGGATCGCGAACACGGTCCGGATGTTACGACCGCATAGCTGTTCTCGACGCGGGTGGGGTCCGTCAGCAAGTCGCAGGGATCGACCACAGGGGCATCATCCCCCGCCAAATCGCCACTGAGGATCGTCTCGTACAGCGTGATGTCCCGGGCGTTTGGATCAAGCACACCAGTCCCAGGGAAACCTCCCTTGATGGCAATGCCATCGAGCAGAACAAAGCTCACCGACCGATCCTGTGTGCCGTCGGGACGGGCGGAACTGCGGTCGGGCCTGTAGACGCCGTCTGCGACGCGGATTTCGACGGGTTTCTCCGAATCATCCGCATCCGCGAGGGCGTCCTGAAGATGCCGGTATGCATCGATCCACGAGGAACCATTTTCCAACCCATTCGCATCGTCATCGACGTAGATGGTCTTCGCCGGTGCTGCACAGGTCAGGAGAAGGCAGACCGGCAGCAACATACATCTCGTTCGCGAAGCCAGCGTTCTCATCGTGCATTCCTCCCGAACAGGACCAGCTTGCTACCCATGGAACCCGGACTTGGTCTTGCTCGCTTCGCCCGTCCCGCCGTAGGCGCCCATGTTGATTCGCCCACCGTTGGGCTCGGGCTCGTCGCCGACGGGACTATTCGGGTCGCCCGCGTCGATACAGGGACTGGTCACATCATCCAGGACCCAGCCTCCGCCCGCTGGGTCCCAGCGTCCAGCCTGGGACTTCAGATGATAGTCGCCCGCGACAAAGAAGTCATCGTTGGGATCGTCCGGCGTGCCGTTCGGGTCCCAGTAGCCCGCGTCGGCAAACCAGGGACCGACGTCGATGTTCCCTTCGCCTTCCCAGCCGCCGGAGACATCGCTGAATGTGATGTCCGTGTTCACGTAGCGGACAGGACTGCCGCCTTGGGCAGTTCCGATTTCTTTACCGCCGTCCCAGAGGATGCAGTTGACCATCACGACAGGCTTCTCGGGCTGGCCGTGGCAGGAGTACCGCGCCACGGCGTTGCCGTTCTCTGCACGGTTGGCAACGAAGGTGCAGTTGACAAACTCGGGACCGGCGCAGGCCGAGTCGGACGCGCCGCCCCGCTGCGCGCAGTTCCCCTCAAAGACGCAGTTGGCGACGGTCGAGTAATACGGGCCGTAGAGGGCTCCGCCCTGACCGGCCGAGTTCCCGCGGAACACACAATCATAGAGGAGGATCTCTCTGCTGTTGTAGTCGCCGTAAACCGCGCCGCCGCGAGCGGCTGAGTTCGCCTCGAACAGAGAATCCGAGATGGACACTTCGGCATCGCCGAAGCAGCCGATCGCCCCGCCATTCCCTACCGCTTCTGTGGACAACAGGGGCGAGGAGTTTCCTGTGAACCTGCAATCGATCACCGCCAGCGTGCCGCCTATGACGAGCAGCGCTCCCTGGTTCTCGGCGGCATTCTGTTCGAATGTGCAGCCGGCCATAATGATATCGGCACTTCCGCTGGCCAGGGCGCCGCCGCTGCCCGCCTGATTGCCGATGAACGTGCAATCGGTCAGCACGACGCGGATAGCGTCGCCTTCATAGATAGCACCGCCGAATCCTGGCGCCCAGTTGGCGACGAACGTGCAGCGTGTCAGAACAAGCTCTTGGCCCTGGCTGTTGATTGCCCCACCTTCGGAATGCGCTGCATTCCCGGAGAAGACGCAGTCGATTATCTCAGCGTTGCCGCGTGCATTCTCCAAGGCACGGTCGGTCGCGCCTGTCAAACTGACCCCCTCCAGAATGGGAGTTCCATAGGTGCCACGGCACTGAACGATATGATGACTGTTTTCGCTTCGCGTGGGTTCATCGGGAAGGTCGCAGGGGCGCTGGATCTCGACATCATCGCCGTTCAAGTCGCCGCTCAGGATGGTTCGATGGACCTCGTAGTTGCGTTCGTTGGGATCGGGCGCGCCAACTCCGGCGTAACCCCCTCTGACTGAGATTCCATCCACGAGAGCGAAGACCGCATTTTGTTCCGGAGACATCCGAAGCGTGTCCCCACCCAAGGCAGACTGGTTCGGCCGATACGTGCCTTGGGCGATCCGAATCTCCACGTCGTTCGCTTCCCCACCCTGGTACCCTCCCCCTCTCGTAGGCAGGATGGACCCGGCGCTGCTCAGCGCGTCCTGCAAGTACACGAAGGCATCGCTCCAGGAGGAGCCGTCGTTGGCTCCAGTTGCGTCATCGTCAACATAGATGACCCTTTCCGCCGCTGTGGATGTCGCAAGAAGACAAGAGAGCATCAAGAGACATCCTGCGGTGAGTCGTAACCGGTTCATTCCAGTTACCTCCAATAGAAGTCCTCTTTGGCCCACTCAAAACGTCTTGCTCGCCTCGGCGGTCCCGCCGTAGGCGCCCATATTGATCCGCCCGCCGTTGGGTTCGGGCTCGTCGCCGACGGGACTGTTCGGATCGCCTGCATCGATGCAAGGACTCGGGACGTCGTCCAGAACCCAGCTTCCGCTCACCGGGTCCCAGCGTCCGGCCTGGCTCTTGAGGTGGTAGTCACCTTCGATCCAGACCGCACCGGCGAAGTCCGCCCATACAACGGTCTCCAAAGCGGATGGGTTGGCCCACTGGCCTGACGCAGCGAAGCATGGATCGGCGTCGATGTTGCCCTCACCGGCCCAGCCGCCCTGCACGTCACTGTGCGTGATGGTCAGTTCCACCCCTGCCATCCCGTCCCTTGGGCCTCCTCGCGTGGGCGGAAACGACGCTGTGATTGAATCCTCGCCGTCCCAGACGATGCAGTTTTCCATTGTGACCCGGCACACAATCTGCGTCGAGGCCCACCACGTGAGGGTCCCGCCCTCGTTGTCTGCAAACGTGCAGCCGCGGATTGTGAAATCCGCGAGAGAGCCCCAGAGGGCCCCGCCGGTGTTGGAGGCGCAGTTGCCTGCGAAGAGGCAGTGCGTCATGACTGTGCCAGTCGTTGAAGATTCTGAATGGAGGGAGGAGAACCCGTGGACATAGACGGCTCCACCCCACGTGGCTCGATTGCCACTGAATGCACAGGCATCCAGAAGCAGAGGAACGTCTCCATTCGCGACCGCGCCGCCGTAGTCGGCCAACCGGTTGTTCCGGAAGGTGCAGCGGGTCATTGACGCGCTCCCCTGCCCGGTCAGATCGACCGCCCCGCCTTGCTTGTCTGCCATATTGGCTTCGAACTGGCAGTCGGTCAGGGTCAGTGTGCCCTGTTGCTGGCAGATCGCTCCGCCTTGTCCGGCGGCATTCTGTGTGAACGTGCAGCCCGTCAGGATCACGTCGCTGTTCACGGCGTGGATCGCGCCGCCCAGGGTGGGGGTCCAGTTGCCGGCAAATCGGCAATCGGACAGCGTCAAGACGGCGTCCGAGACGTAGATCGCGCCGCCCGAGATCGCAGAGGCATTGTCCTCGAAGCCGCAGTTCGACAGAGTCAGTTCGCCTCCCAGGCAGAGGATCGCCGGCCCACTCGTCTCCTGGCTCGTGTTCCGCCGGAAGGTGCAATTCGCGACGCCGAGACTGCCGCCCACGCTGTACAGGGCGCTCTGGGTGGCCGACTCGACCACAAAGCCGTCGAGCTGAGACGCTGCGACAGTGTCGCCGCCGCGGATCGCGTAGCTGCTCCAGATCACATAGCCGCGGTTGTCGGAGTGCAAGGACTCGTACAGGGGATGACCCAGACCCCAGCCGACGACATCGTTGCCGCACAGATCTCCGCTGAGGATCGTCTCATACCGCTCGACATCGCGGGCATTGGGGTCGTCGGTACCGAAGCCTGCGAAGCCGCCTCGGATCGCCACCGCCTTTGCGATTGCGATCTCGAACGACTGGACCGACGGACTGACTGGGCTCGATCCTCTTACCGCTATCGTCGGACTGTGCAGGTCCGGCCGGTACACCCCCTGGGCTACGCAGATCTCGTCCCCCGACTCGGCGGCATTTAGCGCCTTCTGGAGTTGCGTGTACGCATCGGTCCAGGAGGAGCCGTCGGCCACCCCGACGGCGTCATCATCGACATAGATGATCTTTGCCGATGTGGCGGCGGGCAGAGCCGCAATGAGCACGCAGACGACCGCCCCGATGATGATCCTTCCATGCGCTTTCATTTTCCGCTCCTTTCACAATAACCGTTGTGATATGAATCCGGCGTGGAACGGGCACGTGCCCGCACCGACTTCGCGCAGAGTCTCTCCGCTGGCGGCGTCGTGGAACGGCAACAGGACAACAGCGAGGGGAGATCCCGGACTCCGTACCCTCGCCGACCACCACGCCGGAAGCGCAGCGTTGCCGGGATGTACAGATTATGTCCCTGATCGCGAAGGTGAGCGGGTATGATAGAGATAAGTGCAATGTATGACGCAGCAAGTTATGATAGCGACACTTGCTCGCCTTCGTATCTCATTATTCTCAATTTACAGAGAGAGGGATCCGTCTGTCAAGACAATTCGCTCCGAGAAGCACATTTTTCTGCATCACGGACGTTCAATCCCCATGTCGCGGGAGGCGGACGCCGCCGCGGCACTTGTCCTGGCTCGCGTGCCGGCGTGGACAGCCGCCTGGCCGATCAGGCCCAGAACGACGACTCCGACCGCGAACCAGTACGGCCAATACAGGCCCACGTGCTCGCACAGGTAGCCGCCGGCGGCCGAGCCGATGGTCAGGCCCAGCGAGATAACACTTTCGTGGATCGCCATTCGGGTCGAGCGATGGCGGCTGGCGGAGGCGCCATAGTACAGGTGGGAGCCGTACGCAAAGCCATACGCTACGCCGAGGATGACCGAAGAGAGGAAGAGGACGCCCAAGGTCCTGCCGTAGAGGGTCATCAGAAGCATGAGCAACAGCATCGCCTGGGCAACAATCAGCAGGCTGGGCTTGAAATGCCATCGGGCCCACCTTCCGGCCACCATGAGGGCCGCAAAATTGCACGAGGCGTAGATCGTCAGATACAGGCCGAACTGCGATTCCGCATACCCCAGGCTCGTAAAGACCAGGGCAAATTGCGAGCGGACCACCGCGTAGCACACGCACGCGCTGAACAGGGCAATTCGCGAAATCCACCGACAGTCGGCGAGAAGCCGCAGATCAAGGGAAGGGTCGCCGGCACTCGCAGGTTGCGACGGCTCGATCGCTCTGCGACTCGAACCGTCCTTCGCGAAGCTCAAGAGCACGAGCGAAAGTGCCACGCACACGATCGCTCCGACCAGCGGCAGGACCGGGTTGATTTCGACGAGCCAGCCGCCGAGCAGTGGGCCAATGGTCGCACCGCCGGACCAGGCGCCATTGTATCGGCCGAACCGGCGGTTCAAGCGAACGCCCTCGTAGTCGGAGGACACCCAGCTCATCAGGAAGGGCCAGTAGAGCGCCATCGTCGCCCCGCCGATCCCGCCGGCGGCGATCAGGACCCAGACCCACAGGGCGCCGTCGCACTCTTTGCGGGCCATGCCCGCCAGGACCGCGGACGTCATGGTCACGGAGGCCAGGAGCGCCACCGTGCCAGCCGCAAGGGTCGTCCGTTTGACGCGAAGATGCCCCAACTGCGATCCGGTGACCAGCAGAGCGATCATGTACGCGAGGTTATTGATCGCCGGCGCGTAACCTACCTCTGCGGTTGTCCCCCTGATGGTGGTGAGAATGAAGGGCATGGCCGCCCAGGCCATGCTCAGATACATGGCCATCATGAAGGCGGCGCCGTAGAGCGGCCACGCATTACTTCGCCCGCCCGGCGGCAATCCCTTGCATTCTTCCGACATTCTGATCCTGCTCCAAATGCCCTGATTGTAACAATCCGCCGGCAACACGCCAGTGGTCGTCGCGAGAATCAGAAGGGCCGTGAGTCCCCCCCCGCACAGGACTCACGGCCGGTCGGGTCGGTCCGGAGACTGGACTGGGTGCTTGGGAACGAGAGATCACTGTCCCTCGGGCGTGTTCTCAGTCGTATCCTTCGGCTTGTCGGTGGATTTGAAGGTGTAGCTCTTCTTCGCGGCCTGTTCGCGAACTGCCTGCTTGACCGCAGAGCCGAGCGTATCGCTCTGCTCGCCGCGATGCTTCATTTCCTTCGCAATGTATTCATTCCTCTGCTCGTTGAGCTTCTGAATCTTCGCCTGGATCTCGGTCCGCTCGTTGGCCTTCCCCGTCACGTACGCGCGCCGTTGGTCGACGCTCATCTCCTGCATCCTCTCGGGCAGTTGCTCTTTCTTGATTTCGCTCAGATCCACTTGCTTGCCCTTGACGGCATCGACCAGGTCCCAACTGCCGTTGGTGTAGTACGGCGAGGACTTGGTCACCGCCCTCTGGAGATTCGCCTGCGGCGAGGCAATCGCAGCATTGTTGTCCTGTGCCATCTGCCGGGCCTGTGCAGCGATGCCATCGGCGCCAAACGGAACATACGTATCGTTCAGGACCACCCCCAGCCTCGCGATCTCCTGGTCCTGAGGGGCCGGAATGTGCACGATCTGCCGATTGTGATCGATGTTCAGGTATCGTCCGTCGGCCAGAACCGCTCCGTCCTTCCACTTGCCGTCGATCCCATCCTGCTCGCTGCCGCAGTGAATCGTGTTCACGAGAATGCCCTTGGAGACAGCGGCTTTGCAGACTTCCTGATAGCCCACCGGTCCCTGCGTGAACGGCTCATTGCCCGCGATGAAGACAACCTTCAAATCGTCGGGCGAGCTGCTCCACGCGAGCTTCGCCGTGGCTTCGCGGATCACCCAGCCGCAGTACTCCTGGCCACCGTTGGTCTTCAGAGCGAAGAGTTCCTCGGACACCTTGTCCAGATCCGTCGTGAACGGGACGATCTGCCGAATCCATCCGGCCTCCTGTGACAACCCGTTGTTGCCATACTCATAGAGGGCAACCTGGATCTCCGGCTGACGGCCGGCTCGCTCAGCGAGGATGAACTCATTGACGATCGACCACAGTTCCGTCCTGGCCTGATCGATCAGGCCGGACATGCTCCCGCTGGTGTCCAGCAGGATGGCCATCTGAACCAATGGCTTGGGTAGAACCGGTGGGATTTCAACAACCGGTTGCACGACGGCGCTCTGTGCCGCCAGGCCGACCGTCGTACACAGAGTCGCCGCCATAACCACGCTCAGAAGCCGAATTGCATTCCTCGTTTTCATATCATGCTCCTTTCTGTATTGTTGTGCTTGTCAGTTGAGACTGGGGGACTTGATGAGCACCGGCTCGCCGTCGACCATGAGCAGAATGTCGCCTGTCAACGCGATACTGCCCTGGCGGTTCTGCCTCGCCAGGCGGTGCGCCAGATCGAAGTACTCCTTCGACCCGAATTCGATGACTCTGGCCGGCGCGACCTGGTCCTTTCGGCTCACAAGCCGGCTGTCCACCCACTGCGATCCGCGATTGTAGTAGGCCTGGTCGTTGACCTGCTGGACCGTGCTGATCGACACTTGATTGAGCTTCTCATCGTAGTAGAAGTTGCGGACGTTCAGCTCAGTCTGTCCCTTCTGGCGGATGCTGTTGAAGCTCTGATTGATGCCTCCGATGCCGGAACGGACCTCGATGGCCCGGCTCGACAACACATCGACCGCCTCCCGCTGGACACTGGCAGGATTGGCAAGGTCCGTCCCCTCCCGGGCGAGAAACGCCGTGTACTCGGTCAGGATTCCAAACTCCGTGGACAATCGGACGATTTCATCGACCAGTTCCTTGATCTTCGGGTCCTGCGCCGCAGCGGACGGCTCGGCGCCCGCCTGGCGGACCGCATCGATCAGCTCCGCAATCTTCCGACTGGCCCACAGACGCGGCACGAACCCGTTCTTCTCACTCGCCTTCGCGAAGTCGAGATGCGACTTGAAGGTTCGTCGCTTGCCGAAGTAGTTCCCGGACACCTCGAAGATGATCGGGGCATTCCCGACGTACTGGCCCAGCAGAATGAGCCGGTCCCCCTCGAACAGATCGGGCAGCCTCTCCGGCAGAATGTCCCGCGTTCGACCGACCGCCGCGTTGCCATGGGCATCGGTGATCCGCAACTCGGGTTCCGCCAGGATCGGTCCGGTCAGTTGCTGGAATACGGCGCCGACTTTCGCTTCCACATCCTCCTGGGGCAGGACGAACTCCGCCCGTCCTCGGGACTGGTCCGCGAGCTTCTCGAGCAACGGTGCGTTGACATCGAAGCCCACGCCGAAAGTGAAGACCCGCCGGTGGTGCGGATTCGACTTGGCCGCCAACTCTCGAATGGCGATCTCCGAGGTCTGGCCCACCGTCGGCAGGCCGTCGGTCAGGAACAGCACGATCGGGAGCATTCCCTGCATGGGCTCCTGCTGCAGCGCCGCGTGGAGGGCGTCGTGGAGATTCGTCCCGCCGGTGGCGGTGATGCCCTCGATATATTTGCGAGCGGCCTCCTGAGTGGCTTCGTCCTTGACGACCGGCCTCGGCGAAAACCATTGCACGCTATTGCTGTACAGCAGGATGTTGAAGGCCTCGCCCGGACGCAGACCCGCAATAACCTGCATCGCAGCCTCCTTGACTTGCTCGATCTTCTCGTTCCTCATGCTGCCCGAGCGATCGATCACGAGCGTCACTTCCCGCTTGATGGCCTGCACATCGGGGTCCTCCGTCGCCTTCGCGGGCAGTCCGGCCAGGAACAGGAAGTACCCGCCGCCCACCTTCTCGTCCGGGTAGGCGAAGATCGACGCGGTCACGCCGTCTTCCTGAAGCAGATAGGACAGTCGGAACGGCCCGGGCTCCCGGTTTGCGCCCGCCGCGATCTTCAGGGACATCTCCCGCTCGCCGATCCGCTCCATCTGCAGCTTGTGGCTGGCGGAGTAGACCGTGGAGATCGGACGTTCGGCACGGATCCTCGCGGTGACATTCCACGGCACGCCATACTGGAGCGACTCGGTCCGAGGCAGGACGTAGTCCACGCGAGAGCCATCCGTGTCGAGCAGGTGCTCGTACGTCAGGCGGACTCGCTGCTTGCCTCTTGCTTCGATGGGAAAGACGCTCGAACGAATGAGATTGTACCCAATGAACTCCACGAGCGCGGGATCGCGAATCCGCGAGACCAGGCTCTCGTAGATTCGCCGGGCCTCGTCCTTGGGCAGGACCTGCGCCGTGATTTGTCCGCCGGGACCGTCGTAGGCGAACCCTCGCACCACGGCGCCGTCGGGCACCGGGAAGATCAGCTCCGCTTCCTGGCGTTGCGAGGTCGGGTTTTCGAGGTGCAGCTCGATCGTCGTCGTCGCAGTCATCTCGACAATGTCGATGCGGACCTCGACCTCCGTGATCTGGACGTTGTTCCGTCGATCCGGCGTGAAGGCCCACGGCCGGCTCTGCGGCACAAGGACATTCATCGCCGGCGGACGAAGGGAGATGTGCTCGATCTGAGCCAGGCAGGAGCAAGGCGCTGCGACCAGAAGCAATGCGGTAACGATGTGTGAAAACCCGGACTTGTGCATCTTCGTGCCTCCATCAATTCTGGATACGGCTGCGTTCAGTTGCCACATTAACTATAACGCACGAGAAGGGTCCGGATGTGTAAAGAGCATGTAAAAAGACCTGTCGTGGCCAGATATTCTGCGACTGTAAAGACTGTGTAAAAGCGGGAATCTGCCGCGATGATGCATCACCACCTCACGGTGTGCAGCCTGTTCTCGTCATGCTGAGCGCCGCGAAGCATGACGATTCGCTGACACTCCCGCCACGAGGCAAGCCGAGATGTTCGGCCTCTGCAAAATTCCAGGTCAGTTGTCTGAGACGCCGGGCGAGCCGCCTTGGTCGACACTGGGCCACCAGGCGTTCGGGTCGCCCGGATCGGAATCGCTCTGCGGGTCGCGGACGGTGAGCGAGAAGCCCAACCCGTCGGTCAGATCGTACCAGTCGTCCTCGTACTCGAAGCCCTCGATGATTCCCCCGACTGCGTCGCGAAGCTCGATCCGTTCCCCTCCGTTGTCCAGGCTGCCTGCGTACTGACCCACAACGGGCAACTGCCCACCGTAGCGGGCCTCGAAGGAAGCGAGGTCTCGCACGAGCAGGCAATGCCCCCCCGAGGCCAGCTCGAAACTCGGGAAAGTGTATCGAATCCCCGTGGCGAATCGGACCAGGTTCAGGTTGATCGTCTCGTCGCCGATATTCGTCAACTCGATGAACTCCGCGTTCGGGTCGTCCGCGGGGTGGTACATGATCTCGCTGACACGGAGGTTCTGGGCTACCGGCCCGACCGCAAAAACCACCTCGTTCAAGGCGCTCCACGTGGTGCCTGCGAGAGAGCGGACCTTGACGCACGTGCTCTCGCTCAGCGTGATCGGCCCGTCGTACCGCATGGCCGTCACAGCGACGCCGCTTGGAGTCCTGCCCGTCGGGCTTTCGCCGCCGACCAGTTCCACCGAGAACAGGAAGTCCGTGCTGCTGAGGGACTGGTTCAACGCTTGGGCTGCCAGGATATTCTCGCCCGGTTTCAGGCTGGAAATACAGGCTGTAACGTCGAACGGCTCGAACACCACGGCGGCAGTATCAGAATTCGAAGCATTGGCGGCGGAGTTCCAGGCGGGAGTCCCTGTGAAGTTCTTCCTGGCGATTTCCGTCCCATTGAGATAGGCGATGAAGCCATCGTCGTAGCGAACGTTCAGCACCAGACTGGTGAGGGAGGCAAGATTCTCGGCGGTGATGCCGAAAGGAATCCGCACATAGCATGTAGCGTTCGAAGCGTACATCCGGCTCTGGACATCGATGTCGAAGTAATCGGGGTAGTCCCCGGTGCTCCGCTCGAATCCGACGCCGCCGGAGCCGCTGATCCAGGCGGAATCGTCGAACGTTGCCCCGCCCTTCCAGGTGTCGGAGATCGCCGCCGTGGGCACGAGAACCCGCTTGAACGCAGATTCCGCAACCAGTGCCGTTTCGTTCCCCGGCTCCGGCGTCGAACCCGGGACGCGCGGGTCACGGCCGTCCAGCGTGTACCACAGGGCGCCCGTGCCGCCCTGAAAGGAAATGGCAGTGCCCCCGTCAACGTAGCCGCCATGCCGACTGAACGTCGGCGGGTCGATACTCGGGTACCATCCTTGCGTCTTGAACTGGTTCAAGACGATGTTCGTTCGCTGAGGGAAGTAGTTGGAGACCATCGCCTTGATGTCGGGCAGCCAGTCGCTGTCCTTCGTCCGAGGCTTGCTCCGCTTGGAATCGCCCCAGCGGGCCGATTCGGCAATGATCGCGGTCTCGATCTGCTCGGCACGGGCCATGAAGCGATCGGCACACACCTCCGGCGTCAGCAGGCCGTCGTTGAAGAAGTACCTGTAGATGCGGTCCGCGAAGCGCATTCGATACTCAGGATGGAGAATCAGGTGCGTGTGCAACCACAGCGGATTGGACTGGTTGAAGGACGAGCCCACAGCGGTCGTGCTCGAATCAAACAGACGCGACTCCGTCACATAGTCGAGCGAATGCTCGGCGTCATGACGGAAGAACTTGAACCCATCGGGCTCGACGCGATTGTAGACCGCATAGAAATTGTTGGCCACGAGAGCCCAGGCGCTGACGGGTCCGTCGGGATCGCCCACGTAATATGTGCAGAGCATGTAGTCGATCAGATTGTCCAAATCGAGCAGTCTCGGATAGGTGGAGTTGGGACTGCCGTCGGGATTCAGGCCCTGAACGCGGTAGTAGGCCGCATCGTTGTTGAATCCGCTCTTCGAGGCGTCCCAGAGGGTCCGCCAGTTGTCGAGCACGCCGTCGGTGGCTTCGATGTCGTAGCCGCCGTTGCCGGCCCTTGACTTGATGACGTCGTAGTCGTCCTTATCGCCTCCGAAGTAGGACGCGGCATAGGAAGCCTCCGACCGCTCCTGCGTCTGGTAGAGACCCCAGTATTGGCCGTTGATATACAGGTGGTAGTAGCGACTTCGCGTGTACGGCTGGCCCATATCCCGCTGCGTGTCCCGCGAGAAGACCTCGCGCACGAACGTGTCGTGGCTGTCGCTTTTGCCGCCCTCGTAGCTCCAGGAGTAGTTCTGACTGGTGCGGAGATCGACTCCTTCGAATTCGCTGACGCCTTCGTCGTCGAAGAGCGGATACCGCAGCTTCGGCGTGCCGTACTCCGCGCGGAAGAACAGGCGAAACGCATGCTTGGGATTGCCGCCGCTGCGGCTGTAGCCCCCTCGAATCCGCAGTCCGCCGTCGGCCTGGAAGCCCTCCGTTCCATCCGGATAGAGCAACTCCACGGAGACCGGGCGCTCCCAGGATGTTCCCTGGTTGCCGGCGTTCACATAGATGCCCATCGCACTGTCGAAGAGATTCGCCAGGTCCGTGACCAGCGAGACCGACGGAATCGCCAGCAAGGCATCGTCCATCAGGTCCTTGTACCGGGCATCGTTGACCACGTCAGGGTCCATGCCGTAGTTGATGGTCTGGCCGTTCACGCTGCCGGAGGGCCAGGCAGACCCGGGCTTCTGCCCCTGCGGCGATTGGTTGACCACATCGGCGGCGAAGAGGTACGTGCTGGTTGCGACGGGCGAGTTGCTCCACGAGGTTTTGATCGCCACCGCGCGCAGGCAGGTGGTTTTCGTCACAGAGATAGGCCCCGCGTACAGACCGGCCGTCGCGCTGACCCGCGACCTGGTGGTCGAGTAGGGCTCGCTTCCATCAGTCGTGTAATAGATCACCGCTCCTTCGGTTGAACAAGAGATCGTCACCTCGATTGCGGCGTCGTAGAAGCCATGTTCCGGGCTGAACTGCGGTTCCTCGACGGCCCCCTGATGGATGCTGAAGTTCTGTATGCCGGGACCCGGATAGGCCAATAGCATCCACGTGTCGCTGCCGTCGGGCAGCCGGCCGTAGGACACATCCGTCGTCTGGATGCCGAAGCGGACGGAGTCGATCAGGGTCGTGCCGTCGCGGTCATACAAAGCAACGGTCTCCCCTTCGGCGCTGAGCTTGAAAGCTGCGTGCAGGCCGGCAGCCGTCACATCGTCGTCTGCCCAGACAAGCAGATATCCCTGGCCGCCGATGGTCGTCAGAATCGGGTCATCCACCGGGAATTGCCACTTGGTGGGCGTGTCCAGGTCATCCGTAAGGTACATCCCTCCCAGGTCGACCGGCTCATCAGCAGGGTTGTGCAACTCGATCCAATCGTCGTAGTGGCCTTGCGGATCGGCTCCACAGCCACCATTGGACGCCAGGATCTCGTTGATGACAACCGGGACCGGATCGGCAGCCCAACCGGCGTCCGGACCAAACAGGCATATCGCAGCGGCGCAATACATAAGCGCCGCGAGGTTCAAGATCCTGAAGAACATGTTCACGTGTTCCTCCTGTTCGAGTGCTTTGCAGGCGTGATGGCTTCTCCTCCGCCCGCTGGGGCCTGGCCCCCCTTCTTCTCGACAGCATATCCGTCCTGTATTCTACCATATGCGGCAGGGATGCGTCAAATTGACGACGCCTGATACAGCGATTCCGCAGGGGTGAGTGTTAGAGGTTGCGTCCGCTGGATTTACGGTCTTTGCGAGGAGAGAGCAGCTTCGTCTTGGCTTGAAAGCCTCCTCGGCGCAGGGATCCGGTGCGTCGGCAGACCGGCGGGAACGAATCAGGGTCCAAGGATCGCGGCAGAGCGCCGCCTGACACTCAGGGGGGAGCTCGCGTCGGGGACAGGTACAGTTCGGCTTGGACCAACCGGGCCACATGGAGCATGGTCATGGCCGCTTGTGCCGCAGGTTTGAGATTCCGCCGGAAGAAGGCATAGAACACCGTAAGGCAAATTTGAGCCAGCAGCCAAAATACCAGCAGCGCCGTGGGCTCATGGCGGTACACGTGATCGGCATGCCAGTGGTTGACCAACTCGTTGAAACCCTGATTCTCGATGTCCCAGCGGCCATGGCCCAGCTGCACCACGACACCGGTGGGAGCCTGCCGCACCGGCAGCGTGGTCACCCAGTACCACTGGGAAGTCTCCGGATGGACTTGTGGGTCGAGTTGTCGGCGGACGGCGCGGGTTTCCCGGCTGCGAACGACCCGGACGGGTACACCCACCTGCGGCCAGGTTCGGAACCCCTCCAGGTCCCAACACTCGCGTCGGACCTTGCCGTCGTGCAGGAGCACGGGAGGCATGGGCTCGAACAATTGCTGGGCCTCTTGCAGCAGATCGCGTCGTTCATCTTTCAAGACCGCCAACGCGTGCTTGCCGTGCGCCAAGGCCCACTGGAAGAAGCGGGGATCGGTATACAGGCCATCGCCCTGGACCAGATCCAAGGCACGCGGATAGGTCTGCACGACCCGATCCAACAGCCGCAGGGCCGCGGCGATCTCATCCTCCCCCGGCTTGACGGGTTCGGCATCCAGCAACACCCGCAGCTCTTGCGTCACCAACGAAAGGGCCACCACCCGGTGGTAGTACTGAATCCGGTCGCCCCGCTTCGTGTGAATCGTGCGTTCCAGGCACCCCGGACAATGCCGCTTGAAACTGGCGTGCACCTCATGCCCATCCAGCACCGCCGCCAGCCAGCCATGGACCGGAGGGTTCAACGCCTTGCCGCGTTTGAGACGGGTATAGATCTGCCGTCCCAAGGCCCGCACATCGTCCACCTCGATCAGGCCGGCCACGCGACCGATCGTGTCCGGCGAGGGCAACGCCCGCCCCAACCCGCGGCGCCACCCCGAATGCGAGCGGGTCTGGCCCAACGCGTGGAGGCTGCCCAGGCGACAGAAGAACATCATCAGGATCGCGCGGACCACGACCGCGGTGGAAATCTGTCCTTGCTGACGCCGATCCCGAATCGACTCCACAGCGGCGTCCCACCGCAAGATTGTCCGTCCATAGGCCCAGAGTCTGCGAAGAATGGTCAGTCCTGTCGGTCGCGAATCTTCTGCCAATGCAGACGCGAGAGCTCGTCCAGCCATTGCCGGGCTTGGCCGTAATTGGCAATCCACTGCCGCACGGCGACCTCCCAGTCTCGCGGAACATACATCTGCCGGGTCTGGCCGGCTTCACTCACGACCAGATACAGGCTCTCGTGCAGATGCCCTTGGGTGCAGCGACATGTCTTCTTGCCGCAGACCCGTTGCCGCGTCAGCAGGGTTCCATGCACGACGCCACGCTGACTGAGCAGGTGATTGAGCGCCGACCGCAGTTGCCGCTCCGCGGCAGACATCTGGCCCCGAAACACCATGGATTGGTGTCTGGTCATATTACTATAGTACCAGAACACCACCCCCTGTCAACCCAAAAACGAATACGAATCTGCTCCTGCCCGCAGAAAATCACCGCAACCCCTGGATTATCCGACAGTTCCCTGCATCGCCTCACACTGCTTTGCGGAATCGCTGCGCCTGATACGTGCTTGGATCGCTTCGCGTGGGGTGGGTTGGCGGCAGTACTCTGCCTTCGGCGTAGAAAGGCAAGTCATCCCACAGGAGGCTCGTTGGCATCGCCCGGCGATGGATCGAATTGCAGCCAGGGCCGAATCCCCTCAATTGTAGCCGGGCCAATTCCCTTGACTTGGCTCATATCATCGGCAGTTCGGAAGGCGATTCTGCGTCCCGCACGATCCTGGAGATGGTCGCGAAGCGCCACGATCGCGCGGGCACGGGCCAGACCGATCCCTGGGAGCCGGGCCAGACTGACTGCCGGCGCTGTATTTGGATTGACTCGCCCCGAAGGCACAGGCCCTTGTCCGGCGGCCTCGCCGTGTGCGAATCGCTGCGAGAAGACCACCAATAGGACCAGGCAAAAGCAGGAGCCAACCGTGAATCCGAGAGATTGAGCCGCTTCAAGTCCGCGATCCTGTGCCGCCGTCCGCTTCTCCATACGATCCCGCCCATCGCCGACACGTCACGCTATCGCCTGAGCACCGACAGATGCATTTTCTTGAGAATCCCGAGGGACTCCTTCGGCTCCAACTCCTGGCTGAGCAAGCCGCTGTGGGCGATCGTGCCGCCGTCGCCGTCGGCCAGGCTGCCGTAGTTCACCGCTTCGACGAACGGTTTGCTCATCGCAATCTTGTAGAACCGCTCCAGCCACTGGCCCTGATGGCTCTGGTCCCACCGTCGGTGCCAGACGCCGGCGAGCTCCACGTCGAACTTGCCCTTGCCGTGTTTGCTCGGGATCTCGACATCGGTGATATACAATGGCTTGGCGATAGGACCGAAGCAGTCGAGAATCGAGGAAATCTGCATCATATCCCGAAGGTGCAGCCCGTTCTCATCTTTGCCGAAGCGCACCTGCAGCGCGAAGGCGTCGAAACTGGTTCCGCTCTGGACGACCATGTCCATGTAGACGAAGGGCGGTATGCTGTTGGGTGTCGTAGCGTAGTACTCGCCCCAGGGGCTGCTGACCTCGACGATTCGCACCGCCCTGCTGCCTGCGGCCCGCACGGCCATGTTGGCGGCGCGGGTCATCTCAAGGATCTGCTCGAAATTGAAGCTGAACTGGTTGAAGGCATTCAGGCCGCTGACGACATACCAGCGATGGACAACCGCGGCATAGCGGGCGACCACTCTGGAGACGAACTGATACGCCAGTTCCCGCATCCTCTCGAACCCGACGCCGGATCGGAGCAGCCATTCCGGCAGGTGGTCTTCCGTGAAGCGCAGGAGCGGCCCGGCGGAGATCACCAGCTTCTTTCGACTCAGGATCGCCATACAACTGTCGATCAAGGAGAAATCGAAATGTCCCTGGCGGGTTTCGATCCGGGCCCAGTTGATCGGCAGCGTGACCGAGGCGAAGGATTCCAGCAGTCGGTCGATGTACAGCGGCTTTGTCAGGAGGTTGGGGTCCACTCGGCAACCCATGCAGCCACGGCCGAAGCCAGGGCTCTTGCGCCGTTTGTCGAACAGGGACTTGCCCTGTCGGACGGCGAGTTTCTCGGAATAGATCGTCGCTTTGCGCAGCGACGCGTCGGCCAACTGCGAGGCAACGGGGGCATCCTTGATGCTCTGGATCGCCTTGACGAACAGGTCTTGGGACTGTTTCGCGATTTCCTCCAGTCCTTCGACGTTGTCGAAGAACGACCAGTCCTCGCGCCGGTTCGTGATCTGCATGAGCTTGGCTCTCGCCAGCTCAATGTTGAGGATATAGGGCCGATCCCTGTCGGGCAGGCAGGTGGTCGGCAACAGAATCTTGCCGAAATCCTCGATGGGCCAGAGCAGCGCCAGGCCGGCGGTTTCAGGATTCGGCCGGGTGCATTCGACACAACCGTCGGAGAACCCGATCCGGGCTCGCCGAATGCTGATCCCGTCCGTGCCGAAGAGATACGCACCGGACGGGGAGAAATCGTTGACTACCTTGCCGTCTCTGAAAACCTGAAACTTCACTCCACTGTCCCGATCCCACAGTCCGACCCCGATTGTGCATCCCGCAGACGCCTGCGAAATGCGGCAGGCGCATTATAGCAGCCGCGTGACGGCAAGCCAACGCAAAAAGTCGTTTGGTATTCCGCACTCCGCGGTACTCGCCCCCCGACGGCGTCTGCAGCCATCCGACGACCGACGGTTCCCCAATCGGTCAGTTGACCGAGTACGCCAGACCCTTGTAGTGATTGACTTGCCCTTTTGCCAGGGTGTTGGTCTTCTCGACGAGCCTGGCGATCAGGGTGATCTCATTGAGCAGCGTCTCGACCAGATCGATGTTCGTGAGGGCTGATTCCGGGCTATATCGTGGGAGAATCACGACCACGTATCCGCAACGGGTCTGATCGGTCGCAAGCTGCGCCATGGTTACACTGGTCTCGCCGACCTGGCTGAGAACCGGCTCGACGCCGTCATCGACCTTGGCCCGCAGGTCCTGGAGAAATGTCTCTCCGATGCCCAGTTGGGCGAATTCTTCCGGATGGCTGGACCAGAACTCCCCGGTGCGATCCATGAAGCCCAGGATCGGCCCTCGCTCCGGGAGCATCTCGAACACCTCCTGGGCAATCTGTTCGCTCAGAACGTGCGTGTCGGACGTTTTCGTATTGCAGAGATCCATTCGGCCGGCTCCTTCATTGTATGAACAGGACGCAATCGACAGGATGAATTTCGGCCGGAAGGGATGGGGGCTTTGCAATCTCCCGACCCGAGGGCCTCCACAGGGCGTTTTTCGCCCGGCAAGGAGCATGTGGACCGCGATCGAGTGCGATTATGGGGCGTTGAGATCGAAGGAAAACAGATGACGACGTGCGATGCGCGGACACCGAGGACACGGCACCCGCTCAACCGATGGATGCCTTTCCGGCTTCCGGGGTCGGACGCCCCTTGTAGCGGATCATGCGGAGACCGTTGCCCTGGGCGTTATACCCCACGGTATGCATGTAGGCAGCGATCAGCAGCAGACCACGACCCTCCGGGCGGTACAGGTTGGCCCCCACGCGAGGGTCGGGAATCGTGCGAGGATCGAATCCTGCCCCCTCATCGGTAATGTTGATCTCCACCTTCTCCTGATCCACCGCGTACTCGAGCGTCACTTTCTTGGTCGGATCCATTCTGTTGCCGTGTTTGACGGCATTGAGGAAGGCCTCCTCCAGAGCCAGATGAACGGCGAAGATATCATCCTGACTGAATCCCTGTGCATCGAGCGCCGCCAGAATCTGGCGACACGGCCTGCCCAGGGCCGACGGCTCACTCTTGACTACAAGGGAACATCTAACCGGCGTCTCAGCCGCCATAACCGTCCACCTTCTTGTTCAAACACCCGTCGGGGCGGTCCCTCGCGAGGACGCCCTGGATGGGTCTCACGCAGGCATCAGGAGCCCTGTTGGTTATCGCTGCTCGGAGAAGCTGCGTGTTGCGCTGTCGACATCTTCGTAGATCTCAAAAACGTTGGTCAACCGGGTGATTTTGAACACCTCGTGGATCCCCGGGTGAATATTACAGAGCCGTAACTCCCCCTCCCGCTCGTAGACCCGCTTGCTGATCCGGATCAGCAGGCCCAGCACCGCCGATGAAAGGAACTTGACATGACGAAAATCCAGGACGAGGTGAATCCCCGAGGCCTGCTCGACGACGGATTCCACGGCCTCACGCAGATCGCGGACGTCCGTCTCCTCCAGGATCTTCTCATCCGTGAAGGCCACGATTGTAGCTTCATCTTTATACTCGACACTTATACGCGGCTGAATTGCAGCCATAACGGTCTCCCGAGCAGCCACCCATGCAAACGCGGCCATCCTAAGGGCCCCTGCGGCGCCTGTCAAGACTTTTGCGTCGCGATCCGCCGGCGCCGGATGAGTCCATTCATATTTCGGCAATCAATTGCACCGGCGTTGGATAAATTGTGGATTTCTCTGGACAAAACTCTTGCCATTTGAAGTCAACAATGGATAATAATACCGAATTGCGGCGGGGTCGTCGTAATCTGCGGCGCGGGCCTCGCGGGCAATGGTAGCGTGGGGTATATCGCGTACCGAAGCGGTTGCTGCCACAAGTCGGTCCTTGTGTTTGTGCGGCTCTGCTCGTTCGCCTCGGCGGGCCCAGCCCATGCCGGACATCGTGACAGTGGTTCTCCGAAGGAATTCGGGCACAATGCGGGTAGCGCAGCCGTCCTCGACGGCTGGGTTGATACACCGCCCGCATCGCGCATTTTTATCTTTTTGACAAGTTCCTGGTGTATGGAAGGAGAAGATTATGAGAGTTAGCAGATCCACCGGATACGCGTTGTTGGCCGTTGGGTACATCGCCAAGAATCAGGGCGATGGCGTGGTCCTGTCACAGGATATCTCCAACCAGTATGACATTCCGCTCGAGTACCTCCTGAAGATCCTCCAGCAGTTGGTCCGCGCCAACGTCCTGCGCAGCAAGCGAGGTCCCCGAGGCGGGTTCTCTCTGGCCAAACCCCCGGCCAAGATCACGATGCTCGAGGTGATCGAGGCGGTGGACGGCCCGCTCACGGGCGAGCTGAACCTGACCGATCAGGCCGGCAATGACCCGTACAGCATCCGGGCCGAGCAGACGTACAACAAAGCGATCGCCCAGGCCAAGGGTGTCTTCCAGAAGACGAAGCTCTCCGCCCTGATCGGCGGCAAGTAGAATCGCAGGTTCGACACGTTCGGCGGTCGGACGGTAGTGAGGTGATTTTTTCCCGACAAGTTGGGGTGCGCGCACGCCATGCAAATCCGTGAGTTCCAGGAGCTGATCGCTCGAAGATACAAGGAACGAGATCAGGAGCGTGGCGTGCCGCGCACTTTCATGTGGTTCGTCGAGGAGGTCGGTGAACTGTCCACGGCCCTGGCCCAGAACAACGACCGGGCCAATATGGAGGAGGAATTCGCGGACGTCTTCGCGTGGCTCTGCACGCTCGCGAACATCACGGACATCGACATGGAAAAGGCGATCGGCAAGTACACCAGCGACCGGGTCAAAGGCTTCAAGCCTAAGTAATCCCGGGGGAAGGCGGCGCACAGGTCAGCTCTTCTTTCTGAGAGTCCGATAGAAACAGAAAAGAGCCAGCCCGAGGATGGTGCTCCAACTAACTGCGAGAAAGGTCCAGCCTGTGACGGTCATTTCGTCGCCTCCCGGTTCTCCCGTTTCCGCCACGCCAGCCAGACCAGGAACGCCAGCGCCGCGAAGAGATCGACCATCAGCACGCGCACCCCGATCACGAAGGGAACTTTCTCCGTGGGCGTCTTCTCCAGCAACAGCGTCGGCCACCCCTCCTGGACGAACCAGTACCCGAGGATCAGCAGCAGGAATATCGGCGTGACATACTTGATGATGAAGCGATAGACCCTGGGGATGTGGATGCCGGAGCCACTGTGGAGTTCGCCCCAGGCCTTGTCCATGCCGAACACCCATGCGAACAGGATCACCTCGATCAAGGCAAAAACGACCACGCAGAAGGTGCCGCCCCAGAAATCCATCTCAGCCAGCGAGCCCTGGCCGTTGAAGAAGATCACGATCTGGCACAGGTTGAACGTCACGACTGCGAACAGGATGCTGGCGGTCTTGCGGTCCAGGTTGAACTCGTCCTGCAAGAACACCACTGCTGGAAGGGCCAGGGAAATGGAGCTGGTGACTCCCGCGATGAACAGGAGGAAGAACCACAGGAAGGCGAAGATCTCGCCGAACGCCACTTGTTGCAGCACGAGCGGCATCGTGACAAAACCCAGGTCGAAGGCGCCGCCCTTGGCGATTTCCATCGTTCCATGGGGCCCGAAGAAGACAAATGCGGCCGGGATCACGATGCTGCCGCCCAGGATGACCTCCGCGACCTCGTTGGTCGTCGCGGCAGTCAGGCCGGACAGGGCCACGTCATCCCGCTTTCGCAGGTAGCTGGCGTAGGTCAGGATCACGCCGAAACCGACGCTCAGTGTGAAGAAGATCTGGCCGGCGGCGGCCAGCCAGACCTTGGCTTCTTTCAGCTTATTCCACTGGGGATTCCACAGGAAGCCCAACCCGTTGTTGATGCTCCACTCGGGCTTGGCCGGGTCCGGCGATCCGAGAGTCAGCACGCGAATCATGATAACGACGGCAAAGATGAACAGCACGAGCAGTCCGTACTTGCAGACTCGCTCGATGCCCCCTCGCAGCCCGATCCACACTACCAGGATGTTGAGTCCGAAGGCAATCAGGAAGAACAGGTACGCGGTGCTGACACTGGAGAAATGCTCGTTCTGCACCAGGCCCTGATAGCCCTGCAGGAAGGCGGCCATGCTCGTCTGGTCCGTGCACGATGCGTACTTGCCCGTCAGGGCGAAGACGCTGTAGCCCAGCAACCAGGATTCGACGAACGTGTAGTACGTGAAAATCACCGTCGGGCCGAAGATGCCGATGACGCCAAAGTACTTGATGAACCGGTTCTTCTGCCAGACGGTCTCGAAGATACCCGGCGCGGTGCTCCGCTCGAACCCGCCGCCAAACCGCCCGATGGTCCATTCGATCCACATCAGCGGCAGGCCCAACAGCAGGAAGGAGATGAAATACGGGATCATGAACGCCCCGCCGCCGTTGTTGGCCGCCTGGACGGGGAACCGCAGGAAGTTGCCCAGCCCAATCGCACTGCCTGCGACGGCCAGGATCACTCCCAACCTGCTGCCCCAGGCTTCCCTTGGCGCCTTGCGCCCCTGTGCCATAGGTGCCATCCATCCATTGCCCGGATGTCTGCCGACGGCGATCCCTCGAATCACCGGCCGGTGACGTGCCGGATGCCCAGTAGGTCCAGCGAGTCCCGCTCGATCATGCTGCGGATGCTGCCCCGAGGGACGGTCGGCAGCTTCGTATCGGTCAGCAGCATGTTGAATCCCAGCAAGGCCTCGATGCACTCTCCGGAACTTGCGGCCGGAAAGCCGCTGCCGAAGAGGAGTTTGTCCATCACATTGCGCTCGTGCGCGGCCACGACAATATTATAGGTCTGCCAGATCTTGCTCGGGCGGATCGTCAGGTCGGCAAACACATTCTCGTGTTTCGAGACCATGGACAGTGTCTGCTCGACGAACGGGACTCCCATGTTGGCGATGACCATCCTCAGTCGGGGACAGGCCCGGGCCACCTCGTCCAGCAGATACGGCTGCGAGTATTCCAGGATCGCCTCCGCGCGGAGGGCATGGCTGCTGTTGTGGAAGAAGATCGGTATTCCGGCCTCCTGGACCGCTTCGTAGAACCGCATGGCCTGGCTGTGAGCCGGGTGGAAACCCGCCATCGAGCAGTAGAGAACCAGTCCCCTGAGACCCAGCTTGTCGGTCAAAGACGACAGAAACTTGCCGTTGAGACGGTCCTGCGTCGGGTCCGCGACCGCAAAGCCGACCATCTTCTCGCGATGCAAGCCGACATATTCGGACAGCCTGCGGTTGGCTTCCTCCCGGGAGCCGCCATGCGCCGCCAGGACAATGCAGGCATCCACCGCTTCGACCGCGGCCAAATGCTCAGCGGTGTCCATACCCTCCAGTGAGCGAACGTGCGTATGGCAATCGACAATCATGGCTCAATCCAGTTCGGTCCCGGGCCGGACAAACCGCCCGCTGCAAAAAGGCTTATCTTAAGGACAATCCCCCGCGGCAGTCAAGGGCAAATCTCGCCTGATCCGTTCCGTCCACGGCCCGAGGCAGGCTCGCCCATGGCCCATGGCACAGAACCGCCGAAAGGCCGACGTCGCGACATCGCGGCTCACCGAGCTGTCGCTTGTGTCACATCGGTCGAGCGGACCTGGAGAATTCTGAGCGCATTGCCACGGTAGATCTTCTCCAAGACCGGTTCTCGCAAAGCCAGGCCGTAAAGCGGCCAGTGGTAGTTGCAGTGGCTCCAGTCATAGAAGTGCTCATCCGCCGATTCGAGCACGCGGAATGTGTATCGGTACATGGGCACGCTGAACCGCATGTCCGTCCCGTAGACGAGTCGGTCTTGGTACTTCTCATAGAACCGCCCGACGTGTCTTGGAATGGCCGCGGTTTCCTCGTACCGCGCGGAGATGTCCGCGTACAGGTTCGGATACTTGTCCAGCATCGCAGCGAGCAGGCTCAGGTCGTAGCAGCAATTGGCGAAGTGGGCAACGACGAAGATGGTATTCGGATGCCTGGCCACGGCCCGGTCGAGGATCTCGATCATCCCTTGATGGCCGACGATCCCCGGCTTGTTGTCCAGTCGCCACTTGTAGGCGTTCATCAGGCCGTCGTTCTTGGAGTCCATCGGCAGGTACATCCAGTAGGGGTCGGCCACGTGGATGTTGACAGGCATCTTCAGTTCGGCGCACTTCTCCAGCAAGGGGTCCATGCGAGGATCGTCCAGGTGCATCCCCCACGCCGGAGGCTTGCAGTAGAAGAGCCCCTTGCCCTTGTCGCCCAGCTCGCCGATGCCTCGGGCGCCCACCTTGTAGCAGCGCTCCAACTCCTTGACGGCCGCCGGACCGAAACCCGGTTTATCGTAGCCCGTGTAGTCGAAGCCGCACCAGACCTCGAACCGGCTCGGGTACTTTCCATACAGGGCGTAAAGACTATCGAACGCGCTGCCCGTCGCGTACGTCATGATGACGGCCTTCTCGACCCCTGTCTCATCCATCACGCGGACCCAATCGGCGACCTGCTCCGGCGTCTTCGCAAAGGCATGCGTGTGGATGTCGATTGCAGGGTACTTTGCCTTGGACACGGTAGTCTGTGGCGTCTTGTAGACCGACTCGGGACGAAAGTCCCTGAGCAACAGCCCTTCGGGCGAAGGCGGTTCCTGGGCAACCGACAACGTCACACCGCACATCAACACGATCAGGATGCCCGCTACACTCCGATACACATCTTGACAAGACATGGCAAAGCTCCTTTCTCCATACGTTTTCCGAGTCGAACACATCCCCAGCGTACGCGCCGGGAGCCGGTCACGTCAAGCTCGGCGCTTGCCATTGTCGGAAATTCCGGTATGTTGAACAGCCTGCGCACCCCGCCGGGCGCGACAGTCGTGACAGTGCGAAAGGACGATACAATGAACGAAAAGCTGGTGGCAAGGGTGCTGTCATTTCGGTGGCTCCTGTTCGTCGTGCTCGCGATCGCTTTCTGCCTGGTGTACTTCCACCGCGTGTCCCTCTCGGTCGTCGCGACTGAACTCCAGGAGGATTTCCACACCAGCGCCCGCGTCATTGGCCTGCTTGGCTCGATCTACTTCTACTGCTACGCGTTCATGCAGATCCCGTCGGGTCTGCTGAGCGATTCCGTCGGCCCCCGCAAGACGGTGGCCATCTCGCTGCTCGTGGCAGCCGCAGGCAGTCTGCTCTTCAGCCTGGCGCCGAACATCACGGTAGCCATGCCGGCCCGCGCCCTGGTCGGGCTTGGCGTCTCCATGGTCTTCATCCCGGCAATGAAGGTCTTCTCCCAGTGGTTTCGTGCCCGCGAGTTCGCCCATGTCGGCGGCGTGTTCCAGTCCGCCGGCGGGATCGGCGTCCTCGCCGGCACCTGGCTGCTGGGCCGACTGACCGTCCAGTGGGGCTGGCGGACCTCGTTTGGCGTTATTGCCGCCTGCACGCTCCTCATCTCCCTGCTCGCGTGGCTCATCGTGCGAAACCGCCCTGCCGACAAGGGATGGCCCTCCATCGCGGAAATCGAGCACCGTGAGAACGAAATCGTCCAGCCGGCCAACGAGATTGGCCTGTGGCAGGGCATGCGGATGGTCCTTTCCAAGAAACACTTCTGGCTCGTGGGGCTGTGGTTCTTCTTCGATTGCGGCGTCTTCTTCGGGTTCGGCAATCTCTGGAGCGGGCCGTACCTGATGCACTGCTACGGCATGAGCAGAGCCCAGGCCGGCGCCCTGCTGAGCATGATCGCCTGGGGAATGGTCATTGGCGGCCCGGCCCTCGGCGTGCTGTCACAGAAGGTCCTCAAGAGCCGCAAGAAGACATTGATCCTGGGTATGTCCGTTCTGTCCGCTCTGTTGTTGCTCACGACTCTCCTGCCGGCGAGGCTGCCCGGCGTGGTTCTCGTCGGATGGTTCTTTCTGTTCTCTGTGTCCTCCTCGGCCATCGTCGTCATAGGTTTCACTACGGCGAAGGAACTGTTCCCGCTGGCAATCGCAGGCACCTCGATCGGCATGGTCAACTTCTTCCCCTTCTTCGGCGGCGCGGTCTACCAGCCCATCCTTGGCAGCATCCTGGACGTCTACGGCAGGAACCCCGCGGGCCAGTACCCCGTCGCAGCCTATCGCACGCTCATGATTGTCCTGCTCGTCACCTCGCTTGCGGCCCTGGTCTGTTCGATCCTGATGAAGGAAACTTACCGCAAGTAGAGCAAATCAATGGTGGGTCAAGCCTGGTCGCCAGACTTCAGGGGTTCTGCCCCTGAGAGCCTGCGAATAGAGAAAAGGCCCGGACAGCGCGGTGTGCCGGGCCCTTGTTCTGAATTTGGAGTTTTGAGTTTCTGATTTGTTTCAGATTTACGTTCCCGCCCTGGCGGGGTCGTGCCTCGAATTTCGGATTTGTCTTCCTATGCTTCTTCGACCACCTTGAATCCCATGAGGCTGCCGAGGTCCTTCATGCTCTGCATGTGGTCGCCGAAGAAGACGACGCGGTGGAGCAGGGTCATGACGCCGCCCTGGACGACGCCGGCGCCCCAGTTGCGGAACATGCTGTTGGCGTCCTTGACCTTCGTCCAGAACTGAGTCCGGCAGCCCAGCTCATCGTGCGTCACCTTGAAGATCTCGCCCGTTGAGATCACCATCGTGTTGAGGTTGACGAACTTGGCGCAGGTGACCTTCTCGCCGATGGGCATCTCGACCTCCAGGGCCACGCCCTTGTCGCTATCGGTCTGGGTGCGGATCGAGAACGGCAGTCGCTTGCTGGCGGGTCCCGCCATCTTCGTGGCGCTGGTGCAATGGAAGTGGATCAGCGCGTTGTTGGCGGTGTCGAAGACCGGGTCGGTGATGAATCCCGGAATGCCGAACGCATACCCGAACATGAGCATGGTCAGCGTCGAGTCCATATCGCCTTCGCAGGCGCCGACGAGACCCAGGTCGCCCAGCTTGCTGAACGCCAGGCAGCCCTTGGCCGGTGCCCCCATGCAGTTCGAGCTGGTGACCGCCTGCGCCCCCTTCTCGATCATAAGGTTCTTGACCGCCAGGTAGTAGCGGGCCGAGCTGATGATCTCGTCCTTCGTCGGCTCGACGATTTTCTTGGCCTTGCTGAGCCAGTAGCTCTGCGCCTCGGCCTCCGCATCCTTGAGACTGACTGCTTCATGGGCTTTGAGGGTCTCTTCGACAGGGACCACGATCATCTCGGTGCCGAGCTTGGCTTTGACCTGTTCGGCGGAACACGCGGCGGCCGAACCCTCCGGCCCGCGGATGACGAGAATCCTCGTTCTGGCCATGTGCGGCTTCACCCGGAGCAGCCTCGCTGCCTTGTCCAATTCGCCCCACTCGCTGGACGGCAACAGGATGACGTGCTTGCCCTGCTTCTGCCAGACAGGGAAGTACATCCAGCCGTGCCCGCTGAACGGCTGCGAGAAAACCGCCGTGGGCAGTCCGACATCCACGATCTTGGTCATCGCCTCGAGGGGCGCATCCCCGCCGTGGCCGCACAGGTGGAACATCAGGACCGCGTCCGCTTCTTTCAGTTTCGGCAAGACCTGGTCCACAGCGACCGCCGGCACCATGTCGCCGCCGATGAACTTGACGTCGCCGAGCTTGTATTCGATGTTGGCAAGGTAGCGATTGAACTTGTCGACTTCCTCGGTCGGTCGGGAGAGGTAGATCCCGCCGGTGCGCCCGATGAACACCTTGTAGATCTTGACCGGCGGCATTTTCGGCGGCCAGTTCGCCTCCTGGTCCTGGGCTGCCGCAAGCTGCGTGCCCAGTAGCACGGCTCCCGCCCCCGCCGCACTCACGCCCAGAAACTCTCGTCGATTCATCTGCTCACTCACGGTCGTCACTCCTTACAGGCTCGCAAGCCCCGATTTAGGTTGCCCAACCACCCGCCAGTGAACCAGCGGCACAGGAGGTCATTCTGGCAGATTCCCCCGCCGACTTCCAGCGTTTTCCCGGTTTTCCGATTGAAACTTGCACACAGCTCGGCAAGGATGGGACCCATGTCGAGTCATGAGGTTTGGAGTACATCGGATGAGAACAGTCAATTGTCCGCGATGGCAACTTGTCCTGCTCTGGCTGTCGGCCGCGTCATCCATCGCTCTGTCGCAAGCGCCGCCGCAGGGGCCGGCATCGCCTGTCGTTCGATACGTGGTCGTTGTCACCGGGGGAGAGCTGCTCGCGGGCGCCTATGCCGACGGACACACCGTCTTCATCACCAGGACCCTGCGGCCGCTGGGACTCCAGTGCGTCGGCTCCATGAGCGCGGACGACAAACCGGCCGACCTCAAGGACGCCCTGCGATTTGCCACGGACAAGGCCACGCTTGTCATCGTCACGGGCGGCCTCGGCCCGACAGACAATGACATCACCCGTGAGACCCTGCGAGACTTCACAGGGATTGCCCTCCACGAGCACCCGGACGTGCTCGCTGCGATGGCCAGGCGATTCAGCGTCCCACCCGACCAACTGAGGCAGAACCTCCGCCGCCAGACACAGACGCCGGAGCGGGGGACGTACCTCAAGAACGCCACCGGCACGGCGGTGGGACTGGTCTTCGAGATGGAGAATCGGGTGATCGTCGCCCTGCCCGGTCCGCCTCGCGAGCTGCAGCCGATGGTCCGCGACGAGCTGGTGCCCTACCTGAGCAGACGGTTCGGCACGCACCTGCCCGGCGCGTCGATCACGCTGCGATTCGTCGGACTCGGGCAGTCTCAGATTGATCAAACTCTCAAGGACCGCGTTCCTCTGCCTGCGGGCGTCACGACGAACTCCCAGTTCGAGGGTGGACGAGTCGATTTCACCTTCTCCCTGCCTGAGGATACGCCGCAGGACCGCGCCCGGCTTGAGGAACTGCGGCATGGGATCACAGAGCACCTGGCCGATTTCATCTACGCACAGGATGAAGCAACCTCGCTGGAAACGTGCGTGGTCAGATTGCTTGAGACACGAGGCGAGACGATATCGCTCGCGGAGGTGGGCACCGGTGGAGCGCTGACGGCCGCCCTCAACGGAGCCGATGGGACGCACCAGGCCCTCATTGGAGCTTACATCGCTCCGA
The DNA here is from genome assembly GCA_034678485.1 of Sedimentisphaerales bacterium. Lineage (GTDB taxonomy): Bacteria > Planctomycetota > Phycisphaerae > Sedimentisphaerales > Anaerobacaceae > PLanc-01. Next base: position 26,406 of record JAXDBU010000101.1, on the reverse strand, counting down.
CGACGGAGAGGCTCCACCAAATGCTCGGCGGCCGTCGGCAGTCCGACGAGACAAGAGCACATGGGGACGACGTCGAGCAGTTGGCAAGTGAAGCCGCCGCGACCGCCGACAGCCAATGGGTCATTGCAGCCGGGGCGTTTCAGCGCGGTGCGCAAGGCAACCTGTCCGTCCAGGTCGCCGTTCGATTCCCAAACGGCCGCGTCGCCAGCCGACAGGTCCCCCTCTACGGGACAGGCGATGCGGCGCGGGCCAGATTGGTCACCGAGCTGCTCGATCAGTTGCGCCGTGAACTGCGGGGATCGCCCGGGTAGCTCCAACGCAGCGAGCCTTGGCCTACGACCGAGAGAAGCTCTCTAATCGAAGGCCGGGTCCTTCGGTTTCGCCTCTTAACGACATAGGTCTTGTGAGATGCCCCTGCCGTGTTGTCATGCTGAACGAAGTGAAGCACCTGGGCCCCGTACGAGCCGTGGCGTGCGGAGTCGAGACGCATCTTCCAGTCGCAGGCCGGATTCCTTCGGCAAGCTCAGAGCCTGCCCTGAACAGAATGAAGGGATGACAAGAGGGGGGCTTCCAAGCATTTGGGCTTCGTGAGACACCGGTGTCCTTCCCGACACCGGCCGCGAAGCGGTTGAGCAACTCAGGACGACGAAGCCATCCGCTCAGACTCGTTCAACAGCCAGGATCTGCATCGCGTGTCCCGCCAAACGCAGGGGACCGTCACTCGACACCGGTTCGCCTCGCCCGCTGATCGGGTCCAGGAGCATCCATCGCCCCTTTGAAGACAGCGTCACTCTGCATTCCAGATCAGCGGCAGTCTCATTGAAGAGCAGGTAGTAATCCCTGTTTCCCTTGCGTACGTGACGGACCCGCAGACTCGGCGAAGCCGGCGACGCCTGCACATCCGGCGGGATCAGCTTGTCGATCTGCGCAACGAGGTCGGCGGCGTCCACAGAGTCATTCCAACGGATGATCCGCCCTGCCTGGGCAAGCGTGTCCATCGCAGACTTGGCCTGAGCCGGCGGGTCCGCGTCGAGAATCAACGCTCGGTAGTGCATCCCGGCGATGTGGATTCCGTCGGCGTCGACCCGGGCATCCTCCCACAAGTGGCGAGCTTCAAGGTAATTGAAGTCCCGCTGGTTCTGAAAGCACACTTTGGCCGCCCGCCAGGGCAGCCAGTCGTTGAGACCCAGGATCGCCAATGCGCATACGTGCGTACTGTCGGTATTGAGCCAGCACAGGCGCGAGGTCGCCTGGGCAAAGGGTTTGAACTGGGACCACCATGTGTTGTTGGGCCCGACGTCCGGCGGACGCTCGTCGACCCGCGGGCCGCGAATCGAGTAGTAGAATGCGTGCGGCACGAGCATATTGCAGCCGCGGACGAGCAGCCAGTTCGCCAGCCACTTCATCTCCTCGAAGGTGAAGTTGTGCCCGAATGCGCCGCAGTACTCATTCAGATTGCGCCGGCGGCCCAGGTGAATCATCGCAGAGGAGGCGCACTTGGCCTGCGTGGACTGCTCGCCTTCGAGAGCGGAGGGCTTGTCCGGCTCGATGTACCGCCAGACGATGTCCTGGCCGGGAATGTGGAACTGCCGCAGCGGCCCGATGTCGTCCCCGCCGGCCGGGTGGCCGCAAAGGGATATCCCATGAGCCTGGCACCACTCGGAGATCAGCCGGTAAAACGTCTGCTCCAGGCGGGCCTCTATCGCCCGAGCATAGTCGCGACGGTACCTCGCGGCGTCAGGCTCGTCCTCGTACCATAGCGCCGGCAAGTGCGGCGTGAAGTCATAGCCCAGGAATGCGTTGACGTGTTCCAAGACACCGGTGGTGCCGGGGACCATGCCCCGCTCGCCGCCGCGAGCCAGGAGCGAAGGTTCGTCGGTGAAGATTGCCTTGACCGTCTTTCCGAAGTGCTTGCCGAATTCATCATAGTACTTCTGATAGACCAGCCGGATGAAGCATGCAACGGATTCGGGATTCAGAATGTCCGCACCCGGCGGCTGATTCTCAGGCACTTCCCGACGGTCCGCCCGACGTGGCGGATCGTCCTGAGTGAAGTGCAGGCCGCGAATGACGGAGCGCCCTTCGCGAGCCGCCCGATCGACCACCGCGATGCGATGGCCGTTCTTGCGCCGAACGAGGGCGACAAGGGTCTGTCCCGTCGCCAGCTCGGGCTCACGGGTAGCGCCGACCCGCACGCCTTGGACCTCGCTCTGCGGCTGGGCTTCATCGAGATCGACGCAGACCAGACCTCGCGTGCGGAAGGCGGGGTTCGCCGCAACGACCTGTCCGCTCGAGGAGCCGCTCGGGTACATGCCCTCATCATAGAGAAGAACCCACATGTCCCGCCTGGCGGCCTGCTCGATGGCAAACCGCATGAAGCCGATCATCCGCTCGCCCAGCCAGGGGATGCTCTTCGGCAGTCCGGCCCGGGGATGAATCAGAAAAGCGTGGACGCCGTGGGCCTGGAAGTCCTCGATCTGACGCAGTAACTCTGCCTCGGACAGATCGTCGTTCCAGAACCAGAAAGGAGCCTGCGAGAACTCGTGCGGCGGATCAAGCCACTCCTTCGGGAGTCTTGCGGCGGCTTCGACGCCGAATGAGCCGCTGGGCGACAGCGCCACAGCCGCAGCCCCTGTGCCGACGGCTCCCAGAAACTCTCGGCGATTCCACAGGATCTTCATGGTGTCCTCCTCTGCGCGGGCAGATCATTTGCCTTTGTCGAGTTCGATGAGCTCGGCGCCGGGAGCTGTGATCCCGCGACGCTGGAGCAGCGAGCCCTCGAGCCGATACAGCGAAACCAGGGCCTTGAAGTAGTTGACAATCGCCTGGACCTCGGCAATCTGGCTGCTGACGAGATCACGCTGGGCCTGGGCGACCAGCAGCGACGTGGACTTGCCGACACGGAACTTTTCCGTCTCGACACGGAGCTTCTCCTCCTGAGACTCGCGCGTGGCGGCGGTGGCTGTGATCTGCTCACGCGTCCGGCCCACCTCCACGTACGCCGAACGGACGTCTACTTGCGCAAGGTGTACGAGGTTCTCCAGGGCCTTGATCGACTGCTGTTTCGAGATGACGGCCCGCGTGTGCTGCGCCCGCGCGGCGCGATTCCGCACCGGATAGAGGAAGGTCAGACCCGCTTCGACGTCATAGCTGACGCCGTCCAGTTCGTCGATCGCATCGGCGAAGGTTCTCGCATAGCTCGTTTTGCCATAGGTGACGAAGGCATCCAGCACTGGCAGCAGGCCATTGCGGGTCCGCACAACATCCAACGCGCCCCGCTGGATCAGCAGGCGAGCCTGATTCAGATCGGAACGCATCTTGAGGGCCACCTGCACGTGCGCCTCCACGGGATCGAGGGGGACATCCGGCAGCGTGGTTTCGTATGCGAGAACGATGTCGGCGTCCCAATTGATGACCTCCGAAGGGTTCAACATGCGCAGGAGGTTCAGCCGCCTCGTAGTCACGTTGGCGCGTGCATTGATGAGATTCTCCCGCCGCGATGCGACCTCCGCCTTGGCGGCTGCCAGCTCCGTCTCCGCAAGAGCGCCGATCTTGATCCGCTCCTGGGCCTCATCCATCTGCTGCTGGGCGAGGGTCAGCGAGTTGGTGTAAATCTCGATCTGCCTTTTGGCCAGGGCATAGTCCCAGAATCCCCCCTCGACGGCCTGCACGAGCACCTCCGTGAATCCGCGCAGCTCGTACTCGGAGATCTGGGTGTCGATCCCGGCCTGGTCGATGCGCGCCCGGTTTGCGCGGACACTTCTGCCCTGAAGCAGCGCCTGGGTGACCGAGACGCCCAACCGGTCGCCGACGAACGTATCGCTATACAGCGATGAATCCGTGTAGCTGCTGCTGGCATTCAATCCTACGGCGGTGCCGGTGGAAAACAGCTTGTCCAGCGAAATCGTCCCCGTGGCGGTGTCCGCGATGGAACTCTCGATGCCGGAACCGGCACGGGAGAGCCTGTCTGCCACAGTCCGCTTCTGGGACGCCTGACCGGCCAGTGTGGGATCGAAGACCGCCCGCTCCTCGTCCTCGGCCGTCCGGACGATGTCGGGAGTCATCCTCTGAACGATGAGCGATCTGTTGTTCTCCATGGCCAGCATGATGGCCCGCTCGACATCGATCTTCAACGACGCGGTCTCCTGACCGCCGGCGGCGTCTGCGGGGCGCGCCATGCACACCGCCGCCAGGGAGGCAAGAAAGAGGGTGCGCGTCGCACACCCTGCCGCTTTCGCCCGTTCCTTCCATTTCTCAGTCATAAACGCCATCACAAACTACACATTGGAAACGGTTTTGCCGGCAGCCCGGCCGCGGGTCTCCGTCCGCCAGGCGTGTCGCTCGAAGAGCGAGTACACGACGGGCACGAAGACGAGGGTGATCAGGGTCGAACTAACCAGCCCGCCGATCACCGCGCGGGCCATCGGCGCCTGGGCCTCGCCGCCCTCGCCCAGTCCCAGCGCCAGCGGGACCAGGCCGAGGATCGTGGTCAGAGCGGTCATGAGGATCGGCCGCAATCGCCTGCGTCCGGCCTCCTCAATCGCCTCGCGGATCGGCACGCCGTCCCGACGGCGCAGTAGATTCGTGTGATCGACCAGCAGAATCGCGTTGTTGACCACGATGCCGCCCAGCATGATGCACCCGATGAAGGACTGGATATTGAACGTCGTCCCGGTGAAAAAGAGCATCAGGATCACGCCGATGGCCGCCAGCGGCACCGAGAACATGACGACGAACGGGTCCCGCAGCGATTCGTACTGGCAGGCCATGACCATGTAGACCAGCAGCAGGGCCAGGACGCAACTGAAGGACAATTCGCGGAACGACTTCTGCTGCTCCTCGTAGTCGCCGCCGTAGCCGATGCTGAAACCTGACGGCACCGGCACCGACCGCAGTTTGTCCTGGATATCCGCGATGACCGAGCCCATGTCCCTGCCGCTGATTTCAGCGGTGACCGTGATGATTCGCTCCTGGTCCTTCCGCTCGACCAGCACCGGTCCGCTTCGCGGGACCGTGTCCACAACATTTCGCAGGACGACCGGATCGCCGTTGGAGTTCGTGAGCGTCAGGTCCAGGACGTCCCGCAGGTCGGACTTTTCCGCGTCGCGGAGCTTCACGAGGATCGTGAACTCGTCGCCCCCTTGGCGGTAGTAGCCGGCCTCGGAGCCGGAGAGGATCGTCTGGAGGGCGTTGGCGATATTGGAGACGGTCAGGTGCATGTCCGCCGCCTTCTGGCGGTCGATCACGATGAGTTCCTCGGGACCGCCCGGGTCCCGACTGAGCTGCGTATCGGCGACGCCCGCGATGGCGTCCACGATCTCCTGGACCCGCGAGGCGAGCCGATCGGCGGTCTGGAAGTCGTGGCCCCGGATCTCGACGACCGCCTTGTTGGCCTCGGTGGTCCCCATCCGCATGACAAACAGGCCCTGACCGGCCCGGGTCCGCACGGTCGTGCCGGGGATGCCGCCAAGCTTATTGCGCAGATCGTCGGCGATCTGCTGGCTGGACCGCGTCCGCTGGGATTGCGGCACGAGCGCGATGCGAATATCGCCGGTGTGGCCGCCGCCGCCATACCATCGGGCCCCCCCGACGTTCGTCACGACGTTGCGAATTTCGGGCACATTCGCGTTGACGATCTGCTCGATGATCTTGAACTTGCTGTCGAGCAGTTCCAATCGCGTGCCCACTTCCATCTCGACGTCCACGCGGGCCTCGCCCTCGTCCGAGGCCGGCATCAATTCAGCGCCGATGAACGGCACGAGCAGCAGGCACGCGGCGAGCATCGCGGTCGCAGCGACCACGACGAAAATCCGGTGATTCATCGCGACATGAAGGACGCTCTTGTAGCCGTTCTCCAGGCCCGCCAGAAGCCGTCCCGTGGCCTCGTATACACGGCGGTTGAGGTTCCGCCGGCCCGTGGCGTCCCACGAACCGCGAGAGAGGATCTTCGCGCTGAGCATCGGCACGAGCGTCAGCGCTACCGCCAGGGAACACATCAGCGAGAAGGTTACGACGATGGAAAGCTGCTTGAACATGACGCCGGACATGCCCCGCATGAACACGAGCGGCAGGAACACCACAAGAGTCGTCACCGTGCTCGCCATCACGGCAGCCGAGACTTCGTCGGCGCCGTCGACGGCGGCCAGCTTGATCGACTCGCCTCCCTCGTGGATACGATAGATGTTCTCCAGCACCACGATCGCGTTGTCCACCAGCATGCCGATCCCCAACGCCAGGCCGCCCAGCGTCATGATGTTCAACGTCAGATTGCTGAAGTACAGCAGAGCGAACGTCGCGATGATCGAGACGGGGATCGCGGTCGCGATGATCACGGTGCTTCGGATGTTGCGGAGGAACAGCAGCAGAATCCCGACAGCCAGCAGGCCGCCGGTGATGGCGGAACTACCGACGTTCTGGATCGACCGCTTGATGTAGTCCGACGTGTCGATGATCGGGATAATGCGGATTTGGGGAATGTCGGCGTTCACCCGTTCGAGCTCTTCCAGGACGCCGCGGGCCACATCGACCGTGTTCTTGCCCGACTGCTTGCTCACGGCCATCCGGATTCCCGTCTCGCCGTTGACCCGCACGATTCGCGTGATCTTGGTCCAGGAATCCTCGACCCGGGCGATTTCCTTGAGTTGAATGGGGACGCCCTGGCGGACCGCGATGACCGTATCCTGCAGTTGACGCAGGTCCGTGTACTCGCCGGGCGTGCGGATCGTAATCTCGAAGTTGCCCTTCTCGATGGTGCCGGCGGGGATGTTCACATTGCCTTCTTTGACCTGCGAGATGATCTGATCGAGCGGAATCGCCAACGCGTTGATCTTGGCGGGGTCGAGACTGACGTGAATCTCGCGTTCGAGGCCACCGTAGATGTCCAACGCCGCCACACCGGGAACACGTTCGAGCCGGTATTTCACCTGGTCTTCCAGAATCAACCGGGTCTGCACGGGATCGAGTCGACTGGAGGCGCCCAGGTGGAGAATGGGGAAACTGGCCAGATCGAATTTCCGCACCGTGGGTCTGTCGGCTTCTTCGGGCAGGCGCCGCATCACGCGGTCCAGGCGGTCACGGATGTCGTTCGCGGCCGTGTCCAGATCGGTCCCCCACGAGAAGGTCACCCGCACGTTGGCGCGTCCCTCAACGGAAGTGGAGGTGAGTTCCTCTACGCCGGGCACGGCGCTCATCGCTTCCTCGATGGGCCGCGTAATCAGCTCCTCGATCTCCTCCGGCCCGGCGTTCTCGTAGTCGCACGAGACGCTAATCGTCGGGTACGAGATGTCGGGCATCAGGTCGATGGGCAACCGGAACAGGGAGACTCCGCCGAGCACGAGGACCATCAGGACCACCATGATTGTGAAGATCGGGCGGCGAACGGAGAACTGTGAGATCTTCATTGCGAGCCCTCACGCTTCGCTTCGCCGCTGGCGGAGGCCGGGGTCCCCTGCTTGTCTGCGGGCGACGATGCCGGCAGGATCACCCTCGATCCGTCCTCCAGCAGGTGGTTCCCGAGCGTCACGACCGCGCCCGAGATCGCTGGCTGGACGACTTCCGCCATCTCGCCGCTGACGATGCCGGTGGTCACCGGCATGAAGCGAGCCAGGAAGGCGGGCGCACCAGGCGGCGATCCCTCGGCCGCCGACTTCTCCACCACGAAGACCCCCTGTTTGCCGTCGCGCCGCACTAGAGCAGTGATCGGGACGAGCGTCACCTCGGCATGGCTGGCGAACTCCACCTGCGCCCGCACGAACATGCCGGGCTTGAGCAGCTGGTCCGCGTTGGGGATCTCGATCTCCACGCGGGCCTGGCGAGAGCTCTCCTTCAGGAGCGGCGCGATCCGCCGGATGACGCCCGTGAACAGCTTGCCGGGGTAGGCGTCCGTGGTGACCGCCGCCTCCTGCCCGATGCTCATCTTGGGATAGTCCCGCTCGATCACGAAGACCACCGCCGTCAGCGGATTGTTCTCGAGAATGGATACGATCTGCTGATTGACCGAGACGAGCGCGCCCTCATCGACGAACCGCTCGCCGACGACGCGGTTCGGATCGCCGCCCTCCCAGAACGCGCGGACCTTCGTATAGGACAGTTGCAGCTCGGCCACTTTCAACGCGGCCTCCTTCTGCTCCGCCTGGGCCTGGGCGACCTTCAACTGCGTCTGGGCGGCACTGTACGCGGCCGAGACCGTATCGAGTTCGGCCGCGGAGGCAATCTGCTTCTCGCGAAGGGCTGTGACTCGCTCATACTCTCGCTTGGCCAGATCCAGGTCGCTCGTCGAGTTCTCGACGTTGGCCTTGGCCACCTGGAGTTCCGCGGTCGCCTGCTCGACCTGACGTGCGAACTGCTCGTCGTCGAGCACCGCGACAACCTGGTTGCGGCTGACGCTGTCGCCGATATCGACGAGCAGCTCCTGGAGCCAGCCGGTAACTTTCGGCGCGACGACGAACTGCGATTTCGGGGTCAGCGAGCCGGTGAAGACGCCGATGTCGCGGATCCCCCCCCTGCGGACCGGCTGCGTTTCGACGGCCACGGGACCGCCCGTGCGTTGCGCCCCCTTTTGCACGCCGGCGGCCAGAATCCGCTCATATGCCTGCCAGACGACGACCCCGACAACCACGACGACGACGACCCCCACGACCAGTTTCTTCATCTGTCTTTCCAACCATCCCTTCGGATTCACCATGTGAGCCGACGATCTACTGCTTGGCTTGGCCACAGACAGGCCGCCCAATAGTAAACCCCCGACCGCGGCTCGTAAATCCCAAATTCGCTCCGGCCTTCTTCCTTTTAACCGGAGTAGCCGCGCAGTCACGGACAGACTCCAACCGAGCTTATGTAAGACGACGAACGAAACGAAGAAATTATTCCAGGGAAAAGGACTTGGCTGCGTATACGGCGCTACGACGTACGCCGCAGTTGCTGGGCATGGCGGAGCAAATCGTCGAGACGCTCCGGCGTGATCGTGCCACAATAGCGAAGGCTTGCGTACTGGAGGTACCAGTCGGCGAAGCTGCGATCGTCGTTCAAATCTGTCAACGAAACCCGAGGGACGACGGATGAGCGACGAATCCGGTCCGCGAAGACGTGCAGCGTCTCCTGGGGGCCCCGGCGGGCGCCCGAGGACTTGACCTTGCGATCCATGGTCGCCAGTATCTTGTGCAAGGCCCGCAACTCCGGGCTCCGGGCGGCTCTTCCGACCCTGGACCGACGCAAACGTCGTTGACGACGCAACAGGGCCAAGGAAACCGCCGCGGCGAAGAACGCAAGCGATGCCGTGATAGCAGTCTGGAGGCTGTAGACTTCGAAGAACCAGCCGAGAACGCCAAGCAAGCCGTAGTCGTACACCGCCTGAATGAACCGGGCCAGAATCGCACGACTGCCTCGTCCATCCTCCAGCGACGGACTCAGAAGCGAATTGTCCGCCAGATCCTCCTGGGCGGTGGCCTCGACAATCGCCCAGGTGTTGTTCTCCTGGTCCCACGCCTCGACCCAGGCATGTGCGTCCATGTTCCGCGCGACCCAGGATTCGCCATCCTCGCCCCGTTCGGTTACGAGAAAACCGGTGACGTACCGGGTAGGAACTTGCACGAGGCGCAGGAGGATCGCGGCCCCCGAGGCGAAGTACTCGCAATAGCCGGAAGAAGCCTTCAGAAGGAAGTACGTCAGGCTATCCTGGTCAATCGGCGATTCGACGCCGAGCGAATAGGTGTAGTTCGTCTGGAAGTACCGCGTGATCGCATCGATCTTCTGCGTGGTCGTGTGGCAGCCCCGGAAGATCCTGCTGGCAAGCTGGCGTATGGCCGAATCGAGCTGCGGCGGCAAACTGAGCATCCGGCGTACTGTGTCCGCGGAGGGCGCATTGCCACTCAATGAGGTGGTATAGGCAACACGGTACGTCAGGTTGCTGCGTGGTTCAAGGGGCTTGATCGTGCCGTCGTCGCCGTCGCGGAGCAACTGGGGAAAGGGCGCCTCAATGAAGCAGGCTCCCAGCGGCATGAACATGGCATCGATCAGAACGTCCTCATGTCGAATGGTCATCTCTCGATTGGCTTCGCGATTCGCCAGACGAAACGTGTTGACCCGGCCGAACACGCGGTTGTGCTCCGGATAGACATTTTCCCCGTGCGAGGCATCCATCCATTCTGACTGACGATATGAGAGAAAGGCCATGGCCCGCAAGTAGCCGGGGCAGGCATCGCTGGTGATCTTCAGCACCGGTTCCGTATCGGCATCGTCCTTGATGGCCAGGAGGTTCGAGAGTCTGCCGCTCGTGGTAAACCCGATGCGGGAGACCCCGACGACGGCCGAATCCACAGGCACGCTGGTTCGCGAGAGCCAATTGGGCAGGAGATTGAAGGATTGCACATGGCTGTACAGCACGGAACCACCGATCCAGCCCAGATTCACTGCCGCGATCAGGAGGACGGTGCGCAGGATGTCAATCCCAAGACGTGGCCGACGCAGATCTCCTGCGCGGCCCTGCGAGGAATACGCGGAGCACGCGGCATAGAGGACGCTCAGGGTTCCGCTTGCCAGTTCCACAAGTCGAAAGGCAACGTACCGGTCGTCCAGCAGGAGGACCTGTCCGCCGGCCAAGGCGCTGCCCAGGTGGAACAGACCCAGTGAGGGCGACAGGGGCGCCCGGTCGCCCTCTCCCATCCCCGGCTCGATATCCGGGCCCCTGTTCCGTCGGCGGGACCGGAGAAACAGAATCAGAATCATGGACGCCAGGAAATATCGCGCGATCGTCTGCCAGGCGAAGGCCGCCATTCGCTCGGTCCCCGGGTGGGCGTATTCACAGTGGATCGAGAACAGGACCGCCAGCAACAGCAACAGCAACGCCGTCACGTAGTGCCGCTCCGGGCGGATATCCCATTTGAACCGCCCTTGCACGCCCAACATGCCGAGCATACAGAGAATGGCCGGGAAGGCAATGTCCCCGGAAACCCACGCGATCAGCAGTGAGCTGCCCAGGATCATGACAACCGCAATGGCCCTCTGTAGCGTCACAGTTGCTCCACTCGTCCCGCGAGAACGTCTTGAGCCGACACGAAGCGGATCTGGCCGGCCCACTCCTGTGCGAGGATCTCCTCGTCGGGCTCGCCGATCACGACCACCGTCGTATGGCAGGCCGCCCGGTCCGCCCACTCCACCAAGCGCCGATACATGTCGTCCCAACGAAGCACGATGAACACGATTTCCGAGATCTCCGTCAACCGGTCCTCCAGCAAGGGACCGATCCGATCGATCGTATACTCCGGCGACGGCTCGACGCCGGCCAGCACCTCATGGATTCGCTCCAGACGGACGGCCTTCGGCCATGCTCCGAACTCGTGCAGGTCCGCCCCGGCCAACAGCAGATCGATCAAACAGTGGCGGTGGATCGTATATGCCACGGAGGCACACAGGCTGACGGCCGCTTCGATCTCCTCGATCTCGCCGGATTTCGACTTCACCCGGCCCGGAGGAACGCGGCTGTCCAATACGAACGCCGCATAGTCGTCGAGATCATCGTCGTATTCCTTGGTGGCCGGCGCCGCCAAGCGAGCCCAGGCGCGGACATCGATCCTCCTCGGCGAATCGCCGGACGCGAAGGGCCTGCTCCCGATGTATTCCGGCGAGCCTCCGGCACGTCCGGCGGGCCGCAGGTTGCTCGTATTCACACGCCGGCTCGCATACTGCATGGGAATCTGCAGCCATGAGAAAGCCGGCAAGACGAGCAGCGTCTCCTGCTGACGCCGGACCGTGCCAATGCGAAACAGGTTGAATGGAAACGTCGATTCGCACACCGGCACGCCGATCCGATGGCTGCCCCGGCGTCTGGGTCGGATCGTGACGTCGACCTCGACCGACTCGCCGGGGCCCAGTCGCGGAAGCACCGGGACGCCGCCCACCTCCTCGATTGCGTCGGGCAACGTGTGGAAATGAACCGAGAGATTATAGGTCGCGAGACGCCCGGTATTTCTGAGGATGTACTTCAGGGGCGTAACCTGGCCGGTGATGACTCGGTCGGGCAGGTTGCCGCTGATCTCGATTCGCGGCCGCACAACCAGGCCCACCACCAATGCCACAAGGGCAACCGACGCCAGGATCGCAAGGACGCCGAAAGAAGGGACTACCAGGCTTGCCAGAACCACGAAGCCGGTCCCGCGAAGGATCACCCGACCGGCCTCGGTCAAGCCAATATGCAGTCTGCCTCGCGCTGTGGCCATGGCGAACGTCCCTTTGTCACACGGGAACCTTGATCCGACCGACGATGTCCGCGATGATCTGTTTGGTCGTGGCGCCGCTGTATCGCGTCTTGGAAGTCGGGATGACCCGATGCGGCAGCACATGGGGCACACACCACAGCACGTCGTCCGGGATCACGTATTCTCGCTTCTCGTGGTAGGCCCGAGCCCTCGCCGCCCGGGAGAGCATCAGCGTCCCCCGCGTGCTGATGCCGAGCTGGAGCCGGTTGTCGTGCCGCGTGGTGTGAATGATCTCGACGATATACTCGAGGATGCTCTCGTCGACGTGGACCTGGGCGACTTCCTGCTGAATCTCGCGAATCTGTTCGAGGTCGAGTACCGGTTCGATCCGGTCGAGCGGCTGGGCACGCGCATGAGAGCGAAGGATATCGACCTCGACCTCGGCCGCGGGATAGCCAAGGCTGAGCCGGACGAGGAAACGGTCCAACTGGGCCTCGGGCAGAGGATAGGTGCCGTGGAATTCCAGCGGGTTCTCCGTGGCGATCACCAAGAACGGCTGGGGCAACGGATGACGCTGGCCCTCGATGGTCGCCTGGTTCTCATTCATCGCCTCCAGCAGAGCAGACTGCGTCCGCGGCGAGGCCCGGTTGATCTCGTCGGCCAGCAGAATATTGCAGAAGATCGGTCCGGGCTCGAAGCGGAACTCGCCACTGACCGGGTTGTAGATGGAGGACCCCAGGATATCCGCCGGCAGCAGGTCCGGCGTGAACTGAATCCGTCGGAACTTCGCGTCGATGCTCTGGGCCAGTGCCTTGGCCAAAGTCGTCTTGCCCACCCCCGGCACATCCTCGATCAGGACCGACCCTCCCGCCAGCAAGGCGACGATGACGACGTCGATACACTCGCTCTTTCCGTAAATGACAGTCTGCAGGTTCTCCTTCAACCGCGAAACACGCGGATTCTCGGTGGGAGCGGTCGTCACGTCCGGCCTCCTGAAGCGTCATTCCCTTCGTTCACAGGTTCCAACAGGTCGATGCCATTCATACGTTCTTGTCCCACGCCATGTTCTATCTGCCGATGCAGTCCAAACCATCCGGATGGGCATCCGCGCATCGCGACAACGAGACACCTCCGCTATCTCCTCAGATAGTATACCCCCGTTCGCCGTTCTCAACAAGCGGGATCTGCCCACGATCTCGACGCGGCCGGTCGAATCCTACGGCTGCGCCATCGAGAGCCGTTTTGTGCCCTCCTGGCGTCCGAGCGTGACGACGACTTCCCGGTCGCCTGCGGCGACCCGGTGGCTCCCGAAGAAGACAGGGACCTCGCAGCGCCCCTTGTCGTCCGCCCGACCCCGCCAATTCGTCCACCACTGACGATAGACGAGGTCTCGATAGGCCAGGGCCGCCGGCGTGGGCGACCAGTCCCGCCGGTAGAGCGAGGACTGCGGAATCCAGTTGGCCCCTTCCCAGAATCCCCACATAAGGATCCCCTCGACTGCCGGATGGGCAAAACAGATGCGATAGTAGTCCACGATGGCTTTCGCCTTCGCCTGCTCTTCTTCGTCGGACAGGCGGACGCCCCGCTTTTCGTAGTATTTCGACCGCTGGCCGGGAAAGTTGAACTCGGTGACACGGATGGGCAGCTTGAACTGGCCGAGCCGGTCCAGCGAAGACCGCAGGACAGCCGGATCGAAAGAATCTCCATGCAGATGACCCTGCACCCCGATGCCGCCGATGTGCACGTCCTGGTCGAGCAGCTTGCGAATCTGGGCAAGGTAGTCGTCCAGTCGCTTGCCGGTCAGGATGTCGTAGTCGTTCAGGTAGAGCACCGCCTGCGGGTCCTCCTGGCGCACCCACGACGCCATGTCCTTCGTGATGTCCGGGCCGAGTCGCTCTTCGTAGTAATTCGCGTGGATCATCTCGTTGTTCAAGTCGTACTCGGCAAACCGCCCTTTGTATCTGCGCCCGATATCCCGGGCCCGGGCTTCGAGCGTCGCGCGGAGGGTCGCGTCGTCCATCGCTTTGAGCCAGGGTTGCACCCGATTGGGGATGCCCCAGAAGATGTTGTGCCCGCGAAGCGGGATCTCGTGCTCATCGGTCCATTGGAGCATGGCATCTACGGTCGTGTAGTTCACCTGCCCCTGGCGGGACTCCATGTCGTGCCACTTCAGCGCGTTCTCCGTCACCGCGGCGTTGAAGTTCTCCAGGAAGACCTGCTTGTACTGGGCCGCATCGGCGGGGTTGCCCCACGTGCCGAAGACGTGGCTCGCCAGCGCCGCGCCGAACCAGAAGTCATGGCGCACCTGCTCGACTCGGATCTCCGCGCCGGGCAAAGTCTCCACGACAAGCGTGCCCATGCGGATCTTGGGGATCGACTCGTCGAGTTCATCCGCCCGGACCGTCGGAACGCGGCCAAGACAACTGAGCACTGCTGCGAGAAGTGGTATAGCGTGAATACGCATAGGAATCCGGCCTTTCAAAGCCACCGTTGCCGTGCAGCGAAGGCGCACGTGCGCCTGCGTGCGTAGAATCGTATTCGACCGGCGGCCCGGCGTCAACCGCCCCAGGCCCGTCTCTGCGAGCACGGCCATGGCGAACATCTGCGAGCGAGATACATTCACTTGAATCACGAACCGCACACGGGTAGAATTCCATGCGTTGCTGGAGATCGAGCGTCCCTTATGCGTACTGCTGAAGGAGTCTGGCATGAAGAGCGGATCATTCCATCGCAAGTGGTCGTGTGCGGCGGTCGTCTTGGCGATTGCGGCAGGCGCCGGCGTGCCGCCGGCGTTCGGCATGGGCCGACCCCGTGTGGAAAACGACAATGCCCAGGCAGCCCCTGGAACAACCGCCGCCCAAGCAGCGGACGGCGAGGCCTTGGCCAAAGACGTGATCGCCAGGATGGACGAGGCCTACTATCAACTCTGGGATGACCAGGTGACCGGCTTCGACGCGGTCTATGACGTGAATGAGGACGGCCAGAAGATCGGGCCCCTCCAGGTCTCGTTCGTTGTGGATGCACACGGTCCGCATTTCAGATCACAGCTCCAAGAGGACACTGCCACTTCACAGACCCTGTACGCCATGATTGAGAACGCCTGGCTGGAATCCCTGTTCAGGACGTTCCCCACGGAGAAGGCCAGCGCCAGCGATAACGACGGTTCGTTCAGCCTCTTCTACTCGGAGCCGCGCGAGGACATCCGATTGCGGACCCTTACAATCAACGACAAGTATCAGCTCGAGAACGAGTTCGAAGCTGGAAAGGACCTGAGTCAAGACAAGCTCGCATTCACGGTCCAGACCATCGACGGCAAGCACTTCGTCGAGTCCGCCAAGCGGCAGTTCAACTCGGTCATGCCTCCTCATCGGGGGCAACTGTATGTAACCTATCTGTACACGTATGCCCGTCAGGACGGCGTGCCCTTCATCAACACGCTTCATATCGATTACGACTCCCGGTCCGAGGGGACGACGACCGAGTACAAGTGGGACCTCAAGCTCAAGAGCGTCGTGATCAGGAAAGCACCGACGCCCGCTCCAGCGCAGGCCGCGACAACACCGGCAACGGACATGGGCCGTGCCGCAGACGCGATGCCCGAACGCCCGAAGAAGGTGGACAAGATGACCTCGCAATGGGATGAACTGTCCCAGGAGGTCATCGCCGGCGTCTGCCGCACGAATATCGACTTCGGCGCGATGCCCACGTTTGCCCGTAGTCTCCGCTGCGACATCGACGTGCAAATCACATCCAACCTGTTCCAGCCCGCCTCCGGGACGCTGAACTACTGGTGGCAAGACGCCGACGACAACGGATTGCTGGTCGGCGATGAGATCCAGATTGAGACAGCATTCGCATCAAGTCCGCAGATGCGTCTACTCATGAAGGAAGTCGAACGTGGGCTGATCCTGCAGACCGCGACGGCCGGCGCAAACGTCTTCCGCGACCACTTCATCAAGACCGTCAAGATTCCCGAGGGGTACAAGATGAAACTCGTCCCCACGGAAAAGGACAAGCCCGTCAACGAGAGAGCGAAGGAGGACAAGAGCAATCTCCTCGCCAATCGCGGTTACGACGTCCTGTATCTGACGGTGAGCGCGGACTTTCGGATTCAGCGGATGCGCGCCGTCAAGGAAGGAACGGAAAGCGAGATGACGCTCGACGCCGAATACGAGAAGATCGTCGGGCTATGGGCCCCGGCGCGGTATCGCCGAGAGGTTATGCAGGCTGGACGACGTACGAACAGCGACAACATGCGATGCGAGTACACCATGATCGACGGATACCCCACCATGAAGCGACTGACCGTCGACGCCGGGATCATCACCAGTCAGGGCACCATGTCGATGAGACAGGACTACACCGTACGTAACTGCAAGATCGCCTGGCGGGACAAACCCTTGGACGCCGGCAAGTTCGTCGGCGGCGAGGACGATGAAGCCCTGTTCACGGACAAGCCCAAGAAGCCCGCCCAGGACGAGGACGCGGCATTGTTCCGTTAGCAGCCGGCAAGGCGGGGGAGTATCCGTCCCCGCTGGAATGGAGAACGAATCATGCATCCGCCCATGTCGCGTTCGAATCGTCCTGGTGGCACGATCACCAACGTCGTGACCGGGATCGTCTTCTTCGGCCTGCTGGCCGCCGGAGTCCTCTGGGTCATCAAGACGATGGGCGACGCCGGCAAACAGTACGCTACGGAGATGGTCCATGCCCAGAAGAACTCCACAACCCTGAGCTGCCAGATGAATCTCCGCTCGATAGCACAGTGTTTGCAGGCCTTCGCTATCGGCGGCGAGGGTTTCCCGGCGGATCAGCAGGAATTCATCAGTGCCTGCGGCGGGCGCTCGAAGCTGCTCCGCTGTCCCGATCCGTGCGGCGTCGAGTACGTCTACATCCCCGGCGCTCGACCCGACATGCCCGAGACCACCGTGCTGGTCTACGAGCCCAAGCCGGTTCACGAGGGCCGGTGCAACGTTCTGTTCCTGGGCGGCCAGATCGAGGCCCTCACGCCGGACGCGCTCCAGCCGTACCTTGACCCGACGCTGGCCCGGCGACGCTGAGAGCCTATCGAAACACCGTAGACAAAGTGAGAGATACGTCTCGACTTCGGACGCCGCGTCCCCTGCGGGGCCCGGATGCTTTTCTTCGTTCAGCATGACAATCCACGCCCGCTCGCACTCTGAATAGCAGCCGGCCTCCAGGCAATACGAGACCGATGCGATTCGTCAAGGAGCGGAAAAAGGTGAATTCGCCGTGAGTTTTTTCCTGTTCGCCATCATGTCGAATTGGGGTTTGCCCGGCCCGCCTCGAATCGGTATAATAGGACCCAGAAGCACTTCGCAAGTCACAGGTCCGACGCATCAGGGGTCGGATGTTTCGTATGCGAGGGCAAGAGGCAAGACACACGAACACCCTTTTCTTCGGTAGGAGGACGGTCATGTGCAAGAGGACGATTTTTCTGGCGGTCTTGTTGGCGGCAGGTGTGGCAGCCCCCGCCGGAGCGGAACTCGTGGGCTACTGGAAGCTGAACAACGGCCAGGGGACCGCCTTCTGGGATGAGACGGCCTACTGGCACGACGGGACCATCGACCCGGCGAACGACAGTCAGGTCCGATGGACCACCGATGGATACGAGGGCAGCGCCCTGGAGTTCGTGACGGCCACCGGCCCGTTCACCTTGTGCGATGTGACGATGCCGTCGGGGATGCTCGATGTCTCACGGGCGTCCTATTCGCTTTGGATGAAGATGCCGACGGTGTTCCAGGCGTGGGGGATCATCTTCGTGATGATCGGTTCGTCGGACGACCACAGTTTGGAGCCCGACGGAGCGGCGGACATCTTCGTCGGCCGGCCCATCTGGTTCGGCACCAGCGGCGCCAAGCTCAACGACAATCAATGGCATCACGTCGCGGTCGTTTACGACAGCAGCATCAGTACAATCACGATCTACCTGGACAGCCGGCTTGCCGCGAGTTCAGCGGGCAGCCTATCCGATGCCATCTCCACGATTCGCATCGGCGGCCCCCGCTCGGACGGCCGGGCCCAGTGGCGGCGCTTCATCGGCGTGCTCGACGAGGTGGCCGTCTGGAACCACGCTTTGAGCGCCGCGGACGTCGAGAACGTGTTCTGGGTCGGTCCCCAGTGGCTGCGGTTTGCGACGAACCCGCAGCCGGCCGATGGAACCACCCTGGGTTCGACGAATCCAACGCTCACCTGGACGGCTGGCGAAACCGCAGCCGAACACCGCGTCTACGTCGGCCTGAGCGAGGACGACGTCAAGAACAGCACGGGCGACACGGATCAGGGCACAACCAGCGATCCATCCTTCTCGGGGTATCCCTGGGAACTGGGCAAGACCTACTACTGGCGGGTCGATGAGGTCGAGGCCGACGGAGTCACTGTATACCCCGGCGCGGTCTGGAGCTTCACGGTCTCGGCGAAGCTCGCGTCGCTGCCGGTCCCTGCCGACGGGGCGATCCTGGTGGATCCGAATGTCACGATGAGCTGGACGCCGGGATCGGGCGCGGTCTCGCACAGCGTCTACTTTGGCACGGACCCGAACGCTCCAGTCCTGGCGTCGCAGAATCAGACGGCAGCGACCTACGGCCCGATCCAGCTCGAATATGGGACGCAGTACTACTGGCGAGTGGACGAGTTCGAGGGCGTCGAGATCCACGTCGGCGACGTCTGGACGTTCAAGACGATGCCCGACATCCAGGTAACCGATCCAAACTTCGTGGGCTGGTGGAACTTCGACCAGGATGAGAACGGGATCGCCATCGACTGGTCGGGCAACGGCAATCATGGCGAAGTCCTCGGCGAGCCGAACCCCGTCGAAGGTTACAACCTCGGCGCTCTGGCCTTCGATGGCCTCAACGACCGCGTCGAGGTGCCGCAGGTCATCACAGCAGATCTGACGCTGATGGCCTGGATCAAGACCGACACGCCGGGACCTGAGGGCACGATAGGCAGAGAAGGCGCCGGTCTGCTGTGGTCGGATCACGCCGGCGGCGGAGACCACTTCACCCTCGCGGTGGTCGGGACCAAGCTGGCCTTCGAGACCGGTCCCGGCGGCAACCCGACGACGTTCTCGAATCACGACGTGGTCACCGGAGAATGGATGCACGTAGCCGTCACGAGAACGGACAGCACCAGCGCGGTCCAGATCCTCGTCAATGGGACCGTCGATGCGACCGGTATGCATACAGGCGACAACAACGTGGGCTCCAATCCGCTGATCGAGATCGGCGCCAACACGCTCGACTCGCGATATTTCGTGGGCCTGATCGACGAGGTCCGCGCGTACAACCGCGTACTGGGGCAGGACGAGATCGTCACCGCCATGCGAGGTAACTTGGCGCTGGCCTGGAATCCCAGCCCCGCCGTGAATCAGGTCGTCGATATTCGCTATGATCGGCCGTTGAGCTGGTCGGGCGGGGAGGGAGTCGCGGAACACGACGTCTACTTCGCAACCGACAAGGCAGCAGTGCAGGGCGCCACAGTCCAAACCGTCGGGATTTACAAAGGCCGGCAGGCGGAGGCAACGTACAACCTCGCGGAGCCGATCGCCTGGGATACGGCTTGTTTCTGGCGTGTGGACGAGGTTGCCGCGGATGGGACGGTCACCACAGGCGCCGTTTGGAGTTTCACTGTCGCCGATTACCTCATTGTGGATGACTTCGAGAGCTACACGGATGACATGAACGCTGTCGAAGCGATCTTCCAGACCTGGCTCGACGGCTACGGGACTCTCGACAATGGGTCGCAGGCGGGCTACACACACGCGCCCTTCGCGGAACAGACCCTCGTGCACGGCGGAAGACAGTCCATGCCCCTGCAGTACGTCAACGCGGGCGACATCGTCTGCTCCGAGGCCCGACGGACCTGGACCTCGGCCCAGGACTGGACCATCCACGATCTCGCCCGACTCGTGCTCTACGTGCGAGGCAGCGCGGACAACGCCGCCATGCCGCTGTATGTGACGATCATGGACACCGCCGGACGCAGCGCCACGGCGGCGAACACGGATACGAACGCCGTCCTGGCAACCGATTGGGTGCAGTGGTCCATCCCGTTCGACACGCTGACGCCCGCGGATATGACCGCTGTCGAGACCATGGTGATCGGACTCGGGGATCGCGCCAACCCAACGGCTGGCATGGGTATAATCTATGTCGACGACATTCAGGTGCACAAGGCACGATAGTGCTCGCGTAGCGGCTGCTGGATCGGACTACTCATCTGGCGTATCGTCGGTCCACGCGACGGGGCAGATGACGACTCTGTCCGGAATCTGGGGCTGCGACTCGTGTACGGACGTCATTTGGTGCGCTATGATCTCCAGACTGCGCCGATAGCGTGGCAGGTCTTCGGTGAGCGTCGTCTTCTCTCCACCGACGTTCGCCAGGGTGAACTCGAGGTCGACGACACGATTCGCCTGCTCGCGGAAGAGTGCGTTTGACGCATCATGGGGTACCGGCGGAGAGATCGGAGACTCGCCGCAGTTGGCCCCCTCTCTCCGCCGGTATCCTGCACTGCAGTGACGCAACATCTTGTTTTCTTGGCAAGCATTTTGGCCGGATCCGGTCCTCGCCTCGTCGCCTCCCCTGGTGTCGGGACCGCACCGTAAGACCGGGGGCGCTGCCCCCGGCCCCCCGGCATTTTTCGCTTTCCGCCGGCAGCATGATGGGCAGGCGTGTCGAGGGGCGAGTCCGCCGCTCCGGTTTCCCATGCTATTGGCCCAAGACGTCAAATGCCGGGGGTTTGGGGGCGGCGCCCCCAAGAGACGCGAACGGCCCCAAGACCCGATGTACCGACGCTTGGGTTGCGGCCGAAGGCCACGCCAAGAAAGCAGGAATCCAGCGACCGTGGCATGCGACAAATTCCAGGAAGTGGATTCCCGTTTGCTTGGAGCGGCCTTAGGCCGCAACCCAAGTGCTGGATATAGAGGAACGGACGAACCGATCCGAAATCCGCCGCCCCGACGCGTAGCGGCGCTTCGCACCGAGGGCGGCGGGAGTTTAACGCTTTGGGGCCACCAGCGATAAAGGGGACTGCAACGTCCTGCGTGCTGCGCCAAACCTGCAAGCGATCGCTTCGCTCGCGTTCACGCCGGAGGCCGCAATGCGAAAAACTCCCCTCGCACGACCGCTTCGGGCGTGCCTGCCATCGATTGGAGTGGACGTGCCGATTCCTGTGTATCGGGGGCGATGTGCGCGTCCTGTCCGAGATGCTTATCAGAAAAGCAAGATGTCGCGCCTTTGCAGTGCGGGAATGACAATCCTGGGGCTTCGTGACCCCCTGCTGCGTGTGCAAGTGCGGTCATGTCCCCCCGGTCGTTCGGCGGCATCGTGCGACGTTGACGATTGGCGATCCGGCGGGTACGATGATTCGATGAAGATCGTGCACATCATCACCCGACTGATCCTGGGCGGCGCCCAGGAGAACACGCTCATCACGTGCAAGCTCCTGGCCGAGCGGGGCCACGAGGTCACCCTGATCACCGGGCCGGCCATCGGTCCCGAGGGGCAGCTCCTCGACCAGACGAGAGGGCAGAAGTACCGCACGATCGTCGTGGACGAAATGCGTCGAGCCATCGAGCCGGTGAAGGACTGGCGCAGCTACGTCCGGATCAAGCGGGTACTTCGCGAGATCCAGCCGGACATCGTTCACACGCATAGTGCCAAGGCCGGCATCATCGGCCGCCTTGCCGCGTGGCCTCTCAAGGGCCGGTGGGCGCCGAACCGCCCGGGTGTCGTGCACTCTCTGCATGGCTTGTCGTTTCACCGGTATCAGAGCGCCTGGCTCAATTGGTTCTACATCGCCATCGAGCGGGCCACCGGCCGGCGGACCGACTACTTCATCAGCGTCGCGGACGCGATGACCGAGCAGAATCGGGCCGCACGCATCGGTGTGGACAAGCCGCACGTCACCGCCTACTCGGCCATCGACGAAGAGCTCTTCATGACCCCGATCCCCGAGCGCCAGCGGGCGGCCTTCCGTCGCAAACACGAGATCCCGGGCAATGCGGTGGTCCTCGTGACCATCGCGAGGCTCTTCATGCTCAAGGGCCACGACTACATCATCGAATCGGCGAAGGAACTGGCCAGACGCTTCGACAATGTGATCTGGCTGTTCGTCGGGGACGGCAATCTGGCGGACACCTACAAGCGCCGGATTCGCGACCTGGGCCTGATGGATCGTTTTCGATTCACAGGTCTGATGCCGCCGGATCATATCCCATTGGTGATTCAATCCTCGGAGATTCTCGTACACTGTTCGCTCCGAGAGGGTCTCGCCCGCACGCTGCCCCAAGCGATGCTCTGCGCCCGACCCGCGATCTCCTTCGACGTGGACGGCGCCCGCGAGGTGGTCAACGCCAACACGGGCCGGCTCGTCGAGCCCAAGAACGTCCCCCAGCTCATCGAAGCCTGCGCCGAGCTGATCGCAGACCGAGCCCTCCGGGAGAAGCTCGGCAGGACCGCCCAGGAGTCCGTGAAGACCAAATTCGCCCCCGACACGATGGTCGATACCATTCTGGCCGTGTACCGCGAACTGCTCAGTCGGCCCGTATAGCGGGCTGACGGCCGGTTTCCACCCGTAACGCGATCCAGTCGTAGGTCGGTGCAGTCCGCCCATCTGCGAACGCAAGACCGGTGACATTCACCAGTGAGTCGCCGTCGTGTCCGGCTGCTCTTGTCGCCAGTGAGACAACGCCGAACTCCGTGAGGGGCGTGACTTCGCCCGGTGCGGATCGGCCGTCGGAGTTGCGATCAAACCATGCGGAGATGCCCGCCAGTTCGCTTCGGGTCAGCCGCCCGTCGCGGTTGTCATCAAGACAGTCCAGCGCGCGGTATCCGTCGGGGAAGAACAGCCACCATGTCACGGAGCCGAAGAACTGGCGACCCGATGTGATTGTGCTCGTTCCATCCGGGTCCCACACGAGAACCCCGGTCGTCGGCTTGATCCACGGCCAGTCTTCGATCGAGCCGTTGCCGTCCAGATCGAATCGGACTCGAATGTCGGGCGCGAGCAGGTCCGCCAGGGATGAGTGCTCTTCGAGCGAGAAGATGATGGGTGTGATCGCGTCAGGCTGGAGGGCCCGGAGCTTGTCCACGCCTCGTTTGATACTTGCCAATCGTCGCCTTTCGGTCCGCGACGCATCGGTTCTATCCTCCGAAAGCCGAATGTACCCTTGCCCCGCCTCGTGTGAGACGAGACTTGCCAGCCCCTGGATGGGAAGGTGCTTGAGACGGAGGTCCCGGCGGACCGAGAGGTCATAGGCGGTGCAGTAGGCGTCTCTCGCCTTGTCGAGAATGATGGCGGTGAACTCCGGCGGCACGCCGCAGCTTTCCTCAATGAACCCCGCGTACTGCTCCAGCAGACTGGCTATGCCCAGATGGTAGAGCGCCTTGTCGGGGTCGAGTTGG
This sequence comes from Sedimentisphaerales bacterium, assembly GCA_034678485.1. GTDB lineage: Bacteria > Planctomycetota > Phycisphaerae > Sedimentisphaerales > Anaerobacaceae > PLanc-01. The sequence continues at coordinate 2,786 of JAXDBU010000101.1, read as the reverse complement.
ATCGCTTTCCTGAAGTGCTCGGATGCTGCTGCAGCGTGCTGGTTCAGCTCATCCTGTGGCGGATGCGGCGGCTGCCATCCGTCCCTCTCCAGTTCCTTCAGTGTTTCCGACACCCGCTCCCAGAATTCCTGGCTTCTCTCTTGCGGGATCTCTCCTTGCGAGGCGTACCCGAATTCCTGCAGCGCACGCTTCACTGCGTGCTCCCGGCGCAGCAGATGCACAGTGCTGCCCACGGCGCAGTCGGCGGCCACCTGTGGAGGCGATTCACCTTCCCGGTCGATCACGGGAATTTCGAAAGTCCGGTTGGCGAACGCGAGGTAGTGGATGCGGGCCAGGGTATAGTACCCTTCAGGGTCTTCGGGGTTCTCCCTGATGTAGGCTCTCGTGTTCCTGATGAGCCGTTCGACCGGCGCACTGCTGGGCATCATGAACATGCCGAATGCGGTGCTCCCGAGAACCGCCAACAGGATGACGGACAGACGCTCAGGTGTTGCCATTTCGCCTTCTCCCACGATGCGGCACTCCGCCGGAGTGCGACTTCTGAAGCCGGAATCTCGTTCTCGTCCGATCCGAGGCCAATATGCCGCAAAGGGGAGGGCAACGCAAGCCTATTCCGGCGGACACTCGCCAACGGGATGCCCTCAGGCGGGAAAGCCGGCGAATTCGACAGGATACGTGCCCGGGTCTCGAATCGCCTTTACGGAGGGATCCAGGCCGCATAGCTGTTCGGTCAGTCGTTTCTGAATGGTCTCGATGGGTTCCGCCGACGTGAAGGGCCGGAGCAGATCGGTAGCGCCGGGGTCAAAGGGTCTGATGGCGTCCCTTTCGTAGGCCGTTTCGCCCAGTCTCGTGATGGTCTTGCGGCACGGGACGGTTCCCTTCTCGGGCGAGGTCTTGTACAGGTCCCGGCCGTCGTAACGGGCGATCTTGTAGACGATGCCGATGGCGGGGGCGTGCTGGGAGACGGTGAACCGCGTGCCGACGCCGAAGCCGTCGATCTCGGCGCCCGCGTCGAGCAGCTTGGCAATGCGGAACTCATCGAGGTCGCCGCTGGCGAAGATCCTCGGGGATTCGACACCGGCCGCTCGGAAGTGGTCGCGGGCGAATCGGCTCAACTCGACGAGATCGGCGCTGTCGAGGCGGATGCCTCGGACCTCGACCCCTCGGTCGCGAAAGCCCTTCGCTACGCGAGCGGCGGTCTTGATCCCTTCGACGCTGTCGTACGTGTCCACGAGCAGGATTGCCTTATCCCCGTACTACTCGGCGTAGTTGCGGAAGGCCTGCTCCTCGGCCCCCTTGGCGTAGAGCCTGCCGTCAGGTACGATGAAATCGTACTGTGTATCGACGTCCCAGAATAATGTCTTCCTATCCATGATCCGCACCCCCATTGATGATTGACTATTGATGATTGGTTATTGACTATTTGGGGCAGGCACGGCGGCTCGTCCGATCCCATGGGTCCCAGCAGTCCTATAGGTTCCATTGCCCTTGTGCTTCTACGCTCGATATGGCCGGCGGTTTCGCTATTCCGCTCGTGGATCGGGCGTGCTACAATGCGACGCATCGAATGCAATCCCGGCTGCAAGTGCAGGAAAGGGCGACTCATGAAGAGCTACAGGAAAGAACTCTGGTTCCACGCGCAGCGCCGGCGCGAGTTCATCAACATTACGCCGCAGGTCGAGCAGTGCCTTCGCGAGAGCGGCATCCGCGAGGGGATTCTGCTGTGCAACGCGATGCATATCACTGCGAGCGTCTTCATCAACGACGACGAATCGGGACTGCACCAGGACTTCGAGACCTGGCTCGAGAAACTCGCCCCCGAGAAACCCTACAGCCAGTATCGGCACAACACCGCGGAGGACAACGCCGATGCGCATCTCAAACGCAGCGTTATGGGCCGGGAGGTGGTCGTGGCGGTGACGCAGGGCCGGCTCGATTTCGGGCCTTGGGAGCAGATCTTCTACGGGGAATTCGACGGCAAACGCGACAAACGCGTCCTGGTCAAGATCATCGGGGAATAGGCGGCCGCCCTCATGGAATTGCTTTTGTTTCTGCTCAAAGTTCTTGGGATCTCCCTGTCCGGGGCGATGTCGCCGGGACCGGTGACGACGGTCGCCATCGCGATGGGGGCACGGAACCGTTGGGCGGGCACGCTCATGGCGCTCGGCCACGGCGTGGTGGAGTTTCCCTTGATGGTCCTGCTGATCTTCGGCGTCGGACGGTTCCTCCAGATTCGCCAAGTGGAGATCGGCATCGGCCTGGTGGGCGGGGCGGTCATGATCTTCATCGCCGGCCAGATGCTCCGCGGGCTCCGGCGGACGGGCGATCCGGCGGGTCAGCCGGCACGGGGCGGGCCCTTCGCCGCAGGGGTCTTCCTCTCAGGCAGCAATCCGTACTTCCTGATCTGGTGGGCCACGGTCGGACTGGCGATGATTACCCAAGCCGGCGGATTCGGAGCCTGGGCCTTCGTGCTCTTTGCGTTGGCGCACTGGTCCGTCGATCTCATCTGGCTGACAATCCTCTCGTGGGCGAGCTTCAAGGGCACCGCGATCTTCGGCCCGAGGGGGCAGCGGATCGTGCTCGCGGTCTGTGCGGCGGCGATGTTCGGATTCGGCCTGACCTTTGTCGTGGCGCAGATCGCGAAGCTATGAACTGCTGGCGACGCCGGCGAGGGACGATCTGTGCAAGAGAGACGTCGTCATCCTTCGCTTCGCTCCCAAGGACACAGGTCTTGTGATACGCCCCTGCCTTTCTTGTCATGCTGAACGAAGTGAAGCATCTGGGCC
>JAXDBU010000100.1:0-8051 GCA_034678485.1 Sedimentisphaerales bacterium | reverse complement strand
TTGCCCCTACGATAGCAACTCAGACACCCACTGTCCACAACAAAACGCCTGCCATGAAAACTTCTTCAACGGGCTGCTAGCAGTTTCTGCGTATCGTCCAGTAGATGCAATGGACAACGACTCAGTCAGACAATCGAATACGCTGAGGTGACCCTATGAACCAGACCCTTGAACAACCCCAGAGCCAAACGGAAGCACAGACACACGCCGGGGCCTGTGGAGATGTGCAATTCAACGTCTTCGAGGTCCTGCGGATCGCGGATGAGCTGCAGCACAAGGCCGCGAAGTTCTTCCTTCACGCCGCCGAGCGGTTCGGCGATCATCACAAGCGGAACATCTGCTATAGCCTGGCAGCTTGGCGGACCCGGCATCAGCAGGCATGGGCGCGCATCCGGCGAGAGTACTCCGAACGGACGGGTCAGTTCGGCACATTCGATCCTGACAACTATCTCCTTTCCAATCCACAAGTTATGGCAAGTCTGGCCTGCTTCTCAGTCCGCCCGGGCTCGCGAAACGCCCTCAGCGGACGTGAGACAGCCGAGCAGATCGTTCGCGACGCGATCCGCCGGGCCAGGGAGACAGCCATCTTCTACCAGGGTCTGAAGGGATTCGTCCGGGATGCGGAGAGCCGGACAATGATCGAGACCATGGTTGCCGACGAACAGCGTCATATCCGCCCGTTGTCTCGCTCCCTGGAACGATCGCAAACAGCACAGCGGCCGACCCGATCATGCGACCTCGCCTGCGTTGCCGGAGCGATGAATTGACTGGCGAAACCCAAAATCGGATTTTTTCGCGCACTTGGCTCTGGCATAACCAGACGGCGATGTTAAAATAGGCAATGGAGTCAGGTGTGGTTGTCTCCTGCATTCCATGGTTCGCACCTGGGTATGGCTCGATAGTTCGAGGGGGGCTGACTGTCACGCCGTGACGGAAAGTGAGGAGAGTATACGATGCTATCGACTGCTCGCGGGGCTCATCACGGCCCGAGATCGAGCAGGTTTGAAGAAGTCCGGTCAGGTTGGCTCCACGACATCCTGCAATCCATCCGCTGGATGCACAAGGAGCACGTGAAGGACCTTCGTGGACTCGGATACTCCCCGAAGGAAGCGTTCTGGCTGGATTTTGCGTGCCTGCCTTTTTTGCCATGGGACAAGACCGCCGGTCCCGAAGTGCGTCTGAGCGTGATCCTCAAACTCTACGCGGACATCCACTGCGCGACCGTCGGGCCCGTGAAGTTCGCGGACACGCAAGCCTTCCTTGACCTGCTCAAACGAAGATACCGCACGATCCGCGAGAAGATGGCGGAATCGGGCACGCGGGACCGTGAGGGGACCGCCCGTCAACAGGCCAACGCAGGACCCCAGACGCCGGATGCGAAAGAGGCCATGGCCGGCGTGATCGTGATGCAGACCGCGCGGGAATGGGGTCAGCACCGCACCAGCTTCCCGTGCAGGCTCGTGGAAGACCTCTGAGACCGGGACGGCGCACGATCCTTCGGATGGACCACGCTCGGACGTGGCGACGGGTTGAACGGAAGGCGATGGTCATGGAAGAACCACGACACGTTGCGGCTCTTGGGGCATTCATCTTCCTGCTGGCGCTGATGGATTGGTGGCCTGTGGGCGCAGGTTTCGCCGCAAGTCGGGAGGAGCCAACCCAAGGCGCCAGTCCCAGCCCAAGATCCGCATGGGTCCCGCCTTTCGAACCAGCGATGGAGCAGTGTGGGTGGCGGCTTGGGACGTTCCAGAGCAAGACAGCTCGGGCCCCGGTCGGCTACTACTACCATCTGCCCCCGAACTACGAGTTGGACAAGGACCGACGATATCCGGTGGTCTACTGGCTTCACGGCCTGGGCGTCGGGCCGGACGGCGCCAATCCGGTCGTGTCCCGCCTGGACGTCGCAATCAAGGCGGGCGCCGCCCCCGCGATGATCCTCGTCAGTTGCACCGATCCAACGAAGCGGAGCTGGTGGACCGACTCCAAAGACGGTCGCATCCCCGTCGAGACGGTGATCGTGCAGGATCTGATCCCGCACATCGACGCAACCTTCCGCACGCTGGCGACTCGTGAGGGACGGGCCATCGAGGGCCACTCCATGGGAGGTTATGGGGTCGCGTATCTGGGTTTCAAGTATCCGGATACGTTCGGTACAGTTTCCATCCTTGCCGGCGCGCTGCGATCCCCGGAGACCATCATCACCAAGGGAGGGCCGACCTTCCGGACCGTCTTCGGCGCCGACGCCAGGTACGTGTGGGCCTGCTCGCCCTGGGTGCTCGTGCAGCGGAACGCCGACCGGATTCGAGGCCGAACCTCCATTCGCATCTGCGTCGGCGAGAAGGACGGGCTGAAAAACCACAGCACGGGATTCCATGAGTTACTCGCGAAACTCGGCATCGACCACTCCTGGTCCATCGCCCCGAACACGACGCACAGTCCCGAGGAGCTCTTCGCCAACTGGCCCGGCAATCCGTTCGAGTTCTACGCGACCGCCTTCGCAGCGTCATCTCTCTCTACAGCGAAACCGTGACGAGCGCAGTATCCCTGTCGAAGTCCTGGCCGACCGCCAGGATTCTGCCTGTCCGGTCGGCGGCGACGCTGTGGCCGGAGTAGGTCCGCCCCGCCCATGGGCCGTGCGTGATCTGGCCGATCAGGTTCGTGCCGATCACCGGTGCGTCGCATGTCCTGGCGGCATTCGTGACGACGCGTTCGAGTTCCTTGCCGTGTTCGGGCCACTCATCCTCCTGGGCAGCGTACCCATAGGGCACCAGCACGAGATCGGGCTTGAGTTCCGCCATTCTCGCGAGGATTTGGGGCTCGTGCGTATCGGCACAGATCAGAACACCGATCCTGCCGAACGGCGTTCCCACAACTCGGACCTCGCTCCCGGCCGCATACGGCGGCGTCATCAGCTCGCTGAGCAAGATGATCTTGCGATGCTTCAGCAGAATCCGACCCTCGCAGTCGATGAGCAGGGCCGAATCGTAGAGATCCTCGCCGGCCTTCTCGTCCAGACCAACACACAGGAACAGCTTGTGCCGCCTGGCGATCTCGCAGAGGCATTGCGAATCCTCGCCCGGGATCGGCTGCGCCCGCTGGTGCGCGTCCGGGTTCACCCACCCAAGAACAGCCGACTCTGGGAGGCACGCAATCCGGGCGCCGGCCCGTGCGGCCTCCTTGACCGCAAGTTCGATCCGTGCGAGGTTGCCACGCCGGTCTCCATCAACACAGACGATCTGACACATCGCAATCTGCATGGCGGGTGTCGTTCTCCACGCTTAAAGAACAGATCTTAGGGCTGCACCGACCTGTCGTCTCCATCGCTCACGACTCTGTCTTTCCCGTCAGAGATGAGAGAACATGCCGTGCGTCCACGACATAGACGTCTCCCCGGTGCTTGCTTCTGGACGAGGTCTTGGGAATGAACACGGCGTACAGGATATGGCGATCCCTTCCGCGAAAACACCCGGGAATCCCCTTGGCCTTCAGATCCCCGATTGCCTTGTCCATCACCTCCTGCGAGGCGGGTCGGTCGGTCCATTTGGCCTCTCCCACGAGCAGGTGCTCTCCGTCAAGAGACTCCGTGACAACGTCCCATTCCGGTCCGTCTCCCTGCCAGTACCGCGCCGCCGGCTTCCAGGGGCCATATTGAGCCAGAGGACAAGATCCCTCATGAATGTGTACAACCGCCTGACGGCACAACTCCTCCCAAGCCTCGGCGAACAACGACGCCTTGGCCTCCCGCCAGAGGCTGCGACGCACCGATTCCGAGGCATGGGCAAGCAGGGCACGGTGGGGCGCCACAATGCGGAACCAACAGCGAAACAGGGGATCGGCGATCTTGTAGAGGGATCGTTTGCCGGACTTCTCGGATTCGCCATAGGGTTGTTCTCGCCGCACCAGTCCGAGATCGACAATCCGCGACAGGGCGTGACCCAGCGAGGTTGCGGGTTTCCCCAGGCGTCCGGCAATCTCGCTAAGGCGGTGCGCCCCCATGCCGATGACATCCAGGATGGGACGACACGCGGCGGCCGGAGGAAGCTCCTCCAAAAGGAGCCGGTCCGGCTCTCGATGGAGCGGTCCCAGAGGATCCAACATACACTCGTCCACCGCACATTCCAGATCCGGGCCATACGGCTCGGCCAGTTCCCAATACCGCGGCACCCCTCCCCAGACTGCGTAGGATTGCACACACGATGTGGGGTCCCTGAGATTCAGGCCCTCTCGCAAGAAGCCCGCCCCGAGAGGCCCGATCTCCAGGAGTTCCACTGCACGTCCATACAATGGCGACGAGGCATCCAGCACCAGGCCCTGCATCATCCGCTGGCTGGAGCCGGCAATCGCAACGGCCAACTTCGCTTGTCGGGCCTCTCCATCGATCCACCGCTGAAACTGGCTGACCAACTCGGCGCCGGCCTGGACCCAATAGGGGAACTCGTCCAGAACCAAGGGACCCCGCCATCCAGTCGCGCCGGCCTCGCGGGCGATCCGGCGCAGCAGCGAGGTCCAGTCGGGATACGTGGCTTCGCCCAGAGTCTCGAAACGAGTGCTCAGGGCCTGCGCCAGATAGGCCCTCTGCACCGCCGAAGCCGATTGATCCCCCACGGCGTACAGGCCGTCGTGCCGCCGGCACCACTCCAGGAGCAGCCGCGTCTTGCCGATGCGCCGACGCCCCCACAGGACGGCCAGTCCCCCTTCCGCTTTGGCGGCCAAACGGTCCAGTCGCTGCATCTCGGCCTGGCGATCAATGAACTTCATGGATCATATATTATTCGTTAAAGAATAATTGTCAAGACAATAATCATAGCACTGCATGTGCATGGGCTTGCATCGGCGCCTGCGATGACGTAGACTTCCAGTGGCGGACATGTTGTGCGTGTGCAGGGAACTCGGAATGACGAAGAGACGCCGATCCATCCTTGTCCTGCTCATTGCGGCCGCGATTCTCGGGATGATCGCCGGCTGGCACTGGCACCGAGGGAGGCGTCTCTACACGGTGACCATCCTCCCGTCGCTGGGCGGCGATCACATACTCGTCTGTTCCATCAATGACCGAGGTCAAGTTGTAGGCGAGGAGTTCTTCGGCAATATTGATAGGCGCCTGTTTCTCTGGGATCGTCAGCGCGGCGTGCAGGATCTGGGGCCTATAACCGTTAATCGACCGATGATCAACAACGCAGGGCAGATCTGCGGGACGATGATCGATCCCAGTGGGAATCCGCAGGCATTTCTCTGGGAACCGGGCAAGGGCAGAACGATGCTGGGCGTATCGGCGAATGGTAACAGCTTCGCTGTTGCGATAAACAACCACAGCCAGATCGTCGGTTATTCCCTCGATCCTGCCACCAGGTCGGCAGGGATATTCCTCTGGGATGAACCGACAGGCATGAGAGAACTGCCCATACGCGGCCATGGTTCATGCACGCCGGCAGGTATCAATGACTGCGGGCAAATCTTCGCGTTCTCGGAGGACACACGGGGAGTCCCGACCCGATGGTATCTCTTCGATGCAAACGGATGTACGTTACTTGACGTCACTCCACCAGATGCCTCGTCACACCCGATGAACAGACACGGCTGGCTGGCCACCATAGACAAGCCCGGCAGCGAACATCCATACCTGATTCTCTGGCACGAAAGCGGATCGCTGCAACGGCTATTCTCTGTCAGCTCCTCCGCATTCGTGACCCGGCTCAATGACCGGAATCAAGTCGCCTGCACATTCTTCGTCAATGACAGCCGCTGGCAGCAATGGTGGGACCGCCTGTTGGGACGCCCTTGGGTTTATCCCTGGCCGAATACATTCTGTCTCTGGGACCCCCAACGCGGGAAGATACCCCTCGGCAGGTACATCCCGGGCGCGGAGACCTTCCTGGTCAGAGCCCTGAACAACGATGGCAGCATTGTGGGAGAGGTTCTGACAAAGAACGGCCAATGGCAGGCCGTCCTGCTGGAGCCCATTCCCAAACGGTGGACGAAATGAAGGAGGCTATGAAGATGGAACCTCAGCAGAAACCGGCGGGTCTTGGGATCAGATTCTGCGCGGGTCTGATCGACCTGGTTGTCGTCGCTATAGCGGTCGTTCTGGTCGCTTGGACCGTGGCGGGATGGGGGGTGTACATCCCCAGTGAGATCGTCGTGATCGTTGCCTACGCGATCTACACAGCCGCCGGCATCGGGTGGAAGGGCCGCACGTTGGGCAAGGCCTCGTTGGGCATCCGGGTGACCCGCCCGAATGGGACCGATGTCGGCTGGGTCCGAGCCTCGGTCCGAGCAGGGCTGGTCACTGTCTTCCAGTGCATGCTCGGTTTGCCACTGCTGGTCATCGGGGGGGCACGGCTCAAACGAGGATGGCACGACCGCCTGGCGGGGACGACCGTCGTCTGCCAGGAGGAGTTGTCCCGACGACGACGGATTGCATTCGCCGGCGTGATGATCCTGGTTGGCGTTGGCATTGCAGGACCGACATGGGAGACCTATCACCTCTACCGGATGCACCAGGATTGGGTTGCCGACGCAGATGCAGCAGCGAACAAAACAGCAGGCGTGGTCCAAGAGGTAATGGATGTCCATTCCGTGGATGCCACACAGCGAGCCCAGATGGCTGCGTGGCTGGCGGAGCATGGGGATGATCCTGCCAAGGCCCTCATCGAACTGGCGTCCACTCACCAGGTGACGATCATAGGAGAAACCCACAACAGGAAACCATTTCTGGACTTCCTCAATGAGATGATTCTCGATCTCTACAACAAGGCCGGGGTGAGAGTGTTGGCAATGGAATGCTGCAGTGCTGACCAGAACAAGGACCTGGCCCGTCTCGTGGAAGGACGCGAGTTCAACCGCGAGCTCCTGATGGCGGTGGCCCGCCAGGGGCCCTGGCGGGCGTGGGGATACAAGGAGTATTGGGATGTCCTGGAGACTGCTTGGCGGGTGAATCAGTCACGCCCCGAGGGGAGTGAGCCGTTGCGTGTGGTCGGCATCAGCCCCCGTTCTGATGGTCCCTCCTTGGTTCTGGTGTATCAGGGGCCGTGGTACGAGAGACTGCGCATCGTGCGTCTGGGGGACATTCGCTATCAGTTGCTGGGGGATGCCTACTACGCCCGGTGTGTGGAACGAGAGGCCTTCGACGCCAAGCGCCGCACCATCGTTTGGGTGGGCGCTTCGCACGCTTCCCTGCGTCCGTCTGGGGGAAACGGGCACAAGAGCCGCCTCCGACTCGATCACCACATGGGATCGATGCTCGCGGGCCGCTATGGCAGCGCAGTGGGACAGGCCACCTTGCAGGGCGACGCGAAGACGGACCGCGTCGCGGCGCTGATCGAGGAATGCGCCAAGCTATGTTCCAGAACGCGAATCGGGTTCGCGCCGGCAGAGTCGCCCTTTGCCGCTCTGCGCGACGAGGACGTATACAAGTACATGTTCAGGCCGGGGGCGGGTCTGGCCGATCTGGCTTCGTACTACATCATGCTGAGGCCGCAAGAGGAGTTGTGGGAATGCGATTGGATGGAGGGATTCCTCTCGCGGCGGATGCTGGGCACCAACAGGCCCTACTATGAGTGGCTCGCGGGTGGAGCTATCGATGACTTGGACGATGGGAATCGACGCATCAGCGAAGGCGCTCGGCGTCTGTGATTGCCACGGAACAACAGGGCCTTGGAGCCACGGAGATGTGAACCATGAAAAAGAAACGTCTGTTCATCGTTCTCGGCTGTGCGGCGGTTTTGATCGCGGCCGGCACAGTCGTGTGGTACGTGGATCGACCGAAGGTCCTGTATCGAGTGACCTTCCTGCCGGCGATGGGCGGGGTCGAGACAGATCCGCACGCGATCAACGACTCGGGTCGGGTCGCGGCCATCGTCCGCTGGGCCGACGGCACGGAGCACGTCGTCCTGTGGGATAAGAGCGGCCGAACGGAGGATCTTGTGTCCTTTCCGAAGGGCTATTATGTAGTCCGCTTGTGTCTCAACAACGCCAACCAGATCGCAGCAGCCGTGTTCGATCCGAATCGCGTGTGGAGTTCCTTCTTCCGCGACGCCGACGGTCGCACCTGC
>JAXDBU010000099.1:0-39306 GCA_034678485.1 Sedimentisphaerales bacterium | reverse complement strand
AGAAAGGAGGTCTCGAACTCACAGAGCAGCCCAGGTGGACTGGTGAACACAAGCACCAGGAACGCGTCTCGACGGAGAGGCGTACGGAACAGTCGGGATCGGCGATCCGAGGGAATGTGACGTCACCCGGTCTCGACGAAGTATTAGGGAACAGGCCAAAGCCGACTTGGCCGAGAGCGACTCCCCGAAGGGTGGAGACGCGACAGGAAAGGAGTGTGTATGTCAAGGAGGAGCCTATCCATCGGATGCCTGCTTGCAGTCTTGTGGGCAGTCGCCGCACCGGCAGGAGGGATCAAAACCCACTACTGGCCTTGCCAGTTCGTGCCCCAGGAAGTCGGATCGATCCCGGTTCTCATGGACATCGGCTACTGGATCGAGATCGTGAACCAGAATGCCTTCATCAAGCTCATCCAGACCAGCATCAACACGTATGAAGGATGCACAAACCTGCGGGTCCGATGCAACGCCGATCTGACGATGAGCTGCACGATCGCGCCGACCGGAGCCGTACCAGGCACCTATTCGTGCTCGATCACACAGGGCGCCAATATCGGTATTCCCGGCGGCACGATCACCGTCTGCGCCAAGCTCAAGAACCCGAATCTGGCCGGCCAGGCCGGCGGCACACCGAACGTGCATGTCGCCACGATCACTCTGTGGGTCATGCCGAGATCGTAGCCCCGTCCCACGTCATCGGCGGCGGGGAAGAACGTTTGGGGTCCTGGTCGTGCACAAGCGAATCAATGGACGGCGAAGGGTGGATGCCTCTCATCCACCCCTGCGCTTTTGTCTGAGATGGCGTCCAGCCATCCGCGTCATGCACGGTCGGGACATGAAGACAGTGGGTCCGGCTCATCCAAGGACTCTGCACCTCGCGGCGGCTCTTCCATCGCGTGTGACGTTGTGATGCAGTACCGCCCGTCCTCGAATTCAACGCTCGTGATCTGAATGCCTCGGACCTGACGCTGCAAGAGTGTGTTCACATCGATGCGCAGTCTTGGGTATTCCCAGCGGGCACCGTGCTCGCCCAACGGGAATGTGGCCAGCATTTTATCCACCAGCCAATCGAACTGATCGATGAGTCGGTTGGTCACCACTTGGAGAACCGCTTCCCCCTGCTCGAAACCGACGAATCGCATCCCCACTCGAATCGACTTGAACACCGGCCAGGGCGTTCTGACCCTGATCTTGATCTCCCTGTCTTGAGCCGTCATATCCGCGATCTCATCGGGCAGCAGCCCATTGGCAGTCAGTATACAGACAAGCTCTTCGCCCGACAGAACGATTTGTGCCATACTTGTGTGCCTCATCTCGTCCGCCGCTGAGGTGGCAGATCGAGAAGTGTGGGATCCTCAACTGACCAAGCGTCGTCTAAGCCGCCGAATCGCCAATGCGCCGAAGACCGCCGTGAACAAAATGATGTAGACCACGCTGCCCAGGAGTGCCGGCGTGTAATGACCGGCGCAAACCGCGCGGGACAGGCGTACCGCGTGCGTCAAGGGCACGATTTCCGCAACGAGCCGGACATATGACGGCAGATCGCTGACCGGGAACACCACACCGGAGAAGAAGAACATCGGCGAGATGACCCCGGTCAGGTAGAAGTTGAAGTGATTGATCGTCTTGACGAAGGACGTGACCCACAGCGACAACGTCGCGAACATCATGCCCGTGAGGAAGCCGACCAGGGGAGTCAGCAGCCCGGCAGGCAGCTTGATGATCCCGAACGCCATCAGCACACAGAGCACCGCGAAAGTGAAGAACATACCCTTTGTGCCGGCCCAGATGATCTCGCCGACGATCAGGTTGTTCACGGTGATCGGAGCAGCCAGCATCCCATCGTACACCTTCTCGAACTCCAGGCGGATGAAGGTGCCGAAACTGCACTCGTAAGCCGCGGTGAACATCGCGGCGGTGACCAGCAGACCGGTCCCCAGGAAGTTGATGTACGGCATGTCATCCATGGGTCCCGTGATGCGTTTGCCGAGCCCCAGGCCGACGCCCATCAGAAACAGCAAGGGCTCCAGAAACGGCGGCAGGCCGTTGCTCGGCAGGTTCTTCGTGTAGACGCGCGTATGACGATACCACACGCTGAACAACCTCTGCGAAAGCGACGGGTACGCCATCGGATTACTGCTTTTCATTGAGGGCCCTCCCCGTCGCTTTGAGGAACACGTCCTCGAGCGTCGATTGCCGAATGTAGTACTGGTTTCCGGAGAGCCTGTCGACGACCCCCTTGAGCAGATCGATCTGCTCGGCATAGAATCGCACGGTGCCGTCGGTGCGGTCCAGGCGGACGCCGCCGGGAAGACCTGCCTCGTCGATCGCCAAGACGCCGTTGGCAACGGGCACCTCCAACACGTAGGCTTCGATGTTCTCCCTCAGCAGGTTGTGTGGATTGTCGCGGAGGACCTCGCGGCCTTTGTCCATGATCAGGACCGTATCGCAGATCTGGAAGGCCTCTTCCATGTAATGAGTCGTCAACAGGATCGTGGTGCCCTGGGCCTTGAGCTGCCGCAGCTTGTCCCAGATCAGGTGGCGGACCTGCGGGTCCAGGCCGGTGGTTGGCTCATCCAGGATCAGCAGTCTGGGATTGTTCAGGAGCGCCCGGGCGATGACCAGCCGGCGCTGCATGCCGCCGGACAGCTCGCGAATCCTCGACCGGGCCTTCTCAGACAATTCAAGGAACTCCAACAGCCCCTTGATCCGTTCGCGAGCCACGCGCCCGGGCAGCCCGTAGAACTTCGAGTAGATCATCAGATTCTGGAACACGTTGAGCTCGTCGTCGAGGTTGTTCTCCTGTGGTACGACTCCCGACAGGTACTTAATGGCCAGCTCGTCGCACGCGGGATCGTAGCCAAAGACGCGGATCGTCCCGTGATCGCCGGCCATCCGGCTGCTCCGGCCGTAGATCATTCTCATCATGGTGGTCTTGCCGGCCCCGTTGGGGCCGAGCAAACCAAAGCACGTGCCCTCTTCGACCTCGAAACTCAGGTCGCAGACGGCATGTACCTTGCCGAAGGTCTTGTTGACGTTCTGGACGGTTATGACGTTCATAATCGCGTATTGTACACATCTCGCGGCCAAACGCCACCGGCAGGAACGGAACACAACCGCACAGACGGAAACGCCGACACCCTTCGGCTCCCCCATGATAAAAGAAAGGACACCGCGAGCCGGATCCGCCTACAACGCGTCCGAGCAGAACCCCTCACTGCGGAGGGCCCGCGATGTCCTATACTGTTCCAGAGGCTATCGAACGGAACGCAGCCTCACACCGACGCACCGAAGAGACCGCAGTTGGCGATCCCACGGTGTCGGCGCGTCATGTTGTCCGTTGCACGACTCACTCATCTACTACGGGCAAAGTGCCGTAGATCTGAATGTCCGCGATCTGCATCGAGTCATCCGTGGCATCCTTCAAGGTCTCGAAGATGACCATGTACGAGGTGAAGAACTCCGCCTGGTTGGCGATCACGTACATCAGACCGGGCGTAAAGCGTTCTTCCGGCAGGGCCAGCGTGCCGCCGCAGATCAGCGTCCAGGTCTCGCCTTTGCCGTCGCTATTGTCGACGTCCACGATCTCATCGTTCGTTCCGTAGACCATCCAGACGACCGGGTCGCGCTGCGGATGATCGTTGGCGGTCGTGATCTGGAAGCCTTCGAGCATAGAGGGGCCCACCAGCGGCGTGACGATGAAGCCGGAATTGACCTTGCCGAAATTCAGATACTTCGTGTTGGGGTCGTTATCAAGGCACATAGCCGGAGGCTCGGCAGCCGGATACCGGCTCTGCCAACCCTGCTCGATAGCGATAATGGCATCGCCGACCGCCAGGATGTTCCCGCCCACCGCATCGGGCATCGGGTAGAACGCCACATCCGCAATCTGCATCAGGTTGCTACCATTCACAGTCGGGAAGAGCATCTTGAACGACGTGTAGAGGTCGTAGCTCTCGAACGAGACCACCGGCCCGACGGTCAGGCGGTCTGCGGGTAGTGCGATGGTGCCCGAGGCAATGAGGGTCCAGTTCTCGGCTGTCCCCGTACTGTTGTCCGCGCTGGCGATGGCATCGTTGGTGCCGTAGAGTTCCCACGTGATGGGATCGCGATCGGCGGCGTCATTGGCCGTGGTGATGACGAAGCTCTGCACCATGATCCCCGTTGCTGCGGCAAATGCCGGCGTGACGATGAAGCCGCTGCCGCCGCCGCCGAAGTTCAGGTACTTGGTCGCAGAATTACCGTCCAGGATGTTCTCGGAACCCTCATGAGCATAGTGACTGCTGCTCGACACGATCCCGTCCGTGTCAACCGCGATGATGAAATCGTTGGGCCCGGTGATGGCCTCGCCGAACGCGGGACCCGCCATCAGAACCGATGCTGCCAGAAAGACCAGAACCATTCCACATTTCATAGTAGTACTCCTCCATCATTCCCCCAGAACCTTCTCGGACAAGCACACCTCATCCGTAGTATACACCGCCCTCGTACTCCAATTCGGCCTTTGGCCCATAGCGTCATTGTCCAGTATAGGACCGACCACACACGGCGTCAAGCCAAATCTTCCTTCTACAGTGTCTGGGTGTCTGGGTGTCTGTGCAGATTTCAGGGCGTTGAGGCATTAGGCCAGTAGGCGGCCCATTGTCCGGTGTTGCTGTAGAGACAACTGATGGCCAGATGGGCGTCGATGGCCCGAGCATGCCAGCGTCGACCTCGCCCCTTGAGGCGGGCTGTCAGGCCTTTGCATTGAGACTCCGTCGGGCCGGAACCGATGGCATAATCCTGGGCGAGGAATCGCGGGTAGTCCAGCATCTCGGTCCGGCAGGCAATGTAACCCTGGAGAGCTTGGATCGCACGGCGCTTATGGCCCCGATGGGTCTTTCTCAAGTCTCCCAGTTGCGTGAGGGCCTCCAGCGGGCCGGACTGGACCATCGTGGCGCAGAAGGCTTTACGCCACTCGCTGGCCACGTCGGTTCCCTCCCCATACAACGTCTTGGCACAGCCAATCGCATGATCCCGAAAGTGGTAATAGTCCAGGATTCTCGCATCGAGCATCGGCAGTTGTTGCTCGTACTGCCGGCGAATCCATTCGGCCCCATCGCTGACGGCGTACTTGCGATCGGCCCGATCCAGATGTAACTGGGCGGCCAGATGACGCATCAGCCGACCGGCCGCGTGACAATCCCCCGTCGTGGCCACCGTGTGCTGATGGCGAGCCGCCGGATCGTAGAACGTCGTTAGCTTGCTTTCCTTCCAGCGTTGGTCGGCTCCCCGGGGCCGCGGCCCCAAGGGCTTCGGATCGTGGCCCTCGCGACGCAGCTTGGCTCGACGCCGTTTGGCTCCGTCGCGACGCTTGTGTTGCTCCCCGTCGGTGATCAGGGGAACTTGAAAGCCATCCGTCCCGGTAATCAGGCACGTCGGGTCCTCCCGGCTTGTGCGACAATCCTCGGCCGTGAAGGTGGGCTTGACCTCATTGCGGCGCATCCGGGCACGGATTTGCTGACCTTCTCGCTGAAAGACCACGCGGAGAGTCTGATAGGACAGGCGGATCTGGCCGAGACGATGAAGGTCCTCGCCGGCCTTGCGATAGCTGCCGTCCAGGCCCAGCCGGCAGACCATCTCTCGCACTCCTTGAGAGTACTTCTGGTTCAATCTCAACCACTCGTCCAACGGGGCACGGCAGCCCTGCGAACGGGCCCACCAAACCTGCCGCCGAATCGCTATCAAGCCGTTGATGGTGACGGCATGAATCGTCTGAGTCCCTTTGTTACGCCACTTATCGCTTGGCGGGTCGCGGCTGTCCACAGGGGGAAAAAGCTTCGCGTTGACTGCGAAGCTCCAGGGCCTTCTCGAACAGCATCCGCCGGAACTCGCCCGCCGCATCCCGTACGGGCTCCTCGCTGTCGTCGATGATCTGGCCGGGCTTGGCCTGGTTCACTGCCTCGACCACCTCGTCCAGCAGCTTCTCGAAATCCCCCGACAAAGCTTGCTTGAGCTGCTCTCTGGTAATTCCTTTGCTCATGCGTGTTCTCCTTATCCTGTAACCTCTGGATGGACAAAGAGTAACACCCAAAAACCCACCGCGCCAGCCTATTTTCACAGACACAGTGTCTGGGCTTGTCAAGAAAACAAGGTGTTGGACAGGGTGGACAGCGAAGCGGATGGCGGGTACGCTGATGCTGTTCTTCAGTGTCACAGGATGATTGGTTTCTACTGCCTGAAAGGATGATCGAATGAATACCGTAAGCAGACAAATGCTCCGGGTGACGGTGGTCTCCCTGCTGCTTTTCTCCTTCGTCTCTCCGGCCGTCGCACAGATTCCGCTGGCCGAGCATCCGAGGCCGGATTTCCAGCGGGCACAGTGGCTGAACCTCAACGGCACGTGGGAGTTCCGCTTCGACAAGGAGAACCTGGGCATCAGTCAGGACTGGGCCGCAGCGGGCCCGGAGTTTCCGCTTTCGATCACGGTGCCCTTCCCGTGGGGTTCGAGACTCTCCGGCGTCGAGAGCCAGGCGGATATCGCCTGGTACCGCCGGACGATTCGCGTGCCCGCCGAATGGCAGGGGCAACGAGTCTTCGTCGTGGTGGGCGCTTGCGACTGGCTCACGACCGGATGGCTCGACGGGCAGAAGGTCGGCAGTTTCCAGGGCGGGTACACGCCCTTCGAGTTCGAGCTGACCGCCAACGTCAAGTGGGGGCAGGACCAGCAGCTCGTGCTCCGCGTGGACGACACAGCTCACCGATTCAAGCTGGAAGGCAAGCAGGGCTATGGTCCCGCCAAGGGGATCTGGCAGACGATCTACCTGGAAGCCAGGCCGAAGGTGGCCCTGGAGACCATACACTTCCTGCCGGACATCGACGACGGGACGGTCGCCGTCAGGGCGACGCTGAACGAGCCCGCGCCGGGGCCGATGACATTCGAACTCCAGTTCAAACCCGAGGACCGATCTGAGACGGTTGCCGGCGCCAAGGTCGCGGCGCAGCAGCGCGAGATCGAATTCAAAGTGCCTCTGAGCACCGTGAGGCTCTGGTCTCTGGAGGACCCGTATCTGTATGAGGTCAAGGCCGTGCTGTCGGGCCAGGGCGGTAAGGACACCATCGAAACGTACTTCGGGATGCGCAAGATCGGTGTGATGAAGCTGCCCGGAACGGAGCATCCCTATATCGCGCTGAACAACAAGCCGGTCTACCTGAAACTGACGCTCGATCAGGCCTATCATCCGGACGGGTTCTACACGTTCCCGAGCGACGCCTTCATGCGGGACGAGATCCTGCGGTCGCGCCAGATCGGTCTCAACGCGCACCGCATCCACGTCAAGATCGGCATCCCACGCAAGCTCTACTGGGCCGACAAGCTCGGTATTCTCATCATGGCGGACGTCCCCAATAGCTGGGGCCAGCCCGACGAGGACATGCGGCACGAGGCCGAAGTCGCATTGCGCGGGATGCTCAAGCGGGACTTCAACCACCCCGCCATCTTCAGTTGGGTGATCTTCAATGAGACCTGGGGCTTGAACACGAAGGACAAGGGCTACACGCCCGAGACGCAGGACTGGGTTGCTTCCATGGTCAAACTCGCCAAAGGCATCGACCCGACCCGCCTTGTGGAAGACAACTCCCCCTGCAACAACGACCACGTCCTGACGGACATCAATAGCTGGCACGCCTATCTGCCCGGCTACCGTTGGACCGAGCACCTCGACCAGGTGTGCCGAGATACGTTCGTCGGCTCGAAGTGGAACTATATCGGCGACCGCACCCAGGACGGCGACCCTCTGTTGAACAGCGAGTGCGGTAACGTATGGGGCTACAAAGGCAGCACCGGCGACGTGGATTGGAGCTGGGATTACCACGTCATGATGGATGCCTTCCGGCGACATCCGCAGATCTGCGGCTGGCTGTACACCGAGCATCATGACGTCATCAACGAGTGGAACGGCTACTGGCGATACGACCGTTCGCAGAAGTTCACCGGGATGGAAGACCTCGCGCCGGGCATGAGCCTCCGCGACCTGCACAGCGACTGCTACATCGCGATGGGCAAGGAACTCTGCCAGGAGGTCAAGCCCGGGCAGCAGATCCAAGTGCCATTGTACGTTTCGGTCTTGACCGACCGCATCCCGAGCCAGGAGCTGACGCTGCGGAGCAGCCTGCGCGCCTGGGACAGTCTCGGCCGCGTCCGCAACGTGCCTGCAAGAGGATCGAGAGACGCCCCTCGCACGGGCGGAGCGGGAATCCGCATCGCTTGTTCGCCGTGGATGTGCAAGGAGATCGAGCCGCTGGAGATCACAATGCCCCAGGAGCCCGCGGTGGCCGTACTCTCGGTCCAGCTTGAAGACAGGTCGGGGACCGTGGTGGCCAGGAACTTCACGACATTCGCCGTCCGTGACGGCCGGCAGCCGCGTGACGAAACCCGCACGCAGCGCCAGCGGAAAACGAGGGTGCTCCGCGTTGCTCCGAAGGACTTTGCCAAGGCCCAATGGTCTGTCAAGCAGTGGAACGTATTCGACGGTCTCAAGGTCAATGGCGCCGGCGCGGGGCACTTCGAGTACCGGATCGCCTGGCCGTCGGATCTGAAGATCGGCGACATCGCGGCCGCCAGTATCGTCGCCGAGGTTTCCGCCAAGCAGCTCTTCGGCAAGGACAGGGAAGGCGCCGCCCAACAGGACGGCGATTTCATGCGGGGCAAAGGCACGCACGATCCCAGCTCGAACCCGAACTCGTATCCGATGACGGACGAGCAGACGTACCCCAGTGCAGTCCGGGTGCGAATTGGCGGCGAAGTCGTCGGCACATTCGAGCTGCCCGACGATCCCGCGGACCATCGGGGCATCCTGTCCTGGCACGCGCAGAAACGCGACGACACCTTGACGGAGGCCGGCTCCTACGGCTACCTGGTTCGCGCCGAGATTCCGATGCAGACACTCAGGCAGGCAGCCGATGCAGGCACGATCATCCTGCGTCTGGAGGCCGACGAAGCCCTCGCAGGCGGCCTGGCCATCTACGGCGAGCAGTTCGGCCGCTATCCGCTCGACCCGACGCTCGTGTTCAATCTCAAGTAATGCAGATTGGGAGGATCTTTCCGTGTGTATGTCATCCCTTCGGCACGCTCAGGGCAGGCTCTGAACGAAACGCAGCGCAGTGGAGGATCTGGCGTGCGACCGAGAGGGGCCTCTCATCCGACGCCCAGATCCTTCGGCCCTGCCTCAGGAAGACCGAATCGTGGTCACGCACGAGCATCTTCTACTCGAGGCTGAGTTATCCGTTTCATTCGAAGAGCACCGTCAGTCTGCGACAGGCTCCTATTTCCGTTCTCTGCTGCGACAGCACAGAGCGTACAGATGGCGAGAATCATGTATAATAATGCCCGATGTGAGACCATGATCCCACGTTTCATTTCGCGATCGACAGCATACCATACGATTCCTCTCCGAGCCACTGCTCCTTGCACACACCGTCACGGACGGTATACTCGACGCGGATTGAACACCGCAGATGGCGGAATGGGCATAGGACACGGAAAGAAGCCATGCAATGTATGCGGATTCGACTGTGGGTCCTCCGATTCGCGGGCGCGAGTGTACTCGCAGCAGTCATTGTTCTGGTCTGGTGGCTGTTGGTCGGCCAGATTCCCCGATGGCGGCTGCAACGCGAGATCCACCAGTTCAAGGTGGCTCCATCTCAGACACTGGCCAACAAGCTCATGGGCCATCTCACCGATGCGACTGTCACTACCGAGCAGGGAGAGTGCATCCTCGGGTTGCTCCTGAAGCCCAAGATCACTACGCGCGGATCCTATCCGGCCGGTGAACCAGCGGGGATCTGCGTGGAGCTTCCCTTCAGCCTGGAATCCAACGCCAAGATGCGGCTTCGGCGAAGAATCGAAGACGCACCGGAGACGCCGGCCCCAGAACATCACCGTTGGACAAGGGTCCTCACGACGGAGCCTCAAATCCTCATGGTTCCTCCACCCGCCCAGCGATCCGGCACCCACAGATTTGCCGTCTCCAACGACTTCAGGTTCACATTCACTCCGGCCCGCACAAGCATGTGGGATCGGCTGCGTAAGATCATGGGCAGGTTTGGGCTCACCAGCCTGGCGTGGCGTGGACAACCGAGCAAGGCATACCACTGTCGTTTCACCGTTCCGGTCGAGGTCAGCTTCGTGGAGGAAAGCGGCGCAGAGCGAATCGAACTGATCTCCAATACGCAGATCGACGAAACGATGCGGAGGACTATCGTAACTGCAGCCCGGACAGACGTCTATGACACATACGCGACTCCTTCGGGGCAGCGGATGTGCCGGGGCCACGCAACGGTCGGGTTCCTGACAATCCCCACCGCCGTCGCTTGGCAGGTATCGCTTCGACTGGAGGACGGCCAGGAATTACCCTGCGATGTGGGCCGGCGCGCCCAGCGGATTCGCACGCGATCCGGCAGTCGCGGATGCCACGTGATCGATATGGCCCGTTTCGGAATTGAAGAACCCGGCGACTACTTGGGCACACTCATCCTCCGGCCCGATCCGAACTGCGCCTACGAGGATCCCGCCATCAAATCGACATGGGACGGGACGCTGGAATTCCCGATTTCCTTCGTAGTCTATTCCAGTACACAGAGGAAGCAGAATGTGCAGAGATCGAGGATTGGGCCGTAGAGAGATGAGCATGGACGATACCGGGAACAAACCACAACACAGGTGGCAGAGAGCCGTCTGCGAGATCATCTTCGAGTCGGACACGCCGGGCGGGAAGTGGTTCGATATTCTGCTGATCGCCAGCGTCATGCTGAACGTCGTGGTCGTCATGCTCGACAGCGTCAAGGCGATTCATGTCGAGCATAGGAGCCTTCTGTACGGGCTCGCCTGGATGTTCACGGTCCTTTTCACGGTCGAGTACATCGTGCGGTTGTTGTGCGTATGCAAAAGCACAGATTCATAAAGCGTGTCCTTGTGGTCGTCCTGTGTGTGGCGATCGGGTTGGCTCTGGTCCTGCGACAGGCGGGACTCGCTCCACTCTACGCCGGCCTGGTGAGTCTGAACGCCATCGCTCTGGCGCTGTATGGATTCGACAAACGCCAGGCGATTGTCGGCGGAATGCGTATTCCGGAAATCGTGCTGCATTTCGTCGCATTGTGCGGAGGCAGCCCCGGTGCGCTGGTCGGGCAGCAGTTGTTCCGGCACAAGACCCGCAAGCGCGGGTTTCGGCTGATTCTCGCTGCGATCCTTCTGCTGCAGGCCGGGCTTGTCTACGGTTACTGGCGTTGGTCCCGAGGCTGAGATTCGATGGACACCTTCTCCTCCGACATTCGGTTCCGCAAACCCTGGCGCAGCTACCAGCAGCGAGTGCTGGCGGAACTGGAGAGCCACCTGGACGACAACCACCTGCACGTCATCGCGGCCCCCGGCTCGGGCAAGACCGTGCTCGGCCTGGAGGTCATGCGGAGGCTGGATCGGCCCACGCTGATCCTGGCCCCCACCGTCGCCATCCGGGACCAGTGGGTGGATCGGTTCGTCGGCCTGTTTCTGCCCGACTCGCAGAATACGCCGGACTGGATCTCGAAGGATATCCGGAATCCCCGATTCCTCACGGCCTCCACCTACCAGGGACTCCACAGCGCATACAGAGACAAGGAGAATCACGGCGCGGAGCGCACCCGCAGCGTGCTCCGGCGTCTCGGCGTGCGGACCCTCGTCCTCGACGAGGCCCACCACCTGCGAAACGAATGGTGGAAGTGCCTGGCCGACCTCAAGAAGCACCTGGACAAACCCACGGTCGTCTCGCTGACCGCGACGGCGCCGTTCGATGTGTCGCCGTTCGAGTGGGACCGGTACATCGGCCTGTGCGGACCCATCGATTCGGAGATCTCCGTTCCCGAACTGGTGGCGCAGAAGAACCTCTGCCCACACCAGGACTACGTCTGCCTGTCGGCGCCGCTGCAGGCGGAACAGCAGGAGATCCGCGAGTTCCGCAAGGAGGTAGATGCATTCGTAAGCGAGTTGTGTACCAACGAGGATCTCGCCGCTGCACTGGAAAGCCGCCCCTGCGTCACCGAGCCCCAGAACTGCGAGGAGGAAATCCTCGATGATCCGGCTTTCTACTCCAGTATCGCGGTCTTCCTGAACCACGTCCGCCGGTCGCCGCCGGGCAAGCTGCTCCACATCCTCGGCCTGTCGCCAAGAAAGTGCCCCAGGCTCGACCTGCAGTGGCTGGAAACTCTCCTGGCAGGTTGCCTGTTCCGCCACGCCAAGTCGTTCGAGGCCCACAGGGATCTCTTCCACGGCATCCTTCGCGACGCCAAACGGATCGGCATCGTGGAGAAACGCGAGATCAGCCTGCAGAACGCCGCGAAGATCGCCCGGCTCCTGATCCGCAGCGCCTCGAAGCTCAAGAGCATCGACGATATCGTGAGGCTGGAGGGCAAGGCCCTGGGGACGGACCTGCGAATGGTGATCCTCACCGATTTCATCCGACGGGCCGACTTCCCAAAGGACCAGGCCGATGTCAGGCCGGTCAAGCGATTGGGCGTCGTGCCGATCTTCGAGCAGGTCCGGCGCAGCCAAGCCGGGATCGCGAAGCTGGGCATTCTGACGGGCACAATGACGGTCGTGCCCACGGACTCGTGTGACGCGCTGCGAACGGCGGCGCCTGGACTGGGCATCGACCCTGCCGACATCACCTTCAAGCCCCTGACGCACGATGCACACTTCTGCGAAGTGACGATCCGTGGCGCGGACAAACACAAAATGGTCGGCCTGATCACGGCGCTCTTCAGCCAGGGGGGCATCCACGTTCTCGTCGGGACGACCTCCCTGCTCGGCGAGGGCTGGGACGCGCCATCGGTCAATTCGTTGATCTTGGCCAGCTTCGTCGGCTCCTACATGCTCTCGAACCAGATGCGGGGTCGTGCCATCCGCACCCAGGAGGCGAACCCGCTCAAGACCGCGAACATCTGGCACCTCGTCTGCCAGGAACCGGATGCACCGCAGTTCAATGAGGACATGGAGACTCTCGCCCGACGGTTCAAGTCCTTCGTCGGCGTCTCATTCACCGCTCCTCGGATCGAGAGCGGCCTGGGACGTCTGGGCCTGGGCCGGCCGCCCTACCCCGCCGAGCGGATGGAACACATCAACGCCGTGATGAGACAACGGGCCTGTGACCGGATGAAGCTCATCGGCGAGTGGGAACGAGCACTGGGTCCGGCGGAAACCGGCGACATGGCCGAGCAGGCGGCGGTATCCGTGCTGGCCCTGCCACGAGATTCCATTCTGCGAAGAGCCCTCGCGATCCTGCTGGTGCAGGCGGGTCTCTGGGGCGTCTCTGCGGTGACCCTGCTGATGCAATCTGTAGACAGGCACTCGAAGAGTGCGGCGCTGCGGGGCTCTCTGATCTTCGTCGCGGTCGCCTTCGCGCTGGCCGCCGTCGCGGCGGTACCGAAGTGCGTCAAGGCCCTGTGGTTATTGCTGCTGCACAGATCTGTCCCCTCGAGCATGAGGCAGATCGGCAAGGTCGTGCTCCGGTCGATGGCCCGGACACAGCTCATCGAAACCCATGTCGCGAGAATTCGCGTGATTGCCCGGCGTCTCGACTACGGATTCGTGACCTGCTCGTTGAAGGGCGGAACGACGCGGGACCGGTCGATCTTCCTCGACACCCTCCAGGAACTGCTGGGCCCGATCGACGACCCTCGATACGTCCTGGTCGGCAAGGCGTGGTTGAGGGAGTTCGGACGAAGGGACTGCCGCGCGGTCCCGAAGGCCCTGGGCAGGAACAAGGAGACAGCGGAGTTCCTCGCGAAGGCGTGGTCCATGCGGATTGGCGCAGCCGGACTGATCTACACGCGGACGCCGGAGGGCCGCCGCTTCCTGGTGAAGGCCCGTGCCCGGTCCCTCGCACAGGCCCTGTGCACGCGAACAGAGCGAATCAAGGTCTGGCAGTAGTCCGCAACCGATAGACAAAACGACGGGTGGCCTACCGTCTATGTCTGTGAACTGACACGAGTGCCGAGGATTCTTGGTTTGGACAGACTTCCGTCTGAGGACCCGATACGAGCAGCGTTGGCCCGGGATGATCCGGCGGCAGTGGAACTGATCTGGGACCGATATGGGCATGATCTGTTGACCTTCCTCATGGCGACACTGGGTTCGAGGCATGACGCCGAGGACGTGCTCCAGGTGATTTTTGTTCGGATCGTGACCAAACGCCGGCTCCTGGCAAAGGCCGAACGTCCGGACGCCTACATGTTTCAGATTGCCAGGAATGAGGCGGTCGAGTTCCTGCGGAAACGACGGCGAAAACCAAACAACGGTTCACAGATGGACTCGTGGCTGGCGACTGTCGATACCGGTGAGAATGCGATGGAACTGGGCGAGGAACTGCAAACCGCCTTGGCCCGGCTGCCGCAGGCGCAAAGGGAAATCGTGGTCTTGAAGGTATACAGGGAGAAGACGTTCCGAGAAATCGCAGGGCTCCTGCGGCTGTCTCTCAACACCGTCGCGAGCCGTTATCGCTACGCAATGGACAAGCTCAGGGACTTGCTCAAGGATACCGAACCATGAGTACAACGGATGAGCAACACAGCAGAATCGAACACCTCCTGAAACGGGCTCGCCCGCCGGGGCCATCGGTCGAGTTGCGGGAACGAGTCCTCGGCGCCGCCAGGAAGGCGTGGAAGGAGGCCCCTGCCGAGGTTCCGTGGCAGATCCCGCTTCGACGTCTGGCGATGTCGGCGGCGGCCGCCATCGTGATCGTCTCGTCCACCAACTGCTTCAGCGAGCACGCCGTCAGTCAATGGCGTGCCGACCGCCCTGCGGTTGCCCGAGCACCGCTGGCCAAGGCGCCGACCAGCGATTCCGACGAGACATGGGAAGAGCCGTACGGTCCATTCATGCAACACCTGATAGCAGTCCGCCGCTGCCCGGCCCGAGACCCCCTGGCCGTGATCGACTCGCTCGATAGATTGCGGGAGGCGTTCCAAAACACCCGGCAGGGAATCGAGGAGGTGGACGAATCGGACTCGCCGGGCTTCAAGAGCGGTCGGACGCCGGCAGGATCGGATTGCCGCCGGCACGCGTAGACACCAAACCAGAGACCTATACCGGGAAGGAAACACATGCGAAAGAGATCCAGGAGAATCCTGGCAGCCTTTGGGATACTCGTCGTTGTACTCGGCGTGACCTACGCCGTCCTGATGGTACGGGCTACGATCGAGCTCCGACGGGCTTATGCCGCCCTCGAAGCGGAGGGTCGGCCCATGCGAGCGGCGGAGATCCTGCCGGCGAAGGTCCCGGATTCGCAGAACGCGATGGTGCTCTACCGGAGCGCCATCCTGATGCTCAAGGGACAACCGGCCGGAGATGAGAGCCTGTTCGAAAGCCTCACCGCCCAAGGGTCCAAACAGAGAAGACAGGCCGAGGAGGAATGGCTCGGCCACGAGGCGGTGACTCGCGCGCTGTCGCTCGTCGAGCAGGGAACGCGTCGGCCGGCGTGCCAGCTCGAACACGACAACAATGATGCTCTGGAGGTCGTCGCTCCTGGGCCTTTGGACGACTTGAGGAAACTGGCTTCCATCCTGATGGCCAGAGCCAGACATGAAGCGAAGGCAGGCAATGCGGCGGCGGCATGGAATTTGATTCTAACTGAACTGCGATTCGCCGATTCGCTCCGATCCGATCCGATGTCCGCGACCCAATTCGCCCGTCTGACCCTGGCCATCTGGGCGGCTCGTATGACACAACAGCTCTGCGAGACCGCCCCACCGGAACCGGAATGCGCCGGAACTATCGACGAGCTTCTGAAGCGGCAGGAACACGTCGATCCGCTCATTCGCGCCGTCGATGGGGAACGTCTGCTAATTGGGGAATGGTTCTTCAATCTGCCCAGAGAGGAACTGGACAAGATCCTGGCGAAAGACCGAGACGACAACAGGATCGTCCCGGAAGCCATTCAAAGGATCTCGCATCGGTTGTCGTTCACGATGATCGCCTTTAAGCCGAGGCTCATCGCAGACCACGCCGCGTACGTGCAGGTAATGAGGAAACGGATCCAAGTGCTCCAGGCTCCCTATCGAAGTATGGAAGAAGTGAGGAAGTTCATGCAACAGTCGCGATGGGACTTCCTGACCGACAAGCTCACCTGGTGGTCAGGTCACGACAAGTGGTTCTATACGGGGGCTCTGGTCCATTATCGGATGACACGGGCAGGCTTGGCCCTGCTGCAATACAAGCTGGCTCACGGCGCGTTCCCGGAGACGCTCGACGCTTTGGGCGTCGAGGGACTGATCGATCCGTTTGTCGACAAGCCGTTGCACTACCGAGCGGAGGGGGATGGATTCCTCGTCTACAGTGTCGGCGAGGACCAGAAGGACAACGGCGGCACGCCGATGCCCCCCTTCGATTCGGATAACCCACGTCGGCGAAACGTCGAATATGATGTGTTCTGGCGGTTTCCGAATCCGGAGAATCAGCCCAGCGAAGAGGCCGAACAGGGGTAGCCTTCATGCGGCATGGAGCTGTTCGCAGGAGACGGCGAGAGCAGCCAACCAACGTTCGAATTCACGCGAGAGAAAAGGAGACAGACAGTGTTCGTGCAAACAGACCCAGCGGGGCCCCTCCACAAAGACGGACGTGCGCCGGTCGTGGAATGCACCCAACTGACCAAGGTCTACAAGCGGCTGTTGGCTCGCCGGGGCGATGCCGTCTGTGCCTTGTGGGAGGTTTCACTGACAGTCCATCGCGGACAAATCGTCGGGCTGATCGGTCCCAACGGAGCGGGGAAGTCCACGCTGCTGAACCTGATCGCCGGGTTGATCCTGCCTACGGACGGCCACGTCACGATCTGTGGGCATCGCGCGCGATCAGTAGCCGCCCGGCGACACCTCGGATACATGCCGGAGCACCCGGTGTTCCCTGGCCTCTATTCCGCCCGCGCGGTTCTCCGCTACCACGGCGCGCTGCTCGGACTGACGCGCAGGATCATCTCCGCACAGATGGACAAGGTCGTACAGCAGCTACAGATGCAGGAGTTCCTCGACCGACCGGCGTCGGAGTTCTCGCAGGGCATGAAACAGCGTCTGGCTTTGGCCACAGCGATGATGGGCGCCCCGAAACTGCTGTTGCTGGATGAACCCAGCAACGGTCTCGATCCCCTTGGCGTCATCCAACTGCGCGATCTGCTCAAGCAGTTGCGGGATTCGGGAACGGCCGTCGTCATCAGCTCCCACCGGCTGGGCGAGTTGGAAAAGTTGACCTGCGACTACTTTTTTATGCACCGGGGCCGGATCATCCCGTTCGCGGACCGGATCGCTGCAAATCAGGCCGGGCGGTTGCGCGTAGAGCTTGTTGGCAACGGCCCCAATGTCGCCCGCCAGCTTGCGACCACCTGGCAGGTGCTCGACGCCAGCGACACGGAACTCGTGGTTGCCATCAGTACGCCTGAGGAGGTCCCTGATATCGTGAGCGATCTCGCGAAAGACGGCGCTCGGATCATGAGCGTACTGTTGCAGAGGGAGAATATCGAGGAGGTCTTTGTTCGCCTGTGCAATGAAGGGACGTGATTCATGAGAGCCTACGAGCTGGTCAAAGAGACATTTCTCCGAAGGACCTACATCTGGATCGTACACGTGGTCTGGCTGGCGTTGTATGGCTCCTTCTGGTGGCTTCTGCTTCCGGATGGGAACGAGTTCGGCCGATTCATCCTGATCTGGGGTGGGTTCCTCCTGCCGCTGGCGTTGAGCGCCGGGATCTTCGGTGACGACATCTCCTCCGGGCGCATCTGTGTCCTGATGACCAAGCCGTTCTGGTCAGGCCAACTCTACCTGTATCGGCTGGCCGGTCTGTCGTTACAGGCCGCCGTGCACCTTCTTCTGGCCGGCTGCCTCGTGTTGGCTCTGCACGCGGGCATGCACAAGGGCCGGATTGACCATCTCGGGTCCTGGCTCCTCGCCGCCTGGTTGCTGTTCAATACGTGTGCGGCACTGTCCACGTCTCTGTCGGTTGTCGTGGGTCGGGCATACAACTCGCTGTTGCTGCTGGTCACCGTGGTGACAGGGTATTTCATCCTGACCCTGTTGCTGGCGTGCCTGGGCTCACAGGCTTCGATGGGCGTGGCGCTCGGGTTCATTCGATATGCCTCGCCCCCGTTCGAGCTGCTGTCGAGATTCGCCGGCGGCGAATACGGCCGACACAGCCTGACGGTCGGGAGGCTCGGTTTGACGGAGAGCGCCGCCTGCGTGATACACAGCCTCATGCTGACCGCTGCATACAGCGCGGTGGGCATCATCCTGCTCGGCACTCGCCAATTCTCCCGCGTGCGCGATTGAGGCTGGAGCTTCGCAAGATGAAGAGCGACGTCGAGAGGACAGAGGCACTGCGATGAAGCTGAAGAACAAAGGGAACACCTGGACAATAGTCGCAGCCGGCTGCGTGCTGCTGGAGGCCTGGGCCCTGCACGTCGTGGGTGTCTCGCCCGCTCGTTGGCGTCCTGCCCTCGTGGTGAAAGATGAACCAGCCGCACAGGCTCTGTATACGGCGATGATCGAGGCGATCCACCATGCCCGGAGCCTTTCCTATATGAGTATGTGCAACAGGCGGGACGACGTCAGGATCTGCACCCACAAGATCTCTTTGAACAAGCCCGACGGCCTGTACATCGAGGCGACGAACAGCCCGAGTACAAAGTCCGCGACCCTCGCCCGCAACGGCACTCCCCTCTGGATTCACTGGTCGGGGGATCGCCCGTCTCTTCTGGTGGACGATCCGAATAGCTACAATCAGGAACGATCGAACGTCTATATGAGGATCGCTCTGACGGCAGACGATTCGGTCCGGAGCGAGATCGCCCGCCTTGGATTAGCGTGGTTCCCGCCGATCCTCGATCCCGGCGTCTTCCACACGGGCCGGGATCCTCTGGAGTCCTACCGGGACGGAGTCCGAAGCAGAGGTCCGGACTGGATCGGCGACGAGGAATATGACGTGATCGAGGTCAGCTTCATGAGGGCCCAACGGACGCGGTTCTACTGGCTCTCGCGACAGGATCACCTGCCGCGAAGGATCAAGGAGGTCGTCCGCACCAAACAGATCGAGGTTACAGTCGAAGAGTGGTCCGATGTGATGGTTGACGGCGAGGTCTCCCGGAAGGTCTTCGCGTGGACGCCGCCGGAGGGCTGGCAACAGTGGAACCCGCCGGAACCGGCAGACTCGCTCCTGAAGCCGGGACAAGAGGCGCCGGATTTCGACCTGTCCAGTGCTCTCAAGGGCAGGATCAGACTATCCGATTTCCGTGGCAAGGTGGTCTGGCTCGTCATGTGGGAGGTGGGATTGCCCCCCTGTCGCCGGGCGATGCAAAGCCTTCAGCGCCTCCATGAAACAAGCAGCGACAAGGACCTCGCAATCCTCGGCTTCAACTGCGCTGACGACAGACGAATTGCATGCGACTTTCTGCACGAGAACTCGATTGTCTTCCCGAGTGTTCTCGATTCCTCTACTGGCGCGGAGACGCTGATGCGAAGAGGCTATGGCAACAGGTTGCAGCAGACGCCGGTGAACTACATCATCGACCGCGACGGCAGAGTCGCGGCTGCGTGGCTCGGGTTCGAACAAGACGATAGGCGCGGCATCGAGACGCTCGCCGCACTGGGCTTGGATGTGGCCCCATGACCGGTTGATGAGCACAGGCCGGGTGTAGGGGGTTACAGTTTGGCCAGAGCAGCTTCGATTTCGTCAAAGCGTTCTTCGGCCAGCAACTTGCCGTAATCGCGCATGACACCGATGTTGCGCCAAGCGGTCCAAATGGCGTCCTTGCCCCTCGGGGCAGCGAGTTGCTTCGCCACGAGGGCCACTTCGGCGTCAACAAAACGATCCAGTGTCTCCGTATTCCAGGCAGGCATCCTCCGGGCGAGGATCGCAAGCCGTGAGACAATCTTCTCGGTCATCATGCGTCCATCCTCCGCGGACGATTCCTTTGGGTCTCGGCCGCCAATCCCCTGGTACGGTGGCTGGCCCAATCGCGACAGGTCCACCGTCTCGGGGAACAAGTGCATCATGAGCGAGGTCTCGCCCCAGGCGGCATGGTCGCCCAGATAGCCCACATCCAGCGCAAGCCAGTACTCCGGCGTACCGAGCACAGGAATCCCGAGGGCCCGGCTCATGCGGGCCGCCGTCTCGCGGACGACGATCTGCTGCGCAGCGCCGTAGTGGCCCGTGAGTATGATGATGGCGCGGTAACCGTTGCGGGCCATCTCGTGACAGAGCTGCTCCAGCCAGGGACGCAGGAGCTTGGAGAAGACATCGTTCTCCGGGTCCATAATGAACGTGTGCGGCTCGCTCAGACCGCCGACCCCTCCATACACTGCAGGTGCGACGACTCCGCCACCCTCCTGGGCCGCCCGCACACAGAGTGCGTGCGCCTTGACGGCATCGACGCCCACCACGTTGTGGACGCCGTGCCATTCGATTGTCCCGAGCGGCTGGAAGATCGTTGCACAGGCGGCCTGTGCCTGGTCAATCTCACGCGGACGCAGGAACTCCAGTCGCACCTCCCGCCGGCCGCCGGGGGTATCCTGTGCCCGGGCCGAATGCGAGCCAAGCAATGCGCCCGCAGCAGCGGTCCCCAGAAACGCCCTTCGACCCAACCGTCGAGCCATGATCCGTCTCCTTTCTGCTCCAGATTGGAACGACACCTGAATCATACCACATGGCAGGCAGCTAAACATCCTTGTTACCGACACACCCCAGCGCGCCTTGTATAATAGAGAAGCTGGAGAGACCGATCCTCCGGCACAGAGCCTTCAGGTCTATGAGGAGATACGGAAATGGCGAACACCGACTCCGCCCGCAAAGTGGGGCACGCGATGGCCCTTGGCTGCACATACCGATCAGGCCGTCACGCGGGAATCTGCGTGATTGGCATGGTGCTGGCGTGGTCCCTCTGTGGCGCCGCAGCATCAGGTACAGGCATGGCGTTCAAGGCCGGCGCCCAGACGCTGGAAGATCCTGTCGACCGCGACGACACGACCCGGTTCAGGCTTGAGTTGGAACTGTCCACACCCAGGTTCCTCGATGAGCACGCGGAGATCGCCCTCGCCTTTGGCGGCTCGTCGCTCGGCTCGCATGACGACAAATACGTTGACGTCTACGACGATGGCTTCATCGAGGAGGACTATGAAACCCGCCTGAGCATCTTCGACGTCCGTCTGGCGGCACGGTTCTATCCTCTGGGCGACGCCGGCCGGGTCCAACCCTATGTCGGAACAGGGGTTGGCTACTTCCGGTTCATCGAATCCTGGGAGTACGAATACGAGGAGACGCTCGAGGACCCGCTGTTTCCAGGCGAATACCACACGTATCACGACGATTACGACGACACCGACACACTGGCCGACGGTCTCTTCTGTTTTGTCACGGCCGGTGTCACATTCCCTCTCGGCTCGCGTGGTGAGCTGATACTCGAGTTCCAGTACGATTTCGAGAAGGAAGACAACGGCTTCGATCTCGGCGGACCCATCTACATGATCGGCGGAAGACTCCGCTTCTGAGCCCGCCGGGCGGCAACGCGCGACGTTACGCCGTCCTCGTCGATCCGGCGGGTGGCACGACTAGACCGGCCTGGCCGGGCTGACGGAGCACCCCAACCGGCCCTGGGCGCCGCGGCTCACGTGGATCTGACCGTGGCACCCAGGTCGGATGCTTCAACAAGACCCCACCACGTGACGATGGGGACAAGTTACTTGCCGGCGGAACTGGCCGTCTGACGCTTGAAAATGAGTGTGCGACCAGGTTGGGAGGCCCGGGAGCCCGTCGTCACCGCGTACTCCTTCACCTGGAAGGCGTCGCTGCTATCCTGAACGTAAACGTGCTCCATCCGTCGGACCGCCCCGTCGGCCTGGGTGTATTCGACCCGGTGCGTGACGCCGTCGTAGCTCTGGTCCCAGGTCCCCTTCCAGAGGCCGCCCAGGTTGTCGGCGCCAACCTGGAAGATCTCCCGGGTCGCGGGCGAGTACATGATCATGCCGTGATAGGCGAAGCCGGCCATCTTGAGGTCCATGAGCACCACGTGCTTGTCCAACGCCCACTTGTGCTCGAGCTCATACCGCTGATCGCCGTCGGTGGAGAGCCATTTGCCGGCCATCCAGTCGTAGCCGCCCTGGGAGATGAGATCGCCGAGCTTCTCGTAGTCGGCGGTCGGCCCGGCCTGCGTCGCGGTCGCGGCATCTGTCGTCGCGGCCGGCTGGCGTTTGTACGTGGCCTTGGCCATCGGTTCGCCGCTGCGATAGCCGCTGCTGTCCACACGGTACATCGCGATCGTGACGCTGTCCGCGTCCACCTTCGTGTATTCGATTTGAGCTTTCATCACCTCGCCGTTCGGACCCGTGTGCTGGATGCGATGCACCAGGTCGCCGTATTCCTCCGTCCACTCTCCTTTCGCCGTGCCCCCCCTGTTGTCGGCGCCCCTTTCGACCACCTCGCCCCGACCCGGGTCCAGCATGATGATCCCGCGATACTGGTAGTTCCCCATCTTCACCTCGCCCAGGACGACGTACTTGTCCAAGGCCCATCTGTAGTTGAGCTCGACCTGGCCCTGATCGGTCGTGGCGACCCACCGACCGATGACCCAGTCATACCCGTTGTTCGACACGAAATCGCCGAGACTTTGCTGCGCCAGCGCAGGCATCACACAAGCAGCCAGCAACGCAATCACCGTCAATGACGCCGTTCTTTGGACCATGATTTCCTCCTGTTCTTGTGAGTTCCCCACAGGCGACAATCGCCCTTTCATACGGTGCCTACGACTCGTCTTCGCGGTCGGTGCACATCAGTATAACAATCCGGGACGGCGTCCGTCTCTATCTCGCTGCACTTTTCGGGGATTCAGGGGGCGCAGAATAAAGGCCGGAGATTTGGAAACCCCCGGCCGAGAGTCGTTCTGTCAGGACGGCCTACGCGGATTTGTGGTCGAGGAACCCCTCGAGCTTGCGGGCCCGCACCGGGTGCTGGAGCTTGCGAATGGCCTTGGCTTCGACCTGGCGGACGCGCTCTCGCGTGACCTTGAAGATCCGACCGACTTCCTCGAGCGTGTAGGTGTAGCCGTCGCCGATGCCGTAACGGAGCTTGATGATTTCCCGCTCGCGGTAGGAGAGGGTCTTGAGGACCATGTCGATGCGCTCCTTGAGCATCTCCTGCGTTGCGGAGGCCACCGGCGAGTCGATATCGTCGTCCTCGATGAAGTCGCCGAAATAGGAATCCTCGCTATCGCCGATGGGCCGATCCAAACTGATCGGGTGCTTGGAGATATTGAGAACCCTGCGGGTTTCCTGGACGGTCATGCCGACCTCGCCGGCGATTTCTTCGATGGTCGGCTCGCGACCGAGTTCCTGATGCAGGATCTTCGACGCACTGCGAATCCGACTCATCGTCTCGATCATGTGGACGGGAATACGGATGGTCCGGGCATGATCGGCAATCGCCCGCGTGATGGCCTGGCGAATCCACCAGGTGGCATAGGTGCTGAACTTGTAGCCGCGACGGTACTCGTACTTGTCGACCGCACGCATCAGGCCGGTGTTGCCCTCCTGGATCAGGTCCAGGAAGCTCAGGCCGCGATTCCGGTATTTCTTCGCAATCGAGACGACCAGACGGAGGTTGGCGCTGGACAGCGTCCGCTTGGCTTCCTCGTACTGCCCGAAGATCCGCTCCACCGTCCGCAGCTTCTTCTCCAACTGATCGGGCATCTCCAGGACCAGTTCCTGCAGGCCGGCCAATTCCTGCTTGGCGGCCAGGATGTCGTCGGCCGTCATGTTTTCGGTCACACCGGCCTCGATGGTCTTCTGAAGCTGTTGCATCTTCTCGCAGACGCCCAGCAGTTTGATCTTCATTGGCTGGATACGGCTGGTCCGCAGACTCAACTCCTCCAGCAGTGCCGCGATCTTGCGACGATTCCTGCGAAGGTGTCTGGCATCGGCTTGCACCTTCGTCTCGTCCGCACCGGCACAGATGCTCTTGAAGAGCTTCTGATCGATTTCCAGGAGTTCCGCCACGGTCTTGAGGTTCTCCGTCATCCGCTTCTTGATGACGCCCTTGGTCGTCAGGGGGGTCGTGCCGGTCTTGATGGTCCGGTCGAACGACATGGAGCCGTCGGAAACCTGCTGCATCAATTCTACTGCATTGCGTGCGCAGTAGTCGGACTGCAGCATCTTGCGACGGAAGACCATCCGCGCAATCTCAATCTTGCGCGCCAGGGAGATCTCGTCCTTACGAGTCAACAGGGGAATCTGGCCCATCTGGGTCAGGTACATGCGAATGGGATCGTCAATCCGATGCGACACCTCGCTCTCGACGAATTCCTTTTCGAGTGCCTCGTCTTCTTCGGCGTCCCCTTCCACGTCGCCGGCCTCTTCCTCATCCACCGGCTCGGCGTCTTCCTCGAATTCCCCGTCTATCTTGCTGGCCCCATGGGCTTCTGCGTCACTCTCATCGACAAGGGCAATGCCCATTTCGTCGAGTGTCTCGAGGAGTTTCTCGAGCCGCTTGGCGGTCACAGCGTCGTCCGGCAGCGACTCGTTGATCTCCTCGTAGGTCAGGAATCCTTTCTTCTTGCCTTTCGCGACCAACGTCTTGATCAGCAGTTCCGGGTTCGGCGCCTCGGACTTGGCACTATCGGACGTACTTTGGACTTCCGTCTGAGTCATATTCTTTGCTTTCTTCGACCTCATTCCCTTTTTCGCCACAATACCGACTCCACTAAAGCGAAACTGCAAAAGTCCTCGCAAACCACCCTTGTGAAGCCAGGAATACTGGTATCCTTACTGGTGTTCCGGATTCACCCGTTGTACGGCCCTGTGCACGTAATTGTTCACGTCACAGGGGTTTACATAACTCGATCATCACGTCATACCTATGCTGTGCGGATGCTGGCGTCCGGGACGCCCCTCGGCGATTTCGCCAGAATCTGCGCGTCCACCGGCTCCATTGGTCCGAACATCTCCGGAAACCGGGGGATTTGACCGCTGCAGAACCGCCAGGGCGTCCAGCAGGCGAGGTTCATAATTCCCTTTCTCCTCACCGATTCGCTGCAGTTCGACAATGCCCTGCGCCAGTTCCGGCGACTCCGTCCGGGCCAGCGCTCGACTGATCGTAAGATCCTCCCCCGACCGAATCACGTCGAACAAGACCTTGGCAATTCGGTTCAGGATCGGCACATCGAACAGGCCCTCCGAGAGGTCTCGCTCGACGGTATGGAACAACGCAGGCTCGTTGAGCAGCACCTCCAGGACCTCCTTTTGTGCTGCCGCCCGGAGCCCCCGACCCCACGGGGCACCCTCTGGAGTCTGGGTTCGACGGGCTTGTGCCCCAGCGGAAGAGACGGACGCTCGCTGCCTCCGCCGCTCCAGGTCGTCATAGAGAGTCTTCGGATTCAATCCGATGATCTTGGCAACCTTGTGCACGAAGGCGCCGCTCTCGGCCACAGGTAGTGCCTCCGCGGCGACACCGACAGCTATCGCCTGCAGGAATTCATCCAGCGCCGCTTTGCGCCCGGCCAGCGTATCACCCGTGGTGAACGTCTGGTTGAGCCTGTCCCACTTGAACTCCAAGACGTCCACTGCCCGTTCCACCACGCTATCGAATCCCTCCTTGCCGGCGACCAGGAGAAACTCGCACGGGTCCTTGCCCTCCGGGACGAAGGCCAGCTTGATATCGAGATGCTGGGACAGACAAACCTCCAAGGCACGATTCGCAGCCGCCATGCCGGCGGTGTCGCTGTCGAAGAGCAGAACCACCTTCTGTGCATATCGCCGAAGGGTCCGCCCGTGCCCGGCCGTGAAACTCGTTCCCAAAGTCGCAACCACGTTCGTGCAGCCGAACTGATGCGACATGATTACGTCGGTGTAGCCCTCGACGACCACCGCAGTACCCGTCCTGACGACCTCGTGACGGGCCTGCTCCAGGCCGTAGAGCGTGTTGCTTTTATCGAACAACGCCGTGGTCGGCGAATTGACGTACTTTGCGCCGGTGCCGTCCAGCGTCCGACCTCCGAACGCAATCACCCTGCCGGTGGCGTCCGTGATCGTGAACATCAGGCGGTTGACGAACTTGTCCTGGTTCGGTCCGGTGATGAGACCCGCCTGCTGCAGCACTTGGAGCGAGCCCTTCCTCGCTGCCGCCGCCCTGGCCATGGCATCGACCGCGTTGGGCGAGGCGCCGAGGCGCCACTTCTCGATGCTCTGGGCGGAGATCTTCCGCTCGGCCAGGTACTCTCGGGCCCGCTTGCCCTTCTCCGGATCGTTCAGACACTCCTGGAAAAACTGCATGGCCCACTTGTTGGCCCTCGCCAGGAGGTTCGGATCGATCTCGGCATGCCCAGGCTCCGACGAAACCATACGCCGGACGGGCTGCAACTGGATGCCCGCGCGCTCCGCCAGACGCTCGATGGCCTGCGGAAACGTCAGGCCCTCGCGCATCTGGACGAACTTAAGCACGTCCCCGCCTGCACCGCAGGCGAAGCATTTGTAGATCTGCTTGTCCGGGTTGACGTAGAGACTGGGCCTGTGGTCCTCGTGAAACGGGCACAGACCGAGCCATTCTCGTCCCTTCCGTTTCAGGCTGACGTGTTCACCGATCACGTCAACAATGTCGTTCGCCTGCTGCACCCGGTTGATCGCAGCGTGGTCGTATACACCCGGCATAGAATGCTACGCAAGTCCTTCCCTATGGCGTCTTCAGCGGACATCCTCCACCCGCCGCGGGTCAGACACTAAGGAAAGACTCCGGCCCCGGCGTATCATTCAGAGGCTTAGCTATAAGATATAGAGGCCAGAAGTGCAAAAAGTCAAATCAAGGTCGCCATACCCCGGCTATTGTACTGAAAAAAGGCATTTTGCATGTTTTAGACACCTGGTCACGCGATACAACACAGCGGAACCTTCCACAACGCAGGCCCCCAGACCCGCCCGGACTCGGGGGCTCACGCTCAATCGAGACCATCAAGGCCAAAGAACTCGTGTGCAGTACGAGTGGTCGCCTGGGCCAACTCGTCCAGGCTGATACCCTTGAGTCGTGCCAGGAATTCCGCCGTGTGTACCATCAACGCCGGCTCGTTGGGCTTGCGGCTCCGCACCGGCTCGGGGGACATGTAGGGACAATCCGTCTCAACCATCAGATGGTCCAACGGGACGACCTGGGCCGCCTGTCGTGTCACTTCCGCGTTCTTGAAGGTGACCACGCCTGTGAACGAGACAAAATACCCCCTGTCGAGAACCATGCGGGCCTGCTCGGCCGAGCCGCTGAAACAGTGAAAGACCACGCCTTTGAGCCCCCCGCCGCAACGGTCGAGGATCTCCATCGTCTCGTCGAATGCGTTTCGTGAGTGAATGACCACGGGCAGCCCGACCTCACGCGCGATGTCGATGTGGGCCTCGAACACCCGCTTCTGGTCCGGCTGCTTCGAGAAGTTGTAGTGGAAATCCAGGCCGGTCTCGCCGATGGCGACGACTTTCTCTCGCCGGGCCAATTGTCTCAATTCCTCCAGGGCATCCGAATCCGCGCTGTGCGCCTCATGTGGATGAATTCCCACGGTCGCGTTCATGTTTTCACACTGCCCCGTCAGTTCGATGGCCTTGCGGCTGTCCTCCAGATGCGTCCCCACAGTGATCCACCCGGTCACCCCGGCCGCCCGACTCCGCGCAATCACCCCCGACACATCCGCGGACAATGGCTCAAACGTCAGATGACAATGCGTGTCAGTCAATCTCATTCGCTGCGTGATGCCTCTCTTGACAGTGTTGAAACAAGTGCAAGAAGAATCCCGCGTAAGACTCTATCGCTCTTGTCGCACTTGTACTCACGAAATCTGAGCATACTCCATGCCCGCCAGGATTTCAAATTCATCAGGTATAGAAGAGGGCCCTTTTCGCAAGTGAACCGCTGCTACTATTCGGGAAGACACTTGTTGATTCCCTTTTCCTTAGACACCAGGTCACTCTCGGTGAAGAGGATGTGGTGTACGGCATCCCCTCGTGCAAAAGTCAGCGCAAGTGGGCTTTCATCCTGACTATTGCGACGTTGTACCATGAACCTGACGAATTCAATCGGGGTGAATCCGCGCGCATCCCGTCCATCCACCTCAAGAAGAAGATCACCTTGCTTCATTCCTTTGCTTTCGGCGATGCCGTTCGGGTCAACGCTGCAAGCAGCCAGACCGTCACGCTGACGAGACAAGCTGAAACCAAGACGGCCCAACCCGAACCGGCCTCCTCCCCGCGGCGTCTGATTCCGGGCCGGCCTCAGATACAGCCTGTCATTCGGGAAATCAAACGTAACGACGTGCCCCGAGAAGGAAGGCAGACCCAGAAGCGAACGATGCGCTTTGCAGAAGGCGGTGTCCCCGAATGCGTATCCATTCAGGGATAGCTCGTCGGGCAAGACGACCGATCCCGACCTTGGTGTAGCCGCCTGTGCGATGTTGGATACCGTGCTCTGGTGTTCGTAACCGCCGGACTGGGACCGAACCTTCTCAAACACGTCCTTCTTCAGGCTCCCGGAGAGAGTACTGGTGAAACCTGCATCCACCAGAAACCTCGCCTTGACGTCATTGACTTGGCCTCTGACGTAGGGCAAAGACGAACGGAACCCGCGTTTCATGCGAATCTCGTGGCCCCAATGCGGGTGTGCAACGCCCTTGTGGCTTTTGAAGAAGCTCACAGTTCCCCGGTCTGGGTCAATCTGTACGGCGTAGTGTCTGAGAAACTCCATTCCGAGGATGCCGTCAATCCCGCCCACGGTCGTAGAAACGTCGGTAGCCGTGACCAAGTCATAGGAAGCCATTTGCAGGGGACCAACGTACGCCTTGGGGGCACGAAAGTACTCGACCGTAAACTGCTCTCCGTCGGCGGCCTCCCACTTCTTCGGCCAGAGAAAACGCTTGCCAAGCCGATCCCGGAGAGAGGCGTCGAAGATGGTGAGCGTGCAACCCGTGTCCAGAATGAATCGGCACTGCTCACCTTCCAGTGTGACCGGCAGCACAACCCACTTGGCGTTGGGATCGAACGGGAACTTCGCCAGAAGGTGGGGCGCTTCGGCCGGGCCGTCCACCACCGCACTGCACCCGGCCAGGAGAAGTGCCGTTGTCAATACAACCAGAACTCCGCTCCGTATTACCTCGTTCATAGCACACTTGCCTCCCAGAATCACTCTCGTCTGCGTCAAAAAGGGCTCTATGGCACAAAGGCATGCTCGTAGTGGCGGATCTGAGGAGGACCACGGCGGCCGAGGATCACCGCGACGACGTCGAACCGCAGGGGACGGTCTTCGATCTTGTGGGCCGCCAGAAAGTGGCGGGCGGCCCGGGCCACACGGGCGCGTTTGGCCGGTGTGATCGTGTCCTCCACCGGGCCGAAACGCTCATCCGCCCGCGAGCGGACCTCCACGAAGACCAGCGTACCGTCGGGAGCGACCATGATCAGGTCCAGTTCGCCGACCTTGCAGGCGTAATTGCGGGCGAGGGTTCGCAGGCCCTTGTTTCGGAGGTATCGTTCGCAGCGTCTCTCCCCCCACCGGCCCAGCCGGGCCCTGTCGTTCAGCAACCTGCGTCGAATCAGGAAAAGCATGGGATCTACGATTCACTATCGACTATTTACTATCCGGGCGCGCTGCCCAGCGATGAGTGCGCGCCCGTGTCTTCAAATCGTAAATCGCGAATCGTAAACGGTCGATTACTTGCTCGTGTGCTCGCTGTGCCTCTGCGAGAGCTTGACGGCTTTGCCTGTCCTGTCGCGCAGGAAGTACAGCTTGGCCCGTCGGACCTTGCCGCTGCGGGTCGGCACGATGTTCAGCACATTGGGCGAATGGAGCGGGAATTGCCGCTCGACGCCTTCGTTGGCGACGATCCGCCGGACCGTGAAGCTCGCGCTGATGCCCCGACCCTTGCGGGCGATGACCGTGCCGGAGAAGATCTGCGTCCGGGTCTTATCGCCTTCCTGGATGCGGCAATGCACGTCCACCGTATCGCCGACCTCAAAATGCGGTATCTCTTTCTTCAGGCTCTTGCTCTCAACTGCATCAAGCAACTTGGTTTTCACGAGTGATCTCCCGATGGTCACAAATCATCAGCGTAGTAAAACCCGTATTCTATGCAGACCCACAGGCAATGGCAAGCGATTTTTCGAGGATTCTCACGACCCGTAAACCTCGCACAGGGCGCACGGCGACCTCACTTGCCGTAATACATTATAATCAATGAAGTTACACGCCGACCCGGACAGCCGTTTTCCCTGCGAGGCGTACCCAGAGGCGCCTACCGGGCGTGCCCATCCCGCGTGAATCCGCCGGGGTGAATCTGGGAGTCGCTGTCCAGCCGGCTTCGCAGCATCTCTTGGACGGCCTCGATATCGTTGCCGACCTCGTCGGTGGTCCGATCCTGGATCATCGCGATGTCTTGCGGTTCCCATCCATCGAGCAGATGCAGGGTGAATGCCCGGCGACGGAGCGGGGATAGTTCGCTCAGTTGGTCGAGCACCCATCGTCCCTGGTCGATCGCAGCCAACTGCTCCCATGGCTCGCTCACCTCGTGGGTCGGCAGCACATCGTCAAAAGTGACCGTCGGAGGTTCCTCCCATGCCGGCGCATCGTCCGGCAGCCGTCCGGCTGCGACTTCGCGACCGGGATCAAGTCCATCGACTTCCCCGTCGAGGGAGAGAACCGCTTGCGGGCCGGGAGTCTGTTCATCGAGCACCTCATGCAGAAGCCTTGTCAGCCAGACTTCGAGAGGCAGCGCCGGGTCCCTGCGATCCAGACGTGCCCATGCACGCAGGATCGCCTCATCGAGCAGATCAGTCACTGTGACCTGTTCGCGCCCGATTCGTCCCTGGAGCTGGGCGACGGTCAGTTCCTGATGTGCGTGATCCCGCAGTCGAGCCATCAGCGGGGTCAACAGATTGAAGAACACATTCTGATCCAGCTTCGGAGTCTGCGGCTGGAGCGAAGCTTCTGCCTGCCGGGACAACTCCTCTCGCCGCTGCCTTCTGTGATAGAGATGCTCCCGTCGGATCACTTCTTTGTGGCGCCGGACCTCGCCCGCCAACTTGCTGGCTACCGCATCGACTGCATCGCGGTCCGTCGGCGAGGACGCCTCGGCGATGAGCGAACCCGTGGGCAACAGCAGCGCCACGTGCAGGTCGAACCGCTTTGGCTTGTGCGTCGCGGTCAATCGCAACTCCCGCTGATCCTCGGGGAATCGTGTCAAGAGCCTCTCGATTCGCGGCATCTTCTGGAGCCAGTAAGCTCGGATCGCCTCTTTTTCCCACGTCGCACATCCCTGGAAGACCATGTGATCCGACATGACGCGTTACTCCTGCCCACCGATGCATCCGCCCCGGCACGCGCCGGTGTCCTGCCGAAGGGCATCGACGACTGTGCAGCCCTTCTCCCCCGCGACTGATACGGCCCCTCCACACCCCCAGTTCAAATCAAGGACGAGTCAGCCCCTTGTTGGCGGACGTCTTGTGAGAACCACGACCTCGCACGGCGGGACATCCCGAATCTCGAGATAGGCCGGTTCATAGGGAACTCGCCTGCCGCAGACCTGAATCAGCGAGTTGATCGGATGGCTTCCGGCGTAAGTGTTGCCTGCTGCTGTGTGGGCGGTGTTCGCGATGACCTCGAACGTCGTGCCCGGCGGGCACAACGTCGCATCCACCACTACGTCGCCCCCCCGACTCTGCGTCGCGTGGGGATTGACGACGCACAGATACTCCAGCGTGTCGAGTATCCGGCTCCAGGCGACGATCTCGCCTGCGCCCGGCAGGTCGAACCACCCGCTGGGAAGTCGGAGCTTCCGATAGTACTGCCGGCCCACGCGCAGCGCCACGTGCTCACGCCGCAGCTTGCACAGAGCCGCAATCCGGACGAACGCCGGGCTCGATGTGTCGAAGCAGTGCTTGCCGCAGGTGCCGAAGGGGCCGAAGCCGGGCAGCGAAGTGTCGCGTCCAGACAGTTGCTCGGAGATCGGTCGGTCGTACGGGACGCGAGGGTGCTCCGGGCCGAACATCGCTTCGCGCAGGTAGCGGTCGCCGTGGTTGCAGTCGTCTTTCCATCCCTCGGCGAGGAGATGTTTCAACTGCGACTGGGCTGGGCCGGAGAAGGCCTGTTCGGTCCCGTAGTAAATGCAGGGGATCCCCAGTGTAAAGAGCTGGATCGCGGTCGGCACGACGATCTGGTAATCCTTGACCGGGCAGTCATCCGGGATCTGGGCGGAGAAACGCACCTTTTCCCCGGATACATGGTCGTGGTCGTCGAGGATGGACACGTGCCGGCCACCGTTGTTGCGATGCGAGCCGAACTGGTCGTTGTACGGATCGAAGCCCTTGAAATAATCGCTGCCCGCCTGGAGACCTTTGCCGACGCCGGTCAGAATGGCCCGAGCGTCGCCGATATCCAACGCGGCGGTCATGTTCCGACCGAGAATGCTCATGTGGTCGAGATACAGCGCCTTGTAGTCCGCTGCGCCCGCGATCTCGCTGATGACAAGGAAGTTGCGTTTTCCGAGCGTCTCCGCGAACTCGCGGATCGCTCCCGCGAAGTTCCGTGCAGTCTCCAGCTCCATGTGCTTGACCGTGTCCACGCGGTACCCGTCCACATCCGAGATCGCGATCCAATACCGGTAGCAATCGACGAGGAATTCCAGCGTGGGCGCTACATCGAGCGCCAGATCCTTTGAAGCAAAAAAGTCGCTTCGTCGAAATTCCGCATGGGGATCTGCCTTGTCGCCGCAGTCCAGGCTGCCCTTTCCCGCTCGGGTGAACCGCTGCTCGTTCTGGAACTCGCAGGGCCACAGCCCGTGGTCGCGCGACGCGATGACGCCCACGTCGGGACCGAGACCACTCTGATCCACAGCCCGCCAGCAGATTCGCCAGCCTCGCGTGTCGGGGGAGCTCGGATTGCCGTAATACCCTGGCCAGGATCGGTACGGCGGCTCATTCAGGCACTGGGCCGCCGGCCGGCCGGCCGGCAGATACCCCCAGGCGTCGCCGGTGTGATTCAGGATAATGTCCAGGACCACGCGAATCCACTTGCGATGCGCCGCTTGCACCAGGGCCGCCAGGTCCTCCCGGGTCCCGAATCGCGGATCCACCTCCAGGAAGTCCTGGACGCCGTAACCATGATACGTGTCCACATTACATCGCTGCTTGAGCACCGGGCCCACCCAGATCGCCGAGATTCCCAATGCCTGTAGATAGGGGAGCCGCTTGGTGATGCCCGCGATGGTGCCCCCCTGCCAGAGCTTTCCGGAATCCGCCCATTTCTTCCAGTTCCAGTCCGGGCGCGACGCGGTCGCCCGCAGAGCACGGATCTGCTCGCGCGTCAGCATCGGCCGATTCCTCCTGTCGCTGAAACGGTCGGGCAGCAGGAAGTAGAGAATCTCATCCTGCCAGTTTTCAGGAGATGGGTAGTACGACAGACCATTCCGGCGGGCCTCATCCAGGATCACCCGAGAAGCCACGGCGGATCTCGGACTGGGATTCACGATCAGATCCTTGATCGACGCCATAAGCGATTCCTTTCAAGGAGGTGTGACTCAGCGTATTATAGCCCGATCGTGCCAAAAGGCCACTCATCAAATGTGTGGACCCCTGCTCATTTCACGCTTTTGGGGTAGAGCAACGCCAGGATCTCCTTGAGAAGGGTCTGTCGCAGAGTCGCGTCCTTGATGTCGGCTCGTAGCACGGGCATCTTGCCCGTGATCGGTTCCTCGTAGGTCGTGCGCCCCGCACGACCTCTTCAGGCGAACGGGACGCTCGCCCTGCGAAGAGCGGTCGACCATGCCTCTGCCCGATC
Source organism: Sedimentisphaerales bacterium (assembly GCA_034678485.1). GTDB lineage: Bacteria > Planctomycetota > Phycisphaerae > Sedimentisphaerales > Anaerobacaceae > PLanc-01. The sequence goes on along the minus strand of JAXDBU010000099.1, from coordinate 5,489 downwards.
CCTCGTACGGAGCATCCCTACACAAGTTGGGACCGCCAACGCGAAACAGCGCGTTGGGGAACCCCCAAGAAGACTGACGCAGGCGGACCGATCATATGACCATACGCAAGGAGAAAGGAGCCAAGGCATGGCAGATCGCGAAACGAGGGCGACAGCTGGCATGTGTTCCGCAGGATCTGCACGTTCTTTCGCGTCTGACCGGTCAGTCCTCAAAGAGCAGGCTGAGCAGTTCGTCTCGTTGTGAGAAATCGGGTACGACGATATGGGCGCCGGCCTTGATCAGGCGAGCGCGTTTCTCCCGATTCAGACCGAAGCGTCGGATCTCGTCGGAGGCGATGCCGATGGCCAGGCCGCCGCGTTTGCGGCTCTCGCGCAGCTCGACGGGACCATCGCCGAAGACCGCCAACTCCGGGCCACTGAGGTGGTTCTCGTTCATGATCCGGTCGAGGACCCTCTTCTTCGAGCAACTGTCGATGTCGCCGACGGCGCCGTAGATGCCGCCGTTGAACAGGTCCGCGTGCCCGAGGACCTGGGCCTCGCGGACGACGTCCGCATGGTCGGTGCCGCTGGCGAGGTAGAGCGTGACGCCTCGCTCGCGCAAGGCCCGGGCGAACTCCACGGCGCCCTTGACGGTGAAGTCGGTCACGTCGAGCTGGCCGCGTTCCAGGCGGGCGATCCGCTCGTTGACCATCTGCATGAGCGCCTCGTTGTAGATCCGTTTGTAGCCGAAGCGGTCGAGGACTCTGTCGGGCGGCACGATGCCGAACTCGCGGACCATCTCGACCAGACCCTGCATCTGGACGATGGTCTGGATGCCGGTGGACTTGTCGATGTACTCCGAGACGCGGTGACAGACTTTGTGATAGAGCCCCTCCTCTGCGGTCTCGAAGCGATCCCCAAGGATAGCCTTCGCCATGACGGGCGCCATGATCTCTTCCCAGCCCTGGCGGAGCGTGCTGATCGTGCCGTCGTTGTCGAAGACCGCGTGGTGGACGCGCGTCGTGCGTTGTGCGTTGTGCGGGATGCGTGTTCCTTCGCATGACGCAGGACGCTGCACGCACGACGAATCGCAGATCTCAATTTCCGTCCCCGGCACATACCGTGCCTTGCGCGGGCTCTCCGCCAGCTCGGGCTGGTAGATGAAGTCGGGGTCCCTGGCAACCGCCAGGATCTCCTCGCCGGAGGCGGTGCCCGTTTGGAACAGCTTCTGCACCGTCACCGCGGCGGCGAAATTCGCGAACTGGGCCGCTTCCACCGGCGGCACGCCTGCGCCGAGGCACAACGTCAACGCGCTGGTCACGGTGTCCCCTGCGCCGACCGGATCAAGCTTCTTGAGCAGTTGAATGCCGAGAATCTCGTGGACGCCTTGTTCATCGACTGCGAGCATCCCACGTGAGCCACGCGTCAGGAACACCGGCCTGTGGAACTGGCCATACAGGGTCTGGGCGTAGCCCTTGACCTCGTCGAGCGTCGGGTTTTCGCCGTGGGCGAACTCGACGCCGTTGAGGCGGGCGGCCTCGCGGTCGTTCGTCTTGCGAACGATGTGTTCGAACCGGTCTCCGAAATGGCGGGAATCGAGCAGGACGACCTTGTTCGGGAACTCGGCAAAGAGCCGATTGGCCTGGTCGATGAACCCGACGTTCGTGATGCTGCCGGGCACCTGCTGGTTGATGATCAATGCATCCGCGGTCTGCAACGCGTGGCGAATGCCCTGCAGGAGAGCGGTATCGGTGGCTTCGCTGCGACGGTTGAAGAAGCCGAAATCGATACGGGGCTCTTCCTTCTCGTCGAGATACGGCTTGCCGAAGGCAACGGTATCGTAGTTCTCTCGCTGGATGACCAGGTGCGTGGTGTCCACACCCAGGTCGTCGAGCTGGTGTCGCAGCTCCCGGCCGAAGAGGTCGTCGCCGACGACGCCGATCACCTGGATGGCTTTGGGCTTGAGGGCCGCGAGGTTCGCGACGACGTTCGAGGCGCCGCCCAGCGAGTAGTAGTGTCTGCGGACCGCTCGGGCCTGGAGCCCTGTCTCCTCGGAGACCTCAGAGCCCTTCGCGTCCAGAATCCAATAGGCGTCCACGCAGAAGTCGCCGTAGACCGCCACGCGAGTGTTCTCGATTTTCGACAGAATCTCTTCGATGCGACGCTGATCCATAGTCCTCTCACGGAAGAATCCGAAATTCGAAGCACGAAATCCGAGACAAATCCAAAACAGCAAATCCGAATGATCGAAACGCTGTCGCCGGTCGCCGGTCCCGTTTTGAGTTTCGGATCTTGGTCTTTCGCGTTTGTCTCGGATTCAGAGACTCGGATTTCGAATTTAGAGACTCTCAGTAACCTTTTTGTACAGCAAGGGGAATGTCTGTTTCTGGTCGCCCTGAATGTAGAGTCCCCTGCCGCCGAAGGCCTCCGGGATGCGGGTGACCACGCTCTTCTGGTCGCGGAAGTAGTAGCAGGGCGCCGCTTCATCCCTCATCTGGCAGGGCTCGTGCATCCGCAGGTCGAAATCGGCGGTGAGGATGCCGTGCGGCACGCGGCCGACGTTGGCGGCCATCGAGACCGCCTTGAGCAGCACCTCCGGGCCGGTGACGGCGCTGCCGATGTTCAGGATGACGCCGCCCTCGGTGAGCTTGGCGACCTCGTTCGTATAGAGCAGGAAGTCCCGACCGGAGCAGCCGCCTTTGGCCTGGCCGTCGAAGCTCGGATGCTGGTCGATCACGTCCGTCCCGATGCCGACGTGGACCGTGAACGGAACCCGGCGGCGGTAACAGGCTGCCAGCACGCTGACCTCGGGATGCGAGAACTCCGCGGCAGAGCCCGGCTTGGCCGCCAGCACGAGCACCTGTCGGCGGAACTGCTCGTCGCAGATCGTCCGACCGAGCGACTCACCGTAGCCGAGTCGCTGCTCGTTGCCCACGGACAACGCCGTGTTGATGTAGGCGAACTCGTACGCCATGCCGAACAGACCCTTGTCGAGAGCCGCCGGGACGTTCTCGCTCGTTTCGCCGATCAGGGCCAGCTCGAAGTCGTGGATGGTCGTGGCGCCGTTACCTGCGACAAGTGTTACGCAATCGCGTTCGACCAGATCGACCAGCAGCGGGCCCAACCCATTCTTGATCAGGTGGGCGCCGGTGAACAGGATCACGGGCCTGCTCTCACGCCGGGCGGCGACCATTGCGTCGGCCACGACCTGGATGTCCCTGCGAACCTCTCGCGGCACATCGAGCGACAGCCCATCCACGTCCTTCGGCAAGACCAGGTTGCCGAGTTGGACCTTGTTGCTCCGTGTCACAAGCGGATAGGTCTTGATCTGACTCAGATCAAACGCGTTGTGCCTGCCTCGGTATTCCATCGAACTCAACTCGCCAGCTTCTCGAGCCGCCTGACGCACTCGACCATGCAGCGGATCGTATGGTAGTTCACCTTCCACGAATGGCTCATATGAGTCCATCGGACGGGCTGGCCCTCGCGATTCAACAGCGGCCACCACTCGCCGACCGCGTGGTGGATCATCTTGTCGAAGACGAATCGGTGCACATTCACGTACGCCGGCCAGTAGACCCGGGTTCCGAACCGCAGGCAGCCCTCCAGCATGCCGATCATGACCTCTGCCTGTTGCCAGAATTCCTTTTCCGTGTCGTAGACGCCGCCGGCGTGGGGACCCTCGGTGTAGACGCCGCCAAACTCGGGGTCGATGCCGTTCTTCATGCCGTGGTCCATCGCCTTCTTGATGACCTTCTTGTAGTCGTCCCAGCCGGCGCCGAGCACATCGGTAGCGTGGGCCAGCAACCAGGCGAACTCGACGTTGTGCCCGGCGGACGTGTTGTCCTGGGCGTGGGGTTTCTGGCCCCCCTCGGCGAAGCGGTCCCAACCCCAGATAATATCGAACTTGATCTGGGGAGCGACCTTCCAGTCCACGGTGAACTGCGGGATGCCGGTGGCGTACCGCTTGTGCAGGATCTTCTTGAGCAGGATGTCGATGTCCTCGATCAAGGTCCGACGATGAATCTCCTGCTTCGTACACTCGTACATGTTCGTGAAGGCTTCCATCAGGTGCATGTGGACGTCGAGGGTCTTTCGGTCGCCGCCTCTGGGACCGGGCCCACACAGGGTCCAGTCCCGCTCGAACATCTCCCAATACCCGCCGCAGCTTGTCTCGGCGCAGTATTTCTTCACGAGGTCGAACACCTTCTGGGCGTACTCCTGCCCACGCGGGTCGCCGGTGGCCATCGTGTATTCCGTCAGGCCATACATGGCGAAGCTCAGGCCGTAGAGGATCTTCTTGTCGATCGTGACCTCGCCCTTGCGATTGACCATCCAGTAGAACCCGCCGTACTGCTTGTCCCAGAGCTTGTCGAGCACGAAGTCCACGCCGTGTTTGGCAAGCTCGGCGCATCGGCCGGCGCCATAGCCGGCGCGGTGGGCCGCCGACATCGAGTAAATGACGCGCATCTGCCCGAGCATCGACTTCTCGTCGGTCCCGGAGTCCTTGCCGTCCTTGTCGAAATGCGTGATGTACCCGCCGTTTTGCTCGTCCTTGCAGCGGTTCATCCAGAACGGCAGCAACTCCGTCGTGAGATGATGCCTGCACTCGTCCAGACACGCCGATATCTGTTTCTTATCCACGGCCATTCCGTAGTCCTCCTATTCTCCTGGGCAACCTTCGGGCGGACACCCACCCTGAACCCGCCATCATAACGCGAGAACCGGAACGTGCAAGACCACACCGATTGAGAAACAACGGATCACCTCCTGCCGATTCCGTTCCCGACAAAGGGCGACAGAAGAACGCTCGGCCAGTACAATGGACACGTGCTTCGGCCGTTCGCGCCGAGACGATGCCTCGCGAGGGACGGGATCCGGAGCACCGAAAGACAGGAGCGATTCCGTGAAGATCGGGAAAGCCGTTGTATTTGTTGCGGTCTCTCAAGCGGCTCGGACCCATTCTGCGAGAACTTGCAGAATTGTCCTTGCGCTCGCCGGGCTCGCTGTCGCCGGTTGCCGCTCGAGTCAGAGCCAACTGTCATCGTCGCCCCGGGACGACAAATGGCTCATCGCCGCTGTGGGTGAGCACAGTGACAGCACAGCCGATCCGCCGGCGGTTCTATTCGTCGAGTACGCCACGACGCCGCCGGATGTGGTGGACAGAATGCTCGGCTTGGCACAAGTGACGAAGGACGACGTGGTCTGCGACCTGGGCTGCGGAGATGGACGCATCCTCGTCGCGGCTGCCAAGCGCTACGGGTGCCGGGCTGTGGGGTATGATCTCGATCCTCTCCGTGCAGCGGAAGCCCGCAGCAATGCCGAACACAGCGGAGTCGCACACTTGGTCACCATCGAGCAAAGGGATGTCCTGACGGTGGATTTGCGAGGGGTGAGTGTCGTTACCATCTACCTGGGCACTGAGATCAACGCCCGGCTGATCCCCCAGTTGTTGGGGGGGGCGGGGCGGGGGGCGCGACGGGGGGGGGTGGTCAAAATGTGGGGGGGAC
>JAXDBU010000098.1:0-8039 GCA_034678485.1 Sedimentisphaerales bacterium | reverse complement strand
ATGGAGACCGAGGCGTTCGACAAGTGGGTGGGCAAGACCTACAGCGAGGTGACGCCCGAGCCGTTCGTCCCGCTGATCCGCGAGGGGACGGCCCTGGTGATCGACGACGCCGAGACCCGCGACGTCGGAAGCATCGGCTCGAACAATATCATGGGCTGGAAGCTGCGGGGCTGCGTGGGCGTGGTCACCGACGCGACCGCCCGCGACACGGACGAGGTCGCCACTGAGGAGATGCCGCTGTACTTCCGCCATCCCGGCCGGGGCATCCGCCCGGGGCGCAACGAGATCGAGTCAGTCAACCGGCCCATCGAGTGCGGCGGCGTGCTGGTCCGGCCCGGCGACGTCATCGTCGCCGACGGCGACGGCGTCATCTGCGTGCCCCGCGAAAAGGCGAAAGAGGTCGCGGACTACGCCCGCGCTATCATGGACGGCGACAAGGCCGGCCGCCGCAACCTCTACAAACAGCTCGGACTGCCCGAAGACGCCTCCATCCGCTGACGCCGGACGCGCTTATCCGAAGAACCGCTCGTAGTCATCATGGCCGCCGACCCAGAACCAAGTCACCGTGTCCCCGTCCAGAACGCCCAGAGCACGATAACCCAGCGAGAGACGCACAGACCAGAGATTCTCTTCCCGATTGATGCACTTGAAACGGAGGGAAGGGTGGAAGGGGTCTTCCTGCCACAGGTGGTATGCCTTCTTCGCACTGGATCTGACCTTGCCGTCCAGACGGCGATAAGCATGCCAGAAGGATGGTATGGTTGCTGATTTCACAGCCTCTCGGGGTCCAGAGGGGTCGCCTTGCCCTCTGCGATCTCCTTGCGCGCCTGGCGGGCCGCCGCAATGAGATTGCCTTCGGTCCGAGAGAAAGACTCGTTCCACGAAGCCTCGTCGCGCAGGTCCTCAATGTACTCGCGCAGGTGCTCCACTACCCGCTCCTGGATATGCTCGGGCAGTGTCTCAAGCATCTTGAGGATGGTCATGCTCGCGTCTAAAGCCATACGTCTCCTCGTTCATGCCGCAGAATGCACATACAGGCAAGCGTCGACAACCACGATGATAACCCGCTGGCCCTCTGTCTGCAAGAGAATCTGCATGGAGATAGGGATTCTCTGGTTAACCGTATCCCGCTGGCGCCTTTGTGGCGACAGCTCGGCCTGCCCGAAGACGCCTCCATCCGCTGACGGAGGCGCATCGCAATGACCGACCGGCTGTGCGGGCTCTTCAGGCCATCACTGCCGGTGCAGGTTGAGCACCTTCGGATGCACGAGCTTGCGGTAGTCGGCCATGTCCAGACGGACCGCCCTGGTGTGGCTGCCGGCGCGGAAGACGATGTGATCATCCTTCTCCAGGGCCTTGTCCATGACGGTGTCGAGGTGGAAGAGATTGCCAAAAGGCGGCTCGGCCCCCACCTCACAGTCGGGGAACAGGCGTGCGATGTCCTCCTCATCAGCTAGTTCCGCCGACTCGGCCCGGAGCTGCCCCTTGAGGGTCTCCAGGTCGATCTTGGCGTCGGCGGGCAGGACGCACATCAGGAACCGACCGTCGGCCTTGACGATCACCGGCTTGGCGACGAAGCGACCCGGCTCGTGCTCGATCTGGGCCAGCCGCTGCGCGCTGAAGACCGGCCGGTGCTCCAACACCTTGTACGGCACCCTCGACTCGTCGAGAAACTCGAAAATCCCCATCGGACACCTCCCTGCATCGTTCCTGCTGCTGATCCGCCGGAGGCTTCGGGTGCCTGCACCGAGCCCCCAGGCACACAAGGACTACAGGGTCTACGGACGCTCCGCCGCCCCGGTTTGCACAAAACCCGCCGGATGGCTGCTGGGATGGACCCCAAGCCTCTGCGGATTGTCTACGGCCTGGAAGAGCCGCCGCTGATCTTGCGCAACCAGGCATCGTCGACCACGATGGTTTCCTTCTGTCCGCAACGTTCCAGGATGATCTGGCCGGTCACGTCCTTCAGTCCGTTCCCCTTGGGGTCGCTGATCCGGAAGAACGGGCGGTCGAGATCATCCTCTACGAGCACCCGCTGGAAATGGATGTTCCCGCCGGGACGTTCGCCCGAATTGACGCTCTGCACGAAGATCGGCGGAAAGAACGAATCCTGGCGGGCGCAGTCGCGCAAGACCGAATCGATCACCTCGATGCGCACCGCGTCCCAGGGATTGAACTGACAGGACAGGCCCGCCATGCCGTTGTCTTCCGAAACGAAACCTGTGATGTGCAGCAGCCCTCCCGGGGCGTCCTGCTGGGCGGTGCACATGTGAACGCCATGCTGCCCGTTGTTGCGGCTGACGCAATCCTCCAGGTAGATGCTCATCGGCTTCGAACGGCCGCTCAAGTACTGCGGACAGATCTGATAGCCGGTCCCGCTGTTGCCTTCCGCCAGGCAGCGGCGCACGACGCAATGGACCAACACGTCGGTCCAATGGTTCGGCTCGAAGTCGATGCCCGCCTGCGGCGCGGTCCCCTGCGTGTGCCGCAACCGGCAATCCTCGATCAGGAGATTCTCGGCGCTGATGACACTGATCCCCTGCCGATGGTTGGCGTGGCAGTCGACACGCCGGATCACCACATTCCGATTGGAGCCCGTTTTCGACGAGGCGCCCAGGTAGATGCCGTCCCCTCCCGTTTGCTCGATGGTCAGGTCCTGAACCAGCACGTCTCGACAGCCGGAGAAGACCAGCCCGTGCCGCCATTCGGATTTCGCGTAGGCGTCGGATTGGTAATCGGCCTTCTGCATGCGAAGGCGCGCAGCGCTGCGCCCGGCCTCCGCGGCGCCGCGAACGGTGACATGATGGCATTCCCGAAACGACAGCAGGCAGTCCCCTTTCGCCTGGAACGCGCCTTTCAGAGCTACCAGTTCCGTCCCCGCCTCGAAGACGATTTCCTGATCGCTCACACCGCTCAGCGGCCGCGTCACCCAGGCCGACGCCTGCCGGTCGACGATGAGCCTCTTGACGTTCGAGTGGAGGGCGTTCTGAAGGAACTCGGTCGAGTCGTGGGGATCGAACCCCCACCACGACGCCCGCGCCTCCTGGCGTTTGCCGTCCAGGACCTCCCGAACCAGCGCCGGCCGGCCCACATCAGGCGCCCCCGCGCACAGCGGCGCCACCAACACACCATACCAACCGACGAAAGTCATCAGGGATCGCAACCTCATTTCAGCACTCCATAGCATCGATTTCAGCGGCTCAAGACACGGCATAGGCCAAAGCCCATCCTACCCGTCCTCGCCGGTGAAGCCAACGGATTGTCCAAACCGGCCGTGCAGGCCCCGCACGGATCGCGGGCCTGGACGAAAGAAAATTCAGCTTCTGCGTAAGATTCTTCTTGATCGCAACGAAGATATCTGTATGATCTTCATACAACACAATGTGTATTGATGGCGAGTGTATGTTGAATGTGGAGGGTCAGCTCATGACGACGAAAGCCGGGAGTGCGAAGGGGGCGGGCCGCCCGCGCATCTGCCACGATTGCGTGTTCTGCCGGTGGGACCCGGGCCTGCTGCTGCGGACGCTGATTTCGCCGTGCCCGGTGCTCGGGATGTGCGCGAATCACCCGGACACGCCGGGCCAGTGGCGCGAGATCCCGCGCGGCGGCCCCTGCCGCAACTTCCGCCCGAAACCCCGCCCCATCACCGAGCCGCCGCAGCCGCCCGGCGACGACGTGCGCTATATCGCGCTGACTCGCGGCCTGTACGCCCTCGTCGACGCCAGGAACTACGAGTGGCTCAGCCGCCACAAGTGGTCCATCCAGGACGGCGCGCCTGGCAAGGCCGTGTATGCCGTCCGGGGCTCCCATGGCCGCAAGATCTTCATGCACCGCGAGATCATGAAGCCCCCGCCCGGCATGGTCGTCGATCACATCAACCGCAACGGCCTGGACAACCGCGAGGCCAACATGCGAAACTGCACCCGCCTGCAGAACCTCCAGAACCGCTACTGGCACGCGGGCCGGTCGCAATATCGCGGCGTCAGCCCCCGCGGCGACAAGTGGATCGCGCTGGTCGGCTACAAGGGCGAGACGATGTGTGTGGGCCTGTTCGACGACGAGGTCGAGGCCGCCAAAGCCCGCGACCGCAAGGCCTACGAACTCGCCGGCGAGTTCGCCTACCTCAACTTCCCCGATGAGATCCAACGATAGGCCGGACGCCGGAGACCGCAGGCTGTAGACCCAGCCCCCTACCTCCGGGGCATTCCACAAACGCCTTACGAGTTGGGGCCCCCCTCAGGGTCTGCATGTCCCGGTCACCCGCTTGCGAAGGAGCTTGCCGTCGCGGTGGCAGAGTCAGTGATCCCCGGCCGGAAGGCGACGATCGCGGGCGCTGGAACCCAGGATCAACAAGGCCAGGGTCAGGGCGATTCCTCCTTCAACCAGGGCCGCCAGCACCAGGTCGCCGACTCGGGCCCACACCAGAATCGAAAGAGCGGTAGCCGGAAGGAACCAGAGCAGCCAGAAGATCAACTTGGACCATGGAAACGAGCGGAAGCGTTTTCGACCGGTCTTCTCGGAAGGCCGCCCTCCCACAAAATGCTGCTTCTCCCCGTGAAATTGCACACCACAATGGGGGCACCGCGCCACTCGTCCCGGCAGAACGCCCCCACACTTGCCGCACTCATATCGCCTGGTGACCCAATTGGGTTCGCTCCGTTTGCGGACCTTCTCTGCGAACAGTGACTTCCTCAGCCAGGCCAGGACGGCCGGCCCGAATCTCATTGAGGTCAGAGCTATCACCAGTGTCCCCAAGGCCAGCCACACTCCCAGTGCAACGACGACCTCGATGGCGAGTGTGTCGGGAGGCCGTGAGGGCCGGGCCAGATGGCCAGACACCAGAGCGAGGGCCGGGATCATACCGACCAGGAGGTTTCGGGCAAGGATCGCCAGAACCAATCCCAAACCAAGACCGAGCACCAGGAGGTCGCGCCCCGGAAGCCCGTGAAATCCAAGAAGTCCCAGCCATTTCTCATGGGGACCGACCGCCGCCGCCGCTACGACCACGGCGCCACCGACACCCAGCAGCGATCCAAGTCGAGCGAAGGGGGCGGCCCCCTTTCCGCGTGCCCCGGACAGACCGCACACACGCAAGGTGCCCCAGGCGAAGGGTACGGTTAGGGCAAACGCTGCACACGCGGCTAACCACGGCAACACCGCGGACAGCGGAGGCCGGGAGGCCACGAAGGAGCGCAAGACGAGAGACAAAGACGCCAAGAAAGCCGGCATCTTGCGCAGGCTGTCGAGCTGCTGGTCCATCAGGGGCATCACGTGGCTTGGCAGGTACTCGTTCGAGACAAACGTCAGGAAAGATCCCTCCCCCGGATAGCAGGACACGATGTGGGCGCTCACGATGGCCGGCAGACCGAGTAAGATGAGTGACACGGTGCGCACGAACCAGCGCAGCGAGCTACGACTGAAGTCATAGCCGAACAACTTCCTGTCCACCTTGTCCAGCCAATCGGTGAGGGCAAGGCTGAGGGCGCCTATGAGCAACGAGGGCAGGTACGACCAGGCGCCGAGTCCCAGCAGTCGCGCCAAGGACGCCAACACCGGAACCGTGACCATCGTCAGCAGGATACTCAGATCCCATCTATCGTTGTCCCGACAGGAGATCCAGAACATCGTACCCAGTCCCAGAACGTAAGGCCACGTAGTGAATCCAAGGAGCCGATGGGGGACAATACACATGACCTGCGTCAGGAATAAGGTCGTGAAGAGCCGCCACGTGCTACTGCGGTCAAAACCCTGCTTCGCAGCGCGTACGGCCGCGACAATGTGCAGGGGAATCCAGAGCAGAAGACTGTAGCGATATCCCAAGAGCCAGGCCAGAGCGACGCCGACGATACCGTATACCGTGCCGGCCAACCATTCGACTATGCTCAATCTTCTCATCTTCGACCGCCATGAGTTCCGACGGATACGAAACGCAATGCCCGCTGGTTACGCCGCTGCCGTTGGCAGGGATGGTCCCATATCAAGTCCGGGCGATGTCACTTCCCGGGATTGCCGACACATCCTCAGGCATCGTCAAAGGACGGCCGGCGATCTCGGGATGCCCCAATATTGCCCCGCGTACGTCTGATCGGCTTGATGGCTGGGCAGGATTAGTCTATTTGGAACGCTGGTACCGAAAATCACCCTCCGGCGGCCGAAACGGGGGTCATTTTCGCCGACGCGGCGGATATCAGTGGTCTCAAAGCGACGCCTGACCGCAGATGCGAAATACGGTGCCCCGCGGTCCGCCGAAGCACACAAAGCCCTCCGCGCCCCAAGCTGACGACCGCCAAGGCCCACGACCGCAAGGCCTACGAGCTCGCCTACCTCAACTTCCCCGACGAAATCGAACGATAGGCCGCAAGCGTTTGTCCAAGCGTAGAAGGGTAGATGCGTAGATGGTTAGATGCGCAGATGCCGACCGCCACCCCCTGCCGCCTCCGGCCGCCCGCCTCGCGCAAGAAACGCGGTTCCCGCGTTTTCCTGTTGCCTTCCCCGACCGTCCGCACGACAGTAGTGTCGCTAAGGCTTCGATGCGGCACCTTCGGCCTGGGGCAGAGATATCGTGTGCGGGCCTGAAAACGGATTCCACCAGGAACATTCGAACGGAGTCAGCCATGAAGCGATGCTACGTTCTTGGGGCGGGTTTCTCAAAGGCGTGCGGCCTGCCATTAGCGAGCGAACTTATGGCGGCGGTCTGGAACTACCGAAATGACAGTATGTCTTCATACGGGCCCCCAAATTGGAGCGCCACGATTCAACAGCAGCGAGACTTCATTCAGAGCCTCTATCCAACGTGTGATCTCAGGTCGAATTGGCCCGATTTTGAGGATCTCCTGACAGTGTTGGACGAGTGGGATGAATACCGTCAGGCATGTGACGCCAAGCGGGATTCGTTCGTCGCTGGTTTTCGAGAATCTCTGATGCGACACCTCCACGGTCTCCTCTGCGAGCAGACCGCCGCCGCACAGGCGGCGAACAAACTCCAGGCAGTGCAAGAGTTTGTACGGGAAGTCCACGAAGAAGAGAGCGTCATCGTGTCTTTCAACTGGGACCTGCTGATCGAGATTGCTGCGCAAAACATCGGGGTGGGGATTCAGTACGAGAAAAACGCAGCGGGAAGCAAGATAGTCATGGCCAAACCGCATGGGTCTCTGAACCTCGCTGAGGTTCAGAAGGCCGAATGGAACAGATGGAAAAACCCGCAACAGCGCCCAATCAACATCGTGAGCCTGGACGTCGAGTGCGAGGAGAGCGATCCCATGGTAGTATGAGCCCAAGACGCGACCGATGCGCAGAACAGAATAGTCTCCCCTCTGGGGCCTCTCATTGTGCCGCCGTCTGCCAAGAAGGAGTATCAGTCACCCTGGGTCAGGCGGCAGTGGCATCTGGCGCTGGACATGGTAAGGGATTCCGACGAGCTCGTCGTGGTCGGATACTCGTTGCCTTCCACGGACGTCCGCCCTCGGCTTCTGCTGCGGCTTGCGAGATTCCGAAGAAACGGGCAAATTCGCATCAGGCTGATTGATCCCTGTGGAGACAGTCTGCGATGCCGCTTCGAGCGGGTTGTCGGTACACCCCTAGACATCACCAACAAGCCGTGGGAAAAGGTCGTACTGGGATAGCCTCGTCGGCGCGAATGATGCAGACACTCCTCTTGCCTCTCCAACTGAGAGAATTAAAGGTGTCCGGTACCTTTTTCGGGGTACGGCGTTCCGTGGAGATAATGGTCGTGATTCCGCGCCAGATCGGAGGGCCCTTCCTTGACTACGCCGGAAAAGGACAGAAGCCCTTCGCGCAGGTGCTGGGAATTCTGGGGACGCCTTACTCAATTCGAGACGGGAATTACATAAGGCGTCCCGAGAATCCCCCCTCCCGAGAATCCCCCCCAAGGAATTGACGCCGTGATACTCTGGTCTTGTCTAGGCGCATTAACATGCGAGGTGCAACACGGTAGGTGGTGACAGTCACGAGCCGACCGGTAGCCACTTTGGGTTTTTGTTTCTGGGGACGCTGTCCCCAAACCCCTGGGATTTATCGCT
>JAXDBU010000097.1:0-29230 GCA_034678485.1 Sedimentisphaerales bacterium | reverse complement strand
GAGTACCACAAGACGCAGAACCCCACGCTACCGACCCACAGGGCCACTATCCTCCCCGAAACCAACACCGCCGGGTAGGGGAACCCGACGGAATTGATGAGGGATTATTGATGAGCGAGAATCGCCATGCGTCTATACTGCAAGAGGGCTTTCGGCCGCCCCTGAGATGCACACGGATCCGGGGGACACTGTGAGGGATATCGCATGGGCAACGGCGACGCGAAACGGGGCAGCAGAACCAAGCTCAGGGTCTGGTATCTGATCTCGGCGGTTGTTCTTACAGGTTCGATCGGCATCTACGTCATGGCTTCCAGGGACCACGTTGAGCGGCGACTTGAGAAGCTCCGTCGCGTAGGATACCCGACGAGCATGGCCGAGTGGGCCGAACAACACAGGCTTCCGGAGGGTGCGGAGAACGCTGCGAGTTTGTACGAAGAGGCTTTTACCCTGCTTGACGATCCACCTGAAGACGTGAACATCCCACTTCTTGGACGGATGCGCCTGCCCGACAGAGGGGTTGCCTGGCCGGAGGAAATGGTGGGGGACACTGCGAGCTTCCTGGCAAGCAACCGATCATGCCTGGACCGTCTGCACGCGGCAAGAAGAATCGAGCACTGCCGCTACAAGTGGGAATACGTCAGGAGCCTGCCCAGCTTCCAGGAGGTGCGACAGTGCACGCGATTGCTGGAGCTGGAGATGCGATATCATGCCCGGCGCGGCGATACGAACGGGGCGATCGCATCATTCAAGGCCGGGCTGCACCTGAGCGAGTCTCTGCGCAACGAACCCTTGATGGTCGCGTATCTCACGAGAACGTCCTGCGTCACCATGTTGCTCTCAGGACTGGAGCGTAGCCTGAGCGTCGCTTCCTTCACAGACGAGCAATTGCGCGAGTTGGACGAGGCGTTGACTCGGACGACCGCGAGTCTGGACCTGACAGCGGTTCTCATCGGCGAGCAGTGCTGGGCGATCGAGATGTACCACGATCCATCGCTCTTCGCCAGGGAGATGGGTAATGGCGCGGTTTTCGGGCTTCCCAGCGTGAAGAAAAGGGGACTGTTGGACACCCTCGACTTCCTGGGCAGCTACATCGAGGCATCAAGGCTCCCGTCAGTGCAACGGCTGGCGAGATTCCACGAGATCGATGACGAACTGTCCAGGTTGTCCTTCCTGCATTTCGCGATGAAGCGGACTGGCCGACTTGAGAACTGGTTGATGCGACTGAACCTGAGGGACTTGGTCCATCTGGATCTCGCCCACGCGGCGCTGGCTATCGAGCGATACCGCATGGCAATGGGCAACGTGCCGGAACGGCTTGATGAGCTTGTGCCGCAATACCTGCAACGCGTACCCATCGATCCGTTCGACGGACAGCCAATTCGTTACAGAAGCACGGAGCCCGGCTACCTGCTCTACAGTGTCCTGGAAGACGGCCAGGACAACAGTGGCCGACAGAGGGAGGGCATCAACGACACAAATCCCTACGACTGGTGCTTCACAGTCGCTCGATAGCAAACGAGGTACTTGGTGGATGCCGCCCTTCTGAGAAAGAGACTTGGATTCAGGACAAGCCCTGGTACAATACCGGCTATCGCGGAACCGTCACGGCGATGACGCAAGCGATGTCATCAAAAAGCGAAACGCACGGTTTGGCAGGCTTCGACGTTATGGCGTCCAAGGCGACTGTACAGCAACGGCTGGGGACTTTGCGTGCGGCGGGTTGTCCGACCAGCATGGCCGAACTGGACGAGCGGAACAAGCTACCCGAGACGGCTCAGAATGCCGCCGACTTGTACCAGCGGGCATTCGCGGCATTCGTCACGCTGGCGGAGCGGACGGACATCCCGCTCTTCGCAAGAGATGCATTGCCCGAGAGGGGAGCCCCGTTGCCCGACGAGATGGCCACGGCAATCTCGCAGTATCTCGTGACAAACAGAGAATGCCTCTCGTTGCTCCGCGAAGCAGGCGACGTCGCCGATTGCTGGTACGAGCGGGACCTCGAAGAACTGATGCCAAATCCCCGAGGCTTGAGATCCTGCGCGTTCCTGCTCAGACTGAACGCCATCTTTCAGGCATACCGTGGGGACGCCGATGTCGCCCTGCTGTCGATCCGAGACGGCATGCGTCTGGCCGATTCCCTCCGCAGGGCGCCCGTGCTGGTCACCCATCTGGTTCGAATGAACCTTCACGCCGTCGCGATCGAGGCATTCGAGCGAACTCTGAGCGCGACGAGCTACACAGACCGGCAACTGAAGGACACGGATGAGCTGCTCGCGACGATAGACCATTCGCTCGATCTGGGGGAGGCCTTGGTGGGAGAGCGGGCTTTCCTGATCGAGACGCATAGGACCCTCCCTCCGGACGATTCTTCTTTGTCGCACAAGCTGCTCATCAGACTTCCGTACGTGCAGCGGATGGGCCTGATCGACTGCCTCGATTACATCGATGATTCAATCGAGGCATCCAGGCTTCCCGGCCCGCAACGGTTGGCGAAATTCCAGGAGATGGCGAAGGGCGTGGATCGCCTGTCGCTCACACACATGACAATCAAGGACGTGGCCAAGTGGACCACGCCGCTCATCGCGACCGATCTGCGGTTCCGCACTCGCCTGAGCTGGGCGAGGACAGCCCTGGCCGTCGAGCGATACCGTCTGGCGACGGGCAACGTGCCGGATCGGCAGGAACAGCTCGTCCCCCGCCACATGGAGAACGTCCCGACCGCCCCGTTCGACGGCCGTCCGATCTGCTATCGCCGCACGGACCGAGGCTACATTCTCTACAGCGTCGTGACAGACAGCCAGGGCAACGACCACGAGGCCATCGCTGGTGACTCCTCCACGTGGTGCTTCACCGTCGCGCGATAGCACCAAAGGCGCGCTTGCGCGGTGGATGACCATACTTGGAGACATACCATAGGAGTTCAGGGAGACGGTGGATTGTCATTCCCGCGCAAGCGGGAATCCAGTTCCTGAGACACGTCACATGCCACGGTTCCTGGATTCCTGCTTGGCGCGGGGATGACAGCGTCCGATCCATGCCTCGTCGCTTCCTCTGAGCGCGCAGTGGCGGTCATGCACCCGCGTTCGCGCAGCCGGGAAAGCGAGTCTTCCGTCGCCCGGCCCATTTTGGTATGATGGTTTCGTTGTCCTGGCGGGGGTGGTTGTGCAGAGATATCAGCAGCAGCGAAAGGACCGAGGATGCATCACGACAGTGACGGCTGTGCGGGAGACAAGCGGTTCAGACTCAAGTTTCGGCACGTGATTCTGGCGGTGCTGGCCGTGCTCCTGGTGGCCGCCATCGTACACGTGGGGCGGGTCAGCAGCGGTGCGACCCGACGACTGGAGGCTCTGCGTGCGGCGGGGTATCCGACGAGCCTGGCGGAGTATGCCCTGCAGAACGAGCTGCCCATGGGGATGAGAAACGCGGCGCCGCTTTATGAGAGCGCCTTCGCGGCTTACGTGCCACCGACGGATGTGAACATGCCCTACGTGGGCCAGAAGGCGGCCTCTGTCCCACGGGGGGTGGCTCTGTCGGAACCGTTGCGAAAAGCCGTCGCGGACTATTTGGCCGCGAATGAGAAATGCCTCGCGATCCTACACGAGGCAGCGGGCATCGAGAACTGCCGGTATGACTGTGACTACGGCAAAGGCTGTCCGCACCTCACCAAGCTGCGGTCGTGCGTGCTCCTGCTGAGACTGGCGATCCTCCACCACGCGAGCGAGGGCAACGCCGACGCGGCGGTCGCCTGCGTCAAGGACATGCTGCGTGCGGGCGATTCGCTGCAGAAGGAGCCCCTGCTGATCTGCTATCTGGTCCATGTCGCCTGTACAGGCGCGGCCATCAGCGGCCTGGAACAGGCGCTGAGCCGGACGACCTTCTCCGATTCGCAATTGAAGGAACTCGATGACGCTCTCGCTGCAACAAGCGGGACGATCGATCTCACGCATGCCCTGGTCACCGAGCGGTGCGCCACCCTCGACCTTGTCCGAGACCCCTCGCAGACAGGAGTATCGGGACGCGGGGCCGCAATCTACAAACTCCCCGGCATCCGATCACGAGGGACCATCGACCTCATCGACTACATGGGCGCATGCATCGAGGCTGCACCTCTCGAACCCCAGCAGCGGGAGGAACGATTTCGCCAGATCGAAGCGGACCTGAACCGGCTTTCGTGCTTCCACCTGATGGTCAAGCAACTTGCCCCGGCGACATTGCGCATCTCGCAGATCGACTCCCGCGGGCATGTCCACGTGGACCTGACCCGAGCTGCCCTGGCCATCGAGCGATATCGGCTCGCGACAGGGGACATCCCGGGACAACTGGCGGATATCGTGCCGAAGTACCTGGAGCGAGTCCCTGTCGATCCCTTCGACGGCCGGCCCATCCACTACCGTCGGACGGAACCGGGTTACCTCCTCTACAGCGTCAGCGACGACGGCAAGGACAACGACGGAAAGGAGAAAGACGAAGTCGCGAAGGGGGAACCCTACGATCTGTGCTTCATCGTCAAGAAGTAGACCGAACAGAGCGCCGGAGCGATCCCGCGACTACAGATTCGCGCGGATCATTGCGGCAATTTCTTCGATCCGCCCCTTGGGGTACTTGTAGGACGGCCAACCGCTAAGGACCCTGTCCCCGGCCTGTCTCGGGATGATGTGGAAGTGGAGATGATTCACGACCTGCCCTGCAGCAGAGCCGTTGTTCACGAGAACATTGTATGCATCGGCCCCCATCGCGGCCGCGACAGCCCCCGCAATCCTGCCCAGTCGAGCCGCCACGGCCGACAGAACGTTCGGATCACATTCATGGAGCTTGCCACAATGTCGCTTGGGAATGACCAGGGTGTGGCCGTCGCTGATGGGCCCGATGTCAAGCAACGCGAGGACCGCCTCATCCTCATACACCTTCGTCACCGGGATCTCTCCCGCGACCATCTTGCAGAACACGCAGCCATCCATGGGGTTGTTGCGTCCTATGTCTTGACCGATAGATACCGAACCACGATCCTCGAACGACCCGTTTCTACGGCTTGTCCTGCTCGGCGGCTGGCTCGGTTCCGGCGTCGGCTTCGGGCGCCGGCGTTGCGGGCGCTTCGGGCGTCTCGGCAGGCTGGGGTTCCGCAGCGACAGGCGCCCGGCCGGCGGCCTTCGCTCTTCTGCGAGCCCGTCTCTTCGACGCGCCCCGGCGTTCTCTCTTGAGGGGTTCATCGGCGCCCAGAAGCTGCAGCAGCACCAGTTCGCCGTTGTCTCCAAGTCGCCTGAGCGAAAGGCGGACGATTCTCGTATATCCACCCGTCCTGTCCAGATACCGCGGACCCAGCTCACTGAAGAGCTTGCCCACGACGGTCCCCTTCTTTACGGGCTCGCCTTCTTCGAAGGCCACGATGCTGCGGTTCCCGAGCAGTGCGATGGCCCGACGGCGGTGCTGCAGCTTGCCCTTCTTGGCCAGAGTGATCAGCTTCTCGACGAACGGCTTGATCTCTTTCGCTTTCTGGACGGTCGTCGAAATCGTCTCATGCTCGATCAGCGACTGAGCCATATTCCGGCGTAGCGACCGACGGTGAGCGGTGTTCCTGCTCAACTGGCGTCCTGCAACTCTGTGACGCATATATCAGATTACCTCTTCTATCCCAGATTCCCAAATCTGCTCGGGATCCCCAACGAGACCAATCTCGTTCGGAGGCCCTTACCCTTCGGCCGGTCCGGCAACATCCTTCATTCCAAGCGAAAGGCCGATGTCCGCGAGCTTTCGCTTGATCTCACGCAGCGAGGTCTTCCCGAAGCTGCGGATCTTCAACAGGTCCGCATCCGTCATCTGCACGAGCTGACGAACAGTCTCGACCTTCACGGACTCCAGGCAGTTGCTGGCCCGCACGGACAGCTCCAGCTCCTGGATTGGCGTATTGAGCTTCGCTTCGAGCTCCTGATCGACCTGCTTTTCCGGCTCTTCCGCCGGCAGCTCGCCCGCGACCGTTTCCTCGCCGAGCTCGAAGTACTGTACGAACGGATTGATGTGCTTCCGCAGGATCTTGGCCGCCTCGACCAGTGCCATCTCGGGCGTGATCGTCCCGTTCGTCCAGATTTCCAGGACCAGCTTGTCATAGTTCGTACGCTGACCGACGCGCGTGTTCTCCGTCGTGTAGCGGACGCGGGTCACCGGAGAATACACCGCATCGAGGTGAATCCGTCCAATTTCCTGTTCGAAGCGGTCGGCGTCCACGATGCGATCCGAGACCGGCACGTACCCCCGGCCGGTATCGACCACCATTTCCATTTCGAAATTGACGTCTTCGGTCAGCGTCGCCAGGACGATGTCCTTGCTGATCACATCGATGGCAGGGTCCGCAACAATCTGAGCCGCGGTCACCACACCGATCTTGCTGGCCGATACTCTCATCGTCTTGGGGCCCGATCCCTGCAGACGAATCACCAGGCTCTTGACGTTCAGGACGATGTCCGTCGAGTCTTCCATCACGCCGCGAATCGATGTGAACTCGTGGTCCACGCCGGCGATCTTGATCGACGTAACCGCACTTCCTTCCAGCGAGGAGAGCAGCACCCGTCGCAAGCTGTTGCCGACCGTCGTGCCGAAGCCCCGCTCGAACGGCTCAATGAAGAACCGGCCGTATCTGTCCGTCGATACACCAGCGTCTTTTTCCACACGAGTCGGCAACTCCAAACCGCGCCACGTCACTCGCATACAGGCCTCCGATCTGAACTACCATCCCTAAGCACACAGCCGAACACGGACTGCCCGCCCACCGTTCGCATGCTCTGATTCCGCATTTCGATTCCCACGTTCAACGTCACCTCGAACAGAATTCGACCACCAGTTGCTCTTCCACGGGAATCTGGATATCCGGCCTCGTGGGCAGCGCGACGACCGTGGCCGCCGGTTTCTCACGGTCCAGTTGCAGCCAGCCCTGGGTGGTGAAATTCGGATTGCTCTCAAGCTGCTGTTTCACCCGCTTGAGGCTCTTCTCCGAGTCCTTGACCGTGATCTTGTCGCCGATCTTCGTGACATAGTCGGCGATATCGACCTTTCGTCCGTTGATGCGGATGTGACCGTGTGTGATCAACTGCCGGGCCGCCTTGCGCGAGGCGGCAAAATTCAGCTTGTAGATCACGTTGTCGAGGCGCCGTTCGAGCAACTGCAGAAGGTTCTCACCCGTGTTGCCCGGCAGCCGGGCCGCCTCATGGTAGAACCGCATGAACTGCTGCTCATAGACCCCGTAGTACCTCTTGATCTTCTGTTTCTCGCGCAGCCGGACGCCGTATTCGCTCAGACGCCCCTTGCGCCAGCCGTGCATGCCCGGAGCCAGACTCCGCTGTCTCCTCTCGACCTGGCACTTGGCCGTTTCACACTTCGCGCCCTTCAGGAACAGCTTCATTCCCTCGCGGCGGCAAATCCTGCAGGATGGACCTACATAACGTCCCATACTAATCGATCTCCTGTGACCTTCCCGGAGTCCTATACACGTCTACGTTTCGGCGGCCGACAGCCGTTGTGCGGCAACGGCGTCACGTCCTCGATCGAGGCGATCCGCAGCCCAGCCCCTTGCAGCGCGGAGATCGCGGACTCCCGTCCGGCACCGGGGCCCTTGACGCGGATCTCGACCTCCCGCACGCCATTTCGCATGGCGACGTTCGCACAGCTCTGCGCCGCCTGTTGCGCGGCAAACGGCGTACTCTTGCGGGATCCCTTGAACCCCACGCAGCCCGCCGAGCTTGCACAGATCGCCGCGCCGTCCATGTCCGTGATCGTGATCAACGTGTTGTTGAACGACGCCTTGATGTGGACGATCGCTCGAACCACATTCTTTCTGATTTTTCGTTTTGCACTCTTAGCCATTTGCCTTCTCGTTGTCCTCGTGCCCTGGTGTTCCCCGTCTTCCAGACGAACGATACCCGTTCCCCGAGCATTGTTTCGCGATGATTACCCTCGCGCTTCCTTCACACCCTTCTTGCCGGCCACCGTCTTGCGCGGGCCCTTCCGGGTGCGCGCGTTGCTCTGCGTATGCTGTCCGCGAACGGGCAATCCCCGTCGGTGCCGAATCCCCCGGTAGCACGCGATATCGCGAAGCCGGGCGATGTTCTGTGCGACCTGTCTTCGCAACTGACCGCCGACGACGTAGTTGCGGTCGACGATCTGCGTGATCCGGCTCAACTCGTCCTCACTCAGCTTGCCGGCTTTCGTCATCGGCTCGATCTGTGCTTCCTTGAGAATCAGCTCCGACGTGTGCCGGCCAATCCCGGGGATGTACATCAGCGAGACCCAGATCGACTTGTTGTCCGGAATATCAACACCAACTATACGCGGCATAAAACCACTGTCCTCTCTGTAACCCGGTACACTTGATTCCTTCGTCGCTCCGACACGGGCTGCTCACCCCTGACGCTGCTTGTGCCGGGGGTTCGAGCAGATGATCCGCACGACGCCCTTGCGGCGAACGACCTTGCAGTTCTCACAGATTCGCTTGACTGAGCTTCTTACCTTCATAATCGATTCCATGCACTCAGAGGCTCTGCGCCGAGGCGCCCAGCCCAGACCGATTCTTCAATGACGCAACACAATTCGCCCCCGGGTCAGATCATACGGCGACATCTCCACCGTGACCCCATCCCCGGGCAGAATGCGGATGAAGTTCATGCGCATCTTGCCGGAGACGTGAGCCAGGACCTTGTGCCCGTTCTCCAGCTCCACCCGGAACATGGCGTTCGGCAGGGCCTCCACGACCTTCGCCTGCAACCGGATTGCGTCTTTCTTCGCCATGAACACTACCGTTCTCTGGTCAGGACTTCACAGCCACCTTTCACGATGGCTATCGTATGCTCAAAATGAGCCGAACATTTCCCATCTTTCGTCACCACGGTCCACCCGTTGCCCAACGTCCGGACGGCATAGCCGCCGGCATTGATCATCGGCTCGACCGCAATCACCATGCCCTCGCTCAACAGGATGTCGTCCGCCAGCAGCTCGTCGCTGACGAAGTTCGGGACCTTGGGGTCCTCGTGCATCCTGGAACCGATGCCGTGCCCGACAAAATCCCGGACCACCGAGAACCCACGGGTCTCGGCGTGATCCTGCATCCTGCCGGCAATCTGGCTCCACCGGATACCCGGTCGGGCCATCGCAATTGCGACGTCCAGCACCTCCCGGGTCACGTCGATCAACTGACGGTTGGCCTCGGAGATCCCGCCAACCGGGACCGTCACGGCGGCGTCTCCACAATACCCGTTGAGCCGCACGCCGAAGTCGATGCTCAGGATATCACCCGCCTTCAGCACCGTCTTCTCGGACGGGATGCCGTGCACCACCTCTTCGTTGAGGGACGCACAGATGGCCCCCGGGAAGGGCCGTCGGGCCTGCGGGCTGCGGACCCCCTTGAAGAGGGCCTCGGCTCCCGCGTCGGCCGTCATCCGCAGCGCGACGCCGTCCAGATGGGTCGTCGTCACGCCCGGCGCCGCAATTCTCTGCAGTTCTGAAAGAACGTCGGCTACAACGACTCCCGCCTGGCGCATCAACTCGATCTCTCTTCGGCTGCGAAGCGTTATAGCCATTCTACAACTTCATGTTCGGGCGACCACCGGTGATCCCGCCGGCAAGCCCCCTACTTCTTCTGTGCAAGCGGATCCAGCATCCGGAAGATCGTCTGGGCCACGACGTCGGCGTCGCCATTGCCGTCGATGTCGTGCACCGTCTGACCGGACTTGTAGTACTCTACGACCGGCTGGGTCTGTCGATAGTAGGTCTCCAAGCGATTGCGGACCACGTCTTCCGTATCGTCCGGCCGCTGAACGAGGCGGGTCCGGTCCTTGTCACAGACCCCATCCGTCTTCGGCGGCATATTTTTCACATGGTACACTGCACCGCACTTCGGACAGCTCCGTCGACCGGTGATTCGCTCGACAACCACCTGGTCATCGACGCCCAGATTGATCACCATGTCGATTCCGCTACCCTGTGCCGCGAGCGATTGATCCAAGACCTGGGCCTGGTTCACCGTCCGCGGGAACCCATCCAGGACATACCCGGCCAACGCCTTTTGCACCGCCCGGCTCATCATTTCCACGATCAGGCCGTCCGGCACCAGCGATCCGGCATCCATATAACTCTGCGCCTTCTTGCCCAGCTCGCTGCCCTCGGCGCGCTCGCGTCGAAGGATATCGCCGCTGGAAAGGTGCACGATCCCATAACGATCCGCAATCCGCTTGCAGTGCGTTCCTTTGCCGGCGCCCGGCGCACCCAGGAGAACGATTTTCATGCGTAAGCCCCCTTGATTCTCCCGGACGACGTGAATCCCTCGTAACTACGCATCAGGAGGTTCGCCTCGATCTTCTGCACGAGGTCCAGCGACACGCTCACCACGATCAGCAACCCGGTGCCGCCGAGGAAGGTCGTGACCCGCCAGTCGATGCCCAGCCCATAGGAGACAACCATCGGGATAATCGAGATGGCCGCCAGGAACGCGGCGCCGTAGTACGTGATCCGAGTCATGACGGTTTCGAGGTATTCCGCGGTCCGTCGGCCCGGCCGAAGGCCCGGAATGAAGCTGCCGGAGTCCCGCAGGTTCTTCGCCATCTCTCGCGGCTGGAATTGCACGGTGACCCAGAAGTAGGCGAACACGAAGATCAACAGCATATACAGAACGTTGTACGTGTAGGACCCGGGGTCCATGGCCGACCGCATCCGCGCCAGCACCGACGATTGCGGGAACGCGTTCGCGATATACTCGATAAGAATCGGCGGAAACATCATGAAGCTGGAGGCGAAGATGATCGGCATCACGCCGCCGTGATTGACTCGCAACGGCAGATAATGACGGGCGCCGCCATACATCCGCCGGCCGCGCATCTGTTTCGCCTGCTGGATCGGAATCCGCCGCTGGGCCTGGGTGATGAGGATGGCCCCCGCGACGACGAAGACGAACGCGATGCCCAGGAACAGCACTTTGCCCGGGCCAATGGTCCCGGTTTCCGCACCGACTTTGAAGCTCATCTGCGTGAACAACTGATACATCGCCCACGGCATTCGGGCGATGATGCCGGCCATGATGATCAAGCTGATCCCGTTGCCGATGCCGTATTCATCGATCTGCTCGCCGAGCCACATCAGGAAGATCGTCCCGGCGGTCATCGCGATCACGCCGAGGAAGACCGCGATCCTCTCCATGCCTCCGTAGATCAACTGGTCCCCGCGCGTCAGCAACTGCATGTACATGAGCGCCTGGATGACGCAGATCAGAACGGTGAGATATCGCGTGTACTCCTGGATCTTCTTGTAGCCGGTCTGGCCCTCCTGGCGGAGCTTCTTGAGCGATGGGATGACCTCGCCCAGCAGCATGAGAATAATCGACGCGGTGATATATGGCATGATGCCAAGCCCGAACAGACTGCTCTGACTCAGTGTGCCGCCCGTAAAGATCTGCAGGTACTCCGCGGCCCTGCCCAGAGGGCTGTCCGTATCGCGACTTTCCGCCAGAGCCTGGATTTTGCTCTGATCGAAGCCCGGGATGGGGATATGGAACCCGACCCGATAGATCGCCAGCAACGCCACGGTAAACAGGATCTTGTTCCGCAGGTCCTGGATCCGGAAGATATTGACAACTGTTCCAATCACTGGATCGCTCTCCACACGCCGCACGGTCGGTCCGTCTCACGCACGACGACGAGACTCCTAACCATGCTGCTTCGGCTTACGTTTGATCGGTTTCACCTCGGACTCGATCTTCGTCGCGGTGCCGCCGCAATCGAGAATCTTCTGCTCGGCGCTCTTGCTGAACCGGTGTGCCGCTACCTGGAGCTTCTTCGTCAGCGAACCGTCGCCGAGAATCTTCACCTTGGTGGCGCCGCCGCCGACTAAGCCCGCCTGCAGAAGCTGCTCGATACCCACCTGCATCCCGTCGGCGAACTGCTCCAACTCGGACACATTCACAATTTCGAACCGCGTGGCGAAGCTCTTATTGTTGAACCCGCGTTTCGGCAGGTGCCGGAACAGCGGGATTTGCCCACCCTGATAGAGGGAGAAGCGCCTGGCGCCGGATCGGCTCAGGGCGCCTTTGCTGCCCCGACCGGCGGTCTTGCCGAGACCCGACCCCCGACCGCGCCCGACGCGCTTACGTGCTTTGTGTTTGCCAACGACAGAAGTTATTTCGTGACTTAACATTCAGATCACCCACTAGGCCATGGTTGCGATTAGGAAAGTGCAACGCCTCGTAGAGCCTGGACCGTTTCTTTGCTTCGGAGCTTCAACAAACCGTTAATGGTGGCCTTGACGACGTTCTTGGCGGACGTGCTGCCGTAGACCTTCGTCAACGCATCGTGGATACCCGCGTACTCCAGAACCGCGCGCGAGCTGGACCCGGCGATGACGCCCGTACCGGGGCTGGCCGGCGCCAGGATGACCCGCGTCGCCCGGTATTTGCCGATCACCTGGTGCGGGATCGTGCTGCCCACCAGCGGGATCTTATATATCGTCTTCTTGGCGTCCTTAATCCCCTTCTCAACCGCATTGGGGACTTCGTTAGCCTTCCCGTAGCCGATGCCCACATTGCCGGCCCGATCGCCCACGACCACAAGGGCCGCGAAGCTGAACCGGCGCCCGCCTTTCACGACTTTTGCACACCGATAGATCTTGACCACCGTGTCTTCGAACGGCTTCTCTTCGTATTCAGGTGTCCTGACTGGTTCTGCTGCCAATGTCGTCTCCCAGTTTCAAGTGGCCCTCATCAGAAGGCCAGACCTGCCTTTCTTGCCGCATCGGCAAGTGATTTCACACGCCCGTGATACTTGTACGGACCTCGATCGAAACACACGCACTTGATGCCCACGTCGAGCGCCTTCTTGGCCAGCGCTTCGCCGACCGCTTCGGCCGCCTTGCGGTTGCTTCCCGAGGGCAACTGCCCGCGGAGGGCCTTGATCTGCGTGCTGGCCGCCACGAGGGTGACGCCCGCCGTGTCATCGATCAGTTGTGCGTAGATGTTGCGATTCGACCGGAATACCGCCAGCCGCGGCCTGTCGGGCGTTCCGCTAACCTTCTTTCGCACGTGACGTTTGCGCCGAAGCGACGCCTTCTTATGTTGTTCTGTCTTCATACCAGCCGTTTCAATTCAAGCCCGCCCCATTCGGGCGCCACTCGCTGAACAGCCTGTTAGGCCCCGCCCGAAGCGAACGCCTTACCGACCTTGCGCCGAATCTGCTCGTCGGCATATCGAATGCCCTTGCCCTTGTAGGGCTCGGGCGGTCTGACACGCCGGATGTCCACGGCAAACTGCGCCACCATACACTTGTCGATCCCGGACACGCCGAACTTGGCCGGCACCTCGTTGCCTCGCGTGGCCGCCACTTCGATCGTCACCTTCACGCCCTTGGGGATCGGAAGCTCGACGGAATGGGCGAAACCCACGGTGAGAACCAGCTTTCCCCCCTGCTCCTTCACGCTGTAGCCGGTTCCGTAGATCTCCAGTTTCTTCTCGTACCCGCTGGTGACGCCGACCATCATGTTCGCGATCAGCGCCCGCGTGGTGCCGTGAAGTTCCTTGTTCCGACGGATCTCCGGCTGCGGGTTTACGATTGTGATCGTCTTGCCCCCGTCGTCCACGTTGACCGTCAGACACGGATCGTACGCGATCTGCGCAGACCCGAGCGGGCCCGTCACCTTCAGCGTCCGGTTCGCCTGCTCGACCTTCACCCCTTTGGGCACATCAACAGGTTTATTGCCTATTCGACTCATTTAGTATACCGTGCAAAGAACCTCGCCGCCGACCTTGTTCTCGCGGCAGTTGCGATCGCTGATTATCCCTTTGCTCGTGGACACGACGGTGATCCCCATCCCCCCCAGAACAACCGGGAGATCGTCCACGGAGGAATACCTGCGGCACCCGGGCTTGCTGATCCGCTTGATCTCCGTAATCGCCGGCACCCCGTCCGGATCATACTTCAGCGCGATCCGCAAGAACCCCTGTTTGCCGTCCTCGATGCGGTCGTACCCCTCGATATACCCTTCCTTCTTGAGGACTTCCGCAATCCCTTGACACACCTTGGACGCCTTCACATCGACCGCGGGCTTTCCCGTCCGAGTCGCGTTGCGAATTCGCGTGAGCATGTCAGCTACTGGGTCGCTCCAACTCATAGTATCCTATCCTACACGTTCCGGCCTGTTCGCCGCTCCCGAAATCACCAGCTTGCCTTCTTCACGCCCGGGATCTTGCCTTCGCTCGCCAGTTTCCTGAAGCAAATCCGGCAGACCTTGAACTTTCGGTACACTGCGTGAGATCGCCCGCACAGCTCACAACGGGTGTACTGTCGCACGCGGAACTTCGGTTTCTTCTTGACCTTTAACTCTAACGCCTTCGTTGACATCAGCGCACTCCACTGAACTCAAGCAGGTCCCGATTACTCGATCGCCTTGCTCGTCGCCTGGCCGCGGAACGGCATCCCGAACAAGGACAGCAGCCTGCGTGCCTCCTCATCCGTCCGCGCCGTCGTGCCGACCGTGATATTCATCCCCTGCTGGAACTCGACCTTGGCCGGATTGATCTCAGGGAACACACTCTGCTCGCCCAGGCCCATCGAGTAGTTCCCTCGCCCGTCGAAGCTGTTCGGGTCCAGACCGCGGAAATCGCGGACCCGCGGGATCGCCAGATTGATCAGCCTGTCCAGGAACTCGTACATCCGAGCGCCACGGAGCGTCACCTTGAGCCCGGTCTCCTGGCCCTGGCGGACCTTGAAGTTCGACACGCTCTTTCGCGCCTTGCACACCGCCGGCAACTGCCCGCTGATCGTGGTCAGATCCTTCCGCGCCAGCTCGATGTACTTTTTGTCCTGCGTGGCCTTGCCAATCCCCATGGAGATGACGATCTTCTCCAGCTTCGGCACCGCCATGATGCTCGCATACCCGAACTCCTTCCGGAGCTGGGCGACGATCTTCGCTTTGTACAGGTCTTTCAAACGCGCCATAATCTCTTCTACTCGGTTCTAACGGGTCGGGACCACGTCAAGCACAAACCCCGGGGGACGCTACTTCTTGACTTTCCGGATGACCCCGATCTCGGCGCCATCGGCCGTCACTCGCTTCTTACTGCCATCCGCAGACTGCTGGTAACGCACCCTGCTGCCTTTGGATGTCTTCGGGTTCACCGGCAGCACGTTGCTGATGTGGATCGGCTGCTCCACGCTGATGCGCCCGCCCTGCGGGTTGCGACGCGACGGACGCACGTGCTTCTTCGCAAGGTTCTGCCCCTGGATCAGCACCATGTGGTCGTCCGGATAGACGTGCAGCACCTTGCCGGTGTTGCCCTTGTGGTCTCCGGCGATGATCTCGACCGTGTCACCCTTTTTCACATGTAGGGCCATGTATCTGCCTCTTCGTATCCAACTGAAGTCCCACGTTTCCAGCGACCGTCCTTACACAACCTCGCCGGCCAAGGAAATGATCTTCATGTAGTTCTTCTCACGCAGCTCGCGGGCGACGGCTCCGAAGATCCGCGTCCCGATCGGGTTGCCTTCCCCGTCGATCATCACGGCGGCGTTGCTGTCGAACTTCACATAGCTCCCGTCCGGCCGCTTCACCGCCGTCTTCGTGCGGATGATCACGCACTTGTGCACCTTCTTGTCGTCCAACTGGCAGGTCGGCAGCGATTTCTTGATGGCCACGCACACCACGTCGCCGACGGTCGCCGTGCCTCGCTTGAACTGCCCGCGGGCGCTGGTCTTGCCCATGACGTGAATGCATTGCGCCGACTTCACACCCGAGTTGTCGGCGATCTCCAACATGGTTTCGCTCTGAATCATAGTATCTGCATCTCGTAACGGATCTTACGCCTGCACAGCCTTCTGAACCACTCGGACCACGCGCCAACTCTTCGTCTTGCTGTACGGACGAGACTCGGCAATCTCCACCACGTCCCCGACGCCGCTGGCGTTCAGCTCGTCGTGCACCGCCAATTTCGTCCGACGTCGGATGTACTTACCGTACTTTGGGTGTTTGACCTTGTAATCGATCGTCACCCGAATGCTCTGGATGCCACTCTTGCTGCTGACGGTCCCCATCAACGTCTTGATCTTCTTCGTTGTTTCCATATCGGCGACTTCCCGCGATTCGCAACGGCAGTGTCTATGAACTCTTCTGGTGCAAAACGGTCTTGATCCTGGCGATGTCCCGCCGGGCATTGATAATGGCCTTCGAGTTCTCAAGCTTCTCCGTCACTGCCTGCGACCGGAGCTCAAACAGGCGCTTCTCGAGATCCTGCAGCGTGGTCTGCAGCTCGTCCTGACTCATTTCTCTCAACTGCTTGGCCTTCACCATTCGTGTCCTCTCTCAGATCCCTTGCCCACGCTTCACCAGACGGCATCGGACCGGCATCTTATGCGCCACGCGCGAAAGCGCCTGCTTGGCCACTTCCTCGCTGACGCCCCCGATCTCAAAGCAGATCTGACCCGGGCGGACGCGGGCAACCCAATACTCCGGCTCTCCCTTGCCCTTGCCCATACGTGTCTCCAGCGGTTTGCCGCTCACCGGCTTGTGCGGGAAGATGCGAATGTACACCTTCCCCTCGCGGTGCAGGTAGTGGGTCGCAGCGACTCGGCCCGCCTCGATGTTCTTCGCCGTAACCCAGCTCATCTCCAGCGATTGAAGGCCGTAGTCGCCGAACGCGACGTAATTCCCGCGAGCCGCGTTGCCCTTCATCTTGCCGCGCTGGCTCTTACGATATTTCACTCTCTTTGGCATCATCGCCATAGATAACCTCTCAATCCGTCAGGGCGTCCTCAGGACTGCTTCTCTTGCTGCGGCGCCGTTGCCGGGGCCCGACCCATGTCACCTGTCTGCGGCTCACTCGGTCCACGCGGCATTTCACCCGGCCGACCCCCGCGAGGTCCCATCCGCCTCGGCGGTCTGCGGCGCTCACGCTCCGGCGTCTCCAGCTCCTCGCCGAACTTGCCCAGGTAGATCCACACCTTGATCCCGATCGCCCCATACGTCGTCCGCGCGGTTGCTTGGGCGTAGTCGACATTCGCGTCCAGCGTGTGCAGCGGAATGCTGCCCATTTTCTGCGTTTCCGTCCGGGCCATTTCGGAACCCGCCAACCGGCCGGCACACGTGATCTTCACGCCCTTGGCCCCGCCGTTCATCGCTGCTTCGCAGAATTGCTTCATCGTCCGCCGGAACGAGGCCCGCTTGCCCAACTGCTCGGCGATCCCCTCGCCCACCAGCGCCGCATTCAGGTCCGGCTCCTTGATCTCAATCACATTCACCGTGACCTTGCGTCCCGTCACCCCTTCCAGCTCCTCGCGAAGCTTGTCCACCTCTCCGCCCCGCGGACCGATCACCACGCCCGGCCGCCCGCTGTGCAGTGTGACATTCACCTCGTTGCGCGTCCGGATGATCTCAACCTTCGCAACAGCACCCTTCGGCATCTGCCGGTTGAACCGGTTGTCGATATACTTTCGAATCTTCTGGTCTTCCACCAGGAAGTCGCCGTAACTGGCTTTCGGCGCGAACCACGTGCTCTGCCACCCCAGCGTGACGCCCGTCCTGAACCCTGTTGGAGATGTCTTATGACCCATAGTCCGGTATCTCGATTCTCGTTCTAACTGTGCCTTCTCACGCCTGGCTCACGGTCACATAGATATGGCAGGCCTTCTTGCGGATCGGATGGGCCCGCCCTCTATCCTTGGGTATCCATCGTTTCGTTCCCAGCCGAATGCCGGCTTCATCCACCCGCGCCTCTTTCACGTACAGCGTATCGACATCCGCCTGCTGCTCGTCAGCGTCCGCCATCGCGGCCTTGAGCACCTTGTCCACCATGGAAGCCGCTCGCTTGCGGGTGAACTTCAGCACGTCGATGGCTTCTTGAACCGGACGCCCCGCGATCAATTCGGTCACCAGGCGAGCCTTCCGGGCCGTCATCGGAGCATAGTGATACGTCGACTTCCAGTCGCTGATCTCGACCGGCTCCACCGAGAGGGCCTCCGCCAGCCGCCGGATGTCTTCCGCTTTCGGCAACGGCCTGGCCAGCCCGCGTTCCCAGTTCTTGATCGCAGAAACCGCGTCTTTCAGGCTCAGGCCACCCCGCGCGATGCTCCGCGCCAGCGCCTCAACCGTGACACCCTTCTGCTTCGATACTTCTTTCAGTTTCGTCGCACTCAACATACACCATGCCTCACGTTCGGTCGATCCCTGCCGTCGGCGAGATCTACCCGCATGCATTACTTTATCTTCTTGCTCGAGTGTCCTCGGAAGGTCCTCGTCAGCGAGAATTCGCCCAGCTTGTGCCCAACCATGTCTTCCGTAACGAAGACCTTGTTGAAGACTTTGCCGTTGTGGACCATGAACGTGAATCCGACGAACTCCGGGACAATCGTGCAGCGCCGAGCCCACGTCTTGATTGGGTTGCGAGTGCCCTCGCCGACCTGCTTGGTTACTTTGCCCAGCAGCTTTTCGTCAACGAACGGTCCTTTTCTCAGAGATCTTCCCATCGTATTCTCTCGATCAGCGTCTCCAGGCCCCCGGCGATCTCTCGCCGGTCACCTTGCGACATCAAGCCCTTACAGCACCAATTGGCCTTGCGTTGTGTTCCGACGTCTTCGAATGATCCTCGTGTTGCTGGTCTTTCGCGGACTTCTCGTCTTGCCGCCTTTGGCGAGCACGCCCGTCGGCGAGCACGGGTGGCGACCACCGTTGGACCGCCCCTCGCCGCCGCCCATCGGATGATCGACGGGGTTCTGGGCCTTGCCTCTCACGTGCGGCCGTTTGCCCATGTGCCGCATCCGACCCGCCTTGCCGATGCGGATATTCTGGTGGTCCGGATTGCTCAGCCGGCCCACGGTCGCCCGGCACTCTTTCCGCACCATTCGCATCTCGCCGCTGGGCAACACCAGCGTCACCCAGTTGCCTTCCTTCGCGACGATCCGCGCGGCGCTCCCCGCGCCACGGACCAGCTTGCCACCCTGGCCGGCGGTCATCTCCACATTGTGGACTTCCAGCCCGGCGGGGATCGACATCAGCGGCATGCAGTTGCCCGTCTTCGGCTCGCACACCGCACCACTCTCCAGCATATCACCGACCGCGATGCCCAGAGGCGCCAGGATGTATCGCTTCTCTCCGTCTTCGTACTGCAGCATCGCGATGAAGCACGTCCGATTCGGATCGTACTCGATGCTGGCGACCTTCGCGACCATGCCGTCCTTATCCCGCTTGAAGTCGATCAGTCGGTAGATCCGGCGGGCACCGCCGCCACGAAACCGCACGGTGGCCTTGCCGCTGTGGTTTCGGCCGCCACTCTTGCGGATCCTCTTGCACAGCGTCTTCTCAGGCCGGTTCCTCGTCAGCTCGGCATAATCGTTCACCGAGCTGTTTCGCCGCCCTGCGCTTGTCGGTCTGTAAATTCGAATTCCCATACGCCTATCTCTCCAGAATCCGCCGGATCAGAACAAGTCGATGTGGTGCTCGGCCTTCAGGTATACCACGGCCTTTTTCCATGCCGAGGTCGTGCCCATCACTCGGCCTTTGCGACGCCGCTTGCCCACACGGTTCGCCGTCCGCACCTTGTCGACCTTGACCCCGTAGATCCTTTCCACGGCATTCTTGATTTCCGTCTTGTTGGCCATCTTGTTCACCTCGAACGCATAGGCGCCCTTCACGTTGGCGAAGTGCATCCCCTGCTCGGTGACAATGGGCCGGACTATTACGCTGTAATCATCCATCGATAGCTCGATTCAAAAAGCCGGACTCACTCTTTCGCGATCTACGCCGTCGCGCCGTCGTCGCCGGCCGCACTGCGATCCAAAAACGAGTTCAGCGCGTCCTTCGTGAACAGCATCTGCTTGTGGTTCACAATCGCGGCCGCGTTGAGATCCGCCACCGGCAGCACATCGACCCGATGCACGTTGCGAGCCGATTTGTGAACGTTCTCATCATACTCCCGGATCGCGACCAGACAGCTCTGGTCGATCTTCAGGTTCTTCAGCACGCCGGCGAACTGCCTTGTCTGCGGCTTTTCGAACGCCAGCCCGTCTACCACGACCACGCTGTTGCTGCGGAGCTTGGCCAGCACGGCGGAATCCCGCGCCAGCTTCCTCTGTTTTCGAGGCATCGCCTGGCGGAACTCGCGGGGCTTCTTGGCAAACGTCGCACCACCACCGACGCGCTTGCCGCCCGCCCGACGCGTCCCCATGCGGGCGTTGCCCGTGCCCTTTTGCCGGTAGACCTTCTTGGTCGAGCCTGCCACGACGCCCCGACTCTTGGTCGTCGCCGTCCCGACACGCGTGTTCGCGTGGTACATCACGATGGCCTGCTTCAGCAACGCGTATCGCACGCAGCCTCCGAGCACGGATTCATCGACCCGGATCGTATCCACCTGCTGCCCACTGGTATTGTATACAGCCAACTCGATCATGTCTGCATCCACTCTATACACCGAGGCTCTTGGCCTTCTTGACTATGCAATAACCACCGGCCGGCCCGGGAATCGCCCCCTTGACGACCAGAAGATTGTTCTCGGCATCGATCGCCATCAGCTTGTGATTCTTGCTCGTCACCTGCACATCACCCATGTGGCCACCCATCCGCTTGCCCTTCTTGCAGCCACCGCCCATACCGGCGTTCATCGCGTGGCTGGAAATCGAGCCGGGAGCCCGGTGCTTTCGCTCCGTGCCGTGTGAGGCAGGGAACCCCTTGAACCCATGTCGCTTCATCGGCCCGGCAAAACCCTTGCCCTTGCTGGTGCCCACCACATCCACCGACGGGATTCCCTCGAAGACCCTGACCGTGATGGAGTCGCCGGCCTGATACGGGGACGCGACCTTTGCCGGCAGTCGCCACTCGCGGACGAATCGCTTTGGATCCGCCTTGGCCTTGCGGGCGTGGCCCACCTGCGGCTCTCGCCGTCGCGACGGCTTGACATCCTCGAAGCCCAACTGAACGGCGTCATACCCGTCCGTCTCGCTGGTCTTGACCTGCGTGACCGTGCAGGGACCGGCCTGGATCACCGTCACCGGGATCAGCCGACCCGCCTCGTCGTACACCTGGGTCATACCCACTTTTTTGCCAAGTAACATCGTCATATCCCGACGTCCTACGCCCTTACGCTTTGATCTTTACAAACACGCCCGCAGGCACCACCAGCCGGTTGAGCACCTCGGCCGTCCGGGCGTTCGCCTCGTGGATGTCGATAAGACGCTTGTGCGTTCGCAACTCGAACTGCTCTCGCGACTTCTTGTCGACGTGCGGACTTCGCAACACCGTGTACCTCTCGATCCTCGTCGGCAGCGGCACCGGCCCACTCACCCGCGCGTTCGTACGCCGGGCGTGCTCCACGATCTCCTTCGCAGACGCATCCAGGGTACGGTGGTCGTATGCCTCCATCCGGATTCTAATCTTCTCACTTTCGGAAGCCATATTGCTCCTCGGGACCACCATAGAGTAAGACAGCCAGCCGTTGGAGAGACACTCTCTACACTGGCTCCTGTCACACATTTGGTTAATGGCAGGAAGGGCTTCCTGGGCCCGTCCGGCACCTTCTTACCACTCTTTACCGGGCGCCGGCGACCACCTGGCCTTCCTTAGAGATCGGGGTTCGGAGCGTTGCCAGACTCCGACGAAGCCAACTGCCGCTTCGCCAACCCCGCGATACCTAAGAACACCCGTTGCGCCATCCTTGATGGCAATTACAGATATGCCACAGCGTAACTACGTATCGCAACGTCATCCATGACGATGCTCGCTACAGCTGAAAAACACCAAAACTATCATCGAACCGACAGACTGTCAATAACGGGAAGAGAAAAATCAGAAAAATATTTCCTTTTCCTCTTCCGGTCAGAAGAGAATCCCTTGGGCGACCTGATCGGGGACCCTCTCGTACGTCAACGGTTCCATCGTGAAGCTCCCTCGGCCGGCCGTCAAACTGCGAATATCGCTGGAATAGCCGAAAAGCTCGACAAGAGGGACCTTGGCATCCACCACCCGCGCGCCGCCATGCACCCGGCAGCCTGTGATCAGGCCCCGCTTGGACAGGAGATCCGCCTGGACCGCACCGAGATAGGAATCGGGCACGATCGCCTGAACGCGCATCACCGGCTCCAGAAGCACCGGTCCGGCCTCCTTCAGGGCCTTCTCGAAGGCAAACGACGCCGCCTGTTCGAACGCCAATTCGGAGGAATCCACCGAATGGTATGAGCCGTCCACGACAGTGGCCTTGACGCCGATTACCGTGTACCCCGCCAAGACCCCATTGCTCGCGGACTCTCGTACTCCCCTTTCCACCGATCCAATATACTCACGGGGAATGTTATCGGACGATACATCCGCCGCAAAGCCGATCCGCGATTCCCAGTGTCCATCGGCGGTCGTCAGTGGCTCCACTTCGAGGACTACGTGACCATACTGGCCCCTGCCGCCGGACTGGTGGACGAATTTCCCTTCCGCCCGCGCGGCTCGCGTAATCGTTTCCTTGTAGGCCACCCGCGGCTTGCCTACCCGCACATCCACTCTTCTGTCTTTTACCAGTTTGTGCTGCAGGATCTCCAGATGCAGCTCCCCCATCCCGCTGATGACCGTCTGGCCGGTATCGGCATCGATCTTGTACGAGAAGGTCGGGTCCTCTTTTCGAAGCGATTCCAGCGCATCGGCGAGCTTCGCCCGTTCCGCGGCCGATCGCGGCTCGATCGACATGGTGATCACCGTCTGGGGAAACGTGATGCTGGGCAAAACCACCGGCTTCTTCGCATCGCAGAGCGTATCGCCCGTCAGAGTCTCCCTCAGGCCGACCGCAGCGACGATATCGCCCGCCTGCGCCGAGTCGATGAGCTTGCGCTCGTCGGCGTGCATTTCGAAAAGCCGCGTGATGTTCTCCTTCTTCTCGCGCCCGGGATTCAGCACCCGGCTGCCCGACTTGAGCGTTCCCTGGTAGATCCGCAGGAAATAGAGGTCCCCATGCACATCGCCGGTGATTTTGAACGCCAGCGCGACCAGACTGCCGTTCGGATCGCATTTCACCGGGATTTCCTTGGTCTCGTCGCCAAGCCTGTGCCCCTTGATGGCCGGTTTGTCCAGTGGCGACGGCAGATACGCGACCACCCCGTCGAGAAGCCTCTGGACACCGATGTACTTCAGTGCCGAGCCCACGAACACCGGATGGAGCTTGTTCGAGATCGTACCCTTGCGCAGGGCCCTCCGGATGACCTGCTCATCGGCGGGTTCATCGTTGATGAAAGCTGCCATCAGATCCTCATCGTGCTCCGCGGCCGCTTCCACCATCTGAGCACGGTACCTGCCGGCCTGTTCGAGGTACTCCGCGGGAATCTCCGTTTCCGTGAACGTCGCGCCCATCTCGGCGGCCTCGTAGAAAACCGCCTTCATCGAGACCAGATCGATGATCCCCGCGAACGAGTCCTCCCCTCCCATGGGGATCTGTACCGCGACAGGGTTCGCGACCAGCTTGTCGCGGATGCTCTGGACGCTCATCTCGAAATCGGCGCCCGTCTTGTCCATCTTATTGATGAAACACAGACAGGGCAGATGATACTTCTGTCCCTGGCGCCACACGGTCTCACTCTGAGCCTGGACCCCTTCACTGCTGTCGAAGACCGCGACCGCTCCATCCAGGACCCGCAGTGACCGCTCGACCTCCGCCGTGAAATCGATGTGTCCCGGCGTGTCGATCAGGTTGATCTCGAAGCCCTTCCACGGACACTTCGTAGCCGCTGATGTGATCGTGATTCCCCTCTTCTGCTCCTCCTCCAGGTAATCCATCACCGCGGTGCCGTCGTGAACCTCTCCCATCTTGTATGTCTTGCCGGCGTAATAGAGGATACGCTCACTGACCGTGGTCTTGCCGGCATCAATGTGAGCCATGATGCCTATCTTGCGTATCTTCTCCAGCTTGCCCATAACTCAACAGTTTCCGCCCCCCCCCCCGGTTCCATCATGACGCCTGGCCCAACACGGCGACTCCATCCACACATAAAAAAACTGCCACGGGAGCCCGAGAGAACCCGTGGCAGCACAAAGCTGGATACCTACCACGCAAAGTGAGCGAACGCCTTGTTGGCCTCCGCCATGCGGTGCACGTTCTCGCGCATCGTCATCGCGCCGCCCGTCCTGTTGTAGGCGTCGGTGAACTCGGCTGCCAGGCGCTGCGCCATGGGCTTGCCCTTCTTGCCACGCGCCGACGCGAGGATCCAGCGGAACGCCAACGATTGCTGACGCTTCGGGCTGACCTGCATCGGAACCTGATAGCTGGCACCGCCAACACGCTTGCTGCGAACCTCCAGGGTGGGCTTGACGTTGTTGATCGCAGTCTCGAAGATCTCCAGCGGCGGGACTTCCTTGATCTTCTCAGAAACGATCTCCATCGCACTATAGAACACATCCTGCGCCGCACTCTTTTTGCCGCCCCACATCATACAATTGATGAACTTGGAGACGAGCTTGCTGTTGAACTTCGAGTCCGGTTTCAATACGTCGCTGGAAGCGGTGAATTTCTTGGCCATAACACTTTCTACCGTCTGGGGTTACGTTTCTCCACACAAGGATCGGATTATTTGGCTCTCTTGGCGCCGTACTTGCTCCGTCCTCTCCGTCGGTTCGCCACGCCCGCACAGTCCAACACGCCGCGGACGATGTGGTAGCGAACGCCAGGCAAGTCTCTCACACGACCGCCACGGATGAGCACCGTGCTGTGCTCCTGAAGATTGTGGTCGATGCCCGGGATATAGGCCGTCACTTCTTTGCCGCCGGTCAGACGGACACGCGCGACCTTTCGCAGAGCCGAGTTCGGCTTCTTGGGCGTTTGCGTTCGGACGATCAGGCATACGCCTCGTTTCTGCGGCGAGCCGCTGATATCGGACACGCGCTTGTGTTTCTTCGATGCTGCTCTCGGCTTCCTGACCAGTTGATTGATCGTCGGCATAGTCTACTCAATTCTCATCCACAAAGGGTCATTCGGTAATAATACCCAGCACTTCCTTGATCCTGGACTCGGCTTTGGCCTCGGCCTCCTTCTCCTCGCGGACGCCCATAAGCTCCTTCGGCAGCGGGGCTTCGACGAGGTGCTTGACTCGCATCTCCAGGTGCGGCTTGAATGCCGTCCCGGCGGGAATCAAGTGGCCGAGAATCACGTTCTCTTTGAGGCCGTGCAGTTCGTCCACTTTACCAGCGAGCGCTGCTTCCGTCAATACCTTTGTTGTTTCCTGGAAGCTCGCGGCCGCAATAAAGCTGTCGGACCACAACGAGGCTTTCGTAATGCCCAACAACAGCGTCTTGGCCGTCGCAGGCTTGGGCTTCTTGCCCTTGGCGGGTGCGCCGCCCAGCGCCTCGATCTTCTCGTTCACCCGCGACAGCTCCTTCTTGTCGAGGATCTGGCCTTCCTGCACGTCTTTTGCGTCGCCCACGGTGGCAATCTTGATGCTGTTCGTCAACCGCTCGTTCTCCCTGCGGAAGACGAACTTGTCCGCCACCTCGCCCGGCAGGAAGGTGCTGTCGCCGACGGAGTCGATCTCGACCTTCCGCATCATCTGTGAGATGATGATCTCGACGTGCTTGTCGTTGATGTTCACGTTCTGCGAGCGATACACGTTCTGAATCTCACCGATCAGGTACCGCTGGAGCGCCTCCTCGCCTTTGATGCGGAGGATGTCGTGCGGCACGAGCGGCCCGTCCGTCAGGGCGTCGCCGGCCTCGACGTTGTCGCCGGTGTGAACGTTCAAATGGCGATCGCGAGGCACGTGGTGTTCCTTCTCCATACCGCTTTCGCTGCGGATCGTGATCGTCATCTTGCCCTTGCGCTTGTCGCTTCGCAGCTCGATGCGACCGCTGATTTCGGCCATCGCTGCGGGGTCTTTCGGCTTGCGGGCTTCGAAGACCTCGGTCACGCGAGGCAGACCCCCGGTAATATCCTGTGTCCCCCCTGTGGCGCGGGGCTGGTGCGCGAGCAACTGTCCGGCCTGGACTTCCTGCCCCTCGGATACCTCGATTCTCGCGCCGGCCGGCAGATAGTGGACATCCAGGATCTTGCCGTTGGCGTCCTCGATGATGATCTGCGGGTGCTTGTCACCCTTGTGCTCGATCACGACCGGCCTTTCCACAACCTTGGCATCCGCGTCCTTGGCTTTGCCCTTGGCGCCTCGGGTGCGAAGTTCCTCGGTCTGGACCGTCTCGCCCTCGATGATATCGACGAACCGAATCACACCGGCCACCTCCGCCAGGATCGGCGTACGGTGCGGGTCCCACTGGAACAGGATGGCGCCGGCTTTGACAGACTGGCCGTCCGTCACGAGGATGACACCGCCGTAGGGGACCTTGAACTTGTCCAACTCGCGGTCCTTCTGGTCGAGCAGCGCGATCTCGCCGTTGCGTTTGAGGGCGACGGTCACCGTCGTGCCGTCGTCGCGTTTCAGGGGCACCGCGTTGACGTCGCGGTACTGAACCTTTCCTGTGTGGGTCGCCTCCTGTTCGCGTTCGAGAATCGCACGCGACGCGACGCCGCCCGTGTGGAACGTACGGAGCGTCAACTGGGTGCCGGGCTCGCCGATGGACTGGGCCGCCACAATACCGATGGCTGCCCCCTCCTCGACCATCCGTCCGGTGCTCATATCCCAGCCGTGGCACTTCGCACACACGCCGAACGGACTGTCGCAAGTCAACGGACTGCGGACCCGGATTGCGTCCAGGCCCAGCGCCTCGATCTTCCGGGCGATCTCGTGCGTGATGATCTCGTTCTCGTGGACGATCATCTCATCCGTGATCGGGTTGCGGATGTTGTCCCGAGCCGTGCGGCCGACGATCAACTGCGACAACGGGATATCGACCTGGTCGCCGCGGCTGATGCTCGTCTTGGTGATCCCTTGCAGCGTGCCGCAATCTCGCTCGATGACGATCACGTTCTGCGCCACGTCGATGAGCTTTCGCGTCAGGTAGCCTGAGTTGGCGGTCTTCAGCGCGGTATCGGCCAGGCCTTTACGGGCGCCGTGGGTCGAGCTGAAATACTCAAGCACCGTCAGACCCTCGCGGAAGTTCGACTTGATGGGCGTCTCGATGATCTCGCCGCTGGGCTTGGCCATGAGGGCGCGCATTCCGGCGAGCTGCTGGATCTGGTCGATGCTGCCGCGGGCCCCGGAGTCCGTCATCAGGTAGATCGGGTTCAGATAGGGACTCCCGTCTTCCTTCGTGTCCTCTTTCAGACCGCGGATCATCTCGTTGGTGACCGCAACGCGGGCGTTCGTCCAGGCGTCGATGACCTGGTTGTACCGCTCGCGCTCGGTCAACACGCCCTCATCGTAGTTCTTGAGGATCTTGCTGACCCGCTTCTCCGTCTCGACGATGATGTCGGGCTTCTTGGCGGGGATCTTCAGATCGGTCAGGCCGAAACTCAGCCCGGCCAGTGTCGCGTAGCGGAACCCCAGGTCCTTGATGAGATCCAGCAAGTCGACCGTCTGGGCGCTGCCGGCGTAGGCGAAGCAATCGCTGATCACGCCGCTGAGTTTCTTCTGCGCCATCGTCAGATTGTAGAACGGCATCCCCTTCGGGAGAATGTCGTTGAAAATACACCGTCCCGCGGTCGTCTCGACCACGTGCGGGACCTCGGCATCCTTGCCCTCATACCGCTTTTCGCCCGTGCGGTCCTTGACGATCGAATGGGGAATCCGCACGCGGATCTTGTCGTGCAGCGCGATTTTGCCCATCTCATGGGCCATCATGGCCTCGAACGCGTCGCGGAACAAAGGCAGCTTGCGCTTTTCCGACGAGGGCGCACTGCCCGCGGGCCGCAGTTCTTCCATCGCGACGGTCAGGTAGTAGTTGCCCATCACCATGTCCTGCGACGGGCCGACCATCGGCGCTCCATTCGCCGGCGAGAAGACGTTGCTCGTCGTCATCATCAGGACATGGGTCTCCGCCTGGGCTTCCACGCTCAGGGGAAGATGAACCGCCATCTGGTCGCCGTCGAAGTCCGCGTTGAACCCCTTGCAGGCCAGCGGATGCAGCATGATGGCGTTACCCTCG
This sequence comes from Sedimentisphaerales bacterium, assembly GCA_034678485.1. Classification (GTDB taxonomy): domain Bacteria; phylum Planctomycetota; class Phycisphaerae; order Sedimentisphaerales; family Anaerobacaceae; genus PLanc-01. Next base: position 1,231 of record JAXDBU010000097.1, on the reverse strand, counting down.
ACGAGCACAGGCTCGAATGCCTGGATGCCCATCCGGTGCAGCGTCGGCGCACGATTCAGCAGGACAGGGTGCTGATGGATGACCTCTTCGAGGATGTCCCACACCTGCTCGTCACGCCGCTCGATCATTCGCTTGGCGCTCTTGATCGTATCGGCGTAGCCGTGCTGCTTGAGGTTGCGGATGATAAACGGCTGATACAACTCCAACGCGATCTTCTTCGGAAGTCCGCACTGGTAGAGTTTCAAATCCGGACCGACAACGATCACCGAGCGGGCCGAGTAGTCGACGCGCTTGCCCAGCAGGTTCTCGCGGAACCGGCCCTGCTTGCCTTTGATCATGTCCGTGAGAGACTTCAGCGGACGGTTGTTGCTGCCCAGCACGGGTCTGCGGCAACGGCCGTTGTCCAGCAGCGAATCGACCGCCTGCTGGAGCATCCGCTTCTCGTTGCGAATGATGACTTCCGGCGCGTTGAGATCGATCAGCTTCTTGAGACGATTGTTGCGGTTGATGATGCGTCGATAGAGGTCGTTCAAATCGCTGGTCGCGAAGTTGTCCCTCTCCAGCAACACGAGGGGACGCAGGTCCGGCGGGATCACCGGCACCGCCTCCAGCACCATCCACTCCGCCTTGTTGTTGCTGTTCTTGATCTCGTTGATCGTCTTGAGACGCTTGGTCAGGTCCCGGATCTTCTGTTTGCTGTTGGTCTTGGCAATGCCCTTCCTCAACTGGGCGCCCAGCGTTTCGAGATCCAGGCCCTCCAGCAACACCTTGATCGCCTCGGCGCCCATGGACGCCTTGAACGAGTTGCCGTGCTTGTTCAGCCCCTCGCGGTACTCCTCCTCGCTGAGGAGCTGCCCCGTCTTGAGCCCCGTGGCGCCGGCATCCGTTACCACGTAATCCTGGAAGTAGATGATCTTCTCCAGGTCCGAGCTCTTCATTCCCAGGATCGTGCCCAGTCGATTCGGGATCGACTTGAAGAACCAGATGTGCAGCACGGGGGCCGCCAGATTGATGTGCCCCATGCGTTTGCGCCGCACGCGGCTGTGGGTCACCTTCACGCCGCACCGGTCGCAGATGATCCCCTTGAACTTCGTACCCTTGTATTTGCCGCACGCACATTCCCAGTCGCGCTCCGGACCGAAGATCCGTTCGCAGAACAGACCGTCTTTCTCCGGGCGATACGTCCGGTAGTTAATCGTCTCAGGCTTGCGGACTTCGCCGAAAGACCAAC
>JAXDBU010000096.1:0-25196 GCA_034678485.1 Sedimentisphaerales bacterium | reverse complement strand
CCTAAACGGGATAGCCCGAACCGCTCCCCGGGTCCGGCTTCGCCAATCCTACTCTCACCACCTCCGGAACCAGACTCGCAATCGGGCAGGACGCACCAATGAAGCCTCGGTCAGGACTGTCGGAGCTCACACACCCCATCGTACCACAAACCGTTTCTTTCACCTACCCGCCGCGAAGCGGCTTCCCGACTCGCAATGACATTCGGCAGGGAAAGACACCCCCGAGGGCGGGGGTGCCACATGGCTGGGGAAAGAGCATGTAGCCCGGGAAAGAGCAGGTAGCCCAGCCGCCCTCGGCTGGGGAAACAACGGTGCACCGATGAGTAGTCCGATCCTTCCGAAGGGTCGGGACGACGTGAGCGAAGAGGGTCTGCGCCAGCGGACCGATCATATGACCATACGCGCGGACGGTCCGCGCCGAGAAAGGAGTCAGCACATGGCAGATCCGGAAACGACGGCAGCGGACGCACAGGGCGCCGACGAAATCCTGCGGGCCTCCTTCAAGCAGCGGCTCCTGCTGTCGCTGGTTGCGGACATTGACCAGCTCTCGTTTCGGTATCGCTCGGAGCGGATGTCGCCGGAGGCGTTTGTCGTGGCCGTGCGCGACCGGGTGGACGCGATGTACAGCCTGGTGCGCAACGCGCGTGTGGCCTCCCACCTGGGGGATGCGGAGCTGCTGCTGGACGGCGACGTGCTCCGCGCCGCGTCGGATCGCCTCACTCGCCTGGCGGGACCGAGTGACTTGGAGCGCCTGTGCGCCCGGGTGCTCGGGTCGGATGACGATGCGCCCGCGCCCGACGCACGGCCCTGTGACGCGAAAGGCTCGGAAAAAGCCAGATCGGGCCTATATTCCTCAACGAAATCTCCTGGTTCGATTTCGTTGAGGAACGGATACGACGAGGCGCTCGACGCGCGACCGGGGTTTGAGGGGGAAAAACCGAGCCAAGAGGTTTTTCCCCCTCAAAGTAGGCCCGATCTGCCTTTTTCCAAGCCGGTCGAGCTCGCCCGACAGGGATTCGACGTGCTCGACGCGATGGTCCCGCCGGACGCGGGCATGCCCCGCCCACGGTACCGCGCGGTCATGACCGGCCAGATCGGCGCGCTCGATTGGACCGCGCTGCGTTGCGTCTGTCGGGCGCTCGAGTGCGATGTGACTCGGGTGGTCACCCGAGCCATGGATTACCAGATCGCGCGGGCGCGCCGGCTGGCGCGGGCCTTCGCGCGAAAGCGCCCCGCCCCGGGCGCGCCTGGACCGTGCGCGCCGAAGGAAGATGGAGCCCAGCCGCCCCCGGCTGGGGAAAGACCATGTACCCCAGCCGCCCCCAGCGGCGCGGGCGCCTGCTGCCTGTGCGGGCGGCACTTTGCGATCGCGGGGACTCGCGGGCCCTGGAAACACCGCACGGTGCGCCGCGTCTCCTCGGCCCCGGCGCGCGTGCGTGCCCTCGTCGGGCAACGCGGCATCACCGACAAAGACGCCATGCTGTGTCGCGAATGCCGCATCGCCCTCCTCGAAGGAGTGACATCATGAGCGATCCGCTTGCATCCGGTTCTCCGTTCTCGCCGTCGGACACCCCCGCCCTCGGGGGTGTCCTTCCCCAGCCGGGGGCGGCTGGGCTCCATGCCCTTGCCCCGCCCCCCTGCCCGCTTGATTCGCCGTCGGGCGCGCCCCCCTCCATGACGGACGTCGGGCCGGCTTCGGCCGACCCGGCGTCTTTTGTCCGCTTGCCCGTTACCGGCGGGCACGAGACCCTCGTCGATCCCGACATCGCAGAGGCCCTAGCAGGCCAGCGCCTTTGGCTCGTGGGCAGGTGCTACGCCGGGTTCTCCCGGCAAGGGCGCATCGTCTGCCTGCACCGCTGCTCGAGACGTCCCCGACCCGCGACGCGCACGCGACCAGGCGATGCGTCTGATCACCGTCGTCGACGTGGACAGCGGAGAACACCGCTGCATCCCCCTGGAGGCAATCCTATGTCTGTCCTGCAACAACCAATCATTCCGCGTGATCGACGACGCCCGAGCGGCCGCATGACCGCGCCCGACGTCGTCGACGCCCTGTGGCCCGAGCGTCGGCGACGCGCCCCGCGCTCGCGACTGAACGCCTTCGGCGACCTCATTTGTCCCGCGTGCGGCGCGCAGCTGCTCACGCCGCCGGGGCATTACGTGCGGTCGGGGTCGGCGCGCTGCGCCATCTGCTCGACGCCCTTCCGCGTCACGACGACGACCGCCCGAGCGGCCAATCGGCGCACTGAAGCGTTCCAGGCCAGGATGGCAACGGAGGCATTGCTCCATGCAAACGATGCGTAAGAAGTGTGATGGGCGGACCGCCCTCCAACGGATCGCCCGCATGAGAAACGCGGATGGCCCGCTGCAGCGCCAGGCGGGAATCATCCTCGAGGCCTTCCTCTCCGAGCGCCGAACGGAAGGCGCGTTCTACCTGCGCTTCCTGCGCCTGGCGCCGATGCAGCTCGAGACGCTCGCCCGCCACTGGCGCCTGGATCCGGTCGACGCATGGCGCGTCTTCCGGCGCGTCTGCCGGTTCTTCGTCGTCTAGGTCGCACGGCGACCAGGCGCGTGCCGAGCGCGCCGTGGCGAAGCCGATGATTCTGCCCAGGTCCGTGCTGACGAACAGCGCGCCTCCAGCGGCAGCCAGGCCGTATGCCCTGCCTTCGACCGATGCGGCCCAGACCTCTGTGCCGGTTGCGGTCTCGTAGGCGGCCACCCTGCCTTCGCCCCCGGCGAACAGCATGTCGTCGGCCAGAATCAGGGTCAGGGGGCAATCGCTCACCGTGCGCCAGATGAAGCATGTGGGGATTCTCTCTTGGAGTGCGGCGATCTGGCCCTGAGCCGTGGCAATTTCCGCGTCGAGTTGCCGGCGCTGCGGCTCACCGGTGTCGCTCGGGAGCTTCTTCTTCTGTTCCTGCCATAGTTGTATCTGCGCTTTGCGGGTATTGATCTCGGTCTGGAGACCCACGTAACTGTCGCGGTCGAACGCCTGGAGCCAGCCGTCGGCGTGCAGATAGACGATACCGCTGTGAATGACGATTGCGGTAGCGCCGGGGAACGTTACGAGCAGATCGTTCTTGTCGCCGCCAAAGAACCGCAGCTCGCCGTCGGCACGATGGTTCTGGCCGTGCCCATGGACGAATACCGAGTCCTCCGTCAGCAATCCGAAGACGCCGCCGAAGCCGGAGCTGCCGAGGCTCTGCACCTTGTTGCCGGTGGCGCGATCGAAGACGAGTGGGATCTGGCGTCCCTGCGACAGGTAGAGCCTCGTGGCAGAGGCCAGCATCGGACCCTGCGCGGTCATCTGTTCGTATTGCCTGCTGTAAAGGCCCGGGCCGTCCGGTGCCCCGGTCTGCGCATCCAGAGCACAGAGGTAGGTCTTCTGCCAGGGCAGCAGCGACGCAGCGAAGTAGACCCTGGCGTCCTGCACGAGGACGCCGGTGCGACACGGCCAAAGCGACGTGAGTCTGCCATCGAGGGGGATCTGGGCCCCGTCGGGCGAGACCTCGTGGCGCCAGACGATTTCGCCTGAGTCGCAGCGGACACAGTAGACACACCCATCATCGCAGCCGAAATAGAGCTTGCCGTCGTAGAAGGATGGTGGCAGCCGGACGGGGCCGTTCGTGAAGACCACCCATCTCTCCAGGCCGCTGGCCGCGTCGAGGCTGTGAACGGCGTTGTCAGTAGAACTGCCGAAGAAGGCGCCCCCCTGGGCGACGGTTACGTAGAACACGGGGTCGAAATCCCGCATGGACTTGAGGTTGATGAGGCCGGCGTACGAATCCCACTTGGCCGGGCCACTCCAGGCGGTCCGCGGATAGTCATTGGGGATGTACTCCCATGCCTTCTGCAGGGGCAGTTGCAGATGCTCGCCCGTGACGCCGCTTCGCCGATTGTCGTGCTGGTATGTGGGCCAGTCTTCGGCCCGAGCCGCGCGGGGCGCGATCATCAGCAGACCGACTATGCCAAAGACGCTCACAGAGATCTTCGATTTCATACTTGCCTCACCTGTTGCTCCTCTTCAATCGTGTCATCGCGTGCCCGCGAGGACCTCTTGCCGTCGAGCGCATCTCACTGCAGCGGCGAGAACGCCAGCGAAGTCTCCAGCCAGTTGCCGCAACTGCAGCCCCCGCCGCCTTCGGGCGACAGGAGCATCCCTTCGCCGACAATCGTACTGAGCCAGCAACTCGGGCGCAGATTTCGCCAACTCGTGATGCTGCCGGTGTTGAAATCCCACATCACGACGCATCGGGCTTGACCCCGATGGACGAGGGCGTAATTCGTGCCGCAGTATGTAGCACAGCCCTCGCGCGGGCTCATCGAGGAGGTCAGGAGTTGACCCGTGCTGAGATCATAGCCGCACGGCTCGAGAAAGACCCTGTCGGCGAGGACGACCGGGTGCTGCATATGAGCGCCGTGATTGTCGCCGGACCATTTGTGCTCCGCGTGCCAGAGGAGTTCACCGTCGTCGGGTGCGAATCGATAGAGGTGGTACTTGCCTGCGCTGGACGAGACGATCACGACGGAGTCGTCCGTGCAGGAGAGGTAAAACACGACGATTCCGTCGACCGTGTCGATGGGCGTCTCCCAGATGGGATCGCCCGTCACCGCATCGAGGCACACGAGGTACTGATCGGACCACAGCAGCGAGTCGTTGAGCCGGCGTGTGGACGACTTCCGGACGTCCGGATTCCGGGACTCGACGAAGAAGACGCCTTGTTTCGCGATGGCGATCGTCGTGTTGATCACAAGGCCGTTGCGTCGCGTCCACATCGGCAGGCCGGTTGTCACATCGTGGCAAAAGAGGACGTCGCTGCAGACCTTTTCCGTTCCGGCGCCGGAGGTCCTGTCATACCATGCGTCGCCGCCCCAAAAATCCGTATAACTCGTGTTCTTCTTGACCACGCTGCCGACGAGCAGGTCGTCTTTGCGGCCGACATAGCCCCAGTCGTACTTCGTGCGGGCAAAGCCCTTGGGCAGTTCGACGACTCGCTGAAGAGCGCCGTCGCCGTGTCCGATCACCCAGCAGTCTCCCTGGATCGCCACATAGAGGGCGGTGTCATCGGTACACCAGTTGCTCGCATCGCGCGGCAGGTTCACCCGCTGCATGGCCGGGATCTCCAGCGACCAGAGAATCGTCCCGTTGTATGCGTCGATGGCAACCATGCGGTTCATCCCCTGGTGAAAGAGTCTGCCATTGGCGGCCAGAGGCGCAGGCATGCGGGGATTTCGATCCATGCCGAAGTCGGCGCCCGGCCTGCCCAGCCACTGCACCTGCATCTGATCGGTGCGCGTGGCCCCGCCGAGGTCATCGTGGCTATTGGCTGTGTTCCCGGCATCACCATATTGATGGGTCCATGAACCCCAGCCCGGCAACATGGGCTTGCTGACCACATAGAATACGCCATCAGGGGTCTCTTGCCTGACGTAGCTGATTGACGCGGCATCGAGCCACACCTCCACGGCGGGCACGCCCGTCCTCATCTTCGTCGGGCAGGACAGGATCGCCGCACCTCCTCGCGGTCGCAGGAGACGATACATCTCGGCAGCGGATCCCACACACTGTTTTTCGACAAGCATGCGTTCCGAGACGATGAGATTCGCGAAGTTGCCTGGGTAGGGCAAGTCCGCAAAGCCGTCCATTTGTTGCACAGCGATCCGCGTTCCGTAGACGCCGGCCCGGTAGAGGCTGTTTCGCACTTGGGCAACGCGGCCGGCATCGTCATCGATCGCAACCACAGTCAAATCGCTGGCGGCGGCCAGTTCATAGGCCAGCACGCCGTCGGCCAGGCCCCAGACGAGGCAATAGCCCTTCGTCGCGTTGCTGCGCTGAAGGATCTCCCCGGCGATACTCCGCATGCGCTCCACGTGTTCGGCGTCGCCTGCTATCGCCAGACCCGTCGGCAGCGGGCGAACGCTGTAATTCACTGCTGTATCCAGTTCGTAGACATCGCCTCTGAGCTCCGTGTCGCCCGCCCGTTGGGTGATGCGGTAAGCATACACCTGGTTCGGTTGCAGGCCCTCGATCGTCAGCGCATGGTGTTTCTTGGGCTGCTCGTCCTCCAGCCGATTCTCGAGCAGGCCTTGATGGGCTCCCTGCAACAGGATGCTCGGGGAGTGCTTCGCCCCTGGTCCGGCCGGCCCGTAGTCCAGAATGGACGAGGTCTCGTCCTCGGTCCACCACGACACGACCGCTTGCGACGGCGCGGTATACTGTGCGTACGGCCCGAGCACCACGTGTGTGAACCCGGGCCCAAGCCTGGTCTGCCCAAGCGATGCGGTCGGGGCCAGCGCCTGTAGCAGCCCCATGGCACCCCTGTGGCACCCCTGTGGCACCCCCGCCCTCGGGGGTGTCCTTTCCCCAGCCGAGGGCGGCTGGGCCACGTGTTCTTTCCCCAGCTGGGGGCGGCTGGGCCACGTGTTCTTTCCCCAGCCGGGGGCGGCTGGGCCACATGTTCCTTCCCCAGCCGGGGGCGGCTGGGCCACAGGTGCAAAAACGATCAGTGTCGCGACAAGCACAAGACGCCGTGGATTCCCCATGCTGAGTCTCACCGCGGCTGACAACTCCCGGCCATGCACCATCATGCCACCTCAGCGATAGCTGTTTTTGGGTTGCTTGTACGCGCGGCCGGCATGACCGTCGAGGTAGCAGATGTTGATGCCCCCGGCGTTTGCGCCGCCCTGGCGGCCGTGCGGGAAGATCCCCCCCTTGCGGAAGAAATCGCAGACGACCCAGGTTTCCGCAGGCTGAGCGAGCGTACACGCCCGGTGGCGATTCGTCTGGTACTCGGTGTTCTTGGTCTTGCCCAGCCATTCGATGTGTGCTTCGACGCCGGCAAGTGTGAGCTGTCGGGGCAGGAACTGGGACGTGTCGCGCCAGGTGCCTCCCGCTGCTCCCGGCTTGTTCGTCCGGAAACTCCAGTAAATATAGGTAATGTTGCCCGTCTGGCGGTTCTGAGGCGTGTCGATCACCGAATCCGTATCACCCGCGGGCGTGCCGCCATTGGGATCGTTGGCGTTCTGTTCCAGGTAGCGAGCCTGGGGACAGTAGAACGCCTCCATCAGGGCCCCATCCTGGTACGCCCCGATCTTCTCCAGCAGGCCGGGATGAGGATTGTGTTCGGTCGGCTCCAGCGGGTAGCGGGTCCGCCTGTCATCGTTGGCATAGGCAACCAGGGCGAGGTTGACCTGCCGCAGATTGCTCAGGCATGCGGTCTCGTTGGCGTGGAACCGAACTTTGCCCAGCGCGGGTACCAGAATCGCCATCAGGATGCCGATGACGGCGATGACAACGAGCAGTTCAATCAGAGTGAAACCGGACCGTACTCGATCATGTCCTCGCACCGTTGTGCCCTCCCACGGATTCTCCAGCACCATTCGGGATTCCTCGTATCGTTTGACTGATTGTGTTCCCGTGCCCTGTTGCTCATATGGTGCCACAATTCCGTGTCCGACGCAATACCTTTGTTCCTCGGTCCCTGAGCATGGACACGGTCGTCAGGCCAGCGTACAATGGGGCCCAGCCGCCCCCGGCTGGGGAAAGGACACCCCCGAGGGCGGGGGTGCCACAGGGGTGCCGGATCCTCCGATGGAGGTAGTATCGGCTGCCCCGCGGACAGGTCCAGATGGTGTGTCGAAACGAAGCCAACTCACTGCGATGGGATGGACAGCGACCATGACGAAGCTCCTCCAAGATGCGAACGTGGGCCGATCTTGCCTGGCACTGGCAGCGTTGACCTTGGTCGTCGGATGCAAAGGCCCGAGTCTTCGCACCTCGGGCGATGACCAGGCGAAGAGGGCTCCAAAGGAGTATACGCGAGAGGATGCTCTTGGCATGATCCGGGCAGGCGAGGGGCGGCTCGCGCCGGTATACGGTCCTCTGGCGCAGCAACTCGTGGACGACCTGGACCTCGGCGACAAGAGCGGGATCGGGATTGACCTTGGCAGTGGGCCGGGGACACTGATTATCGAATTGTGCCAGCGGACGAAGATGCACTGGATCAATGCGGACATCAATCCGCACTTCTTCCCCTATTTCCTGCAGAAGGCCGAGGAACATGGCTATGGGGGCCGGGTCAGCGCGGTCCAGGCCGATGCCCAGGCGCTGCCGTTTCGAGACAACTACGCGGACGTGATCGTCTCGCGAGGTTCGTTCTGGCTGTGGGACGACAAAGTCGCAGCATTCCGAGAGATTCGACGGGTTCTCAAACCGGGCGGCGCGGCCTATATCGGGCGGGGTTTTTCTGCGAATCTCCCGCTGGAGGTCGCCGCGACCGTGCGTGGCGGGCGAGGCGAGGGGCCCCAGTACGATGTGGCAGCGACCGCTGAAGAACTCCATGCGATCATGAAGTCGCTTGGGATGAAGGACTATCGCATCATCCGGCCAAGACAGGACAACGAGGCCGGCTTGAACTACGGTGTCTGGGTGGAGTTTCGCAAGAAGTAGCGACGAGCCGCGAGCGCGGGGGAACGCGGGTCGCTCTGCTGTCTTCGAGGAATGACTGCAAGGGAGGCAAACCACATGAGCCGACAGTTTCCAGTGTTCCGGTTCCGAGTCAGGACAAGTTTCTTGTGGTTCGTCACAACGGTCCTGGGCTGCGCACTGACACATGGTGTCCCCCAAGTAGCCGCCGCCGATTGGCCGACTTACCGGTGTGATGCCGCGCGCAGTGGAGTGGGCGGGGAAAGCCTGCCAAGCGATCTCTCCCTTCAGTGGACGTACACCCCCGCGCATCGGCCCAAGCCTGCCTGGCCTGCGCCGTCGGAGGAGATGCCTCGCATGCATGCCGACAATGCCTTCCATGCGGCGCTGGCCGGCGGTCGTGTCTTCTTCGGATCGTCCGTGACGGATGAAGTCTGTGCGATTGACATTGCCTCCGGGGATCTGTGCTGGAGCTTCTTCACGGAAGGCCCGGTTCGCTTCGCGCCGACCGTTCGCGATGGCCGCGTCTACGCAGGATCGGATGATGGCTACGTCTATTGCCTGAATGCGACGGACGGATCGCTGATCTGGCGGCGCCGGCCGGGGCCGAGCGATGAGAAGGTCCTTGGCAACGGGCGGATGATCTCCCTCTGGCCGGTCCGCACGAGCGTGCTGGTGGATCGCGGCGTGGTCTACTGCGGCGCCGGGGTATTCCCTTATGAGGGCATCTACATCTGCGCTCTCAGCGCGGACGACGGCTCCATCGTCTGGAAGAACGATACGATTGGCGACCGCGCCCACGAGCTGAGCTACGGCGGCATCACCTGCCACGGGTACCTGCTGGCCTCGGACGAGGCGTTGTACGTTCCCGCGGGTCGGGCGATGCCCGCCGCCTTCAGCCGACGGACCGGGGAGTTCCTGTTCTGGGCCTCGCCCGGGGGCAAGCAAGGGGGCGCCTGGTCCCTCCTGCACGAGAACGAGTTGATTGCCGGCGTGGACCGCTCCGGAACCCCTCACAAGGTCGCGTACGATCCGAAGACCGGCCGGAGCAAAGGAGATGTCTTCGCCTGGTTCCCGGGATTGGATATGGTGATCCGCGGCAATTTCGCCTACGTTCTCACGCCCGCGGGTCTGTACGCCATCGACCGGAAGGTGCACGCAGATGCACTCGAGAAGGTCGGGGTTTCGACGACGACGTGCGAGGAGCTTGGGAAGGAGCTTGTCCAACTCAGGGAAGGCATCGCCAAGGCCGATGCCGACGGACAGGCGAAGATCCGTCTGCGGATCGACGAAGTCACGCGCCTTGTCGCCGGACACCTTGCTGAGGAACAGCGACTCCAGAAATCCTGCTGCACATGGCATCTGCCCACCCTGCAATGCAGTTCCCTGATTCTGGCCGGCGAGACGCTCTTTGTCGGCGGTTCGAACCGGGTCCTCGGAGTAGACGCCCGGGCAGGCACGAGAGTGTGGCAGGCAGGGATTGCGGGGAATGCCGTGGGTTTGGCTGCCGGCAGCGGCTCGCTGATTGTCAGTACCGAGGAAGGCAGCATACGCTGTTTCGCAGCCGCCAAATGCGCCACAGCAAAGCAGACGAGTGCCACGCACGATCCGAACGCTTTTCGCGATCACCCGCACTGTGATCTGTACCGCAACGCAGCTCGCCAGATCGTGGATCGGAGCCATATCGCGAAGGGCTACTGCCTCATTCTGGACGGCAGCACAGGCCAGCTTGCCTATGAGCTGAGCCGGATCACCGATCTGCAGATCATCGACCTTGTGGAAGACCCAAGCAAGCTCGATATCGCTCGGAAGAAACTGCTGTCGGTCGGGCTGCTGGGTGCGCGCGTGATTGTGGAGCCGTGGAACATTGATTCCCTGCCCCCTTACTTCGCCAATCTGGTTGTTTCCGACGACCTGTTGACGACCGGTGCGCGCGAGGCGACGCAGGAGCAAGTGGAACGCGTCCTGAGGCCGGGCGGTGGCACAGCCATCGCAGCCGTCCCAGAGGGCGCCGGCGGTCTTCAGTGGCGCACGTTCACACGCCCGCCGCTCGAAGGGGTGGCAGGGTGGACTCACCAGTACGGCAATCCTCAGAACACCGCCTGCTCCCCGGACAGCATGGCCAAAGGCCCGCTGGGCGTGCTCTGGTTCGGCGAGCCCGGCCCGTTGAGCATGGTGGAGAGACATGCCAGAGCGCAGAGTCCCGTCGCGATGGACGGCCGCCTGTTCATCCAGGGAGAAGAGTTGATCCTGGCACTGGACGCCTACAATGGAACGTCCCTGTGGCAGCGGCGGATTCCGGGTGCGGTGCGGCCTCGGGTCGATGTGGATGGGGGGAACCTGGCTTTGGATCGAGATGCTCTTTGTATCGCGGCCTACGACAAGTGCATCCGCCTCGATCCGGCCACCGGCCGGACCGTTCGCGTGTACGACTTGCCCGGGGGCGGCAGCGGGAGCTATCGGTGGGGTTGCGTCTCGATCGATCGGAACATTCTGTTCGGCACTCGGGCCAAACCTCTGAAGCAGCCCTATGCGACGGAACTGAAGGCCAAATACGCGGACCCCAACGATGACGTTGTCTGGGAGTACACGAGATCGAATGCCGAGTGGCTTCCCATGGCCAATTACCCGCTCTGGGAGAACTACAGTCCGGCCAAGGGCTCTGTGACCGACAGAATGATGACAGGCGACATGGTCTTTGCCCTCGATCCGGACACTGGGAAGGTACGCTGGACCCATCCGGGCAAGCGGATCGCAAATCTGACTCTGTCCCTCGGACACGGGAAAGTCTTCTTCGCCGACAGCGCCATCACGGATGCCCAGGCAGGCCAGGCTCTTGATGAGCGGCGAACGCTGATGCAGGACGGGGTGTACGAAGAGACGGAGGACATGAAGAAGGCCCAGGCCTATGAGTCGTCGGATACGAGGCTCGTCGTGGCGCTCGACGCCCTCAGTGGCAAGAAGCTGTGGGAACGGGCCGTCGATTTCACCGGCTGCTGTGGTGACGCCATGGGCTCGGCCTGCCAGGACGATGTCCTGCTGTTCTTCGGCTGCGTCGGCAATCACGACGCCTACCGTTTCAGGGAGAACCAGCTCGCGTACCGCCGGATCGTGGCCATGTCTACATCGAGCGGAGCGATCCTGTGGTCGCATCCGGTCAACTACCGCACACGACCCGTGGTCGTCGGCGACAAGATCATCATCGAGCCTCGGGCGTGCGACCTGCGCACGGGCAGGATTCTGGCCCGCGTCGATCCGGTCTCGGAAACGGAGGTGCCCTGGGAGTTCCTTCGTCCGGGCCACACCTGCGCGATCACCAGCGCCTCCGCGAGCGCCCTGTTCTATCGTTCATCGAGCATCGCGATCTACGACCTGGCGCGCGACGCAGGCGTCGCCCTCTTCGGCGGGATTCGCCCCGGGTGCTGGATCAACATGATCCCGGCCAATGGCCTGGTCCTGGTTCCGGAAGCGAGCGTGGGCTGCACGTGCTCGTTCCCGCTTCGCGGCTCGTTCGCCCTGGTGAACAAGCCGCAACGGACCCAGCCCTGGACGGTGTTCATCAACCATACCGAGCTGGACGCCAAGGGCCAAGTGGTGCCGGGCACGTATGAACGACCGGTCAAACACCTCGCCATCAACTTCGGCGCGCCGGCCGATATGAAAGATGACGACGGTACGTTGTGGCTTGCCTACCCCAATCCCCGGACGGCGTACAGCCAGAACCATTTCGTCAACTACGGTATCAAGTTCGATCTGAAGGAGCAGATCCTCAAAGGAATGGGGTATTTCTGCCGGGATTTCAAAGGGATTGCCGTCGTGGGGGCGGAGAAACCCTGGCTCTTCACCTCCGGCTGTCTGGGTCTGCTCCGGTGCGAGATCCCGTTGCTCGATCACCAGGCGGGCGAGGTCCCGACCATCTATACGGTCCGCCTCGGATTCCGAGCCGCCGAAGGCGACAGACCCGGTCAGCGCTTATTCGACATCAGACTGCAGGGCCAGACTGTTCTTGAAGCCTTCGACATCGCCCAGAGTGCCGGCGGCGCCGGCAAGGCCATCATCCGGGACTTCACGGACATCGCGGTCGATGACAAGCTCGTCCTGGAGCTGGTCCCCAGGACCGAGACGCCCGGCGAGTCGGAGGCGCCCCTCATCAACTTCGTGGAGATCGTATGCTCGCACCGTCGGATTCCGGCGACCGCAAAAGGCATGTGAAGGTCGCCTGTGGCACCCCTGTGGCACCCCTGTGGCACCCCCGCCCTCGGGGGTGTCCTTTCCCCAGCCGGGGGCGGCTGGGCCACGTGTCCTTTCCCCAGCCGAGGGCGGCTGGGCTACATGTTCTTTCCCCAGCCGGGGGCGGCTGGGCCACACTTGTCCCCGTCACAGTCATTTGCCTGACTCTTGCGTCGACCTGTGGCACTCCCGCCCTCGGGGGTGTTCTTTCCCCAGCCGGGGGCGGCTGGGCCACGCACGGGTGGGGACGGCCCGTGGACAGTCCCAGGCAAAGCACTGCCGATTGGCCGATGTGGCGATACGACGCGGGCCGCAGCGGGGCGTCGCCCGTCTCCCTGCCGCTCGACTTGCGTCTGCAATGGGTCCGGCAACTGCCGAAACCCGCTCCCGCATGGCGCGAGGAGCAGTACAAACTGCAGTTCGACCGTTCCTATGAACCGGTCGTTATGGGTCGGCAGATCTTCGTGCCCTCGATGGCCAGCGACAAGCTCGAGGCCTACGACACCGAGAGCGGCAAGCTGAACTGGCAGTTCTTCTGCGATGGTCCGATCCGTTTCGCGCCGATCGCATGGCACGGGCGCGTGTACTTCGCGAGCGATGACGGATGTCTCTACTGCCTCGCGGCCAGGAATGGCACGCTGCTCTGGAAGTCCCGCCTGGCGCCGTCGGCCCGCAGAATCCTGGGCAACGGCCGGCTCATCTCCGCGTGGCCGGCGCGAGGGGGACCGGTGTTGCACGACGGCAGGATCTACTGTTCCGCCAGCATCTGGCCGTTCATGGGGGTGTTCATCTACGCTCTCGATGCCGTGACGGGCCGGGTGATCTGGGAAAACAGCGGCACTGGCTCGATCTACATTCCGCAGCAGCACAACAGCCCCGCCTTCGCGGGCGTGGCGCCGCAGGGATATCTCGCCACAGACGGGAACAGACTTCTGGTGACCAGCCGAACCACGCCTGCGTGCTTTGATTGCTCGACCGGCGAGCTGTTGTACTACCCGCTGTCCGACCGCAGCTACGGCAAGCACGTCGGCGGATACGGCGCGTCCATCTGGAACGACTGGTACTTCAATAACGCGATGGCGTACAGGCTCGCCGACGGTTTGGCCCTCGGTCCCGTCTCGGCTGACGTCGTGGGCGGCGGTGCGGTCATCGGATTCGGAGAGGCCGGCGAGATCGTGGGTACCGTGCCGACGGAGGAACAGACGGTCGATCCCAAGGACAAGAAGACGAAGGTGCGTTTGTCCGCCCGGCCTGTCTGGAAGCTGCGACCGGAGCCAACCCTGGATCGAATCCATATCCAAGCGGGGAGTCGGCTGTACGGCAGCAGCCGGGACGGCCTGATCGCGGCCATCGAGCCGCCCGAGGGCGACAGGCAGGCGAGGATGGTCTGGCGAGGCAAGGTACATGGACGCGTGTGGAGTATGCTCGCCGGCGATGGCAAGCTGTTCGTGATCACGCGAGAGGGACAGTTGTACTGCTTCGGCGCCGGAAAGAGGTCTGCCAGTCACCACACGAACATCGCCCGCGACTTGCCGACGCCTTCGCGCAGCGATTCCAGACGTGTCCAGGAGATCCTCGCACAAGGCGTGGATGCGAAAGGGTATTGCCTGTGGTTCGGGATCGGCGATGGCCGCCTGCTTCAAGAGGTCCTGCGTCAGTCCCAGATGCACGTGATCGTAATCGAGCCGGATGCCGGGAAGGTGGCCTCCTGGCGAGAGAGGCTGGATCTCGCGGGCCTCTACGGATCTCGAGTCTCCATCCTGCACGGGAACGCCGACTTCGCCGATCTGCCGCCGTACGTCGCCTCGCTGGTCGTGGTCGAGAATCCCGCAGTCGCCGGGCTTGATGCAACTGCACGCCGCATGGAGGAAATGTGCGAATTGCTTCGACCCTACAACGGGGTGGCCTGGATCGCAGCGGACAAGGAACACCAGTCTGCGATATGCAGCCGGCTCGCCAATGCAGACCTCCCGGGCTTCAGAGTGGACACTTCCAGGGATGCTGTTGTCGTCCGGCGGACCGGACCCGTCCCCGGTTCCGCCGACTGGACGCACCAGTACGGCGACGTCGCCAACACCGTCTGCTCGAAGGACCAGCTCAAGCCTCCGCTGGGGATACTGTGGTTTGGGGAGGAATCGGGATTCACCGATGTTCTGCCCAGGCACGGACATGGTCCGCCCGAGCAGATCGTTGGGGGAAGGCTGTTCATCCACGGAATCGACTCGCTCAGTGCGCGGGATGTCTACACGGGCCGGGTCCTATGGAAGAAGCCGCTCGCGGCGTCCCCCTTCGGCGTCTACTACGACGCATCCTACAAGCATGACTTCCGCTACCTCGGCTCCAACCAGGGTCACATTCCCGGCGCCAACGCCCGGGGCACGGACTTCGTCGTGACCGCCGACCGGATCTACATCATTCAGGGAGATGAGTGTCACGTCCTGGACCCGGAGACCGGGCGGACCCTGCAGGTGTTCTCATTGCCCGGTCGGGAGGCAGAAGAAGGCGAATCGGGCCTATATTCTTCAACGAAATCTCCCAATTCGTCGCTCGGACCCCGGCGCGACCGTGGCCCAGCCGCCCCCGGCTGGGGAAAGAACACCCCCGAGGGCGGGGGTGCCACAGACGAGGGACCAGGGACGAGCGACGTGTTTGACGTGCCCCCTCAAAGCAGGCCCGATTCGCCTTCCTCCGTTTCCCCGCAACGCTGGGCGTACCTCGGGGTCTGCGAGGACTACCTTATCGCAGGGGCGAACTTCGCTCGGTACTCGCCCTTGCTCAAGCCTCCCGGCGCGAAACCCGACGCTGCTGCCCCGTTCGTCGATTGGAGCGCCAGCAAGACGCTCGTCGTGATGAACCGCTACGATGGGAAGATGCTGTGGAGCGTCGATGCGGATAATGGGTTCATTCATAATGGGATCGCCGCAGGGGGCGGCATGGTCTTCTGTCTCGACGCGGTGCCTCCGTACGTCAAGCGAAACGCGAGGGAGGACGCCGAGGTCAGTCAGAGGAGCCGGCTCTGTGCGATG
This sequence comes from Sedimentisphaerales bacterium, assembly GCA_034678485.1. GTDB lineage: Bacteria > Planctomycetota > Phycisphaerae > Sedimentisphaerales > Anaerobacaceae > PLanc-01. The sequence continues at coordinate 9,515 of JAXDBU010000096.1, read as the reverse complement.
GATCTCCGTACCGGTCGGGTCGTCTGGGACAATCGCGACGTTGCCTTTGGAACCTGGCTGAGTTTCTCGGACTCGTTCGGTATTCTCGTTCAGGCTCATCGCAAATCCGGCGACATGCTCTGGGAGCCCGGCGACCGGATGGCTGCTTTCCGTGCGCAGACGGGCGAGATCCTCTGGGACCGGAAGATGAATTACTCCGGACCCTGCATGTTGCGCAGGGACACGATCTTCACTCAGGAGAGCGCGTACGATCTCCTCACGGGCCGTCAGCGGACGTATCCGCACCCTCTGACGGACGAGCCGATCCCTTGGGAGTACTCGCGAAACCACGGCTGCAACACCGCGATTGCCGGCGAGAACCTTCTGACCTTCCGATCCGCGGCGGCGGGATACTACGACCTCAGCAACGACGGCGGGACCGGCAACTTCGGCGGCTTCCGATCCGGATGCACGTCCAACCTGATCGTCGCCAACGGCGTCCTCAACGCGCCGGATTACACGAGCACCTGCACGTGCAGCTACCAGAACCAGACCTCGCTGGCGATGGTCCATATGCCGGACGCGGAGATGTGGACTTTCAGCAAGGTCAAGTCAAGCGATGCCCCTATTCAGAGCGCCGGCATCAACTTCGGAGCGCCGGGCGACCGGAGAGCCGAGAACGGGACGCTCTGGCTGGACTGCCCAAGCGTCGGAGGGAAGTCCGCGGAGCTGGACATCAGCCTGACGCCGGAAAAGCCTTCGTGGTTCCGCCGCCACTCGTCGCGGCTGCAACGAGGCGTCATTCCCTGGGTCGAGGCCTCGGGCGCCGAGGGCCTTCGGTCCGTTCGTGTCAGGGTGTCCGGGCGGAACAGCGAGAAGGCCGAAAGAGCGGACTTTGACGGTGAACAGAGCGGCGCGGACCGAAGCTACACAGTGCATCTGCACTTCATGGAGCCGCAGGACAAGAGGCCGGGAGAGCGACGATTCGATGTGGCGCTGAATGGACAAACCGTCCTGAAGGATTTCGATGTTGTCGCCGAAGCCGGGTCTCCCAACGTGGGGATCGTCAGGACATTCCAGGGAATCCGGGCCTCGGATTCCCTGACCGTCTCGCTGACGCCGGCGGACGCGAACAGCGAAACGATCCTGTGCGGGATCGAAATTGTGGCCGAGCAGCTTGTAGTGTGCCCGTAAGGGCATATCTTCCAAGGCGCGGAAGATAACGCCTTACGGCGTCACTACGAACCGGGCCATTTTGCCCTTCTTGTCGTGGAAAAGTGCTGCACAGAAGAATGTGCGATTACCCTGGTCGGCCGGGAAGCCTCTTTGACACGATGCGCGGAACGCGGTAGGATACGTTTGCCACGCATCCCTGCGACCTTTGAAAGGGCAGCGTATGGATCGCACAAAGACCGTTCGATTGTTGGGGGTCTTCCTTCTGTCGGCGGCAGCGTCCGCTGTCTCGGCCGGTGTATCGCCGCGTGAGATCATCGATGCGGCGGGAGCGACTCATGGAATCTGCGTCGTCGTTGGCGACCGGGCATGCGATCTTGCTGTCGCGCTTGCCCGAGAGAGCGAGTTGCTCATCTACCTGCACGTCCCGAAGGCGGAGGATCTGGAGTCGGCTCGCAAAACGATCGACGAAGCGGGCTGCTTGGGGACGCGCGTCTTCATCGCGACAGGCGAGGACAGGCTGCATCTGGCCGACAATCTGGCCGATGTAGCGGTGATCGTCGCCGCGCCGAGTCTTCCCCAGGCGGAAGTCCTGCGCGTCCTGCGACCGGGCGGGAAGGCAGTGTTTTCGGACAGGACCGTCGCCAAGCCGATCCCCCCGGGACTGGATGACTGGACCCACCCCTATCACGGCCCAGACAACAACCCGCAGTCGAACGACAAGGTCATTGTCGCACCCTATCTGACGCAGTTTCTGGCGGAGCCCCGGTATGCGCCGCTGCCTCAAGTGTGCGTTGCCTCCGCGGGCCGGGTGTTCAAGGCGTTCGGGCACGTGGCGTTCAAGGAACGCGAAGAGCCCTTCCTGAACAAGCTCGTCGCCTTCAACGGGTACAACGGCGCGATCCTCTGGCAGCGAGATCTCCCCGAGGGCGTTATGATCCATCGCAATACGATGGTCGCGACGCCCGCCGCACTCTACATCGGCGACAACAAGTCGTGCAAGGTCATCGACACAGCTACCGGCGGACTGCTGGACGAGATCATTCCGCCCTTGGAAAAGGCGGGCGGCACGTTCTGGAAGTGGATGGCCATCGAGGACGGTATCCTGTACGCCATGATGGGCGAGCAGGAGCAGGCCGACTCGACAAAGCGGTGGAAGCGCGACAAGCACGGCTGGCCCTGGGACCCCATCTCGGAAGGATGGACCCAACCGGAGCAGCCTTGGGGCTACGGTCGCCATGTCCTGGCCCTCGATCTCAAGACCAAGAAGGTCCTCTGGAGCCATCGCGAAAGCGAGCCCATCGACGGTCGGGCCATCTGCATGAGTCACGGTCGCATCTACGTCTTCCGATTCGGCGGCTATCTCGCCTGCCTCGATGCCGGCAGCGGTGCCGAGCTTTGGCGCAGGACCCCGCGGAATGCACCGCAGTTGTTCGGATCGCTCGGGGAGTACCAGAATCGCCAGGACTGGCGGACGAACTGGCGGACCACCTGCTATCTCAAGTGCAGCGACAAGGCCCTCTATTTCGCCGGGCCGCCCATCGGCAAGCTGCTGGCCGTCTCAGCTCGCGATGGCAGCATCCTGTGGGAGCATCCGTATAGCAACTTCCAATTGGTCCTTCGCGAGGATGGGCTCTATGGCATCAGCGGCCAGATCGACAAACACCCGAGTCTGAAGTTCGACCCGCTGACCGGCAAAGTGCTCGCGGAAATCGGCAAGCCCCGCCGGGCTTGCACCCGTCCGACCGGCTCGTCCGATGCGATCTTCTTCCGCGCCGACGACGGCTCCGTCCGCCTGGATGTTGCGTCGAGTTGCCCAGGTTGGATTTCCCCGATGCGGCCGGTCTGCCAGGAAGGTGTGACGGTCTCCAATGGCCTTCTGTTCTGGTGGCCATCGGTGTGCGATTGCCAGTTGACCCTGTATGGCGTCACATGTCTGGGCCCGGCGGGCGATTTCGGTTTTGTGCCGGACGCCCCTGAGACGGCACGGCTCGAACGAGGCAAGGACGCGGGGACACAGGCGGCTCCTCTGGCGAACCAGCCCGGAGATTGGCCGACCTTCCGAGCCGACAACGCCTGCAGCGCCTCCACATCAGGCAACGTGGTCGAGCAAGCAGCACAGCTCTGGGAATACGACCTCGGCGTCTCCACGGTCCCGGGCCTGCCTCGCATCACCGCGCCTGTAACTGCCGGCGGGCTCGTCTTCGTCGGCGGCGCCGATGGCGTCGTGCGTGCCATCGATGCCTCGACGGGAACTGCCGTCTGGAAGGCTTGCACCGGCGGGGCGATCCGCATGCCGCCGACCATCTGGGAAGGACGGGCCTACGTCGGGTCCGGCGACGGCTGGGTGTACTGCTTCGAGGCAGTATCCGGCCGATTGCTCTGGAGATTCCGTGCAGCCCCGACGGAGCGTCTGATTCCTGTCTACGGCACGCTGATGTCCACCTGGCCGGTGGCCGCCGGCGTGCTCGTCGAGGATGGCATCGCCTATGCCGCCGCCGGCATCGCCAACTATGACGGCACATACGTATACGCGCTGGACGCGCGGACCGGAGCGGTGAAATGGCGGAACACCACGTCCGGTCACCTCGATCCCCAGGCCCGGACCGGCGTGAGCGTCCAGGGACATCTGCTGCTGCACGGCGGGAAGCTCTACCTGTCCGGCGGGACATCGGTCTCGCCTGCTGTCTACGACGCGGCCACGGGCGACTGCCTGAACGATCCGGCGCAGTTGGCGGAGTGTACCTCTCGCAGTCCGCGCGGATGGGAACTGTCCGTGCTGGGCGACCAGGTGGTCGCCTGTGGCAAACCGTTCTACGGCCACCCTGCGTACGACGTCTACGATGTCACCGTGTTCAGCAGGGCCTTTGTGGCCTCGGCCGGCAACACATCCATCGTGTGGGCTTCGAACACGGCCGGGCACAGGCTAATGGGATTCAGCGATTTCGACCGCGAAGACCTCGCGCGGAATGCGGCGAATCCAGGCAATCGATTTGAAGTGAACTGGGGCAGGCTGGCTCCCTCCACCAAGCCCGCATGGTCTCTCGAATTCCAGAAGACTCAGGCGATGGCCGTCTGTCGGAACGCGGTCCTGCTGGCGACCGACGGGGAACTGATTGCCATGGATCCAGTCAACGGCGCGGTGCAATGGAGGCAACCGTTGCCCGCGCCGCCGGTGCTCTGGGGCCTCGCCCTCGACAGCGCCGGTCGAACGATCGTGACCCTGACCGATGGACGTGTCCTCGGTTTCGGCTCTGTGAGAAGGGTTGTGCAAGGTCGGTAGTGCGGATGGGCGCTGTGTATCGCAGGAGCATCTGGTGACACGATTGTCGTGGTTGAGTCTGACTGTGCTGGGCATCTTGGCCGCGTTCCCGGACGCGGCGCATGGCTGCCGATACAACGTTCGCGAGATCGGCTTCATCGACACCGGGGTCGAGCCATACCGCCTTTTCGTATACGTCCCCCAGACGATTCCGGCGGGAGGGATCGGCGGCCTCAAAAGCACGCTCGATGCCGCCTGTGTGGATACGAACATCCGTTGCGAGCCCGTGCGAGTGGGTCAAGATGCGAACCATCCCGCCCTGCGTTTCCTCTCGGTACACGGGATCGACAGCTACCCTGCCGCCGTGGTGGTGTCGCCGGATGGCCCGTCGCGGCCGTTGCCTCTGCACACCGATGGCCGATCACTTGCAGAAGCGGTTTCATCGTCCCTGGAAACGGTGCTGGATTCTCCGATACGCCGACAGATCCTGGAGAAGGCCGCGGACAGCTACGCGGTGTTGCTCTTGATCGAGGGGCCGCAGCAGGATCGCAACGCGGTTGCCCGAGAGGCGATTTCCGCCGCGATTGCGTACGTCAGCGAGCAGTTGGCGTTCTTGCCCAAGCCCATCGCCAGGGGTCCCGAGATGGTCGTGCTCGATCAACCGTCTCTGGCCCGCGAGGAGATGCTGCTTTGGACTCTTGGCCTCGAGCCGGAAGATGTGAACGAGCCGTGTGCGGCGGTCTTCTATGGGCGGGGCCGATGGATCGGACCGCTGTTCAAAGGCGATCTGCTCACCGACGCGAATCTCCTGCGACTTCTTCCTGTCATCGGCGGCGATTGCGAGTGCGGCCTCGATCATCGATGGCTCCAGGGCACGATGCTGCCGGCTCGATGGGACCAGAGTCTTCAGCAGAAGGTCGCGGCGAGCCTGGGTTTTGACCCGGAGAGTCCCATGGTCAAGATGGAGATGGTCTCCATCATCCGTCGCGGCGTGAGCGGACTTGGCGATCCCGGCGTGCCGTTCGGCTATCAAGAGATCGAGGTCGGGGGCTCGGAAAAAGGCAGTTCGGGCCTGTATTCTTCAACGGAATCTCCTGATTCGTGGCCCAGCCGCCCCCGGCTGGGAGAAGAACATGTGGCCCAGCCGCCCCCGGCTGGGGAAAGAACAAGTAGCCCAGCCGCCCCCGGCTGGGGACAGAACACCCCCGAGGGCGGGGGTGCCACAGACGTTTCCGAATCGAACCATGGGACCATCGAGCCCGGAGCGGAATCCGCCGCCCCCCCTGCTCCTCAGGCCGTCACGGGTCAAGTGGATGTCGAACAACCGCCGATGGGAGGCGGTATCCTGGCGGTCTCCTTTGGCGGCATGGTGGTGCTGGTCGCGGCGGTATCCGTGGCGATTCTACTGAGAGCGAAAAGGAATTGAGACCAACATGGTTGTGATTCGAATGGTATTGAAGGAGATGTGGCATCGCAAGGTCAACTGGGTCCTTGCTGTGCTCGCGGTCACGACAGCCGTAGCGTTCTCCGTGGCGTTCTTCACGGCGGCCAAGGCCTCGGAGCGGGAAACGGCCCGACTGATGCTGTCGATGGGCTACAACGTGCATGTCATCGCCAAGGACGCGGACGCCGGCGCCTTCCTCATCCATGGGATTCCCGACAAGACGATGCCCGCCGATTACCTGGACAAGCTGGCGGTCCAGCAGGGCATCTCCTACAACCATCTCCTGGCGACCCTGGAGGGCAAGATGAATTGGCGAGGCATGGACCTCGTGCTGACCGGGATTGCCCCGGAGGTCTGCCCGCCGGGGCAGAAGAAGCAGCCCATGACGTTTCAGGTGGAACCGGGCACGGTTTACGTGGGATATCGGATCGCCGAGAGTCTGCGAGTGAAAGAGGGCGAGACCCTCTCCGTGGGCGGCAAGGAACTGAAGGTCAAGAAGTGTCTCTCGGAGTCCGGCGGGCTGGATGATATGAGGATGCAGTGCAGCCTGGGCGATGCCCAGGAAATCCTGAATCAGCCGGGACGGATCACAGGGATCAAGGCCGTCGATTGCCTGTGTTTCGCGGAGGGCGATCCGGTCGTGACGCTCAGGAAGGAGATCGGCGCCGTGTTGCCCGAGGCCCAGGTGCTTCAGGTCAAGGCCATCGCAAGCGCCCGAGCGAAACAAAGGCAAATGGTCCACAACATCTTCGCTCTGATGCTGCCGTTCGTCGTCGCCGCCTGCGGGGTGTGGATCGGCGTGCTGGCGGCGATGAACGTCCGGGACCGGCAGCAGGAGATCGGCCTGTTGCGAGCCCTCGGATACGACGCGCGGGCCATTTGCCTGCTGTTCCTTGGCAAGGCGGTGCTGGTGGGCCTGGCCGGAGCGGGCGTGGGGTTCCTGCTCGGAACGAGTCTGGGTCTGACGTATGGACCGGACGTCTTCGAGATCACGGCCAAGGCGATGATTCGCTGGGAGCCGTCGCTGCTGGCCTTCGCCTGCATTCTCGCACCGCTGTTCGCCGTTGTTGCGAGCGTCATACCGACCATGATCGCGGTCACCTACGATCCCGCCGCAACGTTGAGGGAAGAATAGACGAGAGAAGGACAACCATGCTGGTTCTCAATGACCTGGGCAAGACATATCGCACGCGGGCCGGTGACGTGAGAGCACTCCACGACGTGAGCCTGCGGATCGACAAGGGCCAGTTCGTCGCGGTCTGTGGGCCGAGCGGCAGCGGCAAGACGACGCTCCTGATGATGATCGCAGCCATGCTCAGACCGAGCGAGGGAACGGTGCAATTCGACGGGACCGACGTCTATGCGATCAGCGGGCGGGAACGAGCACGCTTTCGGGCACACAACATCGGATTCGTGTTTCAGATGTTCCACCTCGTGCCGTACCTGAACGTTCTGGAGAACGTCCTTGTGGCCCGGGGCGGGAACGGGAAGCGGGATAGTGGGCGTGCGATGGATCTCTTGCAGCGGCTCGGGCTGCAGCACCGTGCGCACCACAGACCCGGCGCGCTCAGTGCGGGCGAGAAGCAGCGCGTTGCGATGGCCCGGGCGCTGTTGAATCAGCCGAGACTGATCCTGGCCGATGAGCCGACGGGCAACCTGGACCCCCAGAACGCTCAGTCCGTTCTGATGCATCTTCGAGAGTTCCATCGCGCCGGCGGGACTGTCATCGTCGCGACTCACGGTCCCGGCGCCCAGGAATGTGCCACCAGGACTATTCACCTGAGGGATGGAACAATCGAAGGTTGTAAGTGACTATCCCGTACGGCGCAGAAACTCGCGTAGGGTGCACGAAACCATCGGAGCGCAGGCCAAGCGGTTCCCAGGGTGTGGGGCTGCGCGCGGTCACAACCAGAAGAAGCGGCAGAGGCGACGGAAGGCGCGCCAGGAGTCGGCGGGGTCGAGGCGCCAGAAGCGGGCGAGGGCCCCGGGACGAGCGACCCGTTTGGAGCGCAGGTCCGCTTGGGGGCCTGAGAGGGGGAGTTCTGCGCTTTGAGGCCTCCAGCGTGAACGCGAGCGAATCGCTCGCTTGAGGGTGTGCGAAGCGCCCCTACTGCTGGCGGCTCCAATGCGATACACTCCAGCCGAGACGCGGCGGAATCCGGCTCAGACCCGGATCACCATGCCACCACGGGCAAGATGCCCGTGCTACGAGCCGACTTGTGCCATGGGGGCGTTGCGCGCCCCCGTCTTGGCGCACAGGCTCCGCACGCCTGCCTGAACCGCGCCCGGCGTTTGCGTTTGTGGGAGAGGTTACCCGCCTGCGGGCGGGACATCAAGCCTGCGCGAAGACGGGCCCGCAGATCGCTGCGGAACCGGTCCGACACCTGCCTTCGGCATTGTACCGAGTTGCGTGGCCAGTCGCCAGAGCGCGGCGGCATGGGACTGATAGGACGGATTGGACGAATAGGACCGATGCCTCCCGGCACAGGAGAGCCTTTTCCTCCAGGCAGAATTTGGTATGCTGGTGGCAAGATGGCGTTGTATCGGAGAAAGACAGATGTATGAGCTATTAGTGAGAATTGAGACGCTCCTGCTGCCTTTGCGCACGGTTATCCTACTGGGCGTCGGCGTGCCCACGCTACTCGTGGGTCTGGTGTTCTGGCTCGGGGGCAGCCGGTACAGCACGGTGATCGTCGGGCTGCTCGGCGCCGCGGTCGGGTCGGTCGCCGGCGTGCTGGTCAGCCAGTGGCTGGGCCTGCACCTGTGGTTGTGCATGATCGTGGGCGCCGCGGTCCTCGCGACCGCCTCGGTCATGCTGCGCAACGTCCTGATTCTCGTGCTGGCGGTGGTGGTCATCGCGGCCTTCAGCGGCGCGGGATACCTGGCGATTCTGCTGGACCGGGTGGCCCCGGCCGATGTGGCCGAGCCGCCCTCGGCTGGGACCGCCGCGCGGACCGAGTCTGGCTTCCTGTTCCAGTCCTTCACGAACATGGACCCGAACACCCGACTGAGCTACATCGAACAGTTGACCAAGGCCAATGAAGCAACCACAGAGCAGAACTTCCGCGATCGCGTCCGGATCGTCATTGACGACACGTGGAAAGCGGTGGAACCCCATGTGTGGAAGATCGGTCTGGCGGTCCTCGCGGGTGGGCTCGTCGCCATCCTCCTGGTCTGGTTGGTCAAGAAGGCGCTGATCGCGCTGGCCTACAGCGTGGTCGGTACGGCCACGGTGCTCTTCGGGGTGCAGGCCGCCCTGCTCGGCGCGAACATCAAGGCCATCTCCCTGATTGGCCCGCGCCCGTGGGCGCTGCCTGGGGCATTCGTGGGCATGACCGCCCTTGGCTGGCTCTGGCAACTCGTGATGTCCCGACCGAAGCACGCCCGGCACGAGCACGAACACCACCACGAGCACGAGGCGCACGGCCCGTGACGGCGGAAAAAGGCGAATCGGGCTCACTTTGAGGGGGCACGCCAAACACGTCGCTCGTCCAGCCTCGCAGGTCGCCTGTGGCACCCCCGCCCTCGGGGGTGTTCTTTCCCCAGCCGGGGGCGGCTGGGCTACATGTTGTTTCCCCAGCCCACCCTACAGGCTCGTCACTTGCCTGTGGCACCCCCGCCCTCGGGGGTGTTCTTTCCCCAGCCGGGGGCGGCTGG
>JAXDBU010000095.1:0-13731 GCA_034678485.1 Sedimentisphaerales bacterium | reverse complement strand
TGACGCCGCCAAAGTCGACGAGGGTGTTGGCTGTGTAGGTCGGGGCACCGGTTCCCTGGGCGAACTGAGGCACGTTCTCCAACGCGGTCCAGGTTTCGCCGTCGGTGGAGTACTCGACCGTGACGTCTTTGGCCCCGAAGTTCATCATCAATTCGTGCTGCCAGTTGGCGTTCCATACCCGCAGTTCGTACAGCACGTACTCCTTGTCGAACTTGTATTCGATCCAGGCCGGCACGCCCTTGGACATCCACATGTCGTCCATGATGATGGAATGCTGGTCGTCCGTGAGCCCGGAGCCGTCGACGGTCTTACTCGCCGGCGAGGTGGGCTGCTGGCTGGAGGCCGTGGCCGTCACGCCGGTGATCGGATAGGCGTACGCTTCAGCGGTGAAGCGCCAGACGTCGCCCTTGACGACTGTATAGTCCGGGGCCCCATTGACCTCGTCCACTCTCCAATAGTAGACTTTGCCGTACTCGAGCAGACCGTCGGGATCGAACTCGGTTTCTGTTTGCCCTTCGCTGACGAGGACGCCCCTCGAGTCGGACACGCCGGCGTCATTGACATCCTCAAAGACGGTCCCGAAGTACACATCATGGGTTGCGGCGTAGTCGCCTGCTGTCCAACTCAACACCGCATCGGCAAGAACATCCCATGCCTCGTGGAGCGGCTGTGGATCGCGGGCTGTCGCCGGCGAGCCGGGACCCTCGGGCAGGACGAAATCGGCCGCGGGGTCGAACGCGCCGGTGAATGTCGAGAACGCGACCGCGTCGTACTCGCCCAGAAGCTGTCGGCCGCCGTTGGCCGACGAGTGGCGGATGTTGCCCCAGGAGATCCACTTCGTGAGCGACTGCGGCGAACCGTTGTTGCTCTGGAGGATCACCACGCCGTCGAGGTAGTAATCGATCGTATTGGCGCCGTCGTAGACGATCGCATAGTGGTGGACCTCCCCCGTCGCAGGGATGCTCTGAATGTTGTTGTCGGCGACCTCGGTGCTGCCGTTCCAGTTGCCGGCGGACAGCCCGGTATGGAAACGGATGAAACACTGGCCGCCGATGTCGATGATCGGGGCCATCGAATCGCTCGTCCCGGTGCGAGTGAAGACCGCCTCAGCGACGAAGGCCGTGCCCGTGAAGTTGGAGGCGTTCTTGTTGAAGGCCGATGCGTCGAACTCGAAGCTCTCCTGGCCGGCCCCGTCGGCGTCCGTCAGCACACCCAAACCGTCGGAGACAATCTCCGTCCCATGGTGAGCCGCGAAGGTGCCGGTTGTGTCGATCTCTCGGGATCCCCGCGCGTACGCGGTGCCGTTCAGCGCCCCGACGAAATCAACATATACCTGGGTCGTCACATCGGCCGCACCGACAACACCTGTCGGAACAACACACAACAGGCAGAAGCATAGAGCCGAACACATCAGTTTCACAGACATGCTATTCCTCCTCTAAAAAAAAGCCCTGCACTCATGTCGATTTGCGCTTGCCCACACGACAAGCCAACGGGTCTCCCCCCCCCGGCAATCCTCAGAGCAATCGGTCATCCCCGACTACTCCTCCAGACAAACCTGCACTTATGTCCAGGATCTCCCCTTCGACCTTGCAGCATGTGCTGCCGTGCCATGCACGTCCTATAAGATAGCATAGCGATGCATCCGATGTCAATAACTCCTGCCGTCAATTGAGTGTCCAGCCGTGTTCCGCGCCCGTGGACTATCGGGCGTGCCGGCGGACATGACGGTCCGACTCCGGTGGAGAATCGCAGCTCAAGGTGTTAGGTACGAATGGCACTGCCGTCGGCAACCACAGGGTTGGCATAGGGTTAGGTCCTTTTGTCAAGACGGTTGCAGGATCGCGTTGCACCGGCATTCCAGTGGAGTCTCATGTCTGCTGGTGTCGGCAAGGGTCATCGTGCTTCAATGAGTTCTCGCGCCAATTCGGGATCGTTCGTCGTGATTCCGTCGATGCCCAGATCAATCAGCGTCGCCAGCCGGTCGGCGTCGTCGACGGTCCAGACGTTCAGCTCCATGCCGCAGGCATGGACCAGGCCGATGGTCTCGGGCGTGACCGTGCTGTGTTCCCAGTCGATCAGGTCAATGCCGCGAGATTGAATGCCCTTGATCTCGGCCAGGGTCAGTGCGCCCGATCCAAGGGCCCCGGTCTGGATGGCGGGCGCCAACATCTCGACCTCGGCCAGGAAGTCCCAGTCAAACGCAATGACGGTCACCCGGCGTTCGATCTTCAGCACTTGGATCAGAGCGACATACGCGGCGGCCGAGCCCGTCTTTCGCTCGATCACCGGCCGCATGTCGGGCATCGTCGCCAGAATGGCCTCGCTCATCAGGGGAACGAACTCACCCGAGAAATCCGGGGAGAACCACGACCCGGCATCCAGGCGTCTGACCTCCGCCAGCGTCATGCCCGCGACGGCTCCGATGCCGCTGGTCGTGCGATCGACCGTGTCATCGTGCATGAGAATCAGTTGGTCGTCCAACGTCACACGCACGTCGAATTCGACCCCGTCGGCAAACCCGCGAGCGGCGTTGCAGGATGCGATCGTATTCTCCGGCGCCGCCGCGGAGAAGCCGCGATGGGCCACGACGACCGCGTTTCGAGCATACTGACAACTCTCGCGCGATGGGTCCGTACAGGCCATCCACTGTGCGGCAAACAAGGCCAGATCGCTCCAGTCGACGGCGCAGTCGCGATTGAAGTCCATTTCGTTGTAGCCCCAGTCCCCGCAGGTCAAATCGTCTTCGAGAATGGAGACCATCACCTGGACGTCCTGCATCTGGGCCCAGTAGGGGTCCGCACTCGCGACGCGGTGCGTGAGCGTGACATTCCTGTTGCCCAGATAGGCGGAGTCGTCCACCGCCGTGATCCGGATGGTCTGCGGCGTCAGATAGGTCGCTGGCTCGAAGACCAGTGTCGCCACCTCCCCTGGAGCCAGATCGTTGATCGACAAGTCGTCATCGGCCGAGATGGACACATAGACATCCTCCTGAGGCGCGTGCCCTTCGAGGCGGTCCAGCATCACCGTGTAGGAGGCCGTCTGACCTTCCGACAACTGGATCAGGTTCGGCTCGACGATCAGCCCTCGCATCGCCAGCGAACGGAGTTCCGTCTCGGAAAGGACGTGGTCGTAGATCCGCACGTCGTCCCACGTGCCGTCGCCGTCATCGTTCCCGGTGTGGCCGCCGGCCAGGTAGAAGCGGTTGCCCGGCGCGACCCACGTGCCGCGGTTCGTGCCCTGCTCGACTCCGTTGACATACAGTCCGGTATTCACCGTGCTCGCGCTCGTCCTGTCCCACAAGAACGCCACGTGAAACCACTCGCCTTGCGGGTTTCCGGCCGATGACAGCGAGACGAGATCGGCTGTCACGTACGTGTCGCTTTCCACCCGGGCCCGGAGGCGGCCGTCCGAGTAGATCCAGCATTCCCAATCGTCCGGATTGGCCGAGTTGTCGTAGATTGTGTTGTAGTTGTAGATGCGTCTCGGCTGGTACCACAAGGCCACGGTCCCGGCATCGGTCATGGTGTACGCGATGGAGACGCCGTCCCCGTCCGTCGGGTAATCCTCATTCACGAGGTCCAGTGCCTCATCCAGCTTGCCGGAGACGTATTGGTGACTGCCTCGGGAGCCGTCCAGCAGCACCCCGTTGTGGTCGCCGCCGGCGGAGTCCGCCAGGTTGCCGTCCAGCTTGAGATGGACCTTCAGCTCGCCGAAGGTCGCGTCACAGTGTCTCCAGAGCACCATCGACAAAGCAAGAAACGAGAACCGCATGAATCTGTTCATCATCGCCCTTTCCACAGGAGCAGACGCCTGCTGCGCATCGCCAAATGGAACAGACCTGTCTCCTCCACACAACCGCGTTGTGCGCGCCCCAGGGATGCAGCATTATCTCCATCAGTATCCGCATGATACCGCCAGAACCATGATCTGTCAATTCCGACCCGCTCAGAGAAGCGGGGTCGGGTACATGACCGTATCCGCACGCGTGCCATGGGGATTCATGGAGACGCTGGAATGTCATTTCCGCGCAAAGCCTGCCCTCGACCCGATCGGGAGCGGGAATCCACTTCATGGGACACATCGCGTGCCACGGTTCCTGGATTCCTGCTTGACGCAGGAATGACAGAGTCAGGGCAACGCCTCGCCACACGACAGCAGGAGGCGACTACGGTCATGAACCCGGCGGGATCAGAGGAGGTCCGGGTGTCCGGCACGTTTGGAATCGTGGGCTCGGGTCCTTTCTGCTTGGAGTCGGCCTGTGGATTCGAATGGAAACAGCAAGACCTCGACGGGGTGCCCATCGAGGTCTTGCAGGCCGGGAGACTCCGGCTCTCATGGTCCGAGATCGGGAGGTCAGCGACGTCTCATGACGTAGAAGACATTGCCGTAGTACGCGGAGTACTGGCGGTAGATGTCGATCTCCATCTCCATAGGCTCGATCATGGCCAGTTTCCGTGCATCCGCCGCGTATTGACCTCGCAAGCAGCGTAGGCGTTCTGCGAGCGGATGGTAGTAGGGTTCCCACCAAGCCGACTCCGGCTGCGCAAAATGTCCGACGATCTCGAAGCCGCAGGCCCGGATGGTGGCCAGGTTCGTCTCCATGTCGGTCATGCCCGGGTATACAGTGCCGAAGAACTGCCGACAGGCGGCAGGCACATCGGGCCGCAGCCAGGCCAGTTCGCTGACCGCCAGGCCGCCGCCCGGCGCCAGGAGGCAGTGGCAGGTGGTCAGGCCTTCGCGGAACCCCATGACGAAGAGCGCCCCTTCCGACCAGACCAGGTCGAAAGGCCCGTCGCTCTCGCCCAGGGATCGCATGTCCCTGAGGGAAACCTGAACCCTCGCGGCCAGACCCGCTGCTGCGACCCGGCGCAGCAACTCGTCCAGGAACGGCTGGTGGTTGTCCATCGCCAGGATCGGTCCTTCCGTGTTCTGCGCCAGCGGAATGGTTTGGGCGCCGTTTCCACAGCCGAGGTCCAGAATTCTGGTCGCGCGGAGAATGGCCCGATCGCCACGTGAAAACCCCGCGGAACGCAACAGGTTCAGTGCTTTGACGGTCGAGGCCTCGTCTCCGGGTCCAAGCCGGGGCAAAGAGGCTTCGAACACCTCATAGAGGAACTCCATCTGTTCTTTTGAGTCCATTGTCTGATGTATCTCCAGTGCTCTTGATGCACGCCGGGCATCCAGCGATGCCTGCGCGCACAGTGTCTTTCCTTTTGGAAATCGCTCGGAGACTCGAGAAGTCACACCTCCAGCGCTGCACGTGCCAAGGGTCTTGGCGGCGTGCCTGTCGATGACAATCAACGATGCGTGACTTCTCTTACAGGACAATAACCATACTATCGTGATTATAGTCCCTCGGCCCCGTCCTGTCAAGCCGGCCGGCAGCACAATCGAAGCAATTACACGAGGGTATGACTGAGTGACAGCGACGGGTCCGGGCTGGGCACGACAACAAAGCCCATCTGCCTTCGTTGCTCGGATGCTTCACTTCGTTCAGCATGACCACCCCGGCGCGGGTGCCGGAAGACCTGGTCACACCCGCGGCAGAAACGTGATACCCAGGAACTTGCACAGCCACCTTGCCTTGACTATACTGCGAACTCTTGCACAGGACACGTCCAGCGTGTCCCCTGAATCATCTGGGATCAGAGTTGGAGTAGATATCATGAGGAGGTTCCTCATTGCCGTGATGGTCGTTGGGGGCATCGCGACCTGCGGCCTGCAAGCCGGTCAAGCTCAGGAGGCTCGCGAGCCGCTCTATCACGAGTCCTTGCGGCCGCAGTTCCACTTCACCGCTCGCTACTGGGACGAGTACCAGCTTCATCCGCCGAATCATCACGAAGGCTGGATCAACGACCTCAACGGCCTGGTCTACAACGACAGCGTGTACCATCTCTTCGCGCAGCGATGGTGGTCGGCCTGGCTCCACGCCGAGAGCACGGACCTGATTCACTGGACGGAACTGCGTCCCGCTTTCGGCAAGGGAGGCAAGTTCGGCGGCACACAGTCGGGCGGAGGCGTTGTCGACTGGAACAACTGCTCCGGCCTGGGCGACGGGACCGAGCCGCCCATGATCGCCTTCTGGACCAGCACCGACAACGAGAACCAGTGCATCTCCTACAGCCTGGACAAGGGACAAACGTGGACGAAATACGACCAGAACCCGGTCCTCGTCCACAAGTACCGCGATCCGAAGGTCTTCTGGTACGAGCCCGACCGCAAGTGGATCATGATCCTGTATGGGCCGTCGGACGATATTCGGCGTGTCGCTGCGTACGGGTTCAATGGCGAGAGCAACGACGCCCATGACATCCGCAGCTTCACGGAGGGCCAGTGGACGTGCTCGGCGGTCCGCGTGCTCGACGACGGCAAGGTGGTCGTGACCGATCCGCAGGGAAGCAGTGAAGGGCGAATCGACGCCAACAGACAGAACATCGCAGCCGAGGTCCTTTGCGTGGGAGCCAAGGCGGACCTGTCGGAGTTCCTTAAAGGCGATGTCGCGGAGATCCTGATCTACGACCGCACGCTGTCCGACGACGAAACGAGGCAGACGTTGACCGCCCTGCAGTCAAAATGGGGACTGAGTGGATCGAACGAAGGACGCGATATCCCGACCCACGGCTTGGTTCTGCACCTGGACGCCTCGAGCGCCACGGCCGATGCCCAGGGCCAGGTTGCCTTGTGGAAGGACCTTTCCGGCAATGGTCATGACGTGACGCAATCGGTCCTCGATCGCCGGCCCGGACGCGTCGCCAACGAGTTGGAAGGCCGCGACGTGGTTCGGTTCGAGGGCGGCCAATTCCTCCAGGGCCCGCCCGTGCTGGCCGAGGGCGACGACACGTTCACCATCGTCGCGCTCTGGCGCCGCACACACGACACTGGCTCCCAGGTGATCTGCGAGCAGAATGCCAAGACCCTTCAGATGGGCCGACGAGCTTGCCTGCTGACGGTCTGTCGGGAGGAAGCCGACAATGTGTACCTGCTCTTTTCCTCGACGAACCTGCTGAATTGGACGAAGTTGGACTCCCAAATCCCGAACTCGTTCGAGTGTCCGGATATGTTCGAACTGCCGGTGGACGACGATGCGGCGCGCAGGAAATGGGTGGTCGTCGACGGCAATGGCGACTATGTGATCGGTCGCTTCGACGGCCAGTGGTTCACGGCCGAGACCCCCAAGGGCCAAGGCGACTACGGACGGAATTTCTACGCGACGATGACCTTCGAGAACATGCCCAAGTCCGACCCTCGGCGGATTCAGTTGGCCTGGATGCGCGGCTGGGACGACTACCCCAAGAACATGCCCTTCAATCAGCAGGTGAGCTTCCCGTGCCGACTGACCCTGCGCGAGCTTCCCCAGGGCATCGTCCTGTGCCGATATCCGATTCGCGAAATCACTGCAATCCATGATGATGCATTCGAGTTGAAAGACCGTGTGCTCAGGCCAGGGGAGAATCCGCTGGCCCATTGGGCGGGCGAGCTGTTCGACATCGACGTGAAGATCGATATCGCCCAGTCGGCCTGTTCAGAGGTCGTGCTGAACCTGCGAGGCAACGTTGTGAAATACGACGTGACTGGCAAGGTCCTCCATTCCGTTGGCTCAGAGGCTCCACTCGAACCGAGGTTGGGATGCATTGAGATCCGCGTCCTCGTGGACCGCCTGTCGATCGAGACGTACGGCAATCGGGGCGAGGTCTCCATCACCAATATCGCCAATCAAGACCCCGCCAGGCCCGGCCTGGGACTGCACGCGGTCGGCGGGCAAGCGAAGATCGCTTCGCTGACAGTCCACAAGCTCAAATCAATCTGGAGATGACGGCATAACGGGAAGTCACCGGCGGCAGGTGCGAATGGCATTCTGCCTGAAACGCTCAATTCTCTCCTGGTGAGCGCCGGCTAAGAGTATGCTCGAACACGATGGCCTGCCGGTCGCCGGCGGGGCAACCAGAGCCAACACCCAACACGCAGGCACGCAGCACCTCCGGCGCGGATGACGCCTTTCGCTCGCGTTCAGGGCCCCCCTGCGGATCTGCCGGCCTGAGTGGTTCCGCCGTAGACACCGAGGTTGATGCGGTCGCCATCGGGCAACGGTTCCTGCCCGGTCGGCGAGTCCACATCGCCTGCATCGATGCACGGACTGGTTGCGTCATCCTGGACCCAGTCCTGCGCCGTCGGGTCCCAGCGACCCGCCTGCGACATCAAATGGTAATCGCCGCCTACCCAGACGGTCGCAGGATCGGCCCAACACCCGGGTTGGACGAACAGCGTGTCTGCGTCGACAATGCCATCGCCCGTCCAGCCTGTGAAACTGCAGCCTGTGTCCGCTACGGCCATGATCGATACGCTGCTGCCATCGTCGTACTGAAATGAACCGATGCCGGGAGTCAACACGGTCCCGCCAACAGCGGAACTGATGGTCA
Source organism: Sedimentisphaerales bacterium (assembly GCA_034678485.1). Lineage (GTDB taxonomy): Bacteria > Planctomycetota > Phycisphaerae > Sedimentisphaerales > Anaerobacaceae > PLanc-01. The sequence continues at coordinate 5,311 of JAXDBU010000095.1, read as the reverse complement.
ACGTCCGCTGAGACGGCGCGCTGCGCCAGCCCTCGTCCGGTTCGCTGTAGTAGTCCCCTGATTCATTGGACTTGACCCAGTACCAGTAGTGGACGCCGGGAGATGCAGTAACATCATCGAAGAACGTATCGCTCAGCCAGTCGGAGACCGCCTCCTTCGTGCCCGCGAGAGAGATCGAGCGGTACACCCGATACGCGAAGTCGCTCGTCCGCGTCGGACCCTCGCAGGGCGCAATCCATTGGACCGCGACCTTGTCTGTGTGACTGCCGTCTGTCGCGGATAGACCCTCAGGGGGATTGGGGTTGGCCGAATACGAGAGTAAAAGGCCCGGATTTGCGTTGTCGATTACATAGAGATCGGAACAGTATGCGCATGTGTTGAGCGGGTTGTCGTCCAACGCCAGATAGTCCAGATTCGTCCACCCCAGGAGCGGGCTGAGATCATTGATCCGATTACTGGACAGATCCAGGTGGCTCAGACTGGTGAGAGTCGAGAGGGGCGTCAGATCGCCAATCCGGTTGTCGTTCAATTCGAGGGTGTGCAAATGGGCGAGAGTCGAGAGGGGCGACAGATCGCTGATCTCATTCGACGCCACGGACAACTCATACAGCCTGGTCAAACTCGAGAGGGGCGTCAGATCGCCAATCCGGTTATCGTCCAATTCGAGGGTGTTCAAATCGGCGAGCGTCGACAGGGGCGACAGATCGCTGATCTGGTTACCGTCCAGTTCGAGGGTTTTAAGATTGGCCATACCAGAGAGGGCCGACAAGTCCGTGACCTCATTCCAACCCAGAGCCAGCCATTCGAGGTTCGTCAGTCCCGAAAGAGCAGAGATGTCGCCGATCTGATTGTCCCCGAGGCCAAGGTCTTGCAGATTCGTCAGAGCCGCCAACGGCGAGACATCGGCAATCCCGTTGTCATCCAGGGACAGGTAGGACAAATTCGTCAAGCCCACCAGAGACGAGATGTCACTGACGCGATTGCCGAGCAGAGACAGAAAACCCAGGTGTGTCAGGCCTGCGAGCGCCGAGATGTCGCTGACGTAGTTGCCATCCAACTCGAGCCAAATCAGATTGTGTGCATATTCGAGCCCGGTAAGATCAACGATCCCGCAGTCGTATGCCTGCAAGTCCGTCAGTGACAGCATGTCCGTCGGCGTGGGGTATTCTTTGCCAAGGAAGTCCTCCACGATCTCTCTGAGACGCGGGTCGGCGAAGTGGACCGGGTCCTCAGCATGAACGTTCTGTGCAGCAAGACAGACGGCGCACAACAGTGCCCAGACAAACCATCGGCGTGTTCTTTTCTCTCGCATCTCCACCTCCTGAAGTCTTCATCATAATACAGAACCGACAATTCCATCGCCCTTTTCCGGGCTCCAATCCACGTCGGTTCATTATCGCCGTCCGGGTGGGGTTTGTCCGGTCCCTTCGAAGTCTTCCACGCCCCACCCTTGGGACAGCTCTTGAGGAGAATCCTCTGGTTGACCATACTGAATCCGTCGTGACGGAGGATAGGGCTCTGCTGGGAAGCAACCCGAGCGCCGTCACGGCCCGGGGACATGGGCGGCGCGGTGGGTACCGGGCGTCGCCTTCCCTTCATCATGTTCCTGGTCCAAAGCGAAAAATCCCAGGGGCCTGGGGGCAAAGCCCCCAGTCTCAAGAGGCTCACTGTGCTATCGGATCGCTCGCGGGAAACGCGAACCACCGGGTTGCACATCGCATGGTAATGCACCCCTCGTTCCGTCCGGAGAAAGGGCTGTCGCGTGAAGAGATCATGTGGCGTGTGGCTGATGCTCCTGTGGCTGAGTCTGTGTCCCGGCAATGCGGCGGCCTCAGGGAAAGTGGGAATTCGACTCGACGCCAATGCATCGGCGCGAGTGCGATTTGGGGCAGAGCGGTTGGGCGAGGCACTGCGGCGTGTGGGTTACGAGCCGACAGTCGCCGCCGAACACCGATCGACTTCGCCGCTCGTCACAGTGACGGTGGAACATCCGAGCAAGCAAGATGAGAGCTTCCATTTGTCGCGTGAGACAGACGGCTCCTGTCGCGTGATGGGTGGTGGCGATTCGGGGGCGCTCTATGGTTGCCTGGAACTGAGCCGGCGCGTGACCGCAGCCGGGCAGTTGCCGCCGGAGTTGGACGTGACGGACAGTCCCGCATTCCGGCTGCGCGGGCCCTGCGTCGCGATGCAGTTGACCTCCACCCTCCCCGGCCGCAAGACCTACGAGTACCCGTACACCCCGGAGAGCTTCCCGTTCTTCTACGATGAGGCGCAGTGGATCGAGTATCTTGATTTCCTGGTCGAGAACCGGTTCAACACACTGTACCTGTGGAGCGGACATCCGTTCGCGTCACTCGTGAAACTGGAGGACTACCCCTATGCCCTGGAGGTATCCGAGGCGGTGTACGAGCGCAACGCCCGGATGTACCACTTCCTGACCGAGGAGGCGGACAAGCGCGGGATCTGGGTCGTCCAGATGTTCTACAACATCTTCGTGTCGCAGCCGTTTGCCGAGCACCATGGGATGGAGACGCAGCATCGCACGCCGACGGAGTTGCTTTCCGACTACAACCGCAAGTCGATTGCGAAGTTCATCGAGACCTATCCGAACGTGGGACTGCTGGTTTGCCTGGGGGAAGCCTTGAGCGGGCAGGAGAACCAGGAGCGGTGGATGAACGAGACGGTTATCGCAGGGGTGAACGACGCGATGCAGCAACTCGGAATGACTGAGGAGCCGCCCGTCGTGGTGCGGGCACACGCGGTGTCGGACGTGAAGGCCATGGTGGAATCGGCGATGAAGCACTATCGGAATCTCTATACCATGGCCAAGTACAACGGGGAGTCCTTGACCACCTATGAACCGCGAGGCCCGTGGCAGCAGGTGCACCTGGACATGAGCCGGCTGGGCTCGACCCACGTGGTCAACGTGCATTTATTGTCGAACCTGGAGCCGTTTCGGTATGGCGCCACGGAGTTCATTCGTAAGAGCGTGCTGGCCTGTCGGGACCGGCTGGGCGCGCAAGGATTGCATCTGTATCCGCTGGCATACTGGGACTGGCCGAACACGCCGGACAACGTGAATCCACGTCAAAGACAGTATGATCGGGACTGGATCTGGTTCGAGGCATGGGCGCGGTACCTGTGGCAGCCGGACCGCGACCCGACTGCCGATCATCGGTACTGGGTCCGGCGGCTCACGGAGACCTTTGGGAATGAGCCGGCGGCGCAACTGATCCTGTCGGCCTACAACGATTCGGGCAACTGCGCCCCGATGCTGCTGCGACGTTTGGGGATCACGGAAGGCAACCGACAGACCTTCTCGCTCGGGATGTTCCTGGACCAGTTGGTGAACCCCGATGCCTACGAGCCCTTCAGCGGTCTGTGGGAATGGCAGGCACCGCCCGGAGAGCGGCTGCAGGAGTATGCCAGGAAGGAATGGGCGGGACAGACACACGAAGGGGAGACGCCGGTGTCGGCGATCGAGGACGCAACGCGGTCTGCGGCCCAAGCGGTCGCGGCGATCGAGAAGGCCCAACCGCTGGTGACGAAGAATCGGGAGGAGTTCGAGCGGCTACGTAATGACATCCACTGCATACAGCTCGTGAGCCGCCACTACGAAGAGAAGGTGCGAGCCGCCATGCTCGTGCTACGCTATGGTTACAGCCGGGACCATCAGGACATGCGACGGGCGGCGATCCACCTGGAGAGAAGCCTCGAGGTCTACCGCGACCTGGTCCGTCGCACGACGGACGCCTATCGGTACGCCAACACGCTCCAGACCGCTCACCGGCAGATTCCCATCCTCGGCTGGAAAGACGACAAGCCCTACTACTTCCACTGGCAGCACATGGTGGAGCTGTACGAAGACGAGTTGGCGCAATTCAAGGAGCGCGTGGCGAATCTGGACTTCATACAGAACGAACACCCCCTCGACCGCGAGGCGTTCGATCCCGTCGACGCAGCGGTAGAGCCATTTGCCGACGGACCCAGGCAAGTAATGGTGGAAGGAGTTCATCTTTGGATTGAAGAACCCGCCCTCCTCGGTCCAGCCGTTCCAGCGTTCACAGATCGTCGTGGCGCTGCGGCGAACCGTGCCATGTGCGACAGTTTCGCAGCGGCGTCGGCCCCGTAGGCCGCAGCCAACACGGTCCTCGTAGGGCGAGCGTCCCGCTCACCTGGGCATGTCGTGCGGGGCGCACAACCTGCGAAGAACCGATCACGGGCGGGATGTCAAGCGCCAATCCGATGCGGGTGGATCGGCGCCATCGCACGGTTGCGGACCCCTCCAGCGAATTGGGGGAGAGGATCTCGAACACGTTGGTTTGCCGGAGTTCATGGTCGGACATCAACGATCACACGCTGGTAACGCGTCAGCCGGGGCGTGCCGTGATCGGTTACCGCAAGAACAATGTGCATGGTCCCCGTACCCGGCGGCATGACGCGACTGGTGGGCACGGTGAACCACGCGCTGGGTTGGTCGAAGTTCTGGATGAGAACCGGTTGGCCGCTGCGCGCACTCGAGACCGGGAAGGTCCCGGCTTCATTGTAGTAGAACCACTCGTAGGACAATGCATCGCCGTCCGGATCGTTCGAACCCTCGGCGCTGAGCGGGACGCGCGCGCCGGGTTTGGCGGTGAGCCGGTTGGAATGGCCGAGTTTGGGAACAGGCGGATGGTTCGCCTGATCGTACGGCTTGATCGTCCAGTCCATTCGTGCCGCGAAATCGTTCTGGTACGCTTGGCGCCAGCGCCAGATCGTTGCGTGATTGTCCGTGTGCCACCGGCCGTCGGCACCGAAGACCTCGTCTTCGGCATCGGTCCAGAACGGACGGGTTTCAGGCTGGAGGAACCACTTGCGAGTGTGCGGCGTGTACCGTTCATAGCGGCCGCCCCAGCCACCCCAGTCCGGATGTTCGGGATGACCCAGGCCGTTGTCGATCAGATTGAGAAAGGAAGGCGTGTCACCCTCCATCAGGAATTCCCACCGGGGATACTCGGCGCCAAGCGGCCCATTACGCCGGATATTCTGATCCAGCCATTCGTTGGTCACCAGCGAGAAGTCCGCCCCGGTGAAGCGTCCGTGGAAGCAGTCGCCACTGATGCCGCTCCACGTGGCGTGATGATAGGCGCCGCCTGCGTTGAAGCCGGGACTGGCGATGTAGAACAGATCGGGAAACTCTTTCCGGAGCCAGGGGCCACTGTTGTCCTGGTCCGAAATCGTGTACACGCGCAGTCTCGCCACGAACCGTTTGAGCTCCTCCGTCGAGCGCGTGGTGCGTGCTTTCCAAATCGCCTGCGCCAACACGTTCGGA
>JAXDBU010000094.1:0-9515 GCA_034678485.1 Sedimentisphaerales bacterium | reverse complement strand
CGGGCGGCACCGCGTTCTACGTCGCCTATGCGCTCTCAATCGGCGGAGACGGGGGCGGGGGTCTGCGCGGGGCCGCTGGCGGTGATGGCGGCGACGGTGGGGACGGTGGCGACGGCGGGTACGGCGGGGGGGGAGGCGGCGCCATCGAGATCATTGTCAATGGCGTCCTCAACGTATCAGGAGGCACCTTGCGGGCCAGTGGCGGCGACGGAGAAACCGGCGGAACCGGGCAAGCTGGCCGAAGCGGCTCACCGGCTGAGCAGAAAGCCTGGTGGGTCCTGAACGAAGATGCCGGACTACCGGGATCGGGGTTGTACGTACATCCGGACGAAGGGGCGGATTTCACGAAAGGCGGAAGTGGCAGTCTCTTTGGTGGTGACGGCGGTGACGGCGGTTATTGGGGACGCGGCGCATCCGGCGGTAATGGTGGTGCCGGCAGCAACGGTGGTCATGGCGGCGGCGGGGCCGGCGGAACGATCCGCCTGGTTGCCTCGACCGTCTCCGGGGCCGATACGGCGCAAATCGATGTGACAGGCGGGCAGGGTCCCCTTCCGGGTAACGACGGTATCCTGCGCCTCCGCAGCAATAACAACCCGGGCAACGTCATAGTGCAGGGCCGCAGCGACATTACGACCACGACGTCGTATCAAGATATTGGCCTGGCTGGATGGGGAGACGACAACCTGTTCGTCAAGTCTCCCTTGATCGACCCGGTCCGGACGCCCTACATCCCAAACGTGGCCGGTGGCGCCGACCAGTATGGAATGCTCGAAGGCATCGACGCTTTGTCACCGGAGTTCGACGACCTTCTCAACAGCATGCCGGCGAACGCACTGGCCGCCCTGTACCGCATGGACGTCGGCCCGGCGGGATACGATTGGGACTTCCAAGGCTTCGACATGCTGCTGTTTATCAACCTGACCGGCTCACCTCTGGATGATCCGATGCTGGGGATCGACCCGATGAACATGGATACGGACTTCTGGAATCCCCTACGCGCGCACGACAGTTTCCTGGGACCTGAGTCCACGCTCGATTCGCTGGAGCCATACGACATTTGGGCGACGCTGATCCCCGAGAACGGCACCATCTTCAACATCGCGGGCAGTAACCTCAGCCTGTCCGGCGTGCATCTGGATGAGGGCGAGTGGGTGTATCTACAAGGCGCGCCGACCGTACCGGCACCTTCGGCGATATGTCTTCTGACAGCCGGCCTGATCGGTGTGGCCCGCCTGCCCCGCAGGTTGCGGCGCGATTAACTCAGAGGAATTCCATCAAGTCCGTCCGCGAGAAGCTCGCCCAGATCGTCTTCCCGCCGCGAGTCACTCGCTGATCGATGCGCGGGCTGACCCTCTGTCACCGCTCGGCCAGTGCCGGTCCGCTCCCACCCGACAGATCGCTGGATTCCCGCTTCGCGGGAATGACACGAGCGGTTCTTGTAGGGTGCGTACCACGCACCATCTCGTCTGCAAGGGAAACCGGCCCTCGACATACCGCATATGTGGACACGCGGACCAGAATGAGGTAGGATGGCTCATGGAATTGCTGGTTTACATGTGGCGGCGCGGCAAGGCAGGACGCGGAGGATATTCGCAGATCGAGAGTGAGCATGGGGAATTCTGAACCTTGGGTGTCGGAGTCCAACGATGAACACGCGACGAGGAATACTCATCATGGTATCCAACGTTTCTCTGTACGTGCTTGCACAGACAGTGCAAGCCAATCCCAATCACCTTGAACCGATCGCGCCGTACGATTCACTGGATGACGGCTACCATCAAGCTGTCTTCACGTCCTTGATCGGCAAGTCTTACACGTTCCTGTGGATGATCGAGAGACCCAGTTTCACAGAGGAGTATGCTGTGGTTCTCCGGTATGACGCGAAGTACGATCCCAATGATGCCCGTCCGGCCGAGAACCCAGAAACCAAACCAGGAGGATGGTACATAGAACGCGTAGCCGCCAAGGAGAAGATTTGGCGATGGAAGTCCTTTGACGATGGCCACCTTGAGCTGGATATCAAGCCCACGGAGGACGTCACCAGGTATCGTGCCTACATCACCGAGGACTTCGCCAAGGTGTTACAGGAGGCTTGGCAGAGCACTCTGCTACTCACCAGATATGGGGAGACCCGCGTGATAGGTCTCGACGGGACAACCCTGGAATTCCGCTCCGGCGATCTCTTCGGTGAGACATGGTCGCCGAAGACTGGTTTGCCTGCCATGCTCGCGGACTTGGGCCGCAAGCTCAGCACGGTTGCTCTGTCGGATGAGAATAGCAGGTATACCCGCCTCGCGGAAGCCGAGAAGCTCGCGAGCAAGATTGTGAAGGAAGCAGAAGCGGAACAAATCAAAGTCCTCGGCAAGAAGATGTCCCGGCACATGGATGCGCTGGGTGAGATGCTGACTGGGAAAAGTGCGACCAGCCCTCAAGGTAGAAACTGAATAGGGGGAAGAGAGGGGTCATCCATATAGTACGCCGTCCACGTTAATTCGATGGGCAGCCTATCGGCGTATGTCCTGTTCGGAGTTCCGCGTTCACGCGGTCTTCACCCGCCTGAACGCGGAACTCCAAACGGTGTCCGCGACTCTTGCCCACCACTTCTGGATGGACGGCGTAGCAGGGCGTGCTACGCACACCGTCCGGTCTTCCCGATGCTTGGGTTCTTGCTGGGCACAGCCCGCCCTGCTCTGCTCAGTTCGTCAGGCCGGCGATGGCGGCGCCGATCAGGGTGGCGTTGTCGATGCTCACGATTTCGTAGTAGACGTGCTTGCGCTCGACCAGGTATTGCGTGAGGTATCGCTCGATCTTCTGGCGGAGGGACTTGAGACGGTAGAAGGTCGTGCCCTCGGCGACGATGCAGACGGGCCGGCAAGGGTTGCGGCCCTTGCCCGACTTGAGGGCGGCCGACGACAGGTTGGCAGCGGTCAGCTTGGCCGCCCGCTCGACCAGGGCGTCCACCAGGTGGTACACCGTGACGATCTCGTCGTCCGCAGCGTTGACGAGGGCGGTCGAGACCGGGTTGTCCCCTGCCTCCGGGCGGCTCAGGAAGTTGCTGATGTCCTTGGTGGTGGCCGCTTCGATGCCCGTCAGCGACGCAGCGGTCGCCTTCGAGAACAGACCCTTGGTGGCGGCGGCCTGGACCGTCGCCAGGCACAGCGGCCCGATGTACGCGCCGGAGATCATCTTCTCGAACGTATTGACGCCCGGGCAAACGGATGCTGCGTCGAACTTCTTGTCGATCCGCCCGCGGGGGGCCTTGCCGAACCCGCCCGATTCCACGTTGATGATCTGGCTCTCGCCGGCGGCCAGGTCCTTCGCCTTGCCGATGTTGCTGTTGAGCTCGATGTAGGCGGTATTGGTGCCGGTGCCGAGGATGAAGCCGATGTAGCTGTCGAACCGCCGGCCGCTGGTCTCCGCGCGACCCGCCAGCAGCGTCGCGACCGTGTCGTTGAGCAGGACGAAGTGCTTGTCCTGCGAGACACCCAGCTTGCCGAGGGCTTTGCCCATGTTCTCGCCGATCATCTGGCCTGCGGCCTCGGGGGCCTTGATCTCCTTCGAGAAGTACAGCGCCCGGCCGTCCTTGCTGGGGAACATCTCGATGGGGTACGAGAAGCAGAAGCCCACGTTGGGACTCTTCGTCGCGATGCCTTTGACATATCCCGCCATGGTCCCGAAGAACTCGTCCTTGCCGACCTGGGCGGTGATGCCCGGCATGGGGAAGACCTTGAAGTCCGCGATCTCCGGCTCGCCCACCTCGCGGAACGTGACGGTCGCGATGCGGAAGTTCGTCCCGCCCGCGTCCATGACGATCACCGGCTCGTTGCGGGACAAGGCCCGCTCGGTCCCGATGTAGGTGGGCAGCATGGCCAGCGAACTCTTCTTGCCCGCCAGGCCCTTGTCCATCTCGCTGAGGAAGGCGCCGCACGTCTCCTGGATCTGGATGTCGCCATGGTACATGCCCTGTTCGCTGAGAAACGCCTTGGCCCGGCCCCGTGGATCGCTCATAAGACCTACTATTTACGATTTATGATTTACGATTTGGCTCGCGCACGCCGCGCGGCACGCAACTACAAATGGTAAATCATAAATCGTAAATCGTCAATCCTCATACCCGTCGGGGTGTTCGGTGTGCCATTTCCAGGCGGTTTCGACCATGTCTTCGAGGGCAGGTTTCTGGGGCTGCCAGCCGAGTTCTGCCCGGGCCTTGGTCGCGTCCGAGGTCAGGACAGCCGGATCGCCGGGCCGGCGGGCGGTTTCGACGACCTTGAAGTCCCGGCCGGAGACCCGTCGGACCGTCTCGATCACCTGGCGGACCGAATAGCCCTGGCCGTTGCCCAGGTTGTAGGCCATTTCCGCGGACGTTCCGAGCCGGTCCAGGGCCAGCAGGTGCGCCCGGCACAGGTCGTCGATGTGAATGTAGTCGCGGATGCAGGTGCCGTCGGGGGTGGGGTAGTCCGTGCCATAGACCTTGATGTCCGCCCGTTTGCCCATCGCGGCTTGGATAATCAGCGGGATCAGGTGGGATTCCGGGCGGTGGTCCTCCCCCCGTCGGCCGTCGTCGCCCGCGCCACAGGCGTTGAAGTAGCGAAGGGCGGCGAATCGCAGCCTCCCCGTCTGGACCTGGTAGTGACACATTCGCTCGACCGCCAGTTTGGTCTCCCCGTAGGGATTGATCGGCTGCTTGGGGGCGTCCTCGGTGATCGGGACCTTCTCGGGCATCCCATAGACCGCGGCGGTGCTGCTGAAGACGAACTTCCCGACGCCTGCGGCCTCCATGGCCGAGAGCAGGTTCTGCGTGTTCGAGAGGTTGTTGCGGTAGTAACGCAGCGGCTCCCGCACCGACTCGCCCACCTCGATGGAGGCGGCGAAGTGCATCACCGCCTCGATCTGGCGATCCCGGAGAACTCGCACGAGACCGTGGTAGTCGCCCAGATCGCCGGTGACGACCTGGACCCCCTGGACCGCGCCGCGGTGACCTTTGCTGAAGTTGTCGAAGACGACAGGCTCATGGCCGTGCGCCATGAGCAGGGCCGTCATGTTGCTCCCGATGTACCCGGCGCCGCCGCAGACAAGAACCTTCATGAATTTCCTATTTACGATTTACTATCTACGATTCAGAAGCGCGCCGTGCACGAGGCAAGGCACATGGTGTCAAATAGTAAATAGTAAATAGTAAATCGTCAATGAGAGAGCTTGCGTTCGATGCGTTTAACGACCTCGGCAGCGAGGTCCGGATCGGTCCCCAGATCGATCCAGGCCATGCCCTGCCGCTGCTGCGGCGTCACCTCAAACGCCAGCAGGTTGGCCTGGCTGCGGGTGTGCATCAGGTAGGCATGAGACACGCCGGCGACCTCGTTGCCCGGCAGCGCCAGACGCTGGACCCGCGCGTCGCACTCGATGTGCGGGCCGTCGGCCTGGGCGGTCACTCGCAACTCGACTATCCTGCGGACCGACTGGACGTTGGCCTCGGCTGCGCTGTAGCCCCCGACGTTGTCGCACTGCCAGACCTCGAAGAACTGGCCCGCCCGCAGGGGTCGGGTCCGAACCACGCCGTGCTCGGCGTCCAGCTTCTCGATGGCAAAATGCATGTCCGCCAGGACCTTGTGGGCCGCTTCCATGACTTGGGCGGTGGTGATGCCTTCCGGACAGGCCAGACGAGCCGGCCCGGAGCTCTGGTCTGGCGCGGCGCATCCCAGCGACAACATCGCCCCCGCCAGAGCTGCAACCCACAGTATCTCGATCCTTCGATTCATCCGGTTCAACCTTCCTGGGGCGGGTCGTACCCGCCATCGGTTCTTGCAGGGTGAGCCGTGCCCACCGCTGCCTGCACGGGATTGTACCGGACTCCGCATCCGGAGGCAACTTCGCGCCACCGGCAGACGAGGCAATCGCATGCACACGCGGCTGAGCAGCTTGTAGTGTGCCCGTGAGGGCATATCTTCCAGTGCACGGAAGATAACGCCTTACGGCGTCACTACGAACCAGCGCAGGCTGTTTCAATTCCGGTTGAGACCTTGCGCGGCCCAACGTATAATCACTCGTCGTTCGAAAGATCGCGACGGGAGCGGTGTGCCCGGCACACCCGACAAGAAAGAGAACGGTGCCAATGAAGTCGTCACTTCGACAAATGGTCTGCCCCTGCTTGCTTGGATTGTGCGTCCTGTTCGCCGGCTGCCGACGGGGCAAAGAACCGGCGCCGCCCATGGTCATCACCACGCAGAGCGGCATCGAGATGGTGCTCATCCCGGCCGGATCGTTCCAGATGGGCAGCAACGCGGGCGGCGAGGACGAGCGTCCCGCGCACACGGTACGGCTCGGGTCCTTCTGGATGGACCGCTGCGAGGTCGTGCAGGAGGAGTTCAAGAAGTACCAGATCTCCGACCCGTCGCACTTCAAGGGGACCCGCCAGCCGCTCGAGCAGATCAACTGGACCGACGCGGCCCTCTACTGCAACGACCGGTCAATGGCGGAGGGTCTGACGCCCTGCTACGACGAGGAGACGTGGGCCTGCAACTTCGACGCCAACGGCTACCGCCTGCCCACGGAGGCCGAGTGGGAGTACGCTTGCCGCGCGGGGACGCGCACCGAGTACAGCTTCGGCAACGACGCGGGCCGGCTGAACGACTACGCCTGGCACGCGGGCAACTCCGGCTCGACCACCCACCCGGTCGGCCAGAAGAAGCCCAACGCCTGGGGCCTCCACGACATGCACGGCAACGTCGCCGAGTGGTGCAACGACCGCTATGCCAAGGACTACTATCAGGCCAGTCCCGCCGAGAATCCGCGAGGGCCCGAGGAGGGACAGGAGCGGGTCCTTCGCGGCGGTGCGTGGAATTCCAGTCCCGAGAGCTGTCGGTCGTCGTATCGGGCCAGCGATCCCGCCATCGACGACACGTGCCTGGCCAACGACGCCATCGGATTCCGCTGCGTGAGGAACGGCCCCGCCGAGTCACCCAAGACCACCGGGACTTCAGGCGTCGCGTCCGCCGCGACTCATCAGGCAAGTGGAGGTGCAACCATGTCCTCTCGACCGAAGTCCAAGACCGGGTTCGTCTGTGACGGGATCTACCTGGAGCATAAGACCACGCCGGGGCACCCGGAGTCGCCGCAACGGCTGACCGCGATCACCGAACACCTCAAAGCCGTCGGGCTCGACGCCCAACTGGTCCGTCTGGCGCCCCGGCCGGCAGAGGAGAAATGGCTTCGGACGGTCCACGCCGCAAGCTACATCGAACGGGCTCGCAAGGCCTGTGTCGAGGGCGACGACTATCTCGACTCGGGCGATGTCCCCATCTCGACGAGATCGTACGAGGCCGCGGTCCTGGCGGCCGGCGGCGTGCTCACTGCGGTCGATGCCGTCATGGCGGGCAAGGTCGCCAACGCCTTCTGCGCCGTCCGCCCGCCGGGACATCACGCGGTCCAAGACCGGGCGATGGGGTTCTGCATCTTCAACAACGGCGCGATCGGCGCGAAATACGCCCAGCAGCAATACGATCTCGCCAAGATCCTGATCGTGGATTGGGACGTTCATCACGGCAACGGCACACAGGCGACCTTCTACGAGGACCCGAGCGTCCTGTACTTCAGCGTCCACCAGTACCCGTTCTATCCGGGCACCGGCGCCGAGCGGGAGATCGGGCGAGGCAAGGGCCTGAATACGACGATCAACGTCCCGCTGCCGGCGGGCTCAGACGACAGCGATTTCCTGGAGGCGTTCGAGAAGAAGCTGCGGCCGGCCGCGGTGGCGTTCGCGCCGGACTTCGTCCTGGTCTCCGCGGGCTTCGACGCCCACGAGAACGACACGCTCGGCGGGATGCGAGTCACCACCGAGTGCTTCGGCAAGCTCACTCGCATCGTCAAGGAAATCGCCGAGCAATGCTGCAAGGGCCGCCTGGTCTCCGTACTGGAGGGCGGCTACGGCCTGGACGGGCTGGCCGCATCGGTAGAGGCCCATATCCGCGTGCTCATGGATTGACAATCGAATGCTCTTCCAAACCCTGCCTTTCTTCATATTCTTCGCACTCGTCTACGGCGGATACCTGCTCGTCAAAGGGACCCGGCTCCGCCTGCCCTGGTTGCTCGCCAGTTCCTATGTCTTCTATGCCTGGCTCAGTCCGCTATACCTGATCCCGCTGGCCTACGCGACGGTCGTGGACTACTTCGTCGCCGGGCGAATCGAGAAGGGCTCTCACAAGCGCGCCTGGCTGACCCTGAGCATCGTGAACGACGTGGCCGTGCTGGGGTTCTTCAAGTACGCGGGCTTCGTCGCGGAGAACGTCAACCTCCTGCTCTCGTCGCTGCACGTGTCGTATGCGATCCCGGCGCCGAGCTTCCTGTTGCCGGCGGGCTTGTCGTTCTTTCTCCTGCAATCCATCGGCTACTCCATCGACGTCTATCGCGGCACGACGCAGCGGGAGAAGAGCTTCCTCGCCTACGCCGCATTCGTCTCGTTCTTCCCGCGACTGCTGGCGGGTCCCATCGAGCGGGCCAACCACCTGCTGCCGCAACTGCACGGCGAGGGCCGGATCACTCTGCGGGATTTCACCGACGGCCTGTCCATCTTCGTCGTCGGGTACTTCAAGAAGGTCGCGTTGGCCGATTACCTGGCGATCTACGTCGCCAAGGTCTACGCGGTGCCGGGGGAATTCCAGTCGCCCGCCCTGCTGCTGGCGACGTTCCTGTACGCCTGGCAGATCTACTTCGACTTCAGCGGCTACACGGACATGGCACGCGGCATCGCACGGATGATGGGCATCCGACTCATGCTCAACTTCGACAATCCGTATCTCGCGATCAGCATGGGCGACTTCTGGAAACGCTGGCACATCAGCCTGTCCTCGTGGTTCCGCGACTACGTCTACATCCCGCTGGGCGGCAATCGCAAGGGCAAGTTCGCGACCTACCGGAATCTCTTCGTCACGATGGTCCTGTCGGGCCTCTGGCACGGGGCCGCCTGGACCTTCGTGCTCTGGGGCGCAGTCCACGCCCTCGGCAACTTCGCGACCCGCGAGCTGGAGCGGACGCCATTTTATGTCCGCAGGCTGCCGACCGTCGTCAAGCAGCTCTTCGTCTTCGCGCTGGTCACCTTTGCCTGGATCTTCTTCCGCGCCGGCAGCATCGGCGACGCCTGGACGATTGTCACGAGGATCTTCACCTCCGGCTGGGCGAATCCGAATTGCCCGGTGCTGATGCTCCTGTTGATCGCGGGCGTGTGGTGTTATGAATTCCTGTTCGAATCGCGGCTTCGCGCGATCCTGGAGATTCGGCTCGTGCGGATCATCCTGATGATCCTGTTGCTCGCGTACCTGGTTCTGAACGTGCCGGCCCAGGGCCAGCCGTTCATTTATATGCAGTTTTGATCGTGGTGTGAATCGGCTTCAAGTAGTACGCCGTCCATCTTAATTTGGTGGGCAAACGTCGCGGACACCGTTTGGAGTTCCGCCTTCAGGCGGGTGAAGACCGCGTAAACGCGGAACTCCGAACAGGCCATACGCCGATATGCTGCCCACCGA
>JAXDBU010000093.1:0-3272 GCA_034678485.1 Sedimentisphaerales bacterium | reverse complement strand
ATCCGGGCATCGGAGGAGGAGTTTCCTGAGCATCGAGGCCGGCGTTCCGTTCTTGAGCCGGATGCTTCACTCCGTTCAGCATGACAAAGGCGTACGAGCCGTATTGTCTGACTCCCATCTCCTCCATTCTCAGAATCTTGCTTGACACACTGCCGGGCGGCAATAACATGGCCGCAAACGATACGTCATTTGTGGAGGTCCGATATGAAATATGGCATGAAGGGGTCGGTTGTGTCGTTCCTGGTCCTGGTTGTACTTGCGGCCGATGCCCTGGCGCAAGACGGCGCGCTGACGCCGGAGATGGTGGCGAAGATCCGCAGCGAGTTCAAAATGGACGCCCAGACCAAGGCGATCCGCAACGTCCTGACGAGCACCGGGATCAGGGAGGTCGCGGAGGACCGCGAGATCCTGTCCAGCCATAACAGCCGGTTCAGCCACAAGATCAAGACCAGGGGCATCAGCAATCAGAGGTCCAGCGGCCGATGCTGGATGTTCGCTGGCTTCAACATGATCAAGCCGGTCCTGATGAACCGCCTGGATCTGGACGAGTTCGAATTCTCCCAGATCTACCTGCAGTTCTGGGACAAGATGGAGAAGGCCAACAAGTTCCTCGAGTGCATGATCGACTTCCGCGACCGGGATCTGCTGGACCGCGCGGTCGTGTTCCTGCTTCAGGACCCTTGTCCGGACGGCGGGTATTTCGAGAATTTCGCGGACCTTGTGAGCAAGTACGGCGTCATGCCCAAGGAGGCCATGGCCGAGACGGCCAGTTCGGAGAGCACGGGCATGATGAACCGTCTGCTCGCGCGGGCACTGCGCAAGGACGCCTCGGAGCTTCGGGACATCTACAAGAACACCGGGTCGGTCAAGCAGATGCGTCTGGCCAAAGAGCGGATGATGGCAGAGATCTACTGCATGCTTGTCCTGAATCTGGGCGAGCCGCCGGCCGAGTTCTCCTGGCGGCACAAAGTCAAGGACGTTGCGGGCAAAGACAAGCAGAAGGACGCGGACGACGAAGCGGACGAGGACGAGGGTGAAGAAGGGGACGACGAAAAGGACGCGGAGGATGGGGACGAGCCGAAGAAGAACGACTACGAGGTCGAGCAGAAGTGGAGCGAGCAGCGGATGTTCACGCCGCAGTCGTTCTACAGCGAATTCGTCGGGCTGAACCTCCGCGAGTTCGTGAACCTCGGTGACGACCCGATGCGGCCCAAAGGCAGGCACTACGAGATCGATCTGACGAACAGTCTCTACGACGGACGGAACCTGAACTATGCGAACGTCGATCTCCAGACTCTCAAGGACCTTGTGATCAAGGTGCTCCTGGACAACAAGGCGGTGTGCTTCGACGCGGACGTGTCGGCCGACCAGGACAGCGGTAAGGGGATCATGGCCCGCAATCTGTACGATTATGAATCCGTCTACGATCTCGATCTGAGGCTGGACAAGGCCGAGCATCTTCTATTCCGCGACGGCACGATCAACCACTGCATGGTCTTCGTCGGCGTGGACCTGATCGACGGCAAGCCGATCAAGTGGCTGGTTGAGAACAGTTGGGGTTCCGATCGCGGCCACGGCGGGATGTGGACCATGTACGACGACTGGTTCGAGGATAACGTCTACAAGATCATCGTGCCCCGCGAGTATGTGTCCGAGGAGATTCTGCAGATCCTGGAGCAGCCTGCGGAGAAACTGCCGGTTTGGGACCCGATGTGGTAGATGCTATCAGCGGCGGAAGGCACCCGACCCCGTATTTCCGAGGAGTCCGGGCACGCTGCCTGCGCCGCCCGTGCCGTAGTACCGGCCGGGCATGTGGGAGGACCCCATGCCGTAGCCCATCCCGAGGCCGCCGCCGTAGCCCGCGTTGCCATACCCCATATTGCCGAAGCCCATCGGCCCAAAGGGCATGGATGGCGGCGACACCAGGTCGGTGATGTCATAGACCCGCGTCATTTGCCTCGATACCGGCAGGGCTTCCGTGGTTGCGATGGTGATCACGCCGTGATGGACGGCATAAGCGATCTTGTTCGGTGCGCCCGCCGAGAGCGAGAGAACCAGCATATCGAGATACTGTCGGAGGCGAAGCCCGGGGATGCCGTCGATGCCGATGGTTGTATCCCGGTAGATGCCTGCGTTTTCGAGGTCCCTCCAGAATACCACGATATTCAACGGGGGAGTCGTGCAGGTTCGCAGAATGTCGATTGCCTCGCTGAGCGGCATCTCCGGCGTGAACGAAGCGGGCGTCCGGACACCGGATCTCAGCGCCGGCTTGGGCGCCGATTGCCTCGGAGGCTGGGGTGCGTTCGTCCTTCTGACCCCATTGGCGTTCGGCCTGGGAGGGGCATTCGATGTGCCGGCACGCACCCACGTCGGCAAGAAGACCCCCACGGCTATCCAGACCCACGCGTTTCGGACGGCGGCTTGCGAAATTCCCGTGCTCATCCTCGGCCTCCTATTTCGCCTTCGAGCAGGAACTCAACCCCAGTCGGCAAGGACACTCCCTGCCCGCATCCTCATTACACCGCGCGGGCAGCCGTGACATCAAACAAAAAGAACCGTCTCCGGATTATTTTGTGATCGACGCGATGGGCAGCATCTGCTCGGATTTGTCGAGGGCCTCCGCACTGGCCGTGACCGCGTAGGGACTCTTCTGAATGCTTTCGAGGGCTCGACTGGCGGCTGTGATTACCTTGTTGTTGGATCCTTCCTCGATGAGGCGCTCCAACAGGGCGCTCGTCTCTTCGCAGGGGTAATTCGCCAGGGCCTCGATGGCAGCGGTCTGTCCGTACTCCGCGGAGACCTCCTTGTTGCCTGCGGCCGCATAGAGAAGCTGCGCGTAGCCCTCCTGGCTGCTGATCTGGGTGATGGCGTTGTAGACGCTCGTTCCTTCGCCGGGCGTCGTCGCCTCCAGCCGACGGAGCAGGTAGCTGACGCACTGGGCGTCGCCGATGTTCGAGAGAGCGTCGATGGCAGCCTGCTGCAGGCTGTCCTGGACTGCGTCGGTGACGTCTCCCGCCAGCGACAGCAAGGCATTCGTCGCCTGCGAGCATTCGATGTTGCTCACCAGGCGGGCGAGGCTCTCGATCTCCGCGTCGGTCGTCGCGGCTTCATAGCGCGCGACGATCTCGTCGATCACCGCGGTATCGGCCATCTGGGCCAGCGAATCGCCGGCCGCCCGCGCGACCACGGCATCCGCCGTCTGGAGCATGGTGTCGAGCAGCAGAGGCCAGCTATCATGATTCGTGATGCCCGCGACCCGGCCGGCGAGGTCT
>JAXDBU010000092.1:0-77396 GCA_034678485.1 Sedimentisphaerales bacterium | reverse complement strand
CGCACCATGGCGAGGCGACGTTGAAGGTGCCTTTTTCGCTGGTGTCGCCTTGTGCGTTGATCAGTGTCCCGCCCGCGGTGACCGCCAGTTCCGGCACGACCCTCGCCGCGAACAAGGAGTGGTTCGTCTTGAGGATGCGGACGTCGGTCAGCGGCTCCAGCGTGACCTGGAAATCGACAAGGCGGAGGCCTTCACTCGGCGCAGTGATCACGATCTGTCGCCGGTCGCGGATGACCGGTTCCTTGCCGGGCTGCCGCCAGAGACACTCGTCCGTCAGAACGACGCGCCCGCCCGAAGACTCGACGATTGTGGGGCCCTGGGAGAGGATCTGCCCTCGCTCGTTGGTGTCCTGCCAATAGTTGCCGCCGTTGACGCGATCGCAGCCGAAGAACAGCGAGTGATGGTGCGGATAGGGCTCGGAGGTCTCGGTCGTGACCGTTTGACCCGACGCCGGTCCCATGACCGGCCAGAAGTATGGGTACTTCTGGGAGTGGCCGAACTTGTAGCACGTGAAAAGCCGGCCGTTCACCGTGACGACGACCTTGTTGTCTTCGATCTTGGCCTGCACGTCGGATGACACGGCCTGTACGGGGATGCTGATGATAACGGCGGTCAGCAACGCTCCCAGGAGCAGTTTCTTCATGCGTGTTGTTCGAATGCTCATGTTTCCTCCTGTCTTTCTTGTCAGAGACGCCAGGGGCTGCGGATCGAGCGGCCGAGCAGGCGGTTGGCCGCGTCGTTGCCCTGGAATCGCTCGGCCTGAGGATCCCACGTGAGGGACTGGCCCACCTTGAATCCGATGATGCTCAGATGGCCCAGGGATGCGCCGCGATGGCCGATCTCCTCGCCGCAACTGGGCTGTCGGCGGGTCCGGAGGCAATCGAACCAGTTCTCGTGATGGTTGTTGTCGCCGATGTTCACCTCGCGGGTGGTCAGCTTCATCCGTTCGAAGAGGTCGTCGGGTCCTCCTTCGATTTGGCCGCCGGTGCTCATCGAGGTGACCCAACCCTGTTCGCCGACGAAGATGCCGCCGAAGTTGCCCGCCAGACGGGCCGTGGCAGGCACCGCCTTGTATACGTCCTTCACCATGCCCCAGTGGTCCACGAGGTGCAGCAGCGTGCCGTTGGCGTATCGGCAGGTGAGCGTCGGGAATTGGCCTGTGTTCGGGGGGATGATCTCGACCGGGCCGCTGTTCTCCATGCCCAGCGCGTACTGGATGACATCCGCGGCGTGCGAGTGGTACCAGGTGATCGCGCCGGTGCCGAAACTCTCATGGAAGCACCAGGGCACCACGCCCGGAATCGGGTTCCTGTGGTAGGCGCTGTTGTAGGGCTGCCAGGGGGCCGGACCCACCCACAGGTCCCAGTCCAATCCGTCGGGAACGGGCTCGGCGGGCAGGGCGAAATCCTCCGGCACATACGAGTCCACCCCGAGGTGGCTTCCGATCTTGCCCCAGAGGGTGAAGACTGATTTGACCTGGCCGAGCCCGCCGGACCGCACGAAGTTGCAGACCTCGCGGATCGTCGAGATGGAACGGTACTGGGTCCCGGTCTGGAAGATCCGGCCGTAGCGGCGGGCCACTTCCACCAATCGACGACCCTCGTGGACAGTCACAGAGATCGGCTTCTCGCAGTAGACGTCCTTGCCGGCCTCCATGGCATGGATCGATTGCATCGCGTGCCAGTGGTCCGGCGTGGCGATCACGACCGCGTCGATGTCCGAGCGAGCGAGCAACTCGCGGTAGTCGTTATAGGCGGTGCAGCCCTGATAAGTTCCGTTTGGATAACGGGCGGCGTACGTCTCCTCGACGTGCCGCTTGCCCTCGTCCCGTCGCGCGCGGTCCACGTCGCATACGCCGAGCACCTGTATCTCCGGATCTCCGGCGAGACGATGCAGATGCCCGCGCCCCATGCACCCGTTGCCGATCAGTCCGGCAGTGATTCGGTTGCTCGCGGCAGCATTGCCCTGTGCTGCCCCTACGGAAGACGGAATGATCCACGGACCGGCAACCATTCCACCCGCCATCGCTGCGCGGCCCACGAATTCACGCCGTGTGATCTCCTTGGAACGTGTCATAATCCACCTCTATCCGCTGTTTTCAAAGCCAGGTTGTTGAATAATTCTATGTGATGAGCGGCTCGGGCCATCGAGTCCACTCCGTTGCCCGCCAGTTCAACGGAGAACGTGACAGGATTGCTGGGGCCACGGTGCAGCAGCTTGTCGAGGCCGGATCGGCCCTCTTTCTCCATGGCTTCCATCGTTTCTATTGCTGCTTTGTCCAATGGAGCAGATTCCCTCAATGAGGGGTCCATGCGGAGTTGTTCCTCGTCGCTTACGGACATGTCGGCCCCCATCCTTCTGGCAAAGTCGAACACCTTCCGTTGCTCCATTGGATCGGACGGGAATGGGTCCGTGCGATAGGTCAGCAGGCGAACACCGGCGGAGTCGAGTTTCAGACGGATTTGTTCGAGTACTCCGCTGGTGAGTTGGTCGTCGAAGTCCTTCGCGATGTCACGGCTGACCTTCTGCCGATTGCAGCCGCCGATGTACAGCACGCCGAGTTCTGCGGCCTTCTCAATGTTCTCGAAGAGGGTCAATCCTGCGGAAGGGGCTGGGGTAAGGCACACCCGCCAGCCGAGTTGTTCTTGTGCATGGATGGCCGGGGTCAATCTGGCGCTCGGCGTCGTGGGGGCCGGGAGGTCGCCGAGGGCGAACTGGGTCGCGGCCAGGTAGAACTGGAGCATCTTCGGGTCCCAGAAGATATAGGGGTTGTGCGCGAAGCCGCAGTAGAAGACTCGTCCCCGGCCGTACCCGCGGACCCAGGCCAGCGCGTAGTCGTTGTCGGCTCGCAGGGTATTGCCACGCGGTTGGCTTTCCACTGTGGTCTTGTCCATGTCGATGCTCAGGAGGACCCGGACTCGCTCTCGTGAGTAGGGCTCGTGGACGCGGAAAAACTCGTCCCGGTAGTCGAAGTCGCCTCCGAACGGCTGAACAATGGGATGGGCTGGGTCGTCGAGTGTGATGAAGACGTGCTCGTCGCTTTCGTAGTGATTCGCGCCCCGCGCGCCGATCATGATCCCGAACTCGGGCCAGTCCTCGATCGCGCCGGGCCACTTTGTGAAAGCGACCGATGTGCCGTGTACGCCCATCAGTCCGCCGCCGGAGTAGACGAATTCGACGAGGTTCCGACGCAGGGTCGGGTCGTCGAAGCAATTGCCGACGGTGTTGTTGAAGAACACGGCGTCGAACTGCTTGAGGCTCTCGGACTCGAACACGACGGGGTTCCGGCTGACGACTGTCTCGAATGCCCCGGTCCTGGCGCCCATCAGAGTGAACGCGGTGTTCGCAGTGGGGATGGAGCCATGCCCGCCATATCCGACGTTGAGGTCGAAGATCAGCAACCGTCGCGGCTTGCGCGGGCGAACGAATGCCTGGATGGGAATCGCGGCTTCGATGCGTTTCCGGTCTTCGGGACTGGCCTCGCCGGGTGGTTGTGCGACTGCTCGTCGGAGCCATCGTGTCGTCAGCAGCCCCACGGTGGCCGCGGCGGCGCCGAGAAATGTCCGGCGAGCCTGGCTCATCGTTTTGGGACGCGTTCTCATGTCTGTGCCTCCTTCTCCTTGTCCTTTGCATCGGCGGGCTTGTTCTCGATGACCGGCGCCGCTTGCTCCGGGAGTGTGATCCCCGGCGGCAGTTCGACGATCCGGATATTGCGGAAGTGGATCGGCGCCCCCTCGGACTCCAGGCAGATATAGCCTTTCTTGAGGGACGCGTTGCGGATGCCGTTGACGAATTTGCCGTTTACGGAAAGCTTGATGACGCCATCGACCGCGACGATCGTGTATTGGTTCCACTCGCCTTTGCCTTTGCAGCGATTCTCGGCGGACTTGCTGCGCGGGCCGCGGGGGTTGTCCGGCACGGTCGTGTTGTTGCCGGTGGGGAAGACCTCCCCGTGGACGTAGGCATCGGTCTGGTTGTGCTGGACCGCCCACTCCAGTTCCAGGATCTGAATCTCCATGCCCGTGGGCAGTCGCTTTCCCTCCGGCACGGACCCCTCGCTCCAGACGAAGACGCCGGAGTTGCCGCCCGCCTGGAGATGCTTCCATTCCAGTTGCAGGATGAAGTTCTCGTACTGGCGGTGTGTGCGGAGGACGCCGATGGGCTGGCCCGTGCACATCAGCGTGCCGTCCTGCACGGTCCAGGTGTCTTCGGCGGTATTGACGTTGACCCAACCCGCGAGATCCTTGCCGTTGAACAGGTCGCGCACCTGCAAGAGGTCCGCGGCCCGTGTGGCATGACGCCCGCACAACAACGTCGCAGCAACGCACATCAGCAGTCTCAGTCGGCTCGTCATGGTCGGACCTCCATCCTTCAGAATCGACTCCTTGCCATCTGGCATCCATGTGCCCATTTGCCAGATGGTAAATCACAAATCGCAAATCGTCAATCTAACGTGTCCCTTGGGATTTGTCGATAACTCCCCGGTGGCATAGTGTCCAGGAGATGCTCTGTGAACGAGTGCGACCCGATAATATCGTTCCTCGTCAGTGAGAAGGTACTGTCATCGGCCGAGGTTGAGGCCTTGGACCAGAAACGCAAGCAGACCGGAGAAAGTCTGCTGTCGCTGCTCAAGCGGGAGAAACTGGTGGATGAGGAGCAGCTTGCCCGGGCGATTGCCGCGGTCCATCGGTTCGAGTTCGTGAACCTGTCGCCCGAGATGATCGATCCGATCGTGGCGCATCTGATTTCGCAGGAGGTGGCCGCGCGTCACGGCGCGATCCCGCTCAAGCGCCAGGGCCAGCAACTGGTTGTGGCGATGAGTTCACCGCTGGACCTGCGTGCCCGCGACGAGATCGAGCTCAAAACCGGCTACCGCGTCGTCCCGGTCGCGGCGACCCCGCACGCTGTGCAGCAGGCGATTCACTACCATTTCGACGTGGCCAATGTCACGAAACAAGCGATTGCCTCGATGCGCCTCAAGAGCGACGCCGGGCACGAGGCGGACTCGACCCGCGAGGAGTCCGAAGGGCCCTTCGGGACAGGCGACGACCCGATCACGAAGCTGGTTGCATCCATTGTCCGGGGGGCTATCGATGCCCGTTCCAGCGATATTCATATCGAGCCGCAGACGAATGAACTGCGCGTGAGATACCGCGTGGACGGCATGCTGCGTCACGCGGTGGACGTTCCTCTTTCCGCCCAGGCAGAGGTGATCTCACACATCAAGATCCTCGCCCAGATGGACATTTCCGAGAAGCGGATTCCCCAGGACGGGCATATTGCGATTCGCCACGAGGGGCAGGAATACGATCTGCGTGTGTCCTCCCTGCCCTCGGTGGGCGGCGAGAAGATCGTGCTGCGGATTCTTGACAAGAACGCCAGCCGATGGTCTCTCGACGAGGTCGTGACTTCTCCGGACGACAACCGCAGATTCCGGGAGCTTGCGGGCAACCCCTACGGTATGCTCCTGCTCACCGGCCCGACCGGCAGCGGCAAGACGACCACGCTCTACTCGGTCCTGCAGCTTGTGAACACGCCACAACGGAATATCGTGACGGTGGAGGACCCCGTCGAGTATCGTCTGCCCGGCATTACGCAGGTCCAGGTCAAGCCAGTGGCGGGAATGACCTTCGCCTCGGCGCTGCGGAGCATCCTCAGGCAGGACCCGGATATCATCTTGATCGGCGAAATCCGCGATCTCGAGACTGCGGAAATCGCGATCAGTGCCGCATTGACCGGGCACCTGGTACTGAGCACGCTGCACACGAACGATGCAGCGGGGGCGGTGTCTCGCCTGATCAATATCGGCATCCCGCCGTTCCTGGTGGCGTCGGCCCTCCTGGGCGCCGTCGCCCAGAGACTCGTGCGAGTGGTTTGCCCGAGGTGCAGACAGCCTTATGACCCCGATCCGCACGAGCGGGATTTGCTCGAAGGTCATATTGAGCCGACGGACGTGACTCGTCTGTCTCGCGGCCAAGGGTGTCCCTACTGCTATCGAACGGGTTACAAGGGTCGGAAGGCGATCTACGAGATCATGCCTATTTCCCAGGCGATCCGGCGGCTGATCCTCGATGGGGCCGGCGACACGCCTCTCAAGGAACAGGCGATCCGGGAAGGCATGAAGACCTTGCGGACCAACGCTCTGCATGAGGTGGTCCGGGGTGCGACGACCGTCGAGGAGTTGATGCGCGTGGTGGATCTCAAGAGGGATTGATGGCGGTCTACGAATACACAGCACGAGATACGGCCGGGAACGAAGTCCACAGCGTCTACACGAACGTCGAGAGCGCGCGGGCGCTGCGAAACGAGCTCGTGAAGCTCGGGTACGTGCTGGTCCATGCCCGGCGGCAGCGCGGGCCATCGCGATCACGCAGCCGCATCCGGCCTCGCGAAGTGGCCTCCTTCGCCTACAAGTTCGCCGGCATGTGCTCCGCCGGACTGTCCATCACCGACTGCCTGGGGATCCTCGAACAGCAGGCGGAGAACGACGCGTTCCGGGCCGTCCTCAGTGACGTCCGCAGGCGGGTGGAGTCGGGCTCCAGTCTCAAAACGGCCTTCGAGGAGCACCGCAGCGTCTTCTCGGACTTCTTCCTCGGCATGGTCGACGCAGGCGAATCCTCCGGCAAATTGACCCAGTCGCTCGACGCCAGCGCGCGATACCTGGAGAAGCGAGTGGAGCTTCAGGAGAAGACGCGGGCCGCGTTCATCTATCCGACCGTGGTGGGTCTGGTCTGCTCGCTGGTCGTGATCTCTCTGCTGATCTTCGTCGTGCCCATGTTCTCCCAGTTGTATCGGAGACTGCACGTCGAGTTGCCTGGCCCGACGCAGGTGCTGGTCACCTTGAGCACGGTGCTCGGGACGAAATGGTGGCTGGTGGTTCCGGCGATTGGCGGTCTTGTGCTGGCGGTGCGACGCCTGCTGAAGGAGCCTCGTGTGCGCCTCCACTGGGACCGATGGAAGATGCGAATGCCGTTGCTCGGGCCGCTGAGCCGCCTGATCCTCGTGTCCCAGTTCATCCGGACGTTCGGCATGTTGATCTCGGTGGGTGTGCCGATCATCGACGCCCTGGATGCGGCGGGCAGAGCGGCTCGGAACGAGGAGATGTCCCGTATCACGGCCGATTTGCAGCAGGCCATCCGGATGGGGCGCCCGGTCGCCAAGTCGTTTGGAGCCCACGAGGTCTTCCCGCCGATGGTGATCCAACTCGTTGCCTCCGGCGAGGAGGCGGGAATCCTGCCGGACATGCTCGCCAAGGCGGCCGACCTGCTCGACAAGGATGCCGACCGCCTGGCCGCGTCCCTGCTGGTGAAGCTGGAACCCACGTTGACTGTTGTCATGGGCCTGGTTATCGGTCTGATCCTGATGGGTGTGTACCTACCCATGTTCGATTACATGGCCTGCTTGAAATAATCGTGCCACCTGGGCGATAAAGTCCTTCGGGTTTCTTGCCGATACGAGCTCTGAACCGTCATCGTGAACAGAAGAGTAAGGAGGACATAATGTACGGCAAACGGGCATTTACGCTGGTAGAACTTCTCGTGGTCGTGATGATCCTGGGGGCATTGGCTGCGATTGCGGTCCCGCGAATGATCAGCGGCGCGACCAATGCGAAGAGGAATGCGTGCGAAACGAATGTGGATCTGCTCAATTCGCAGATCGAATTGCACTATGCAAACGAAGGTTCATGGCCCCGACGGCTCACCGTCGTGACGAACGATCCGAACTACTTTCCGGATGGTGCTCCCGGGTGCCCGTTTGGAACCACGTACCAGTACGACACGACGACGCATCGAGTTTCGCGTCACACCCACTGATTCCAGCGGGTGTGCCCTCGAAGCATGTATGTGTTCGGATTCAGCAAGAACCATGAGATGGATGGCCGCTCCGTACGGCCATCCGTCATGCGATCCAGAGACGGCTTCATGAGACGCGTTGGATGCACCGCTTTGAACCGGCGAGAATCCTGCCGACGAGCCTATACGCTGGTCGAGGTCATCACGGTGGTGCTCATCCTGGCGATTCTGGCCTGTGTGGCCGTCCCGCGACTCAATTTCGCTGCGGTGGGTGCAACGAAGACCGATGCGGTTGCTCAGCGGATCGTCACGGACTTGCGGCGCGCCCGGGTCAATGCGATTCAACAGGCCGCCTACAATCCGACGGGATTCGCAATCGTCATGACTGGGGGGGCACCCTACACGGGTTATGATCTCGTCGATTTGTCCAGCTCTACGGTGGTCGTGGCCGGGAACATTCCCGACGAAGTCCGGTGCAGCGGAGGGCAGCGCTTCGAATTCGGTCCTCTCGGCGATTTGCGCGGCGACAGCGATACGGAACTCCAGATCACAGGGGACGGCAAGGCGTATCGCATCGAAGTCGTGCCTGCGACGGGGGCGGTGAAATGGGCTCGATGCAGCGACTGAGAAGGCATCGTCTCGCCCGACGCACCGGTGTCACCTTGACCGAGGCGGTCATCGCCTCGACCTTGCTGCTGATCTCCATCATCCCCCTCCTCAAGGCCCTTGCGACAACACATGGCATGGACCGTGTCATCGAGCGCAAGAGCTGGAGTCTTCTGTTGGCGCAACAGGAATTGGAGCGAATCCGAGGGCAATCGATCTATCACTATGATGAGTCTTTTCGAGCGGATTCGCAAACGCTTCGCGATGGCTTTCTCTGCACGGTCGCGGATGACGGACATCCCACGCTCAGGACCGTGGCCGTGGCGGTAGGTTTCGATTTCAATGGCGACGGTGTTCTGGCGACGAACGAGATCGAAGCAAGTCTGACGACCTGCCTGGCGCGTCGATGGCCGGGACCGCGGTGAGGCGACCATCATCTGCTCAAGGTCCGGCGTCAACGGTTATAGGGCATCGACATGACGAGCCCGCACCCCAGGATATCCGGTTCATAGCAAAGCCCCATAACCGTGCATCACGGGGGCTCAGGAGGGCGTTGCAGCGGGGCGGTGACCCGTTCGTGTTCTATCGGATGATCCTGAGAGACGCGCTGTAATGGACGCTCTGTGTTATGCCGAATAATGCCCATGTGCGTTGTCATGGAGTGCGCAGAAGAAGATGGTTCGTGTGGAAGACAAGACAACTGACCGGCGCGGCACCACCATTGTGGAGCTGACGATTGCGGTGGCGATCCTGGCGACAGTGTTTGCCGCGATCCTGCCGCTGTTTGCAGGGATTCGCACCAGCGCCGACACCCAGTGGGCGAATCTGGAGATGGTCCAGAATGCCAGGGTGTTGAACGAGCAGCTCTGCCGTTGCCTGGCGGGCGCCTCGCGGATCGCGGCGGTCAGTTCGCGCACGAGCGACGACGGTTATATCGAGTTCGAAACCGCCGACGGCACGGCATACCGCTGTACCCTGGGAACCAACGGGTACATCGAATTCGGGCCGGTCGGCGATCTGAGCGAGTTGGTTGGGCCTGTGGAGTACCTGCACTTTGCCGGCTACGATGGGAACGACCTGAGTAATCCGTCACAGACTGCCGATGCGATTCGCTTCGTGACGTGGGAGGCGGCCCTGCAAAGCACCGGGGGACAGACCCGCGACAAGGTGATTGGAGGCGCCTGCTATCTCCGCGTCGGCGCCGGCAGCGGGAGCGGTCAGGAGAGTCCTGCGACGTACGGCTTTGCGACGACCGAGCCGGGCGTGGATAGCTTTGCGTTCGCCGGCCAGGGCAAGTCGCAGGTCCCGGAAGAACTGGGAGTGCCGGCCGTTCTCGTTGACAGCGACCGATACGCCGCGATCTCTACCGACGACGAGCAGTCCCTCGTCGAAGAGGTTTCGGACGAGTCCCAGTTCGCCCAGTTCCGGGCAACGTTTCAGATCGACCAGGCATCGGAGGATCTGGTGAGCCTGGTCGTGACTTGGTGCGGTCGCGGCGTCAACGCCCACTCCGCATGCGCAGATGGGGCGACGCTCTACCTCTGGAACTATGATTCCTCCTGTTACGACTTGGTGCAGGCGTCGCAGGACACGGACGCCGAGATCACCCTGACCGGATCGGGCAGCGGTGCAGCGGCTTCCTACGTCGGACGCGACGGGGATGCGACCATTGTGTTGTTGGTCGTCTCCAACGACAAGAAGACGGGGCAGGAGGCGAATACGCTGTATACGGATTATGTGAAAGTCGAGGTTAACACGTCGTCGGGAGGCGGGGCCGTCCTGCCGTGAGTGGAACTCCATGCGAACAAGACGTAATGAACCCGGTTCCGTGTTGCTCGTCGTCGTGGTCCTTGTGGCCCTTCTGGCAGCCACACTGATGGGCCATCTCCAGGTGAACGCTGAGGAGATCCAGCTCATGCGGAACCATCTATACGGCGCGCAGGCCATGGCCGTCGCCGAAGCGGGCCTGAATGACGCCCTGTCGCAGTTGCGAGCCGATTCGGGCTGGCGCGACGGGTTCATCGACAAATCGCTGGGGGAGGGATCGTATACAGTGTCCTTCGACGGTTCGACAATTGCGTCGACCGCGACGACCTCGCAGGGTTTTGCCGTCCGGCTCGAGGCGGATGTGACGATTGCCGCCGAGGGGCCGCCGTACCTGGTCAGAATCGACGAATTACGGGTCAATCCATGAAGCCTCGCAGGATGACAGCTCTGGGCATCGATATAGGCAGTCGTCGCATCAGCGCCGCACTGGTGGAGAAGGTGCCGCTCGGCTTTCGGGTCCTCGCGGCGGCGAAGGGCGATCTGCCTGCCGAGGCGTCCTCGCGGCCTGCGATGCGAGCCAGGACAGTGTCGCGCGTGTTGAGGCAACTCGGTCGGCGCGACCTGATACGCGGTGTCCGTTGTGCGGTGGCGGTATCGTCCGGTTCGACGATCATGCGGCTGCTGGACTTGCCCCGACCCATGCCGACGAACGTCAGCGAGTTCGTGGAAGCCGAACTGAATCAGTACGTGGTGTTGTCCGGCAGATCGCGATGCACGGACTACTGTGGGATTGGGACGAGCTCGGCCACGCAGAAGCGACTGCTGGCGGTGGCAGCGGACACGGAGGAGGTATGTCAGGCTCTGAAGATGTGCACTGCGGCGAGGATCGCGGTGGATTGTGTCGAGCCGGCGGCGCTGGCCTGTGCCCGAGCGATTCTGGCGGGCGAGAAGGACGCGAAGTGCGGCAGCACGCTGATCGCGGTGCTCGACCCCTGCAACCTGATCATCTACCTGTTCGTGAAAGGTGCGCTGGATTTCGTCAGGATCAGGGACGTGCCCGTCGGCATGGATTCGCCGGAGCAGTTGTGTACCTGGCTGACGCAAGAGACGAACGTGGTTCTGCAATATCACCGCGCCGCCGCGTCGGGCACGAGTCCCGAGGTGCAGATTCGCTGCGTGATTCACGATGCAGCCTGTGACAAGGGGGACGTCGCTTCGTTGTTCCGCCCCGATGTGAAGTCCCTGGTTGTCGCAGACTGTCTTGATCCCCTCTCCTTCTTGGGCGAGGGGCCAGGGGGCGTCTCTTCGACCCCATCAGCGATGGCGATCGGGGCCGCCCTCAGAGTGCTGGGCGTGGAAGACGATGAACTGCGGATCGATCTGATGCCGAGAGAGGTGATCCATGCGAAATCCTCTTCCCGACGCCTGTGGGTCGCGGCCAATATGCTGGCGCTCGCGTTCCTGGGGGGCAGCCTGATCGCACAGGCCCTGATGCGGACGACGGATGCCATGCATCGACGGATCGGAGAAACCCGATTGTCTTCCCAACTCTACACGATGCCCGCGATGGTCGCGCAGGATCGGTATCTCGACGAGCAGATCGCGCGGATCCGGACACAACTAGTGAGCCTGGACATCGCCCGCACGACGCGTCAGGCGGATTGGCCGGCTCTCCTGAACGGAATCGGCCGGTCTGTGCCGGCGGGCGTTTGTGTCACTCATCTGGCCTGTGGCGACGGCCAATCTCTCTTGTTGCAGGGGCGGGCCGTGTCGTATGAGCAGGTGGAGGCGCTCGTGCGGCGGCTCGACGACCCCGCTTTCTTCGAATCGGTTCGCCTCGCTCGGATGGAGCGTCGTCAGGACGAGAGAACCATCGTCGAGTACGAGATCGAGTGCATGTTGAAATCCATGAAACAGGAATCTCTCCGTGACGACAGATCGCAATCATAGAACCGTGGGATCCGGCAGACACGCCCTGACGGCTGCCCCGTTTGTCATTGGGGTCGTGGCCTTGTACAACTGGGCGATCTCCCCTCACGTCGGCTATCTGCATGCCATGCAGCGTTTGGAGCCGGTCATGGACCGGATGGTCCAGGAGTTGGACGTCGTCAACGAAACGCTCGATGAGAAGTGCACCACGATACGCAACCTGCGGGCCGAGCTGGCGAGGGTGCGGGAGGGGCTCTTCACTCGGCAACAATACAAGGCGTTCGTTCACGAACTGCAGGCCCTCGCGGGAAAGGCCGGTTGCGCCGTGGTGGCGGCGGACTTCACCTGCGAGAAGGACGCCAACAAGAGGGAAGATCCGAACACTCCGGCCGTCGTGGAGACCCTCCACGTGGATCTCACGACAGAAGGAGAATATGACCAGATCGTTGCGTTCCTTCGGATGTTGCAGGAGAGACCCCAGAAGGTTTGGGTCGATTCCTGCCAGATCGATCTTGTCGATTCCTGCCTCGGGCGACTGGAATGCCGTCTTGGTTTGACTATCTACGTTGCGGTGCAACCCGGAGAAACCCACTCATGAGTGGTTCCACTCGTCAATTCGTTGTGTTATGTGCGATGGCGGCCATGATGCCCCTGGGGGCTCTGCAGGTCGGTCCCGGCGTGCGTCCGGCCTATGGACAGGCGGACCCCTGTGACGGTGCAGGCTCCCGGAATCCCTTCACACCCCTGCCTGTGCAGAAGGCTCCCGAAACACCCGGCGAGGAAAGAGAGCCGGTCGCCGCCAAGCCGCCGGAACGGCAATTGGAGACGGTGGTGTTGAAGTTCCTGGAGGCCAAAGGTCTCAAGACGGTCCTGGACAAGATGGTCACCGAGTATGGAGCGGTTGCCATCAACGAGAAGAACAACTCCGTCGTGATCTGCGACACGGCCGAGAGCCTTCAACGGATCCTGGCGGAGATCAAGAAGGCGGATCGGACGCCGAGGCAGATCGTGGTCGAGGTCGTCATCATGGATGTCCAGTTGCGCGACGATACCGAGGTCGGTGTGAATTGGGATCTGCTGTCCAGCGACCTGTATGACATAACATACCGGCAGAACCTGACGAGCACGCGACTTCAGTCCACGATTTCGAACGATGAGACCATTGGCAGCGCGACGGTCTTCAACACGGTCGGCACGGGCGGCGACCTGAGCGTGATCAGCGGCACGATCCGGAATGTTCTGCACGTGATCCAGGAGAAACGGGATGTGGAGATCCTGGCCAGCCCGAGCACGCTGGTCGTCAGCGGACAGACCGCGACGATCAAGGCGGTCGAGGAAATCCCCTACGAGGAGATCATCGATACGGCCCAGGGCGGAGCCGCTGCGCTCACGTCCACGGAGTTCAAGGAGGTCGGCGTCAACCTCCAGGTCTCCGCCACCGTGACGGATGGCAACAACATCTTCCTCCTGGTGGATGCGGAGCAGAACGTCCGGACCGGCGAAAGCACGCAAGGGGTGCCGATTGTCGATACGCGCCACGCGACCACCTCGCTGCTGCTCCGGGACGGCCAGACCGTCGTCATCGGCGGCCTGCGACGGGTCGAAACGGTCAAGGAAGTCAGCCAGATTCCCATTCTGGGCGATTTGCCGCTCATCGGGCTGTTGTTTCGGAGCACCAGCAAGGTGACGACCCGATCGGAGTTAGTGGTGCTCCTGTCGCCGCATCTTTTCAACGATGAACCGGCTCCGCCGGCCGTGCTGGCCGAGCACAGGAGAATCCGGGAGATGTCTCTGCTGTCGGAACGAAAACGCGAAGCCGGCGAGGATGCCGGTTCTGAAGTGACTGCCCCGGAGGGCGAGCCCGGTGCGGACCATCGCAGTCCGCGGGAACAATGATTGGGGGACGACGTGTCCGCGACCGGTGACCTGTTCGTCCAATGAAGTGAAGGTGGATTCAGGCTTCAAGGAGAAGCGATCATGCTGGGATTGTTCAAGGCAAAGAAGAGAACGGGACAGGTGAAGATCCTCGTCGTGGATGATGAACCGGACCTCGTCAGTACGGTGGAATACCGTCTGAAGTTCGCCAACTGCAATGTGGTGACGGCATCGAACGGCCAGGAAGGTCTGGAGCGCGCCGCCGCGGAGAAACCGGATCTGATTCTGCTCGACACGAATATGCCGGGGATGAACGGTCACGAGATGCTCGAGCACCTTCGGGCCGACCCGGCGTTGCGCCACATTCCGGTGATCATGCTCACCGCCCGGTGCGAGCCCCAGGATATTGCCGCGGCTGCCGCACGAGGTGTCAGCGATTATGTGACCAAGCCGTTCGACTTCGCGCAACTGATGGACCGGATTCACGCCGCTCTGGGGAACAAACTGAAGGCGTGAGGCCCACTGGACTGACGAATCGTGCGCAAGTATGAGGAGAGATGCCCTTGGCTACGTCGAATCCGCTTCGCCTGTTGATCGTTGAAGATGATATCGTGGACAGAAAGCTGCTGGAGAGGCTGCTGAGGCAGTCCACTCTCGGCGACTGCGAGGTGCAACATGCCAGTCGCCTCGCGGCTGCCCTGGATCTGTTGAAGGAATCGTCGTTCGATGTCGTGCTCCTGGATCTTGGCCTGCCGGACAGCCAGGGCATGGATTCTGTCAACCGTCTCCAGGCCCAGGCTCCTCACCTGCCGATCATCGTCTTGAGCGGCCTGGACGACGAAAAAACGGCGACCCAGGCCGTGCAGGTCGGCGTGCAGGACTATCTCATCAAGGGCCAGGTGGATGCGAACCTGCTCGTGCGGTCGAGTCGCTATGCCCTCGAGCGGAAGAAAGCCGAACGCCAGTTGCAGGCCACGGAACAGCGGTATCGGACGATTTTCGAGAACTCGGCCGTCGCCATCATGATGGCGGATGAGAACAGACAGTTGGTTTCCTGGAACGAGTTCACGGAACACCTGCTGCACGTGACTGAGGATCAGCTTGCCGGCCGGGATGTTTCGACCCTGTATCCGCCGGGAGAATGGGAGCGGATTTGCGCCATGAAGATCCGGCGCAAGGGCATGCAGCACCACCTCGAAACGAAGATGACCTGTGGAAATGGGGAAGTCATCGACGTCGATATCTCGCTGAGCGTTGTGCGGGACTCCGACGGTCGGATCACCGGCAGCATCGGCGTGATTCGAGACATCACGGAGCGCAAACTCATGGAGGAGGCGCTGCGTCGATCGGAAAGGCGTTTTCGCCAGGTGGCGGAGAATGCGAGGGAGTGGATCTGGGAAGTGGACGCCGATGGGATGTACACCTATGCCAGTCCCGTAGTCGAGAAGATCCTTGGGTACAAGGCGGATGACGTCCTTTGTAAGAAGCACTATTGCGATTTCCTCCATCCGGAGGACGCGGAGCGTCTGCGTACCGAATCCCAGGCGATCTTCGACCGTAGAGACGTGTTCAAGGAGTTTGAGACTCGCAACCTGCACAAGGATGGGAGCGAAGTGTGGCTCCTGCGCAGCGGGGTGCCGATTCTCGACGAGGCCGGCGGACTCCTCGGATATCGAGGGGCCGACATCGACATTACCGAGCGGAAGCGGGCCGAGGATGCGCTTCGCGAGACTCATCGTCGGCTGATGGAGATCGTGGATTTCCTTCCCGACGCCGCACTTGTTATTGACCGCGATGGCAAGGTGATCGCCTGGAATCGGGCGATTGAGGAGATGACGGGAGTCCCAAAGGCGGAGATGATCGGCAAGGGAGACCACGAGTACTCCATTCCCTTCTACGGCTCGCGAAGGCCGATTCTCATCGATTTGGTCCTTCAACCGGACGGCGAGACCGAACGGAAGATGTACCACACCATCTCGCGGGTGAGGGAGACCCTCTGCGGCGAGGTGTTCGTTCCCAACGTTTTCGGCGGGCGCGGCGCCTTTATCTGGGGAAATGCCTCCCCTCTGCGGGACAGCCACGGGCAGATTGTCGGCGCCATCGAGACGATCCGTGACGTCACGGAGCGTCATCGGGTAGAGGACGAACTGCGCAAGAGCGAGGAGCGGATGCGGCTGATCGTGGAAGCGTCGCCGTTGCCTCTCCAGTTATCGCGTCCGACGACCGGGCAAATCCTGCTGTCCAATCGCGCGAGTGCGGAACTCTTCGGATACGATTACGAGACGATGCTGAAGAAGACCACAATCGACCTCTATGCCGACGCCGACTGCGACAGACCGGGCATTCTGGCCGAGGCACGCGAAAGGGGACGCCTCGTCCAACGCGAAGTCCTCATGCGAAAGGCCGACGGCACGTGTTTTCCCGTGAGCCTGTCCATGGAGCCGATCGAGTACGAACATGAACCGGCCAACCTGACGGTCCTCTACGATCTGACGGAGCGCAAGCGGACGGAAGAGGCGATGCGCCACCATGTCAATGAGATCGAGCGATTCAACCGCCTGGCCATCGCCAGAGAGCTCCGCGTGACGGAGCTGAAACGGCGCATCAATGAAATGTCGGTTGTTGCCGGCCAGTCGCCGCCGTATGTCGTGCTCCAGTCGGAAGCTATGTCGGAACTGCAGGCGGAGCCGGAGACAGACACCGTGACCGTCCTGAGCGATGGAACTGTGCAACGACACCGGAACCTTGCCGACCTGCTGGATCGTGACCAGATGCAGCAGTTGATGGAGAGCTTCTGTGACGCCGTTGGCATTTCTTCTGCGATCATCGATCTGGAAGGCAACGTGTTTGTCGGGGCCCGCTGGCAGGGCATTTGCACCGATTTCCATCGTGTCAATCCCCACACATGTGCTCGATGCATCGAGAGCGACACCATACTGGCGGCACAATTGAGGAAGGGCGAACACTTCTCCCTCTATCAATGTCTCAATGGCCTGACGGACGCCGCATCACCCATTGTGATCGAGGGCGAGCACGTTGCGAACGTGTTCATCGGTCAGTTCCTGTTGGAGCCGCCTGATGAAGAGGCGTTTCGTCGGCAGGCGCGGGAATTCGGCTTCGACGAGGCTGCCTACATCGAGGCGCTCTATCGTGTGCCGATCGTGCCGGAGAAGAAGCTGCCCCCGGTGCTCAAATACCTGACGACCTGTGCCCAGTTACTGGCGGAGATGGGTCTGGAGCGGATTCAGGACAAGGCGCACGAGGCCGAACTGAGGCGGTGGGCGGAGGAATTGAACCGGGCGAACCAGGCCCTTCGACAGCAGAGGGAAGCGGCTCTGAGTCTTGCCGAGGATGCTAACGAAGCCCGGGCGACCGCCGAACGCATCCAGCAATCGTTACGCGAGAGTGAAGAGCGCCTTCTCGGCATGACCAGCGCGGTCCTGGACGCCATCATTATGATGGATGAGCATGGCTGCATTTCCTTCTGGAACCACGCGGCGCAGACCATGTTCGGATACACGGCCGAGGAAGCCTACGGCAGGAACCTGCACACTCTTCTGGCGCCGCCCCAGTATCACGACCGGTGCCAGCCGGGTGTGGAACGATTCCGGATTACCGGGGAAAGTCCGGTTCTGGGCAAGACGATCGAGTTGACCGCTCTGCGCAGGACGGGAGAGGAATTCCCGGTCGAGCTCTCGGTTGGTCGCATCTGTCTCCATGGTCAATACCAGGCCGTCGGCATCATCCGCGACACCTCGGAACGCAAACGCGTCGAAGAGGCGTTGTTGGTGAAAGACAGCGCCGTGGACAGTGCCGCCAGCGGCATCGTGTTCATTGATCTCGACGGGAAGCTGACCTTCGCCAATCCATCCGCCTTGCGAATGTGGGGATATGGCAATGAGAGCGAAGTGATCGGCAGGCCGTTGCCGCTGCTCTTCGAATCCGCCGAGGAGGCACAAACCGCCCTTCGCCTGGCCTTGGAGCAGGGCGTGTGGAGTGGGGACATGATGGCCTGTCGAAAAGACGGTTCGGACTTCGTCGCTCAGTTGTCGGCCAGTGTCGTCAAGGACAGGAAGGGAAGCCCCTTGTGCGTGATGGTGTCTCTCGTCGATGTCACGGAGAGTCGGCGGATTCACGAGATCCTCGACCGGAAACAGAAGAACCTGGAAGCCATCTTCGATGCGACGCCCCTGGGTATGCTACTGGTCAATGACCGCATGAAGGTGACACGCGCCAACGACGTGATTCGCCAGATGTCGGGCAAGGGATACGCGGGCATCATCAATCGCGACGTCTGTCAGATGCTGAACTGCGTCCATGCCGGAAGTCTCGCGGACGGCGTCGTCGTTCATTCCTGCGACGGTTGCTCGTTTCGGAATCTCGTCCAGAAGGGACTTGTCTCGGATGAGCCGGCCCGCGGGGTGGAGATTCAGCCGGCCGTGAGTGGCGACGGAAAAGATTGCCCCTGGCTGGCGGTCAGCGTCGAACCCATCAACATGGACGGCAGCCGGCACGTGCTGGTCGCCCTGAACGACATCACGGGACGTAAACGGGCGGAAGAAGAGCTCAAACAGACCATGGAAATGAAGTCGCAGTTCATCTCGACGGTCTCGCACGAGCTTCGGACGCCCCTGAGTTCCATGAAGGAGTCGGTGATTATTGTGCTGGATGGCGTCGCGGGCAAGATCAACAAGGATCAGCGTCACTTCCTGGATATTGCCAAGCGGAACATCGACCGATTGTCGAGATTGATCGACGACGTCCTGGACTTCCAGAAACTCATCGCAGGGAAGATGAAGCTGAACATGCAGGAGAATGCCATCGGTACGGCTGTGAACGAGGTGTACAACACGATGTTGCCGCACGCCGCCAAGAGCGGGGTCCACTTGGCTGTGGATCTCCAGACGGACCTGCCCCTGGTCATGTATGACAACGACCGCATTCTCCAGGTCCTCATCAACCTGGTCAGCAACGCGATCAAATTCACGCCCGCGGGCGGCCAGGTCCTGGTTTCCGCATCTGCACAGCCAGAACACTTGGTTCTCAAGGTCAGCGACTCCGGGTACGGCATCCCCAAGGAGGACCTCGGGAAGATCTTCGACCGGTTCTACCGCGTTCATAGACCCGGCAAGGAAATCAAAGGAACGGGGTTGGGACTGGCCATCGTCAGCAGGATTATGGATGCCCATGGCGGCAGGATCGAAGTCGAGAGCGAGTTGGACAAAGGCACGACCTTCACGGTGTTCTTGCCGCTGGTTTGCCGTCCCGCGTCGACGGCTGACCGGCAGCAGGCGGACCGCGGTCTTGAGTCCCAGCTTGTGGAGAGATGACGGAGCGTCCCTTCGGGTTCCCTTGGGCACCGCAGAACCTCCTGCGGTGCGGCGGGCGCCGACCGCCGGGCGCAGATTCCCTTCAACACCGTAGGAATTCTGCGGACGTGGGATCGGTTTGTCTTCATCCCGTATGAATCTGTCCACGTTTGTCTTGATTTGCCGTCGGACGGATTCTATGATGAGAATCGCCTTGTCGCGATGAGTGCTACGCGTGTGTCGGTTCTTGCGGGACGGCTGATGGCCCTCTCATAGCGGTCATTGAGCCGGAGCTGATGGAGACGGGTCCGGGAAGCAGGATGAATGACGCGAATGAGAATTGTTGCCAGTCGGAAGGGGAGATATCGTTGTGCCGTCGGATCGCGGAGCTGGAGCACGCCAATGGTCGGCTCCGGGAGCGCCTGGCGGCCTTCGAGAAAGAGCGGGACGACCTTCGCGCGGAGCAGGCTCAGGCGCTGTCCGGACGGGAGCAGATGCTTCGAGCGGTTCTGGACGCGATCACGGAGACCCTGGTGGTGCTCGATTCCAACGGTGTGATCCAGGCCGTCAACCAGACGGCGGCAGATCGACTGGGTTGCGCCAAGGAGGATCTCGTGGGGCGGGACGGACGGGATCCCGCGTGCAAGATCCTGCCTCCCGACGTTCGCAGCGCGAGGCTGGCGTGCGTGGACGAGGTCGTGCAGACGAGCACGCCGATGCGGATCACGGATCGGCGCGATGGCCGCGTGTTCGACCAGGTGTACTATCCCGTCATCAACGAACAAGGGTGTGTCACTCAGGTGGTCGTCTTCGCCCAGGATATCACCGCTCGCGTCAAGATGGAGAAGGAACTCGTCGAGAGCCGGCAGCGATATCTGGATCTTGTCGAAAACGTAAATGACATTCTCTACACGGCGGATTGCGATGGGAATCTACTGACCGTCAACCGGGCTGTCCAGAGGATCCTGGGATTCGATCCTCAAGAGATTGTGGGCAGTCACTACAGGCGGTGGGTCCCCAAAGAGGCCTTGGCCAGGCTCGAAGAGGCTCGCGCGGAGGCACTGGATGGGCGGAGAGCGACGATGGAAGTCGCGCTCTCCGGGAGGGACGCGGGCGAACATTTTCTCGAAGTCAGTCTCGGTCCTTTGGTTGTGGAGGGGAAGATCGTCGGGACGCAGGGCATTATCCGGGATATCACGGATCGCCGAAGGGCCGAACAGGCGGTTCGTGAGAATGAAGGCATGCTGCGAGCGTTGTTCGACGCGGTGACGGAATCCGTCCTGATGCTGGGCCGCGATGGGACGATGCTGATGGCCAATGAGACTGCCGCACGGCGTTTCGGCAAGAGTGCCCGCGAGCTGATTGGCGGCAGGATGGTCGAGTTGAGCAGCGACATCATGCCCTCGGAGGTCGTGGAACGGCGAATGGCGCGAATCCGGGAAGTTGTGGATACGCGAGTCCCGGTTCAGTTCGAGGACGATCGCGCCGGCCGGCAGTTCTTCACCAGCATGTACCCCATTCTCGATCCCGATGGCGTTGTCCGGCGGATCGCTGTCTTTGCCAAGGACGTCAGCGACTGCCGGGAACTGGAGCGGAGTCTGCTGGAGAGCGAAGAGAGATACCGGACGGTTGTCGAGAGCGCGGGAGAGGCAATCGCCATCGTCGATGAGGGAGGCACGTTCCTTTTCATGAACGACACTGCCGCTCGGGCGCTGGGGGGCAAGCCGTCCGACTTCACGCGCAAGACCATGTGGGAGTTGTTTCGGAAAGATATTGCCGACCGGCAAGCGGGCGCTGTCCGAAAGGTCATTCATACGGGCGTGGGAGAGAACTCCCTGGTGTTATCCGACGTCCGTGGTGAATTGCGCTGGTACAACACGACAGTTGCGCCGTTGCGGGACCGGGCGGGCCGAGTGACCGCCGGACTGGTGATTGCCCGGGACGTCCACGAGCTGCGAACCACCCAGCAGGAACTCCAAGCGTATCGGGAGAGGATGATGAGGGCCGAACAGCTTGCCTCGCTGGGCACGCTCAGCGCCACGTATGCCCATGAGCTGAACCAGCCTTTGACGGTGATTCGCTTGTCCCTTCAGAATGCGCTGAAGGATCTCGATGAGAGCAATTGCCCGCCGACGGTGCTGGAGGATTTGAACGATGGGCTTGCGGAGATCTCGAATATATCGAGCATCATCGAGAGGCTTCGCAGCCTTGCCCGCCAGACATCGTCGGGGTCGGTGACAAAGGTGATCCTCTCCGTCACGGCCGGTCGTGTGATGCGCCTGCTGGAGGAGAGTGCGCGGAGTTCCCGCGTGGCGCTGAGGCTCGAGCGGCTCGGCGACCTGCCGTCGATCTACGCATGTGAAAAGGACCTCGAGCAACTGTTCTTCTCGCTGGCGCAGAACGCCATTCAAGCGGCTGACGGTGTGAACGATCACTGTCTCCGGATCGTCGGGGCCGCCCGGGAGAAGGAGGTGGAACTGCGATTCGTCGATGATTGCGGGGGGATCGATCCCGCGCACATCGGGCGCATCTTCGATCCATTCTTCACGACGAAACGCGAGAGGGAGGGAACCGGACTCGGTCTGTGCATCGTTCACCGTGTCGTTTCCGCGATGGGCGGGCGCATTCACGTCGACAGTCGGTTCGGTGACGGCACGACGTTCATCGTTACGTTGCCGGTCGAAGGAAAATGATCGCAGGGATGTAGACGTGGAGAACACACATGGAGTCTGCACGGGTTGTCTTTGTCGATGATGAGCCGAAAGTCTGCTACACGGTGTCCAAAACACTGGAGCGGACCGGTATGAGCGTGCAGTGTTTCTGTCGTGCGAAGGACTGCCTCTCGCATCTCGCGGTGGACCGATGTGATCTGTTAGTGACGGATGTGAAGATGCCGGAGATGGACGGGATGGAGTTGCTCCGGGAAGTGAAGCGGCACTTTCCCTGGCTGCCCGTGCTCGTTGTCACAGGCTACGGCGACGTTGCCTCGGCGGTCCGGGCGATGAAGGCGGGGGCAGCCGACTTCATCGAGAAGCCGCTTGATCGCGACCGATTCCTGCGGACGGTCCGATCCCTGCTCGATCGGAATCGCGGACACGCTGCCCTGGAGAAGTGCGCCTTGACGAGAACCGAGATGAAGGTC
The DNA here is from genome assembly GCA_034678485.1 of Sedimentisphaerales bacterium. Taxonomy (GTDB): domain Bacteria; phylum Planctomycetota; class Phycisphaerae; order Sedimentisphaerales; family Anaerobacaceae; genus PLanc-01. The sequence goes on along the minus strand of JAXDBU010000092.1, from coordinate 54,975 downwards.
TTGTATATGATCCTCGAGGGCGAGAGCAGCCGGGAGATCGCCACGGCGCTCCATCGTTCCCCTCGGACGATCGAGGTTCACCGTGCCCGTGTGATGCAGAAAATGGGGGCCTCCAACGTGATCGAACTCCTGCATCGGGCGGTTGACATGGGATTGATTCAGAACGAACCGCTCCAGGGGGAAGACTCGATGGCCCATTGGGATGGGACTGTGGTATCCGATGAAGATGGAGAAACGCGTGATGCAGCGACGTGATTTCCTCAAGGCAACGGTACTGGGAGCCCTGTCGGGGACGCTGCCTGTGCTTGCCGGCTCGGGAGCGGCCCAGGGGACGAGACGTCCCAATGTTGTGTTCATCCTGGCCGACGATCTGGGCTACGCGGATGTGGGGTGTTACGGTCAGAAGAGGATCAGGACCCCGCAAGTAGATCGGCTTGCGGCCGAAGGGATGCGGTTCATTCAGAGCTACTCCGGCAATCCCGTCTGTGCGCCGTCGCGTTGCACGCTCATGACGGGTTGCCACACAGGCCATGCGCAGATCCGAAACAACAAACAGGTCGGCGGAGACGAAGGGTGGAAACTCGGCTCGACGGTCGGGGGGCAGTGGCCGCTGGTCGAGGGCACGTTCACCGTCGGTCGTCTGTTCCAGCGGGCCGGCTATGCCACCGGAGCATTTGGAAAGTGGGGACTCGGTCGGGTGGGCACCTCCGGCGATCCGCAAAGGCAGGGTTTCGATCATTTCTTTGGATACATCTGCCAGCGGCAGGCCCACACGTTCTATCCGAATCACCTCTGGCGCGACGGCGAGGTCTTCTGGATCGAACAGAACAAGGACGGCGCCGAGCGGGTCTATTCACACGACGTGATTGCCGAAGAGGCGCTCCGGTTCATTCGGGCGAACAAGGATAGGCCGTTCTTCCTGTATGTGCCGTTCACGATCCCGCACGTCGCGCTGCAGGTGCCGCGCGACTCCCTCGCGGAGTATGAAGGCCGATGGTTCGATCCGCCATACGACGGCACCAAGGGCTATGTTGCCCACGCGCATCCGCGGGCCTGTTATGCTGCCATGATTACGAGGATGGACAGGGACGTAGGGCGGATCATGACGCAGATCAAGGAGCTTGGCCTGGATGGCAACACGCTTGTGGTCTTTTCCAGCGATAACGGTCCGACGTACGCAGGGGGTGTTGATGCCGCTTTCTTTGAGAGTGCCGGTCCCCTGCGCGGCTTGAAGGGTTCCGTCTGGGAAGGGGGCATCCGGGTGCCGTTCATCGCCCGCTGGCCGGGCCGGATCGAGCCGGGAAGTGAGAGCGACCACACCTGTGCCTTCTGGGATATTCTGCCGACCTGTGCCGAGCTGCTCGGTGTGCAGCCCCCGGCGGGCATCGATGGGATCTCTTTCTTGCCGACTCTGCTGGGCAAGAAGAACGCGCAGAAGAAACACGAGCATCTCTACTGGGAACTGAACGGCCAACAGGCGGTTCGGATGGGCGACTGGAAGGCCCTGCGTCTCAAGCCGGGCCAGAAGACCCAGCTTTTCGATCTCAGCACCGATCTTGGTGAACAAAAAGATGTTGCCGATGAGCATCCGGATGTCGTCATGCGGGCCGAACGGATCTTCCTGACTGGTCGCACGGAATCGGAGTTCTTCCCGCTCCAGCGGCCGGCGCCGGGCTCATGATCCCTCCCTGTGTGCGCGCCTCATAATTCTTTTGTGGGGGGTGTAACCTGCAGAAGGGCTCCTTTCACTACCCTGTCGCAACATCAAACGATTCGATAGGCCGACATTCAGTTGAAAGGAGCCGAATATGAAGACGAAATGGACAATTCTGATTGTTGCAGGCGCGATTCTCATGCTTCTGAGCGGCCAGGTCCTGGCGCAGCCGTGGGGAGTCGGCGGGGGTCGAGGACAGAGGATCGCTCGCGGGCAGGAGATGCAACCGCCGGAGGCGCCGGTTCGCGCGAGAGCCTGGCGCCCTGTCGGAGTGAACCGGCGCGGGCAGGGAACGTGGTGTCCTCTCGGTTTGGGACCGCTCGGAGTGAATGGGTTGTTCTCACCCCGACTGGGTCTGACTGACGACCAGGTCCAGAAGATCCGCGCCATCTTGGACAAGGCCCGATCCGAAGTAATGGCATCGATCAGGGAGGTTCTGACGGACGAGCAGGCCAGGCAGCTCAGGCAGATGCGAAGTCAAGTCGCGCAACCTGCCGGCGGGATGAGAGGTCCCGGGCCACAAGACGGGTTCGGCGGGCCGGTTGGCCGTCGTTCCCAGAAGGGAATGGGCCAAGGCGCGCAGGTGGGACCGCGAGGGCGAAGACCCGCAGGACAGCGGTCTGCCGGCGGTCGTGGAACCGGTCAGGATCAGTTGCTCCGGAGACGACTGAATCAGCCGGAGGCTGCCGCAGTGCCTCCTGCTCAAGGGCAGGACCCGAATCTCGGGCAGGTGCGAAATCGTAATGTAGCCCCGATCGAGCAGGTGTTCGATCGGGCGGATACCAATCGAGACGGCGCATTGACCAAAGAAGAACTCCGAGCATTTCGCGAAAAGACGAGGCCGGCACGGTGATGGCTGGATCGCCCAGAATGTATCGGCTCCGCAAGTGCCCACGACCACTGGCGGGGCCGATACTCTGCGCCGGATGAGCAGCGTTCATGTGGAATCCTCTTGCCGGAGAGAGTGTGTTTCATTTAGGCTCTATTCCATGATCGATGCCGGCTTGCCACTACCGAGAGCTGCCTGGATCGAGGCCGCCATCCTCGTGATGGCGCGTGTCGTCCATCCGGTACACCCGCAGGCGCCGGACGCGTTGGCGTCGCCTGCATCAGACGACACCGAGGACATCCGACGCACGCGGCAGGGGGAAGCCGAAGCCTATCGCCGGCTCGTTGAACGCCACCAGGATCACGTCGCTCGGATCCTCTGGAGGTTCAGCAGAGATCGAAGAACTCACGAAGAGCTGGTGCAGGACGTGTTCGTGGATGCCTATTTGAGCTTGAGCCGGTATCGCGGCAAGGCGCCGTTCGAGCATTGGCTGGCTCGCATCGCGACGCGGGTCGGCTATCGGTACTGGAAGGAGAAAGCCCGACGTCGGCGCATGGCGCCTTTTGACGTTCAGGCATGGGACCAGGCGGCAGGCGGGGACGGTGTCTCGCGGACAATCGAGCCGGATCAGGCGGCCGAGGTGCTGCATCATGTGTTCGGTCAACTGGCCCCGCGGGACCGCCTGGTCCTTACCCTGCGGTACCTGGAGCAATGCGACGTGGCCGAGACGGCCCGGCGAACCGGCTGGACCAGGACGATGGTCAAGGTGCAGACCTTGCGAGCCAGGAACAGACTTCGAAAGCTGCTGGAGCACAGCGCTGCGGAGTGAAACGAATGAACTGGGAACAGAAGATCGAAGAGTTGGCGGCTCGTGCCCGTGACGAGCGGCCGCCGCGAGTGGATGTGACGTGCGGTGTCCTGGCGGTGCTCGCCGGCGGGCAGGCCCAGCCGGTGAAGGCGACCGAACGCTTCTGGATGTGGCTGGCGGCACTGTCTTCGGCCGTCGCGGTTCCAGCCGCGGCGACTGCGTTGATTCTTTGCACCCGATCCGCCGAGCCGCTGAACGAGATTGCCGAGGCGATTTCATGGGCGATTCGATAATCCAACCTGAGAATCCGGACAACCCGATGATCCTGCTGCGCCGTCTCCATCGCTGGCGCATGGCCTTCTTTGGGCTCATCATCCTGATCGCCGGCATTACCATCGGTGCGGCGGCGACGTTCGTGGCAGTTCACTATGTCGCTCCGAAACCACCAGGGCGGGCCGAAAGGCCATACCTGGCGGTGTTGGATCGAATCGTGCCCCGGTTGCGTCTTTCCCGGGAGCAGGCGGAGAAGGTCAAGCCCATCCTGCGTACGCATATGCAGCGACTCGACGAGATTCGCGAGGAGGGCCGCGTGCAAATTGCCAAGGAGCTGGAAGCGATGGATGAGCAGATGGCGACGGTGCTCAGCCAGGACCAATGGCGGCTCTGGCGGGACCTCGTGCGAGGCCTTCCCGGTGAGTTCCAGCGGGGCCCGGGAAGATATGGTTCCGGTCCCCAGGGGCCGTTCGGTCCTCGCGGCGGGCAGGGACGGCTCCGCAAATCCTCAGACGGCGCCACGCCGTCGCCTAACGACCCTGCCATCTCCAATTGACGGTATTGGCACGCCCCGGCTTCCTCTGCTGTGCAGATTCCCCGTTCGGGGTTTTGACAGACCGCCTATGAGCTGCTACCATATCGCCTGTCGCGTGAGACCTCTGCGTGAAAGCACGCGTAGGGCGCCATGAAGCGTCAGAATCGGTCCGCCTGCGCCAAACGATCTTTGCCGGGGAGATGTGCCATGAGTCGGAATATCCGCCGCCGGGATTTCATGAAGACTTCGGCTGCCGTGGGGTTGCTGTCCGCCGTCCCGTTCGCCCGTGTCCGAGGGGCGAATAGCGACATCCGCGTCGCGGTAGTGGGGGTTCGCGGCCAGGGTCGCAATCACATCAACTGGTTCCGCAGTATTGCGGGCGTGCGGGTTGTCGCGATCTGCGATGTGGACAGGAGCTTCCTGGACCGGGAGGCCGGGAAGTTCGCCGAACGCAACGAGAAGGTGGACACCTACGCGGACTGCCGCAGACTGCTCGATGACAAGGGCATTGACGCCGTGATTGTCGCAACGCCGAACCACTGGCACGCACTCGTCACCGTTTGGGCTTGCCAGGCGGGCAAGGACGTCTACGTGGAGAAGCCGGTCTGTCACAACATCTGGGAAGGCCGGCGGATGGTCGAAGCGGCCCGCAAGTACAAGCGAATCGTCCAGAGCGGCACCCAGCGGCGTTCGGACGAAGGGCTCCGCGAGGCATTGGAGTACGTCCGACAGGGAAATCTCGGCAAGATGCGTCTTGTGCGGAGTTTCATCTACGTGCGTCGCGGCAGCATTGGGAAGGTCGATGGGCCGCAGCCTGTGCCTGAATCAGTGGACTACAATCTCTGGTGCGGTCCATCTCCGATGGCCCCGCTGATGCGGAAGAACCTGCATTATGATTGGCACTGGGTCTGGCCGACCGGCGACGGCGACTTCGGCAACAATGGTATCCACTACATGGATATCAGCCGCTGGTTTGTCGGCGCCGACGAGCTGGCGCCGCGAGTCCTGGGCTTTGGCGGCCGCTTCGGCTATATCGACGATGGCCAGACGCCGAACACGGAGATCCTGTTCTACGACTACAAACCCGTCCCGATCCTCTTCGAGCTTCGCGGCCTGCCACGTGCCAGAGGCGATTCCGCGATGGACCACCTGCGTGGCGTCCGCGACGGCGGCGTCATCGTCGAGTGTGAGAACGGTTACTTCGCCGGCGGATGGGCCTATGACAACGACGGCAGGAAGATCAAGCAGTTCCATCTCACCGAAGGGGCAGGGCACCACGAGAACTTCATCAGCGCCGTCCGCAGCCGCAATCCGGGCGATCTCCACGCCGAAGTGCTCGAAGGACATCTCTCCAGTTCGCTGTGTCACATGGGCAATATCTCGTATCGTCTCGGGAAAGAGGCGGGGCGCGAGCAGATCGTCGAGCGAATCGGAAACAACGAGGATCTTGCGGAATCGTTCGAGCGATTCCAGGAGCATTTGTTGCTCAACGGCGTCGATGTGAAGCAGACGCCGCGAGTGTTGGGTCCCTGGTTGACGATGGACCCACGGACGGAGACGTTCACAGGCGAGTTTGCCGAGGAGGCCAACAAGCTGGTTCGCGGGAGTTACCGTGAGCCATTTGTCATCCCCGAGCAGGTGTAGACCGCTCTATTAGCGGAAAGGAGTCCTATGGGACAGGAGGACACCGTAGCAACCGTGCGAGCCCCCTGGTGGCGTTCGATCGGGCCGGCCCTGATTACCGCCTGCGTTGTCTTCGGTCCGGGCAGTCTGCTCATCAGCTCCAACGTCGGCGCCAAGTACGGCTACGAGCTGCTCTGGCTTCTCATCGTGACAGGCATCCTCATGGGCACCTTCATGACGATGGCTGCACGTATCGGGGTTGTGGGCGGCGCTACGCCGTGCACGTTGATTGCGAATCGTCTGGGCCGACCGGTCGCGGCGGTGGTCGGCATCACCCTGTGCCTGATTTGCGCCGCATTTCAGTTCTCGAACAATCTGGCCGTTGCTGCGGCATTTGATGCGCTCGGTGTCAAGCGACTCTTCGGCGATCCGACGCAAATGGCCCCCCGGACGCAAGCTCTCATTAGCACGGGCTTGCTCGTGGTCTTCAACGGACTCGTCATTGCCTCCATCTTCGCGCTGCGACAGGTCTACAACGGTCTGGAGCGCATCATGAAGGTCATGGTGGGCGTGATTCTCACCTGTTTTCTCGTGAATCTCTTCGTTGTCCGGCCGAACGTGGGTGATATCCTCTCAGGTTTGATCCCCGGGCTTCCAGACGGCCTGTCGCTGGCGTTGCCAAAACGCGGCGATGCGGGCATCGTCGACCCGATGGTCCTGGTCGCGTCGCTATTGGGGACGACCTTCTCAGTGGCCGCGGCGTTCTTTCAGGGCAATCTCGTCCGAGAAAAGGGCTGGACTCTCCGCGACTACAACCGCGGCATCGGGGATTCCATCGCCGGTGTTGCGGTCCTGACCGGGATCAGCGCGATCATTATGATGACCAGCGGCACCATGCTGCGGGGCAAAGAGGCGAATGACATCAGCGTCCTGGCGACGCAGCTTGGGCCGCTGCTGGGACCGGCTACGCGAATCCTCTTTTCGATCGGGCTGTTCGCTGTCGCGATGAATCCCTTCGTCATCAACGCGATGATTGGCGGGACGATCCTGTCTGACGCGGTAGGCAAGCCGGCCCGACTCAGCGATCTGTGGTCGCGCCGCTTCACGGTCGTCGTCCTCCTGGTCGGGATGGGCGTTGCAATGATCGTACTCCACACGTCGGTCAAGAAAGTCGATGCGATCATCTTTGGGCAGGCGATGACGGTGATCGGCAATCCACTGATGGCTGCGGCAATCCTGTGGCTCGCGAATCGCAAGGACATCATGGGCGAGCGGCGCAATACGCTCGTGCTGAACCTTCTGGGGGGCCTTGGATTCCTGGTGGTGCTGTTGACGGCGCTCCGCGTCCTGTATCTCTTGATTCTCAGACTCACGTAATGGACATCCATGAATAGGGCACATCGAATGCGACAGAGCACATATGAGAAGGCCGGCGTGACTGCAGGGGTCGTGTTTGCTTGTTGGATCGGCGTGGGTTCCGCCGCCTTTGCGGATGAACCTCGCCCGGCGGATCGCCGACTTGCGGCGTATTTCCAGGCTGAGACCGCCAAGCTCCAGAGCCAGTGTCTCAGCGATATCAAGAGCCTGGACGACTGGAAGGCCAAGCGGGTCGTCTATAGGCAACAGTTGCTCGAAATGCTCGGTCTCGATCCATTCCCGGCCAAAACGCCGCTGGAGGCTGTGGTGACAGGCACTGTGGAGCACGACCAGTTCACCGTGGAGAATCTGCATTTCCAGTCTATGCCGGGTTTGTACGTCACCGGCAATTTGTATATCCCGAAGAACCTGGACAAGCCTGCGCCCGCGATCCTCTACGTCTGTGGCCACGGCGCCGTCAAGAAGGGCAACGTCAGCTACGGCAACAAGGCCGGCTACCAGCACCACGGCGCCTGGTTCGCGCGTCATGGATTCGTCTGTTTGGTCGTCGACACCGTGCAACTCGGCGAGATCGAGGGCATCCACCACGGAACCTATCGCTACAACATGTGGTGGTGGAACAGCCGGGGTTACACATCCGCAGGGGTCGAAGCCTGGAATTGCGTTCGCTCGCTCGACTACCTCGAAAGCCGCAAAGAGGTGGACCCGAATCGCATCGGCGTCACCGGACGTTCCGGCGGGGGGGCGTACAGTTGGTGGATCGCCGCCATCGACGAGCGAATCAAGGCCGCTGTGCCGGTCGCGGGCATCACGGACCTGCACAATCACGTCGTCGACGGCACGGTCGAAGGGCACTGTGATTGCATGTTCATCGTCAACACGTACCGCTGGGATTATCCGATGGTCGCGGCCCTCGTTGCGCCCCGGCCATTGCTGATTTCGAACACCGACAAGGACGACATCTTCCCGCTCGACGGGGTGTATCGTCTCCATCAGAAGGTCCGCGACATCTATCGGCTGTACGGCGCCGAAGACAAGCTGGGCCTGCAGATCACCGAGGGGCCACACAAGGACACGCAGGAACTGCGGATTCACGCCTTCGTCTGGTTCAATCGATTCCTCAAGGGCGAGAACCCGGTCATCAGCGAACCTGCCACTCGCTTCTTCGAGCCGGAGCAGTTGAGAGTCTTCAAGGACCTGCCTGCCGACCAGATCAATGCGAAGATCCAGGAGACGTTCGTGCCGATGGCCGAGACGCCGCAGGTGCCGCAGTCGTCCGAGGAATGGGCGATGATACGCGACTCCTGGCTGAAGGCCCTTCAAGAGAAGTCCTTTCGTGGCTGGCCAAGCGAACGCGAGGCGGGGCCATTCGATATCGACAGGGTGTTCCGTGCGCAAGCGGACGGAGTCCGTCTGACCGCGTGTGATTTCACGAGCCAGCCGCACGTGCGACTGAGACTGTTCTGTCTCGATGGCGATTCGCGCGACGAGGGCGTTACTGTGCACATTCTGGACGAGGCAGGGTGGACCAAGTGGCTGATGGCCATGCGAGTCAAGTTCGAGAAGGAACTGGGCGAGTACACACTGCCCGAAGCTGATCCGTCTGCGTTCGACGCCCTGCGGAACGCGGTGATCGAGGGCAAGCGGACGCTCGTCTACGTCTGCCCGCGAGGGATCGGGCCGGACGCGTGGAGTGGCGACGGACGCAAGCAGATTCAGATCCGGCGGCGATTCATGCTCCTCGGACAGACTGCTGACGGTATGCGGGTCTGGGATGTTCGCCGGGCTGTCCGTGCGTTGAATCTGCTTGAGCCCACGGCGGGAACCTCTGTCACTGTCGCGGCGTGTGGCGATATGGCCGGGATCTCGCTCTATGCAGCGCTGTTCGAGCAAGGCATCGGGCAGTTGGAGTTGACCGACCTGCCGACGAGCCATGCCCAGGGTCCGACCTTTCTCAATGTCCTGCGGTATCTCGACGCGCCGCAGGCGGTTGCCATGGCGGCTGAACGAACAACCGTGGTGCTTCACGGCGGGACCGTGTCTGCCTGGCAGTTCCCTCAGTCGGTTGCTGCACGTTTGGGGTGGGGCAGTGACCGGTTCCGCGTCGAGGAAGGCAAGTAGTCGTTGCCTTCGCAATAGACCAAGCGGCCTTTTTCTCGATTCCACGGTTCGTTCTCTTGCGGGACCGTGGGACGGCCACTATGATGGCCCCTGTGACTAAGACTATGGTTCAATATGGGGTCGATCATGGCGCAGGCAGTACATACACATAAGTTCATCAATCAGATTCAGGCGGGCGAGACCATCAACGAAGTCTACGTGGTCCGCGAGCCGATTCTTCGCAGCACCCAGCGCGGCGATCTGTATATCGCGATGTTCCTGTGCGACCGCACCGGTCAGTTGAATGGACGGATGTGGCAGGCGTCGGAGGTCGTCTACAAGTCCCTGCCCAAGCCGGGGTTCGTCCATGTTCAGGGTCGCAGCGAACTGTACCAGAACAACCTGCAGATCGTGGTCAACACGATTGCAGCCATCGATCCGAGCAAGGTGGACGTCGAGAACTATCTGGCGAGGACCACCAAGAACGTCGACCAGATGTTCAAGGAGGTGCAGGAAACCGTCGGTGCGATCCGGCACCCGCAGGTCGCGGCCTTGTGCAAGGCGTTCCTGGCGGACAAGGACCTGATGAAGGGTTTCTGTTCCGCTCCCGGCGGCATGAAGATGCACCACGACTGCATCGGCGGGCTGCTGGAGCACACGCACAGCATGCTGGGAGTCGCCAAGGCGATCCTGCCCTTGTACCCACGGGTGCAGGCGGACCTCGTTCTCGCCGGCATCTTCCTCCACGACATGGGCAAGACGGAGGAACTGGCCTACGACATGGCGTTTTCCTATACCGACTCCGGGCAACTGATCGGGCACATCAGCAAGACCCTGCTGATGATCCATCGCAAGGCCGACGCCCTCCGCGCCGCCGGCACGAAGATCGACGCGGATGTCTTGGATACTCTGGGCCATATTATCCTGGCCCATCACGGCGAGCATGAGTTCGGTTCACCCAAACTGCCTGCCACCGCCGAGGCGTTCATGGTCTACTACATCGACGATCTCGACGCCAAGATGGATCAGGTGACCTCGGCCATCGACGGCGAGATGAGCGAGTCGAACTGGACCCCCTGGCAGAACGCCCTCCAGACCCGCCTGTTCCGCAAACGCCTCGACGGGCAGAAGTGAAGCTCTTTGTGTGTTCCGGCCCGTGAATGCGGCTGTCATGACGCAACGGACCCATGGCTGGCCGTCCTGTGCGATAGTGGCCAGACCGGCCATTTGCGGCTGCTCGAGGCTACTGAGAATCCGTTGGTAGGCCGGTATCTATGATCGCGACCGTGCGACGGATGAACGTGTTGCTCGACCGTCTGCTGTATGCTGGTACGGCGGTGTCGGCGATGGCGTTTTTCGCTGTCGCGATCACTGCGATTTCCGCCCGCTGTGCTACGGCGTGGTCGTTCCATTCTTCCATTGAATTGAGCCGGCTGTTCTTCGTCTGGTCATGTTTCCTTGCTGCCGGCCTGGCGTTTCGCAGGCGGGCGCACGTCGGTTTCACCCTGTTGTTTGACAGGCTGCCGATCCCCTGGCGGCGCCATATCACGCGACTCAACTATCTGCTCGTCCTGGGCTTCGCGGTTGTTGTGTTCGTCGAATCGGTTCGGATGTGCCGGTTGCTGTGGCCGACCGTGCTGCCCATCCTGGGGATCTCGCAGGCCTGGTTCTACGTACCTGTTCCGATCCTCTGCATGTGCCTCGTGTCTTACACGGCCGAGTTCCTTATGGACCTCGGGACGCCGCCGGCGGGGGAGGGTCGCCCATGATCCTGGCGCTGGTGGTCTTCTTCGCGGTCCTGGTCGCGATCAGCATGCCGATCGCGCTGGCCATCGGCATCGCCTGTTGTCTCTCGTTGGCGGTATTCAGCGACGTCCCTCTGACGGTGATCCCCCACAAGATGGTCGCAGGGATCGACAACTTCACCTTTCTGGCAATCCCGCTGTTCCTGCTGGCGGGAAAACTGATGAACGCCGGCGGCATCACGGACCGGCTCTTCAAGTTCGCGCGGATCTGGGTCGGCAGCGTCCCCGGCGGGCTGGCCCACGCGAACGTCGTGGCGAGCATGCTGTTCGCCTGGATGAATGGTTCGGCGGTCGCCACCGCCGGCGGGCTCGGCGAGATCGAGGTCAAGGCGATGCAGGACAACGGCTATGACAAGCCGTTCGCTGCCGCAGTTGCCGCTGCGGCCTCCGTGCTGGGCCCGATCATCCCGCCGAGTATCCCGATGATCATCTACGCCGCAATGACCGACGAATCGGTCGGCCGTCTCTTTCTGGGCGGGATTGTGCCGGGCGTGCTGATGAGCCTGGCCCTGATGGTTCTGATCTACCTCATGGCGCGTGCAAGGAGCTATCCCTGCGACCGGCGGTCGAGTCTCCGGGAGAAGCTCGCCGCCACGAGCCAGGCGATCGTACCCTTACTGATGCCCGTGCTCATGTTGGGCGGAATCCTCACCGGGTGGTTCACGCCGACGGAGGCGGCCGCCGTAGCCGCGGCCTATGCCCTGTTTCTCAGCATGTTTCTCTATCGCACGGTGAAGGTCCGGGACCTGCCGAGGATCTTCGTCGATACAATGATTGCGACGGCCGTCGTGACCTTTGTCATCTCGGTGACCTCGGTGTTCTCGTTCCAGCTTTCCGTCGCCGACGTGGGCGAGAAGGTGGCTGCCGCCGTGCTCGGGTTCACCAACAACAAATATGTAGTCCTCCTACTGCTGAACATCCTGCTGTTGTTGCTCGGGGCCGTCATGGAGGCGGGAGTCGTCCTGATTCTGTTCATCCCCATCATCTACCCGCTGGCGACCTCCCCGGCGGTAGGCGTGGACCCGATCCACTTGGGGGTCGTCATGGCCGTCAATCTTATGATCGGAGTGGTGACGCCGCCGGTGGGGATGTGCCTGTTCGTCATGAGCCACATCAGCAAACTCAAGATCGAGGTTATGATCCGTGCCGTTCTTCCCTTCCTGGTGCCGTTGGTTGGTGTACTGATGCTCGTTACCTACGCGGACCGGCTCGTGCTGTTTCTGCCCGATCTGCTCATGCCGAGGACGTTGACTGCACCGACCGGGGAAGAAGCGGGGCCCAAGCCGGTCGAGGTCAAGACGACGACTCCGGTCGCCGGGAATGCACGTATCGTCCGGATCGGAGTCAGCCATTCGGAGCAGCATTCCTTCACTCAGGCGCTGGAGCGGTTTGGGCGCAGCTTCGAAGCCAGGACCGACGGTCGATTCTGTGTGAAGGTCTGCTTCGGCGGCCAGCTTGGCAGCGAGAAGGTGCTCCAGGAGATGCTCACGCTCGGGACGACGGAGATGACTGTCACGGGCCTGCTGAACGCCTATGAGCCGCTGTTCGCTCTCTTTGAAATGCCCTACCTGTATCGCGACCGGGACCACGTCGCGCAGGTCAACGCCGGACCGGTTATGGAAAGCCTGGCTGCGTCCCTCCCGCCGCGAGGACTGCGATTGGTCGGCTTCTACGAGAACGGATTCCGCCATATCACGAATTCCCGGAGGCCGATCCACGAGCCGTCGGATCTCGTGGGACTCAAGATCCGCACGCCGGAGAACCCTGCCGAGATCGAGACGATCCGGGCCCTCGGTGCCAGCCCCGTGTCCATGCCGTTTTCAGAGTTGTACTCGGCCCTCCTGCTCGGAACCGCGCACGGACAGGAGAACCCCTTGCAGAACATCTGGTCCGGCCGGTTGTTTGAGGCCCAGAAGTACATCGCGCTGACCGCCCACATCTATAACTCGGCCTATGTGCTCGTCAGCGAGCGATTCTGGCGGACGTTGTCCGACGAGGATCGACGGGTCTTCCGCGAGTGTGTGGGCGAGTCCAGTCGTTGGCAGCTTGACTACATGAAACAGCGGGACACCGAGCTGGAGGGCTTGCTTCGGGCCGCCGGTATGCAGTTCACGCAGCCCGACAGAGGCCAATTCGAAGAGGCGTGCCGTCCGGCCTATGACGCGGTCTTCAAGCAGCTTGGGCCGCGGGCCAGAGAAACTGTCGAGGCGATTCGGAACACACGGGCCGTCCCCTGACGAAGCTCTGGAGTGCCCGAACCAGTGCCTGATCGGCACATGGTGAATCATCTGTCCGTGTGGGAGGCAATCGGCTGCGGCTGCTCGGCCTGGCCGGCTGACAGGGCGCAAAACACTTCCCTGTCAGCCCGTCTTCAACGGGGGATCAAAAGAAGTCTCACGACCCATCAGAAGCGAATAGACAAGCGTCACAAGTGCTTGTCTATGCTTGATTTGTGTTCGATTCGAGGAGAAAAGACCGGCGACTCAGTGCCGGATGATCCGCTGGGCCTTTCGCATTCGCCTGCGTTCCCGCTCCGAAGGCTTCTCATAGTACGCCGTCCGCTTCATATCGCGAATCAAACCCTCTTTTTCACAGAGCTTCTTGAAACGCCGAATCATCTGCTGCACAGACTCGCCCGATCGCATTTTCACTTTGAGCATGTGTACCCCTTAAAACCCGTAACCGAATTCAAATCCTCGCGACTGCAAAACCCATGACTGTCGCTGCAGAGCCGAAAGCAAAGAATATACCACACACCCTGGTCGTGTTCAAGTCCCAAAAATCGTCCGCGATATTTTTCGTGAAATCCAGGCGGCAGGGGGTATGCTTCTGATAAACTCGAGAATCTCGATTTCGAGTGCCGTAGTAATCCGGTGATTTGGAGGTCCGAACATAACTTGGAGAAGCTTCGCGAGACACTGAGAGTCCGGAAAGAGCGTGCCATCCTTGTGGCTGCCGTTTTGCCGGGCTCCAAGGGCTATGACAACCTGGCGGAGTTGACCGCGCTGGCCGAGAGTGCCGGGGCGGTCGTCGTCGATCGATTCCAGCAGAAGATTCGCACGATCAAGCCTTCTACCTACCTGGGCAAGGGCAAAGCCGATCAACTTGCCGGACGCGTGAAGCGGTTCAATGCCGATGTTATCATCTTCGACAACGATCTGTCGCCCGCCCAGATTCGTGAGTTGGAGACTGTGACGCAGACGAAAGTGCTGGACCGCAGCGAGCTGATCCTGGACATCTTTGCCACGCGGGCACAGACCAAGCAGGCCAAGCTGCAGGTCGAGCTGGCCCAGTTGCAGTACACCTACCCGAGACTGACGCGGATGTGGTCGCACCTGGACACGGTGACCGGGGCCAGCGGTGGTCCGGCCGCCGGAGCGGTCGGCGCCATCGGCGTCCGAGGGCCCGGCGAGCAGCAATTGGAGATCGACCGTCGGCTCGTCAGCAAGCGGATCACCGAGCTCAAGCGCGAGCTGGAGGGGATCGACCGGCGCAAGCTCCGCGAGATCAAGGGACGCAAGGATTTCTTCCAGGTCTCCATCGTCGGCTACACGAATGCCGGCAAGAGCACGCTGTTGAATGCCCTGACGAACGCGGGCGCCTTCGTCGAGGACCGGCTCTTCGCCACGCTCGACACCAGAACCAGGAAATGGACTGCGGCGCGGGGTGTCGAGGTGCTCGTGAGCGACACCGTCGGCTTCGTGCGAGATCTGCCACACCAGCTTGTGGCCTCGTTCAAGGCAACACTGGAGGAAGCGGTGTTCGCCGATCTGCTTCTGCACGTGGTGGATGTCTCGAACCCGGATGTGGTGGCGCAGATCGAGTCGGTGAATGGCGTCCTGTCGGAGATCGGCTGCAAAGACAAGCCCGTGCTGGTGGTCTTCAACAAGGTCGATGCGATCAAGGACGTCGGCCCGCTGGAAATGCTCCAGACGCTGCACCCGGACGCAGTGGCCATCTCCGCCAGGACTGGTCTGGGTATGGATGAACTGGCCTGTGGTGTGATACGACGGTACAGGGGACGCGAGCTGGTGCTTCGCGTCACGACCAGTCAGGCCAACGGCAAGGTGCAGAGCTTCCTCCGTACCTACGGCCGGATCGTGAGCGAGCAGTACGACGATGGCCAGGCCATCATCGACGTGCGCATGGGCAAGAACCAATTGCCCGAACTCGAACGCCTCCGACCAGAGAGATTGGAGGTCGTCGAGGGTTGATGGTGATCGGGATCAACTCGCGTGCAAGGATTGTTGTGCTGAGCCCAGCGAAGGACGATATCTGCAACTCCGAGTGAGCATACTGCGAGCAATGAGGGACGTCTGCTACGCCGTGTCCTGACACGTGTCACGCATGTCCCATACTGGGACATTGCTCTCCTTGCGGAGTAAGGAATTTACCTACATCGGACACCCCGAAATTTCCGTCTTTTGGCATTTATTATATACCCACTGCACTGGCGGCGCGATAATATGGACCTCCTGTAAAAAGGTGTATACTTTCTTCCCTCGGAGTCTACCCCTTCATGCAACAGAGGGAACGTGTTTAGAGCCCGTGGTGGCTCGGGAGAAGACCCAGTGGCAAAAGGTACAGTAAAGTGGTTCAACGCGGACAAGGGCTTCGGCTTCATCGCCCCGGACGAGGGCGGCGACGATCTGTTTGTCCATCACTCGGAGATCAGGACGCAAGGGTACGCCTCGCTCAACGAAGGGCAGAAGGTCGAGTTCACTGTCGGGCAAGGGCGCAAGGGCCCGTGCGCGACGAATGTAGTTCCGAAGTAGCGGACAGGCGGTGGGGGAGAGATAGTGCAGGGACCATGCCGAGGTCCCCAGGGAGAATCAAGTTATGGCACGAGGAACAGTGAAGTGGTTCAACGAGAAGAAAGGGTTTGGATTCATCACCCCCGATGACGGCAGCGAAGAGCTGTTCATCCATCATTCCAATATCGCCGGCGAGGGATTCAAGACGTTGCACGAAGGCCAGGCGGTGGAGTACACCAAGGGCCCGGGTCGCAAGGGACCGGAGGCCACAAACGTCACACCTGTTTAGGTACCGGCGTAGGACGCGCGAGCGTGCGTCGATCGCGGTTTGACGCCTGCACGGGCGTTCCAGACGCCGTCTCGCGACGAGAGCATGACCCAATCTGTGAGTACAAAGGCCCTGCGGAACACTGCGGGGCCTTTCTCTTACCTGAAGCAGTGGCCTTCGGCTCATGACACGGCGCTTATCAGTCGGTCTGCGCAGGAGCAGGCGTTGTGTTTGACGGCGGGACCGTCTGTTGGCTGCCGCTGGGGGCAGGATCGGTGCCGGTCATCGGCTCGGGCGAGAGGGATTCCGATCTGAGAAACAGGTAGTAGAGCCGGCCTTCCTGATAGGTCTGTCCGGCCAGTTGCCCGGCTTCGTCGCCTTCGCCCATGTAGATGTCACAGCGGCCTGGGGCGCGGATGGCGCCGCCGGTGTCCTGGTCGAGAGCAAAGCCATGGTACGGCCCAACGGACACCTGGCCCTCCTGGATCGAGGACAGTGTCGTCGAGAGGAACGCCAGGCAAGCCCGGGGGAAGATGGATTTGTCGGTGGCGATTGTCCTCCAGGGAATCACCGGCTCGTTGAGGCTGCCTCGCGGCGTGTCGTCGCCGCTCTGGAAGAACACGTAGCGGGGGTTGGCCCGCACGTAGGTGTTCACTTCGTTGGGGTGTTCCTTGAAGTAGTCGATCATGGCGGCCAGACTGATTCGGTCGGAGGGAATCTCCCCCTCGGTCACGAGACGCTCCGACACACTGACGTACTCGTGGCCGTTGTTGGCGGCGTAGCCCACCGTCACGATTTGACCGTTAGGCAGCCGGATCTTGGCGGAGCCCTGCACATGGGCGATATAGGCCTCGAAGGGATCGCTCAACCAGATCAACTCCTGTCCTCGGAGCATGGCGGATTCTTCGATCTCCGCGCGCGGCGGGTACGGCGTAATCCGCCCGTCTGCGCCGCGGCGGCCGAGCGTCTCGCCGTCCGGTCCTTTCACCAAATCCGTCGGCACCTTGTACAGAGGATACTGAAACTCGGCGGTCTGTTGACGCGAGCCGGAGAAGATGGGCGTGTAGTAGCCAGTGAACAGGACAGTGCCTTGATCGTCGCAACCGACAGACTCGTAGACGTCGAAGCCGGCAGCAATCAGGCCGTTGATTTCCTCGGCCCGGACGCCGGAATCGAGCAGTCTGAGGAACTCCTCCAAGGTGGCGACCACGTGGGGGTGACTGATCTGGTCGTAGGGGAAGTGCTGCTTGCTCGACGGCTTGCCAAGGTAGTTCAAGCTGTTGCGGATCGCGGCCTTGAGACTGTCCAGATTTCGCCAGCCACTTGTGAAATCCGGGTACAGGCTCGGGTCTTCGATCTTGCGGAGGGCCAATTCTCCTGGCGGTAGGGGACGATCGTACTGCGGCTTGATCGCAGACCGCTTCGTCTGACAACCTGTCAATATGACCCCTGCCAACAGCACTGTGGGCACTGTTATCCTTCTCATCATCGGCCTTTCGATCCATCTAAACAGGGTTTTCGGCTCCGTCAAGGTCTCCGTAACCTCTCCTCTATTAGGCCGTCGAACCCCGGAAAAGTAAAGCCTCATTCAATTCTCCTGCTGCGGATGCCGCAGTGAGAGGCGGCTGCATGTTCTCTCTCCGGAACTCCAGCAAAACCGTAGGATTCGCCGCCGGCAGGTCATACCGCTGCCGCAGCCCGTCTCGCCAGGCTGATGCTCCCAGGGCGTGCTTGTCTTTGGCATAACTCGTAGTCTGTTGGCCGGCCGTGGTTTGCCCATGGCCACGTCCTCCATGCTATCAGACCACTGCCTCGTACCTGATGGAGTACTGGGCGATTGACTGCTGCTTCCTCAGGCTTTGTTAGAGCGCCTAAATCTTGCTGATTTACTTGACATCGGGTGTGATGAAGGTGTATTATGAAGAACGTGTATTGCGAGGGTGCCTCACTGGAGGAGGAGAATCATCCTATCAGGCAATCGGGATCGCACGCCAGGGAGGATGGTCTGTTTCATGTTCCACATGATGTGCGCCGAGCAGATGCCTGCGTTACCTCGGCGTATGTGTCGGAAAGGAGGTGTGTGCAGAGAGGCAGGGACCATAGAGTTGCCTGTTGTTGTGCTCTTGTTCGCGGGGACATCTACGTGTTTGAGTCCCCCGGTCATTCTGGCTCTCGGGAGAGAGCCGGCAGTGTCATGGCAATTGTATTCGTATGGATAGAGCGCTCCTGGCGAAAGGTCAAAGGAGGCATGGGTGTGCGGACGTCGGCGCCGGTTCTGCGGGATGGCCCGGTTCCGGTGGCTGCCCATCGCTTTCGTTGCTCCATTGCCGCTCCGGCCTTGTGTCGATTTCTTATCGTGGCTGGACGGTTCACGACCCCCCAGGATGGTCCTGATTGCAGGACCCTGTGCTCCATGTAGTAGGAGGGTGCAAGGCAGAGAAGTCGCATTCGTTATGGCGGCTGCTTGCGTAGGCACCATCTAAAGGCCTTTTGGGCCTGGTAGCGAAGAGCGGTATTGAGTGTTATAAGGAAGAGAAGATGAGAAAGTCATTTGTATTGAGCATGGCTGCGGCAATGGTCTTCGGACTGACTGCTACAAGCCGTGCATCCGAAACCCATTTCATGGTCAGCGGCGCATCACTGGACAAGACCGGCTATGAGGCGTGGAGTTCGCCAGTTGATCTTGGCATTGGCACCTTGGAGCTTATCGATGCTCTGGACACGGATCCCGACGGTGTCCCCGTGGAAGATGAGCTCGACCCCCCTATCAGCCAATCGTGGTCAATCTCCTGGGCGGCATCACATTCCACCAGTACTCAGTCGACCTATATCCTGGATTTCAGCATGGAGGCTGATCTATTCACTGATATTCCTGGTGACTGGGCGGAGGGCGAGGTCACCGTGACACTCGCGATTCTGAACAATCAAGGCGCCGTTGTGGATAGTGATTTCGCCACCACCGGAATCCTGCGTGTCGAGGATGGCGCGGATATTGACAGCGCGATCACAGGACCGATCACAGGTTCCATCTCAGTCAAAACGCCCCTGCGCAGTACGGGTACCAGCAACCATGGTACTCTACTCCTGACGGTCACGGCCAGTGGCGAGGCATATGCTGACGAAGAGACGACCACACCGGAACCGGTGATTCCCGCTCCGGGTGCCATTGTCCTGGGTTGCCTGGGTACTGGGCTTGTTGGCTGGCTTCGCCGGAACCGCGTCCTGTAAACAGTCGGCAGTCAGTCTCCTTGGCAAATGGAGCTGGTTTGATCCATCTCCATCCTTGGTTCTTTCGTCGCTCAGGCGTGCTGGATAGAGGTAACCCGGCACGCCATGCACACCGGGGTGATTCGGAAATACTCCGAGCCACCCCGGTGGGAAGGGGAGTTGTCTGTCCATCCCTTCGTTGGATGCACAGCCACCCAAGGGCTCGTCATGCAGGGTGTTCCAGTGCGTCTGGACAAGCGCTTGTGGTGTCTTCTCGCTCGTGCGAGTTCAGGTTCAGAGCCGGCGCCTCCATCGGAGCCATTGCGTCAAGGACACGCCCAGTGTGCTCAGCAGCACCGCCCCAGGGGCGGGTACCGTGCCCACAGTGTCTGGAACGAGAAGGTGGTTCTTGACGCTTCCACTGCTTGCTGCGTCATCGGGGTCCGTGTCCGGCCCTCCCCTGTTGCTCAGTGTATTGTAACTTCCGTTGTCTGTGAAGCTGCGCACGTAAATGTCGCCCCAGACCGGCTCGCGATCCGAGTCAAAGCTGATGGTGAGCGTCGTTGGATCGACAGTTGATGTGCAGAACATGACGCCATAGATGCTGTCGCTCGGCAGGTTCTGGTTGTCCCATCGACTGAACGAACCGATATCCACGCTCGCGAGCCAATCGGCGGGCGCTGTACTTGTGGAAATCAAGTTATCCCAAAAGAATGTGGGTGATGTCTCCAGGATCACACACTGGATGTCGGTCGACAGAGTCCCTCCATCACGGACCGTGATCGTGTATTCGTAGTGCCACAGACCCGGTGTGGTGGTGTTGTCCACCGTCCAACTGACGGAAGTGTCCGAGGAGAACCATCCGGCATCGGCACCCACGCTGTTCACGGACAGGGGGGTGTTGAGGGCGTCGTTGGTCCATGTGAGCGTGCCTGTATATGAAGTGGGCGCCGCCTGGAGCAGGCGGGGACAAAGACCGGCGATCAACACGGCGACGAGCAACGTCTTGTTCATAGACATACCTCTTTCTGCACTCGTGCCGCCGCACATTGGATCAGGGCTTTCCCTGCTCGCCAATTCTGCCTGCATCCCCGAAGAATACCCGTCCTCGGATTGCATCATCTCCCGGCGCATGCAGAAAACTCGCTCCCCCTCATCATGTCACAGAAACTCTGCGCCACGACAGACGGTAAGGGCGAATCGCAGAAGAAAGCTTCACTCGCAATAACGCACGGCAAGAAGTGCGTACACGGTTTCATGTTACCAGGATTCGACCAGTACAGCTTCTCTTTGCCGTTCTACACAACAATTGCCACCATCGTTGTCCACCTCCTTGCTCCCCCCATGGATTCCCTTCCTTGAGGATCCCCGGCCCTCCTTGGGCCTGCGATCACACACGTCGTCGGGATGTGACAAGACTCACGACCGACAGGAAATACGCCACCAGATGCGGATTGTTCAAGCACCCCCATCGCTTCCAATCAGTCGGTTCTCGTAGGCTCCTCCATACAGTCCTGTCACAGCAATCCCTTGCGGCTCGGAATCCGTGCTGTCCCCGCGCAGCCATCCGACCCCTGTCCCACGGCAAAGCGTCTCGCCGTAGCCGACATGGACGCCATTGGTACATGCCGACATCCACGTTGTCAAGAGAAATTGTCGTCAGAGACGAGATAAGCGTGTTGCCCACGGTGAAATAGTCTTGCAATCGGCCACGACACTCAATATAATCAAATGCTTTTCCGAGCGGTCCTGCTTGAGAAAGGATGAACAACGGCATGAGTCTTCAAACGTTTTTCAACCCGAAGTCGGTTGCGATCATCGGGGCCTCCCGCCAGAAGGGCAAGGTAGGCTACGAGATTCTGATCAATCTGATCGCAGGCGGCTACGCGGGCAAGATCTACCCGATCAACCCCAAAGCCGATGAGATTGAAGGCCTGAAGGTCTATCCCGACCTGGCTTCCATTGGGGAAACGCCCGAACTGGTGGTCATCATCGTGCCTGCCCAGTTCGTAGCGGGTATGCTGGAAGAGTGTGCGAAGGTCAACGTCAAATCCGTCGTCATCATCACCGCGGGTTTCAAGGAAGTTGGCCCCGAGGGCAAGAAACTCGAGGAAGAGATCGTGCGGATTGCCAGGCGGTCGGGGATTCGGTTCGTCGGTCCGAACTGCCTGGGCGTGATTTCTCCATCCCACAAGCTCAACGCTTGTTTCGGCGGCGACCTTCCGGTTCCCGGCGGAATCGCGTATATCTCCCAGTCTGGCGCCCTGCTGGCGGCGATCCTGGACACCGCCAACGCCAATGGCATCGGCTTCAGCAGCTTGGTCAGCATCGGCAACAAGGCGGATGTCGACGAACTGGACTTGGTCGAAGCTTTCGGCTCGCAGCGCGAGACCAAGGTCATCGCCGGCTATCTCGAAAGCATCACGGATGGCAACGCGTTCGTTCGAGAGGCCGAGCAGATTTCCCAGAAGAAGCCGATTCTGCTGATGAAGTCCGGCCGGACCGCGGCCGGCGCGAAGGCGGCATCCTCCCACACGGGCAGCCTGGCTGGCGGCGATGTCGCCTATGAGTCTGCGTTCACGCGGGCCGGCGTCATTCGCTGCGAATCGATCAAAGAGCAGTTCGATTTCGCCCAGGCGTTCGCCAATCAGCCGTTACCCAAAGGGCGGAACGTGGTCGTCATCACGAACGCCGGAGGGCCGGGCATCATGGCCGCCGACGCCATCGAGCAGAAAGGCCTGACTTTTGCGAAGCTGACCGACGAGACGAAGAAGAAGCTGGCCGAGAAACTGCCGGCGGCAGCCAATGTGCACAACCCGGTCGATGTGCTGGGCGACGCGCTGGCCGATCGCTACGAGTATGCGTTCGACGTGGTTCTGGACGACCCGAATGTCGATGCGGCGGTTGTGCTCCTGACGCCGCAGGCCATGACGCAGAGCAAGGAAACTGCCGAGGCCCTCGTCAGGATCGCCAAGAAGAAGGGCAAGCCCATTCTCGCCTGCTTCCTCGGCGCCGCCAAGGTGGAGCCGGGAATCCAAGTCCTGCGCAAGGGCGGAATCCCGCAATATGATTCTCCGGAGAGCGCCGTTGCGACGCTGTACGTCATGTGCGAGTACGTGCGGTGGAAGGGCCGACCCAAGCGCGTGGTCCGTCTGTTCTCCGTCAACCGTCGCAAGGTCGAGAGCATCGTGGAGCGGCACCTCCGCCAGGGATTGCTCGATATCGGCGAGGCGGAGGCCAAGGACATCATCGAGGCGTACGGCTTCGCCACGCCGAGAGGCTCGATCGCCACGACCGCGGACCAGGCGGGCAGCATCGCCCAGCAGCTTGGCTATCCGGTCGTGCTGAAGATCTGGTCGCCCGACATCCTGCACAAGTCCGACGTCGGCGGCGTGAAAGTGGGACTGAAGAGCGAACAGGAGGTCAAGGACGCCTTCGACCTGATGATGTACCGGATTCCCAAGAAGAAGCCGGAGGCGAAGATCCTGGGCGTGCTCGTCCAGGAGATGGTTCGCACGAGCGGCAAGGAGGTCATCATCGGCATGCACCGCGACCCGCAGTTCGGGCCGTTGATGATGTTCGGCATGGGCGGCGTCCTGGTCGAGGTGCTCAAGGACGTTTCCTTCTATCTGGCCCCTCTGACGGCCGAAGAGGCCAAGCAGATGCTCGTGGCCACCAAGACGTACAGGATTCTCCAGGGGGTCCGCGGCCAGGAAGGCGTGGACATCGAGATGATTGCCGAGGGACTCCAGAGGGTTTCCCAGTTGGTGACCGAGTTCCCCGAGATCAAAGAGATGGATATCAATCCCTATGTAGTCGGCGCGCCCGGCACGACCTCGATCGCCGTGGATGCCCGCATTAGCTTAGAGAAGAAATGACATGCAAGAATTCGACTGGAAAGCAAAGTACAAAGACAAGATCAAGACCGCTGCGGCGGCCATGAAGCTCATCAAATCGGGCCACAGCATCTTCGTTGGGACCGGCTGCGGTCAGCCCCAGCATCTTGTCGAAGCGTTGGTCGAGTACTCCGATCACATCTACGATGCCCATATCGTGCATCTGTTGACGATGGGCGAGGCGCCCTACGCGCACGAGAAGTTCCGCGAGAAGTTCAAGATGAACAGCTTCTTCATCTCGGAAAACGTGCGTGATGCGCTGGAGCGAGGGATCGGGGACTATACGCCGATCTTCCTGTCCGAGATTCCGATGGAATTCGAGACCGGGCGGATTCCGGTCGATGTGGCGCTGATCTCGGTGACGCCGCCGGATGTCAACGGCTTGTGCAGTCTCGGCGTGTCCGTGGACATCGTCCAGGCCGCTGCAGCCAACGCCCGCTACGTGATCGCCCAAGTGAACAGCAACATGCCGCGGACGCACGGCAACGGGTTCCTCCACGTCAACACGATCGACGTCCTCGTTCCGCACGATGAGCCGATGCTCCAGATTCCGATCCCCGAGCCCGACGAGACGTTGCGCCGGATCGGGCAGAACGTCGCCCAGTTGGTGGAAGACGGCAGCACCATCGAGTGCGGGATCGGGCGAATCCCCCAGGCGCTGGCGGAGTACCTCGTCTATAAGAAAGACCTCGGCGTCCACACGGAGATGTTCAGCGACTGGATTATCGAGCTGATCGAGTGCGGCGCCATCACGTGTGCCAAGAAGTCGCTCAACCGCGGCAAGATCGTCGCCAGCTTCTGCATGGGTTCGCAGAGACTCTACGACTACATCAACAACAACCCGATGTTTGAGTTCTACCCCACCGAGTACGTTAATGACGTGAACATCATCGCGCAGCACGACAAGATGGTCGCGATCAACGTCGGTCTGGAGATCGACCTGACCGGCCAGGTCTGTGCAGATTCGCTCGGCTACAGATTCTACAGCGGTATCGGAGGGCAGGTGGACTTCATCCGCGGCGCCGTCAGGAGCAGAGGGGGCAAGGCGGTGATCGCGATGCCCTCGACCGCCCGGGACGGCCAGGTGTCGCGGATCGTGCCGCAGCTCACCGAGGGGGCCGGCGTTGTCACCACGCGAGGCGACGTCCACTACGTCGTCACCGAGTACGGCATCGCCTACCTGCACGGCAAGAGCATTCGCCAGCGCGTCCTCGACCTGATCAACATCGCGCATCCGAAGTTCCGCAGGGGGCTGATGCAGGCCGCCAAAGCCAGGAACTATATCTACCAGGACCAGATCGAGCTGTCCTGGGACCAGGTGAATTACCCCGAGGATCTCGAACACTACGCGACGCTGCGCGACGGGACGGAGATCTTCTTCCGGCCGATCAAGCCGGTGGACGAGCCGGCGCTATCCGAGATGCTGTACTCGCTGAGCGAGCAGTCGGTGCGGACCCGCTACATGACGCAAACGATGGCGTTTCCGCACAAGGACGTCCAGCAGTTGACCAATATCGACTATCGGAACAACCTGGCGATCGTCGGTGTCGTTCCGGGTCCCGGCGGCGAGGACATCGTTGCCATCGCCCAGTACTACCTCGACCCCAAGACGCAGGCAGCGGAAGTGGCGTTCCTCGTCCAGGACGAATGGCAGGCCAAGGGCATGGGCACGTTCCTGCTGGAGTACATCACGCAGGTGGCTCGACAGCGGGGCGTGAAGCGGTTCTACGCGAAGGTGATGTCCGAGAACCGGCCCATGCTGGCGGTCTTCCAGAACTCCGGGTATCGCGTCAACGTCGAGTTTGATGGGGACGTGTACAACATCTCTTACGACATAACCAAGAAGGAAGAATAGCCCGGCCGTCCCGGCTGTATTCTCAGGGGCTGCCAGCCCATGCTGCGCGTGGAGAATTGAGGCGCCATTGTCCACACGAAAAGCCGTATTTATCCACTCGGAAGAGATCGAGAAATACCGCTATCCTGAGGACTGCCCGTTCAAGACCGAACGAGCCGGACGCACCCGAAGGGTCCTGTACACCATGGGATTGCTCTGGAGCGAGACGTCGCGTGAGGTGCCGCCGACGCCTGCGCCGCGAACGGTCCTGAAGAGGTTCCATTCCGCTCGCTACCTGCACGCGCTCCAGAGCGCCCAGAAGGGCAAGTGGGAGCTGAACGCGCTGCATATGGGTATCGGGACGTCCGATTGTCCGATCTTCCACGGGATGTACGACTACGCGGTGCTCGCTGCCGGAGGGACTCTGGTGGGTGCCGAGATGATTCTCTCCGGGGACGCTCGAATTGCGTTCAACCCGTCCGGCGGCTACCATCACGCGTTCCCGGAGAAAGCGGCCGGCTTCTGCTATGTGAATGACAATGCCCTCGCCTGTGCGGTTCTGGCGGAAGCAGGCAAGCGGGTCCTTTATCTGGATGTAGATGTCCACAATGGGGATGGGGTGGCCGCGAAATTCTATGACCGCCCCGACGTGATGACGATCTCGCTTCACGAGAATCCCAGAACGCTGTTTCCCGGGACCGGCTTCGAGGACGAGATCGGCGAGGGAGAAGGCCAGGGGTACTGCGTGAATCTCCCGCTGCCCGTCGGGACCTTCGACCGGGCATATCTCTGTGCGTTCGAGGAGATCGTCCTGCCCCTCGTCGGGAGGTACAATCCCGATGTGATCGTCTTCGAACTGGGCGCGGACACCCTCGCGGGCGACCCTCTGGCTCATCTGCAACTGACGAACAACGTGTACGTCGAGGTCATCAATCACCTCCTGCGGTTCAACAAGCCGATCCTGGCGACCGGCGGCGGCGGATACCACGTCGAGAACACCGTGCGGGCGTGGGCGCTGGCCTGGACGGTCCTCTCGGGACAGGATCTCGACGTGGGCATGGACGCCAGCATCGGTGGGGTCATGCTCCAAAGCACGGATTGGCAGGGGGGACTTCGTGACAGGGAACTGCCTGTGACGAGTCAGCAACGGGAGATGGTCCTGCCGGCCCTGGAGGCATCCATCGAGACGATCAAGGCCAAGGTCTTTCCCCTTCATGGCCTGTGAGACGCAGCCCCGGAGACGGACAGCGTACGGGAGGTCCGTCCTGTGCGCTGTCCTGCAATCGCGTGTCCATTTCCGGGATTCGCCTACGTCGCGGATGGGTTCTGGTGCTGTGGGGATTTGACCAGGAAGGTCACCGCGGCGGCGGCGATCAGCAATCCTGCCGAGCAGTAGTAGGCGAAAGTGAATGTCTGGGTCGCGTCGTAGACCTTGCCGGCCAGAAGCGAGAGCATGAAGCCGCCCAGTCCCCAGGCCGTGAAGACCAATCCATAGTTCATGCCGAAGTTCTTCAGGCCAAAGAAGTCCTTGGTGACGGATGGGAACAGCGACAGGTTCGCTCCGTAGTTGGCGCCGATCAGCGCCGACAGAATCGCGAGCGCTACGCTTCCACCGAAGACAGTGCCCGTCTTGGCCTGCGACAGGACGATGATCAGGACGGCCTGGAACACGAAGCAGCAGAACAGCGTCGTCTTCCTGCCGATCTTGTCCGACAGCATGCCGGCTACGATGCGTCCGGCGCCGTTGCCCACGGCCAGCACAGCGACCAGGATGAAGCCCAGTTTCACGCCGGCTTGGACTTGCGCCATCGTGGCCAGTTTGGAAATAATCATCAGGCCCGCTCCGGCCCCGCAGGCGTACATGAACCACAGGACATAGAACTGCCAGGTCCGCAGGACCTCCCTGGGTGCAAAGTCGTCTTTCCTGGCGGCCGCACCCGCTGCGGCCGGCTTGGTGCCCGCAGGCACGTACCCCTTGGGGGGCACGCGCAGCAACTGGGCCAGGACGACGACGAGCACCAGAAACCCTATGCCCAGCGTCAACATGGTCGCAGGAACGCCGTGCGATTTGATGAGTGCCTTGGCCAGGGGCGCCACGTAGACGCTGGCCAGGCCGAAGCCCGACACGACGATGCCGGCAATGAGTCCCGTTCGTGCGGCGGAGAACCACTTCACCGCCGGCGGGGTGGCGGCCGCGTATCCGAATCCGATGCCCGCCCCTGCAAGCAACCCGAATCCGAGGGCGAATCCGAGCGAGGATGTCGTGCGACTGGCTACGATCATGCCGATCCCCACCAGGATGCCTCCAATCGTGGCGACGAATCGGGGGCCGATTCGATCCTGCATGCGTCCGGCGGGCACCATGACCAGCGCGAACACCAGACAGGCGACCGAGTATGGCAATGATTTGCCTGCTTCGGTCCAGGCCCAGTCCGCGGGGATTTCCTTGCTGATGACGCTCCAGGAATACAGCACACCCAAGGCCAGGTTGATGCCTGTGCCTGCGATGGTCACCACCCACCCCCGGCGGGTTGCCGGGTCTCGGACGAGATCGCTCTGTTGTGCCGCCAGATCAACCATGGTTGCTCCTTGGAATGGGGGATTGCTGAAGGATGATGGATGATTGGGCATCGATTCCAATCATCCATCATCCTGGGGAGGTCACTTGCCTCGGCCCTTGACCAGGACGTCCACGACACTCGGATCAGCGAGGGTCGTGATGTCGCCGAGGTTGTCCGTGCTGTTCTCGGCGATCTTGCGGAGGATTCGCCGCATGATTTTGCCGGACCGCGTTTTCGGCAGGGCCGGCGCGAACTGGATCACGTCCGGCACCGCGATCGGGCCGATCTCCTTGCGGACGTGGCTGACCAGCTCCTTCTTGAGATCGTCGCTCTCGTGGATGCCCTCCTTGACGGTGACGAACGCGTAAAGGGCCTGCCCCTTGATCTCGTGCGGCATGGGAGTCACCGCGGCCTCAGCCACTTTGGCATGGCTCACCAGGGCGCTCTCGACCTCCGCGGTTCCGATGCGGTGGCCGGAGACGTTGACGACGTCATCGATTCGCCCCATGAGCCAGTAATCGCCGTCCGGATCGACACGGCAGCCGTCGCCGGTGAAGTACTGATCCGGGAACATGGTGAAGTACGTGTCGATGAATCGGTCGTGGTCGCCCCACATGGTTCGCATCATGCCCGGCCAGGGCCTGCGGATACAGAGCTTACCCCCTTCGTTCGGGCCGCACTGGCTGGCGTCATCGCGCAGCAGGACCGGATCGACGCCGAAGAAAGGCCGGGTGGCGCTTCCCGGTTTGAGCGTGAATGCGCCGGGCAACGGCGTGATCAGAATGCCGCCGGTTTCCGTTTGCCACCACGTGTCGACGATCGGACATCGCTCGTGACCGATGTGCTTGTAGTACCATATCCAGGCTTCCGGATTGATCGGCTCGCCGACCGTGCCCAGAATCCTCAGCGTATCCAGCTTGTACTTGGCGGGCCACTCGTCGCCGAGGCGCATGAGCGAGCGAATCGCGGTGGGAGCCGTATAGAACACCGTTACGCCGAACTTGTCGCAGACCTGCCAGAATCGTCCGGCGTCCGGATAGGTGGGAACGCCTTCGAACATCAGAGTCGTGGCCCCGTTGGCCAGCGGACCATAGACGATGTAGCTGTGTCCGGTCACCCAGCCGATATCGGCAGTGCACCAGTAGATGTCCCGGTCATGGACGTCGAAGATGACCTTGTGGCTCAGCGCGACGTGCAGCAGGTAGCCGGCGGTCGTATGGACGACGCCCTTGGGTTTGCCGGTGGAGCCGGAGGTATAAAGGATGAACAGCGGGTCTTCCGCATTCATCTTCTCGGCTTCGCACTGGTCTTTGGCTTTGGCGATCTCGTCTTCGTACCAGGTGTCGCGGTCTTGCTGCATGGCGCAGGGATCGTCCGTCACCTTGACAACGATGACGTTCTCGATCGATGGGGTCTTGCGGAGCGCCTCGTCGGCGATGGCCTTGAGGGGGATATGTTTGCCGGCGCGGAGCGAGACGTTCGCCGTGATCAGCACCCGGCAGTCGGAGTCGTTGATTCGACCCTCCAGCGCATCGGCGCTGAAGCCGCCGAAGATAATGGAGTGGATGGCGCCGATGCGGGCGCACGCAAGCATCGCGATGGGCAGTTCCGGGATCATGGGCATGTAGATCGCGACACGGTCGCCCTTGCGAATCCCCTTGCTCTTCAGCACATTGGCGAACTTGCAGACTTCTTTGTGAAGCTGCTCGTAGGTATACTTCCTGACGGCCGAGTCGATTTCACCCTGCCAGATCAGCGCCGTCTTCTTGGCCACTGGGGTACTGAGATGGCGGTCCAGACAATTGTAGGAGACATTGATTTGCCCGTCGGCGAACCATGTGTGCTCTATCTTGCGGGCAGCAGTGTCCCAGGTGTACCGCAGACTCTCCGTCGGCCTCTTGAACCACGTCAGCGACTGGGCTTGCTCGAGCCAGAATCCATCGGGATCGTTGATCGACCGCTCCCACATCTTCTTATACTGCTCCACGCTGGATACATAGGCCGTTTTCCTGATGTGCTCCGGCGGTGCAAACGTCCGCGTCTCCGTCATTAGCGAACTGATCGCCTTCTCTGGTGCCATAGCAATCTCCTTGTGTGATAAGTACTTTCGTCTCCGCGGGCGCCGCGGATGTCTTCGGCCTGCCGCCTTCTGCTTATCAAAAGGGCCGGACACCGGACATCACAGCGATGCCGAAGAGGCATACAATATAAAGCCTCCTTTATAAAACTTGCCGTTTCGGTTGTCAAAGGAAAAAAACACCATGTCACCCTAAAACCTTGGCAGCCTGTGCTCTGGGCAGACAGACCGGTGGTGCGGACGGACGTGGGGATCGGTGTTCCTGTGGTATCGCCGCTCGGGTCAGGTGAGGGAGGCCGGCAGTCGGTTGAGCTTCCAGTAGTGCTGGATGGCTCGGACGGTTTCCAGCAGGCCTTTGTAGTCGGGCGATTTGACCATGTAGCCGGCGACGCCCGAGTCGAAGCTGCGGGCAAT
The DNA here is from genome assembly GCA_034678485.1 of Sedimentisphaerales bacterium. Classification (GTDB taxonomy): domain Bacteria; phylum Planctomycetota; class Phycisphaerae; order Sedimentisphaerales; family Anaerobacaceae; genus PLanc-01. The sequence continues at coordinate 24,900 of JAXDBU010000092.1, read as the reverse complement.
GTCCCGGGCTTCATCCGAGGCGGTCAGGGCGACGATGGGGATGTCTCGAAGGGACGGATCGCCCTTGACGACCTGCAAGAACGTCAGGCCGTCGGTACCCGGCATATTCAGGTCGAGCAGGATCAAGGTGGGCCTGCAGCTCCGGCATGAGTGAAGGAATGCCAGGGCCTCGTGGGCGCAGGAGGCATGGACGATCGTGTCTCCGACGTTTGTGTCGTTGAGGGCCCGTCGAATGGCCAGGGCGTCGACAGGGTCATCTTCAATCAGCAGTATTGGCTTGGCACATGGCATGGGCGTCCTCCGTCTTCTCGAGAGGCAGCTCGCTCAGCGTCCAGTACACGTCGATGGTCCGGATCGCTTCCACGAAGTTCCTGTAATCGACGGGCTTGATAATGTAACCGGCTGCACTCTGCCGGAAGCTCTCCACGACGTCTCGCTCCTCACTGGAGGTGGTCAGGACGATAACCGGGATTCTTCTGAGCACGGGATCAGCCTTGGCGATTCTCAGGAACTCGGTCCCGTTCATCTTGGGCATGTTCAAATCCAGCAGGATGACGCACGGCTTGTCATTCGCTTCATCGCCAAGGTAGGCCAGTGCCTCCTCGCCGTTTGTGGCACGGCGGAGCGGATTGGTCACTTTCAGCTCTCGAAAGGCCCTCTGCACCGTCATGGCGTCGATGCTGTCGTCTTCAACCAGTAACACAGGTCTCGAGTCTCTCATTCGGTACTTCTCCCGGTATTCTCTGGGGCAATGTGAAAAGGAAGGTGCATCCTTCGCCGAGTTGGGATTCGATCCAGATTTTCCCTCGATTCAGCTCTACGATCTTCTTGACCATTGTCAGCCCGATGCCGGTGCTTTCATACGTATCACGCGGCGACAGGGTCTGGAACAACTGGAAGATCCGGTCGTGGTACTTCTTGTCGATTCCCGGTCCGTTGTCCGCCACACGGAATGTCCACCACCCGTCCGCGCCGTTGCAGCCGATCGTGATCTGTCCGTGAGGCTTGTCCCTGTACTTGATCGCGTTGCCGATCAGGTTCTGGAAGACCTGTGTGATCCGGGTTCGCTCGCACTCCACCACGGGCAGGGGGTCGAGGATCCTGATCTCAATGTGTTCGGGGGCCGCCAACAGGTCGATCACCTGCGGCACCAGTTCGTTCAAATCCACCGGCTTCTTCTCTTCGGTAATCCGTCCGATCCTCGAATACTGGAGGATTCCGTCGATCAGATCGTGCATTCGGTCGACACGGGTCAGCAGCAGGGACAGTTGCTCTTTGCCCTCTGCATCGAGGCGGTCCTCGCAGTCAGTCGCAATCCAGCCGGCCAGCGTCTTGATCCCTCGCAGCGGCGCCTTCAGGTCGTGCGACACGATGTACGCGAAACTGTTCAACTCCTTGTTGACCTTCTCCAGCTCCACATTGGCGTCCTCCAACTGCTGCACGAGCTGGGTCTGGGCGGTGATATCGCGAAAGCACCAGACGCGGCCTACGATCCGTCCGTCGAGGATCTGCGGCTTCGAGTGTCTGTCGAACACCCGGCCGTCCTTGAGGTAGATGACCACGCTGGTCTCGGCCATTGGGTCCGTCTTGAACCTCTGCACGTTGGCAACAGTCTTCTCGGGGTATTTCAATTGCCCCAGCATGAAGGACAACAAGGGTGCGGCCTCTTTCGACGCGAGAATCGATTCGGGGACTCCCCACATGGCTGCGAACTTCTTGTTGAAGCCCTTGATGTGTCCGCACCGGTCATCCACCAGAATCCCGTCTGCGGTCGATTCCAGGGTCGCTGTCAGAAGGGAGACCGAGTGCCTGAGTTCATCGTCTGTGGTCCTGTGTTCAGCGATCTCTCCACGCAATCGGTGGTTGATCTCTGTGAGTTCCTGCGAACTGATGTCCAAAGAGCGCTCGATCAATCGCCGGTCGGCGTCGAAGCTGTCGTATGCATCGCTGATCGCCTCGAACAGCGGCCGCGATTCCAGCGGGACGTTACCTGGGTTCCCGAGGTGTTTTGTCATCTGTCGCTGCAGCAGCTTGTTCATGATCGGCACGGTTGCTCCGAAAACGTTGTGATGGTCATGGTCTGGTTGTGCAGTTCAGCCTGTTTGGAGTCCGGACGGACGGGACAGATTTCCCCGTAGGAATAGAAGCCCGTCATCGCCGTGTTCGTCCCCAACGCGTTCTGGACGCACTCGACCTCCTCGTCCACTCGTTGTCTGAGGACCAGCTTGCGTCCCACGCAACTGATGAGCATTGCCAGACTGGGGGCGGGGTCGTTGTCCTGGTGGGATTGCCTGGCCGAGTCGGCGGCGCCCTCCACAAGGCACTCGAAATTGGCCTTCATCAAACGTGCGCGACTGCCTTCCGGGACATCCCCCGCGAACGTCATGCTGCCGTCGGCTTCGTTGATCGACAGAATCGTGCGAACAAGACGCTCGTCGCTGTCGTTTAGCGAGATGCTCAGCGGAAACAGAAGTCCCGTCGCCGGCAGCCCGTCCGCCTGATCCCCCAGGTACTTCTTGTAGAGTTCCAAGACCGATTGTCCGTCCAGCTCGTAGACGACGTTTGCCTTCGACCGAGTCACAAGGCGATCCGGCCCAAACGAATTCCAGCCCCCGCGGGACCCGTAGCGGACCCGGAGGGCCTTGCCATAGAAGCCGATCGCAACGATGGTCTTCTTGTCCGTGAGGGTGTCCAGGAAGACCGTCGTCTCCTTGAATCGGCCCTGATCTCCTGCGAGGCCGCCGGTTACGCTCACGTCCGTCGGCAGCTTGCTCTGCAGACCTTTCGCCAGGGCGCTGCCGTTCACATTCAGACCGTCCGACAGGACGAAGACATGAACCAAGCCGTCGCCGATGAGGGCATCGGCAAGTCGGACCCCGGCCTGGAAGCTGTCCTCCATACTCTCCACGGCGGTCTGGGCAAACCGCAACGGGGTGTTCTCGAAGAAGATCCCGGTAGCCGTGAGGGAATTGTCAAAGACCCGTTCTCCGATGATCTCACCGGCCGTCGAGCAGCCGACGATCCGCGCCTTGGGAAATGCCGTGCGGATTTCCTCGATGCATTCACGCCGCTTGAGGATGTCGAGGTCACCGAATACGAGAGCCAACTGAAGCTCGTGACTCACGCCGTTGGTGGAAATGGATTGCCAGCCTGTGTGCTGTGTCCAATGTCTTTGCACGATCTTCATGTTGTCACCTCTCCTTGCCTGGTTGCAGGTGGTTGCTCTGACCGCACGCACAAAGCTCCGACGTGATGGTCGGATCCCTATGTGTTTTGATATCGACGCCAAGTGACCATCACTGTAGTGAACCATGGCCGAAGTACGGAGGAATCCAGGCTTTCAGGACGGCCCGGGGGTCTCTTGGGCGACCTGATTTGTGACCCCTCGGGTTTGTCCACAGATTACCCGGCATGAAGCAGGCAATTAGCGGACGGGCCAGGTCCCGCGGAAGGAGGCGAAATCATATCTGTCCCGCTGCACCGGTCTGTCCCCATATAGGATGTGTCTCACGATCCCGTGTTTTGGGACGTACGTTCGACGTGATCCGATGGGTCGGTACGGTCGGGCGGGCAGGCGGTCTCGCTCGTATCATGGTAGTGAGTCAGCAGGTACGCTTTGTCCGGGCCGCCGAGGTGGTCCCAAGGCAGCATGTCATCCGGTGTGAAACGCCGTTGGGCGGCCGCTTCCAGGTCCATCCCGGCCTGCGAGAACGCCTCGCGCCACGTCGCGTAGTTGAAGCAATCGCTCCATAGGTCGAATCGGGCACCGTGTCGCCAGGCTGATTCAATCGCGTCGGCCCATCGCCTGTCGCCTCGGCCCATTGCCGCCTCCAGGAGGCTCTGATCGATCTCGTGAAACTTGAACATGAGGAACTTGGCCCGTCGGCGGAGCTTCTCGTCGATGATGAGGCGCCGGGCCTGCTCGAAGTACTCGCGAGGTCGCTGCTCCAGCCACCCGAAGGGGGTGTGCGGCTTCGGCACGAACCAACTGACCGTGATATTGATGCTGCCCGTCTTGCCGTCTACCCCTCGGCGCAAGGTCGCCAGACGCCGGCACAGGTCCACGATGTCCCTGACGTCGTCGAGTGTCTCACCGGGCAGGCCCACCATGAAATAGAGCTTGAGCTTCTCCCAACCGGCTCGATAAGCCCCCTCGACCGCGGCGAACAGATCGCTGTCCTTCAACGGTTTGTTGATGATTCGGCGGAGCCTCTCGCTGGCTGCCTCCACTGCGATGGTCAGTCCGCTCTTTCGTACCGAGGTGAACAGCTTCGGCACCAGGTGCAACTGCTGATCGACGCGGAGACTCGGAATCGAGAGGCCGACGTGTTTGTCCTCGAAGTACCCTTCCAGCCGGCGCACCAGTTCCTCCAGGTGCGGATAATCCGCCGTGGACAGACTCAGCAGGCTCACGGTGTCGAAGCCGCTGGCGTGATACGATGCCTTCGCCAGCTCGAGAATTCTCTCGACGCTGCGGTAGCGAATGGGCCGTCGGCAGTAGCTGGCCTGGCAGAATCGGCATCGGCCGGGGCAACCCCGCATGATCTCGATGCTGACCCGCTCGTGGACTGCTTCGACGAACGGAACGATGGGACGCACCGGCGCCGGCGCATTCTCGAAATCCTCGACCACGGCGTTTCGAAATTGTGTCCGCAGACCGGGCTCGGTCGCACGGAAGGACACGAGCCGGGACCCATCGTATTCAACCTCGTAGAACTGCGGGACGTAGGCCCATTCGAATCGCCTCGCGGCCTCCAGGAGAGTCCGACGTTTGTCCCAGGTGTCGGCCTTGGCCTCGATGAGCAGGTTGGCCAGCTCGACGACCGCCTGTTCCCCTTCACCGAGCACGAACAGGTCGATGAACTCGGCCATCGGCTCGCAGCAGTTCGCCATGCCGCCGCCGGCGATGACCAGCGGATCGTCTTCGCTGCGGTTGCACCGTCGGACGTTCAGTCCCGACAGGTCCAGGATGTTCAGAACGCTCGTATAGCATAGTTCGTTCGTCAGGCCGAAGCCGACCACGTCGAAACTGTGCAACGCCGCCTTCGACTCCAGGCTGAACAGCGGGATCTGCTTGCTTCGCAGGATCTCCTCTGCATCCGTCCAGGGTGCAAACACCCGTTCGGCGGCGACGCCCTCCATTCCGTTGAGGATGTGGTAGAGGATGGGCATGCCGGTGTTGGACATACCGATCTCGTAGACATCGGGGAAGCACAGGGCAACCGTCAGGCGGCAGCGGGCCAAGTCCTTGCGGACCTGATTCACTTCGCCGCCGATGTATCGAGCCGGCTTGCGGACGAAGGGCAGGAGTTCCCGCTCGATGCGCCGGGCAACGATCTCTATCTTCTTGTCATTCATGGGGCCATTATACATTTGTGATTTACGATTTGCGATTCTCGATTTACCATGGACCCCGATTGGGTGGGCCAACCCCAGAATGGCAGATGGCAAATGGCAGACCGTAGATTGTGCAGGGTTTCATGCGAATAGACGTGCGTCGCTTCGTGTCAATAGTCACGTTGCCTGTCCTGGCCGCGGGCATTGTCCACGTGACCCTCCACGGGCGAAGGCCGGTCGAGGTTGACAGCGGGCCTCGATTGCTCATGGGCACGTTCGGCCGCGTGGTCGCCATCGCGTCGAGCGAGCGAGCCGCCCAAGTCTGTATTGAAGCCGCGTTCGAGGTGCAGGACCGCATCGAATCCCTGATGAGCTATCACCGCGAGGATTCCGAGCTGAATCAGGTCAATCGGTACGCCGCCCAGAGGCCCGTCCCGGTGAACCCGATGACGTTCGAGGTTCTCCAACAGGCGGTTCGCTTCAGCAAGCTTTCGGAAGGGGCTTTCGATGTGACAGTCGGGCCCTTGGTGGACCTCTGGCGGGCGGCAGGGCAAGCGAACCAGTCTCCGACGGAGGAAGCCCTTGCCCAGGCCCGTCGCAAGGTCGGTTTCGAGAAACTGATCCTGGACGATAGGGCGATGACGGTCCGCTTCGCGGAAGAAGGGATGCGAATCGACCTGGGCGGAATCGCCAAGGGCTACGCCGTGGACAAAGCGGTCCAGGCGATGAAGAACAAAGGCGCCCTGGGCGGCATGGTGGACCTTGGCGGCAACATCGGCTGTTTCGGTCGGGCGCCGCGCGGACAGGAGAAGTGGCGAATCGGCCTGCAAGACCCGAACGTGGCGCCGGATGACCTGAGTCCCTCAAGATACCTGCTGGTCCTGGAGATCACGGACGCCAGCGTCGCCACCAGCGGCGACTATCGCCGATTCGCAGTTGTCGGGGGTCGGAGACAGAGCCATATTCTCGATACCCACAGCGGCCGAAGCGCCGATAAGCTGGTCAGCGACACGATCATCGCACCGGATGCCGGCTCGGCCGACGCCTTGTACACCGCGGTAAACATCCTGGGACCCGATGCCGGCATGGCGTTGATCGAACGTCTGCCCGGGGTCGAGGCGATCCTCATCCCTGTCGGCCCTGAGACCTCGCTCCTCTACAGCAGCGGGGCCCATGCCTACGTTCGCGAATTGACAAACAGTCAATCGCAAGAGGCCAAGGAAACGCCATGACTCTAATCAAGTCCATCGCTACGCCGGTTGTCTGGGTGCTGCTGCTGATGGCTGTGGGCCTGATCCTCGCGCGTCTCCATCGCAGCAGGAGAGGATTCAAGCTCGGCTGGTACTGTCTTCTGGCGGGCACGGTCATCCTGCTGGCCTTCAGTCTGGACCCGGTGGCGAACCTGCTGACCTATTCGCTGGAGTGTCGTTTTCCCTCGGCTTCTCCTGATGTGCTGAAGACGCTCGATGCGATCGTGGTCCTGGGCGGCGGCACCTATCCGTCCGGCGGCCTGCGCCGGGAGCCCGAGCTGTCCCGCTACGCCTACCCGCGGCTGTATCACGGCGTGCAGTACTTCAAGAACAGCAGTGCCGCCGTGATTGCATTCTCCGGCGGGCCGTCCAGACCCGGCGCCGAGAGTGAGGCTGAAATCATGCAGGCAATGGCCGTCGCGATGGGCGTGCCCAGGGAACAGACGGCGGCCGAGTCGTATTCGGTCAATACGATGACGAACGCCGCCGGCCTGGCCCAGGTCCTGCCGGCGGGCGAGGGCCGACGAATCGGGGTCGTGACCGCCGCCACCCACATGATGCGATCCAAGAAGGTCTTCGAGCAGGTCTTTCCCCACGATACGATCGTGCCTCTCCCGGTACACTTCACATATGGCCTCGGCCCCGGGATTACGCCGAAGATCACACCGAAGGTCAGCCACCTCGAGAAGAGCACAATCGCCCTGCACGAGTGGATCGGCGTCCTCTGGTACGCCGTGCGGTACTGAGAACGTGTGTGAAGAGCAGCACGGGCATCTTGCCCGTAGGATAAGACGGTCTTGGCAGGGCCACGATGGCCCTGCGACTCATGGGCAAGATGCCCATGCTGCGAGGGCTTGCCTTTTCGCACACGTTCTGCCAGATGATCTCAAGACAGAGCCCTCGCATGTCATGGTGAGTGACGCGAACCATCTGGCCATCGTGTTGCGAGCCGCGCAATCATGGCGACGACGGCTTGGGCAGGTGGCGTTTGTAGATCTTCGCCAGGCCGCCCGCGGCGGTCTCGCGGTACAAGCTGGACAGCGCGTGACCCGTCTCGGCCATGACCGTCACCACGTCGTCGAAACTGATGTGGTGCTGCCCGTCCGAGAGGAACGCGAAGCGGGCGCAACTGAGGGATCGGACCGCGGCGTGGGCGTTCCGCTCGATGCAGGGGATCTGGACCAGGCCCGCGACGGGGTCGCAGGTCAGGCCCAGGTGATGCTCCAGGCCCATCTCTGCGGCGTATTCGATCTGGCTGGGCGTCCCGCCCAACAGTTGCGTCGCGGCGGCGGCGGCCATCGCGCAGGCGACGCCGATCTCGCCCTGGCAGCCGACCTCCGCGCCGGAGATCGAGGCGTTCGTCTTAGCTAAGTTCCCGAACAGGCTGGCGGTCGCGAGGGCCCGCAGGATGTCCGCTTCATCCACGCGATAGGCGTCGCGAAGGCGATACAGGATCGCGGGCAGGACGCCGCAGGAGCCACAGGTGGGCGCCGTCACGACCACGCCGCCGGCGGCGTTCTGCTCCGCGACCGCGTAGGCATAGGCCGCCAGCAGGGCCTCGGCGCGAAGCTCCGTGTTGAGCAGAGCCGCCTTGCGATGGAACAATCCGGCCTTGCGGGTCAGTCCCAGTGCTCCCGGCAGCGTTCCCGGCGTCCGCAGGCCGGTCTCCAGGGCGCCGCACATGGCGGCCCACACGGTCTCCAGGAAGGACCACACCTCCTTGCCCTCGCAGGACTCCGCGTACTCCCAAAAGGACTGGCCGGAGGACTCGCAGTGTTCGAGGATCTTCTCGACGGTGGAGAGCGGATAGACCTCTCTGGCCTCCTTCTCGCCCAGCAGGGCGCCGCCGCCCACGCTGAAGTAGGTCTGTGCGGCGGTGACGACGCCGGAGGCGTCCAGGGCTTCGAAGATCATCCCTTTGGGATGGTCGGGCAGTTCCTCGCCTGTCTTCCACACGAATTCGACCGGTCGTGGCGCGAGGACCTCGCGGATGGCGACGTCCGTCAAGTGCCCCCGGCCGGTGGCCGCCAGACTGCCGTAGAGTGTTACGCGGACGGAGGTTGCACCTGGTTGATTTGCGGCGAATACTTCGGCGGCCCGCCGCGGCGCCATGGTGTGGCTGCTCGACGGGCCGTGTCCGATGCGATAGAGGTTCTTCAGTGTATCCATACCCTGTTATCCGGATTAGGACTACTTCATGCACAGGTGGAGACGTGTCATCCTGAGGCAACGCCGAAGGATCTGGGCACCGGACGAGAGGATTCTCTCGGTCGCAGGCCAGATCCTCCACTCCGCTGCGCTTCGTTCGGGATGACAGAACCCGCGCCAGTGTCGATCTTAGTCCATATTATAGAGGTCTGGGCAGCGGGCAGGCAAGACACCGGATACTATTGAGCCTGTGGAGTTTCATTCGGCGATCAGTTTGATAGCTCCAGACCTCGGACGATCCACTCCTGCGCCTCCTTCCACATGGTCTCGGTGACTTCGTGGCCGGCGTCGGGACAGGGCAGGAATCGCAGGCGGTCCCGGTCGTCCTTGTAGAGGGGCTCCAGGTCCGCGACGAAGCGACGGATCGATTCGATGTCGATGTAGCCGTCTCGGCCGCCGTTCGTGAGGAATAGCGCCTTGGGGGCAATCCCGCTCGCGTGGGTCTTCGGGTCGATTGAAACGACCAGCTCGCGAAGCCGCGGGCTGTACGAGGCTTTTCGCTGGTCCTGCTCCGGACCGGGTGCGGTCTTCGTCACGTCCCACCAGAAGTCCACCGCGCCGGCCATGCTCGCGACGACGCGGACGCGGGGCTCCTTCCAGGCAAGGACCATGGCGGTGCTGGCGCCCATGGAGAACCCCGTCGCCGCGACCCGCGATGCGTCGACGTCCGGACGCTGGGCGAGCGCGTCCAGGATGACCGGGACATCCTGCGCCGTGCGGGTGATGGAGGTCTGGTGCACCCAGATGCTGTACTCCTGGCCGAGGGAGGCGATGTCGTCGCCGTGAAAGATCCCGGCGATGGATCGTTCGCCATGCAAGTGGGCGTCGGGGGCGACGGCGAAAACCCCCCGGCTCGCGAGGTCGCGACACCAGCCCTCGCAGTTCTCCTTGGCGCCGCGGAAGTAATGCAGACAGATCGCCACGGGAAATGGGCCGCCCGAAACGGGGTGGATGGCGATGGCCGGCACGGTCTCATCCGGATCGAACCCCGGCAGGCGGAGCCGCTCGCGAGTCAATCCGCCTGGCAACTCTGTCCGCTCGACGATCTGCGCTCTTGGATACGGACCGGCGCCCGGCGAGGACGAAGCCGGCGCGAGTCCGCCCGAAAGCAACATCACAAGGATTGTCCTGCTCCACGAAGTCATTCGCATGGCATTCCCTTCAGCACTTGGTATTGTCACAAGAAGACTTCACAATACCTATTATTGCGGATGGGTGCGGTATCGGCAAGCAGAAAGCACTGAGATGCGTTCGTGCGTTACGAGTATGGATTCAGTGCAACACGCGTGTTGCCTCTGTCATCCTGAGCAACGCGAAGAGCCTGCCCTGAGTCTTCCGAAGGGATCTGGCCCGGGCGAGAGACCGAGTCGTGTTTGCGTCCGTCGGCCGGATGCTTCACTTCGTTCAGCACGACAATTCGGGCGCGGTTACGTGAAATCATCGGTACGCCCGCGATGAAGGGCCTGTTTCTGACTGCCGACTCGTGAAGACGGACACACGCTGTTGGGCTTGTGAGAGGGTCGGTCAGGTCGCGTTGGTCGCAGGCGTTTGCTTGGCCTTGGGCTCTCTCGGCGCGGGGGCGGATTTGCCTCGGTAGACGATGACGCCGGTGGGGCACTTGTTATAGGCGGCCTCGTTCTGGCCGGAAGGCTCGTACCTGGCGTAGTCCAATCGGGCGAGGTTGTCCTCGACGACGAAGGCGTCGCTCTGCTTGACGCACAGGCCGCAACCGATGCAGCCCACCTGGCAGAACGCACGAGTGTTCTTGCCGTTCTCCCGACTGCTGCACCCGACCGTCATCATGGGGTCGTGCTTGAACGGGACCATGACGATCAGGTTCCGCGGGCAGGCCTTCGAGCAGGCGGCGCAGCCGGTGCACTTGGCATAGTCCACTGTGGCCAGGCCATCGACGATGTGGAGTGCGTTGAACTTGCAGGCGCGGACGCAGTCGCCGAACCCGAGACAGCCAAACTTGCAGGCCTGGGCGGGGGCCGCGGCGTTGGCGGCGGTGCACTGGGCGATGCCGCTGTACGTTGCGTAATAGGTCCGGTCGCCCGTGTGGGCCCGGCAGCGGACGATAGGCCGCAGGGGGGCGCCCTGGTCGCTCATCTGGATGTTGAGGATCTCGGCGATCTTGGCCGCGACGGCGGCGCCGCCCGGCGCGCACTTGCCCAGCAGCGTCGGGTCCTTCCTCACCGCGGGGGCGTACTGCCCGCATCCGGCGAAGCCACAGGCGCCACACTCGACGTGCGGGAGGACCTGATAGATCTGCTCGACCTGCGGGTCCTGCTCGACTCTGAGCTTGATGCTGGCAATCAGCAGGACGACGGCGAAGGCGCCGCCGAGGCCCAACATGATCACGCCTGCGGGCCACGCACTATTCCACAACTCGAGTATCGTCAGAAGGATCATTTAATCATTCCTGCAAAACCCATGAAGGCCATCGTGAGGATGCCGGCGGTGATCAGGGTGATCGGGGCGCCCTTGAGGGCTTCCGGCACGTCGGATAGTGCGAGTTCCTCGCGGATGCCGGCCATGATGCAGATGGCGACGGTGAATCCGATCCCGGTTCCCGTGCTGATGACGACGGCCTCGATCAGATTGTCCGTGCCCCAGACGTCGAGGAACAGGCAGATCCCGAGGATCACGCAGTTCGTGGAGATCAGGGGCAGGAAGATCCCGAAGGCCTCGTACAGGGAGGGGAAGAACCTCCGCACGTACATCTCGACGAGCTGCACCGCGCCGGCGATGATGACGATGTAGCAAATGTAGCGGGTGATTTCCAAATGCAGCGGCGTGAGCACGTAAGCGTCCACCAGCCAGGTGAGCGTTCCGCTCAAGGCGGTGACGAACGTGACGGCCAGGCCCATGCCCAGCGCCCGGTCGAGCCGCCCGGAGACGCCGATGTAGGGACAGGTTCCCAGGAACTTCGTGAACACGAAGTTGTTCACGAGCACGACGGAAAGGAACCCCATGAGCAATGCGACGAAGTTGTCCATCCTACGCCCCTTTCTTGCGAGTCAGTGCGGCAATCAAGCCGAGCAGCAGGCCGAGCGTCACGAACGCCCCGACGGGCATCTGCAAAGCCAGCCAGGGCACGAACGCATCGGGCATCACCTGGATCTCGAAGACGCGTCCCGTCGCAAGCAGCTCGCGGATGCTCGCGAGCACACACAGGGCCAGCGTGAAGCCCGTCCCCATCCCGATGGCGTCGAGAATGCTGACGACGAGGCCCGACTTGCTGGCGCAGGCCTCGGCGCGGAAGATGATGAGACAGTTGACGATGATCAGCGGGACGTAGGCCCCGAGGATCTCGCTCATCGTCGGCGTGAATGCCTTGAGGAACAGGTCGCAGATCGTGACGAACGTGGCGATGGTGACTGTGAACATGATGATCCGCAGGTGCGGCTTGAGGAGATTCCGCATCAGGCTCACGACGAGGTTGCTGCACACGAGCACAAAGATCACGCTCAGGCCCATCGTCAGCGCCGGCTTGACCGCCGCGGTGACCGCCAGCGGCGGACACAGGCCGATCAGCAGGCGAAACGTCGGATTCTCCTTCCACAACCCGCTCAACAGGGCCGCGGAGTACGGGCTGGAACCGTTACTGGCTGACATGGCCGATCAACCCTTTCTCTGTCATCTGGTCCTTGATCTGGACCAGGAATGCGTTGAAGATGCCGACGACGGCCGTACTGGTGACGGTGGCGCCGCTGATCGCGACGATCTGGGAATCGATAGCCGCGGGATCGCCGGTCTTGGCCAGCGTCAACGGCCCGGCGGGGGCGTTGACGAACTGGCTGCGGAAATAGTCGTTCTTGATCTGGTCGCCGAAGCCGGGCGTCTCGCTGCTGGCCAGAACGCTGTAGCCCATCATCTTCTGGAAGCCCCCGTCCACCGCGACGACCAGCTCGATCGTATCGGCAAAACCCGAGCCGTAGGCCCGGAAGCTCCAGCCGACCCGCTGCTTGTCGGCGGACAGCGCCTCGAAGACCTGGGCAGTTTCCTTCGTGCCGCCGGGCAGAGTCACTTCGATCTGAGCCTCGACGGGCTTGAAGGTTTCTGCGTCCGGCAACAGGGTCCTGGTCAGCTCGTTGAGCTTGGCCGACTTGTTCAGTTCGATCCGACCCGAGAGGGCGGCGTTCGTCACCGCGATCAGCAGGCCGAAGACAAAGGAGCTGACCAGCAGCAGCCAGCTCTCCTGGGCGAAGAGTTTCAGCTTAGACATTGGGTTTGCCTCCCACCGGAATCGGTCGGACGAGTCTGTCGATCAGGGGCCTGACGCTGTTGGCCAGGAGCACCGCGTACATGAAGCCCTCCGGGTATTCGCCGACGATTCGCACGAGCATGGTGAAACCGCCGATGATGGCGCCGAAGATCCACTGTCCGCGGACGGTCAGCGGCGCGGTCACCGGGTCCGTGGCGATGAAGAACGCTCCGAGCAGCAAGGCGCCGCTGGTCAGATGATAGAACGGCTGGACATAGGCGTCCGGATTGACCGCGTACGCGATGCCGGCGAAGGCGAACGCCGACGCCAGGACCGCCAGCGGAATGTGGAAACCGATGATCTTGCGGACGACCAGGTAGATTCCGCCGAGCAGCAGGGCGACGCTGCACGTCTCGCCGAGACAGCCGGCCTTTTCGCCGAGCAGGCTCTGCCACAGCGGCAGCCGCTCGCTGTAGATGCCGGCGCCGTTCTCATCCTTGATGGCGATCTTGCTCCAGGCCAGTGGGGTGGCCTGCGTCCTGGCGTCCACGATGTTGTCGGGCCCGACCTGCGGCAGGCTCGGGTCGATCGTCGCGGGCACGGTCCAGGTGGTCATCAGGATGCCGAACGAGGCAGTCAGAAAGGCCCGGCCGACCATCGCGGGATTGAAGATGTTGGCGCCGAGGCCGCCGAAGACCATCTTGCCGATCGCGATGGCGAAGACCGCGCCGACGGCGCACGCCCACAACGGCATGGCGGGCGGCAGGGACATCGCCAGAATGACGCCCGTCACCACGGCGCTGAGATCGCCGAGCGAGCCGGGCTTCTTGCGGACGAGGTTGCAGACCCACTCGGTGGCGAGGCACCAGACGACGCATACCGCCATGAGCGCCAGGCCTCGAATGCGGAAGTAGACTCCCGCGGCGATCACAGCGGGCGCCAGCCCGATCAGGACGTCGAGCATGATCCGCTGTGTCGACAGGGGCTTTCGGATGTGCGGGGCGAAAGAAACGCTGATGTCTTGTGGCATCGATGGGTTCCTTGGCAATTCAATGGTCGCGGCGGGCCTCGATCAGCTCGGCATTTTCTTCTTCTGGCGGGCCAGGAGGATCTTGCCCGTCTTGATGTAGCCGGTCAGATCGATGTTGGCCGGGCAAACATAGCTGCAGCAGCCGCACTCGATACAGGCAGTCATGAAGTAGCTTTGAGCCAGGTCCAGCATGTGGTTCTTCACCGCGTGGGCGATCTTCGTCGGGCAGAGGTTCTCGGGACAGGCCTGGACGCATCGACCGCAGCGGATGCAGGCGGTCTGGTGTTCCTGGCGCCTGGCCTTGCCAACCTGCCGGTCTGTCAGGGCGGTCACCGCGTTGGTGGTCTTGCCGATCGGCGTGCTCAGGTCGGCAATCGCGATGCCCATCATGGGACCGCCCAGGATGACCTTGGCGCAATCCGGCGTGAGCCCGCCGCAGTGGTCGATCAGCGTCTGTACGGGCGTCCCGAGGGCGACATAGTAATTGCCCGGTCGGGCGATGCCTTCGCCGGTGACGGTGACGACGCGGTGGGTCAGCGGCCGATTGCAGACGACCGCGTCGGCGATGGCGGCGGCCGTCGCGACGTTCGTCACGACCACGCCGATCATCGGGGGGATTCCCCCGGTCGGCACGACCTTCTCGATGACCGCGCGGATGAGCTGCCGTTCGCCGCCTTGGGGGTACTTCGTCTTCACGGGCACCACGCGAATCGACGCGGACAACCCCAGCTTCCGGAGCGTCTCACCCATCCGCTCGATGGCTCTGGGCTTGTTGTCCTCGATGGCGATGAAGATGCTCTTGGCGCCACAGGCCCGCGCGACAAGCTGCACGCCCGTGATGAGCTGCTCGGTCCATTCGAGCATGACGCGGTAATCGCACGTGATATAGGGTTCGCACTCGCAACCGTTGACGATCAGCGTCTCTTTGGGCGTCTTTGCATCGGGCTGGATCTTGACGCTTGTGGGAAAGCCGGCGCCACCCATGCCGACGACCCCGGCGTTGCGCACTGCATCGCAGATCTGCTCCGGCGTGTACTTGTCCGGGTCGAATCCCTCAGGCCGCTGGAACTCAGGCGGGGTCGGCTGTGTCGGAGATTCCGCCTCGACGATCACGCCCATCGCTCGGCCGAGAACCGCGTGCGGCAGCAAGACGACCTCTTTGACTTTGCCTGCCATCGGGCTGTGCGCCGATGCACACACGAACGCCCTGCATTCGCCGATCTGCTGGCCGGCGGCGACGGCGTCGCCTTTTTTGACGGTCGTCTGGGCCGGGGCCCCGATATGCTGGTTCAGGAGGATGGCGAGTTCCTTGGCAGGGGGCCCGGGCTCGATGACCCGGTCTTTCGTGAGGTGTTTGCCCTCCGGCGGATGTACTCCTCCGGCGAAAGAGCGGCTGTCCTGCATTGTTGTAGTCATACCGACGAATTCCGATAATCAACTATTCCGACGAGGCCGCATCACGACGCGCGCGGCCAGCATCACCCCTGCCGTCGTCGCGAGGGCCAGAACCACCGCCAGCGGCGTCTGACATCGCTCGGCGACGTGGCCCTGCAGAAGCCATCCGAACCCTGCAAGCGTTGCCACGAACACCAGAATAGGCAACAAGAAGGCAACGAGCGCCACGCGAGTCACCGGCGGACCTTCGCTGCCGCCGAGCTGCTCGTAGACCTTCCTGCAGTCGTGGGCTTGACTGCAGCCTTCGCAGGACTTGGATTGGGTCATCCTTTTCTCTACCATCAGGGCAAAGTGAGCACTATAATGATCGTGCGTTGGACTTTCAAGCAAAAATCGTCGTTCCGGAGTGCGTTATCGTGACAAGAGCAACCACCTTGATAGCGGTACATCTGGGTTTGCTGGCGGCGATCCTGTCGGGCTGTGCGATCAATCCGGCCACCGGTGAAGAAGAGATGATGCTCTTTTCACCGGAGAAGGACGTTGCCCTTGGCCGCAAGTATGCGCCCCACATCGAAAAGGCGCTCGGCGGGCGGATACCCGATGAGAACCTTCAGAACTACGTCAATCAGATCGGCCAGCGGATGGCGAGAGTGTGCCACCGACCGGATCTCTCCTACTACTTTGCGGCCGTGGAAGAGGAGGGCGCCAATGCCATCGCCGTGCCCGGCGGTTATGTCTTCATCACCAAGGGGCTCTTGGAGGAACTCAAGTCCGAGTCGCAGTTGGCCGCGGTGCTGGCACACGAGGTGGGCCACGTCGTGGCGCGGGATACGATGGCCGCGATCAGCCGTCAGATCGGTATGACGGCGCTCCTGGCGGCCGCGGTGGCGAGCGATGCGCCCCCTCAGGTGGCCGGCGCGACCGGTTTTATCTCCAGCGTGCTGACTTTGCAGTACAGCCGGGAGGACGAAAAGGACGCCGATCTGACCGGGTTGTCGTACATGGCCCAGGCGGGCTACGATCCGAACGGCATGGTGGAGACCATGAAGATCCTCCAGGAGCTTCAAACGGTCCGTCCGATCGAGTTCTTTTCGACCCACCCGAATCCGGAGAGTCGAATTGCCTATCTCCAGGAGAGAATCGCCCGTCGCTACGGAGGGATCAGCACTCTGAAACAAGGTCAGGAAGAATACGCCGAGAGAGTCGTGGCGGTGCTGGAACGACACAAGAGTCGGATCAACACGCAGATCGAGGAAACGTGGGGAAAAGACTGAAGACCGACCTCGTGCCCGTGTCTGTCTTCCTCTCGCCTGCAATTCTGCGGATCGGGTCTGCGCCGGCCGCCGGCGTCAGCCTCCCTGTTCCTGCTGCATCTTGGCTCTGCTGGCCTCGCGCTTGGCCTCCGTCGCGCTGTGTTTGCACTTGGGGCATCGGTCCTCAAGATCGTTCGGGACGCTGCCGGCCCGGAAGACCTCGCCGCAATTCTCGCATTTGAATGCCTTGACGACAGCATCCTTGCCGCATTCTTTGCAGGTGCAGAAGACGGGCATCGTCGGCGAAGGATTCGCCAGGGATTTCTCACGACATTCCGCGTGGAACTCCTTGAGAGGCATCTCGTAGCTCTTCCCGCATTTGAGACATTTCACCAACTGCATCTCGCTGTCGGAGATGCTGCCTGCGTTGCTGCCCCGCGTTTTGACGAACACGATTGCTGCCACGAGGATACACGCGCAGATGATGCCGGCATAGACCAGGTTCTTCATTGATTGGACCTCCCATAAATGAGCCGTTTATCACACGCCGTATCAAGCCGCCCGTCCCAATGCGGCACAGGATGCCTTCAGCCGGCAGTACCGACGAACACGAAGATACCGCTCGGTGTGAGCCCTGTCAAACGGTTGCTTTGGCGGACATCGGGTGGCCTGCCATCTGGAGGATGCGCGCCGGCTCTTCCGGAAAGCCGGTTCTCGCGGACAGGTAGGCGGATTCGAGCACGGCCATGTTCCTGAGGCTCTCGGCGCCGAGGCCGGGGAATCTGTGCTCCTCCGGCGTTCTCAAGCTCAACGCGAAGCTCTCCAGCATGCGTTCCGTGAGGACCTGCTCATCCTCCTGACACGGCCATTGCTGGTTGTCCCGGCCGTTGCACGCCACGAGTGCGACGTGCGTGTCCGTCACGGCAAGCGTCCCTTCCTTGCCGTAGATCTCAATGACCGCGCGGGTTGCGCCAGGCACG
Source organism: Sedimentisphaerales bacterium (assembly GCA_034678485.1). Classification (GTDB taxonomy): domain Bacteria; phylum Planctomycetota; class Phycisphaerae; order Sedimentisphaerales; family Anaerobacaceae; genus PLanc-01. Next base: position 7,240 of record JAXDBU010000092.1, on the reverse strand, counting down.
TTGCTGCGGGTGGCTACGAGACTCCCCATGAGCGCGTCGCTGAACCTCATGGAGAGGACCGCGGTGTCTTCCGTCAGGCACAGTCGCTGCTGCTTGTCCGGGGCGTGATTCGTTCTAAGGACGTACACTTGTTCGGGCAGCGGAAAGCTCCCGAGAATCTGGTCCAGGACCCGGTAGCAGTCGTGCAACAGGACGCCTCCGCCTGCAATCTGCGGGTCGATCTGCCAGGCAGGGCGGTCTTCGCCGGCAAAGGTGCAGTACGCCGCGACCAGAAAGACGGTTCCGAGCCGGCCCTGTGAAATCACGTCTCGGGCCGTCATGCCGCCGGCTTTGAATCGTCCGGGATTTGCGACCGCGAACTGCACGTCTTCGCTCTGGGCCAACTGCACGTACTCCAGAGCTTCCGAGAAGGTCCTGCCCGGAGGCGCCGCCTTCAGGATGTTGCACTTCTTGCGAATGGCCATCTTGATCTGCTCGTCGCATGTGTGGGTCTCCGCCGCGACGAGGAGGCAATCGAGCTGGTTCTGCACGATCAACTGGCGATAGTCGCCATACGCTTCGCACCCGTACTCCGCAGCGGCTTTTGCCGTCTTTTGCTGGTCCAGATCCGCGACGGCCTTGATCTGAAACAGACCGGTTGCTGTCGCTGCCTTGAGCATGCGCCGACCCGTCTCGTTCAGGCCGAGAATGGCTGTGCTCAGACTCTGTGAACCCATATCGCCGCCTCGTGCCGCCGGGTGAAATGCGAAATCCGAATTCCGAATGTGTTGTTCCGCTACTGCCGAGTGCCGTTCTTGTTCGGGATGATGAAGTGCTCAGGCACAGGGAACTGCGAACACAACAACAACACTTCCTTGCCGATCTCCTCGATCACGGATTCCTTGTCGATGTTCTCGGCGACGCGATGGATGAACGCAGCGATCTGGCGGGCCTCGGGCTCCTTCATCCCGCGGGTCGTGATCGCCGGGGTGCCGAGCCGCAGGCCGCTCGGATTGAACGGCGGCGCCGGGTCGCCCGGCACCGTGTTGTAGTTGGTCACGATCCGTGCCCGGTCGAGCGCCTTGGCGAGTCTCTTACCCGGGATGCCCTTGTTCCGCAGGTCGATCAACATCAGATGGTTATCGGTCCCGCCGGAGACAAGGTTGAAGCCGCACTCCATCAGCTTCTCGGCCATGGCCTGGGCGTTCGCGACGATCTGCTTGGCGTAGGCGACGAATTCAGGTGTGTCCGCCTCGGCCAGCGCCACCGCGATCGCCGTGAGGGTGTGCATGTGCGGACCACCTTGCAGGCCGGGGAAGACCGCCCGGTCCACCTTGTCGGCGTGCTCGGCTTTGCACAGCAACATGCCGCCGCGCGGGCCTCTGAGTGTTTTATGGGTGGTCGTCGAAACGATGTCTGCATAGGGAACGGGACTCTGGTGAATGCCTGCGACCACCAGGCCGGCAATATGGGCGATATCGCTGACGAGGTATGCCCCGACCTCTTTGGCGATCTGGCCGAAGGCTTCGAAGTCGATCATACGCGGATAGGCGGTGGCCCCGGAGATGATGATCTTCGGCTTGTGTTTCTTGGCCATATCGCGGATCAGGTCGTAATCGAGCCGGCCGGTCTGCGTGTTGATCTCATAGGGGACGGAATTGAAGACCTTGCTGGTCATTGAGACCTTCCATCCGTGTGTGAGGTGTCCGCCGTGGACGAGCGACATGCCCATGATCGTATCGTGCGGCTGGATCAGGGCTGCGTAGGCGGCCAGGTTCGCCACGGAGCCCGAATACGGCTGAACATTCGCGTGGTCGGCCTTGAAGACCTTCTTCGCCCGCTCGCGTGCGAGGCTTTCGATCAGGTCGGTGACCTGCTGGCCTTCATAGTACCGTTTGCCGGGATAGCCTTCCGCGTATTTGTTCGTCAGGCAGCTCGATGTCGCCGCCATGACGGCCCGCGAGACATAGTTCTCCGATGGGATCAGGCGGATGGACCCGCTCTGACGCGCTTCTTCCTGTCGTATCAACTCATAGATTTGTGGATCATACTGTTCGAGAGCGGTCTTCATGAAGACTTTCTCCGAAATACACCAGGTTGAGTGCTGCAAAATGAAAGACGATACCCATACTCTCCAGGGGAGTCATTCTGCAGGACATTGGCTCTAATAATACGGAATCTTAGCCCGACCTGCGAGGTCGTGCCGCTGATCCGGAGCCCTTATAACACGGTCGCCGACCCCACACAAGCATTTAATCATTGACAAAAGTGAGCCGATGGCTACGATAGCGGTAAATACATCATTTGGAAGGGCAATCACTTAGCGACGATATGGCTGAACCGGACGCTCAAGCACAATCACAAGCCAAAGGCCACTTCGAGCGGGCTCGTCAGGCGTCGGAGGCGGGCGACCTCGACGGTGCGGTTGTTGCCTATCTGGACGGTCTTCGTCTGGCGCCCGACGACGTGGCCGAGGGCCATATAGAGCTTCGCGTTCTGGCGCTTCAGAGGCAGGAGCGAGGCGGAGCCAAGCCCTCCGCCGACGAAGTGGCTCGCCGACTGTCCGGCGGCGACAGTCCCCTCGAGAAGATGCTCAACGCTGAGTATCTGCTCGCCATGGACCCCGAGCACCTGGCTTATGGCGAGGCCCTCCTTCAAGCAACGGTCGAGGGGGGACATCGGGAGACCGCCAAATGGATCGCCGATTTGATGTTCCTCGCGAATAATAATGCACCCAAGCCGTCCGCCGGCCTGTATATCGTCCTGCGGGACGCCTACGCAGCGATCGGGCAGCTCGATCGGGCTGCCGCCGCCTGCCAGCGTGCGGTTCGTCTCAGGCCGGGCGACAAGGAACTGGTCCGCGAGCTGAAGCAGTTGCGGGCGAAGCTCATCTGTGCCTCCGGCTCGTCCAGGGCTCGTGCGGCCGAGGGCAAGTCCGCACCAGTTCGCAAGCGAGTCAAAGAGGAGAAGGGGGCCGCCGGCACACAGGACGCCGACGAGAGATGCGAAGCCGCCATGGTGCAGACCTCCGACGAGCAGCAGATGGCGGAGGCCAAGGCGTTCTTTGCGAACGCCCGAAAGGCGGCTGACGGCAAGCAATACGATTACGCGATCGACATGTATCTCAGCGGGCTGACTCGTGCGCCTGATGCCCTGGAGGAGGGCCATGTGCCGCTGTGCGAGCTGGGATTCCACCGGCGCAGCACGGGCGGCAAGAAACCGTCCATGATCGAGAAGGTCAAGCGAATGCGGGCCAAGACCCCGTTGGAGCAGATGCTCAACGCTGAGTACCTGTTCGTCAAGGACCCGGACAACTTGGCGTATGCCGAAGCGATGCTCAAAGCGGCCGTCGAAGGGGGGTACGCGAGGACCGCCCATTGGATTGCCAACCTGATTTTCCAGACGAACAACGCGATCCAGAAGCCCTCCCTCCAGACCTATCTGCTCCTGAAGGATTCCTACAAAGCGCTGGGCCAGTATGACAAAGCGGTCGCGGCCTGCCAGCGGGCCTGCCGGCTCAAGCCGGAGAGCAAGGAGCTGGCGGATGAGTGCAAGGACCTTTCCGCCGAGCTGACGATGGCCAGAGGCAGGTACACCGTCGACGGCGATTTCCGTCAGTCCATTCGAGACCAGGAGACGCAGGCCAAGCTGTACGCCCAGGATCGCGTCATCAAGACGGAAGACTACCGTCTCTCGGCGGTGGAGGATGCCCGGAAGGCCTACGCCAAGGAGCCGGACCAGCCGAAGAACATCTTCACGCTGGCCGAGACCCTCGCGGACCTGGAGGCCGACAAATCCGAGAATGAGGCGATCCAGCTGCTCGAAGACGCCCATCTTCGCCACCAGGAGTTCAGCTTCAAGGAACGCGCGGGCCTCTTGAGGATTCGCCAGCTCCGCCGCAAGTTGCGCGAGGCTCGCAAGCAGCTTGAGGCCAAGCCGCAGGACACCGAGGCCAAGGAACGCGTGGCTGACCTGACCGCGACACTGAACGACACGGAGAAGGAGCATTATCGCCAGTGTGTCGAGCATTACCCTGCGGACCCTGCACCAAAGTACGAGTATGCGCTGCGGCTGATGCACAGCCAGCGGTACAATGAAGCGATCCCGCTCTTCCAGGAGGCCCAGAAGGACCCGCGACGCAAGATCTCCGCCATGGACAAGGTGGGGTGTTGCTTCCTGATGAAGGGCTGGTATGCTGACGCGGTCGATGTGTTCACCCAGGCCCTCGATGCGTACGAAATAAAAGATGATGCGGTCGCCAAAGAGTTGCGGTATAATCTGGCGCGTGCGTATGAAGAGCAGGGTGAACGCGAAAAGGCGCTCGATGTCTACCGCAAGATCGCGCAGCTCGATTTCTCATACAGGGATGTCGGCCGGCGCGTCGATGCGTTGCGTGCCGAATTGGACAAGAACGGGCGTGCGTCGCAGACGCCCGAGGTGAATCAGGAACCAACCTCTCAGTAAGTAGTGATTAGAGCATAGTTGTTCAGGAGATCAATGTGGCACATTCTTTCTCGGCAAAAAAGAGAGTCAGGCAAAACGCCAAAAGGCGTACACTGAACCGGTCTCGCAAGAGCCAGGTGAAGACCCAGATCAAACATTTCGAGACCACCCTGGACGAGGGCAATCTCGCGGCCGCCCAGGACCAGTTCAAGCTGCTGACCAAGAAGCTGGACAAGGTCGCGTCCACCAGCACGATGCACAAGAAGACCGCGGCCCGGAAGAAGTCCCGCCTGGCCAAGAGGCTCAACGCCTTGAAGGCCAAGCAGAAAGCCTGACCCCGGCGTTTTCGGTTACTTTCTTCCTGCCGGAGCGCCAGGGCGGTGATTGTGTTTCTCGCAGCACCCGGCCGACACGAGTCGGACAGGGTGCTGTTCTTTTAGGGGAGAGCAGGGATGCCTCAGCTCTACAAGGATCGGATTCTCAAGTTCCTCAAACGCCAGGAATACCAGCCGCTCAAGCTGGCCCAGTTGGCCAGGGCACTGGGCGTCGATGACGATGCCTACGAGGAGTTCAAGACCGCGTTCGACGACCTCCGTCGGGCGGGACACGTCGTCATTGGCTCGGGGAACGTCATCACGCTGCCCGCGATGGCCGGTCAGGTGGTCGGGACCTTCCGCGCCAACGCCAAGGGATTTGGCTTCGTTTGTCCGCTGGAGCCGAACGCCCACGGCGACCTGTTCATCCCGCCCGACGCCACCGCGGACGCCATGAATGGCGACACCGTCCTGGCCAAGGTCAATCGCAGGGGCAAACGCGGTCCCGAGGTCCGCTGTTCCGGCGAGATCCTGCGAATCCTCGAACGGGCGAACAACCGGTTCGTCGGCACGCTGATCCGCCATCCCGAGTCGTGGATCGTCCAGCCCGACGGCAGCGCGTTCACCGAGCCGATCGTGGTCGAGGACGTCACCGCCAAGAACGCCCGCGAGAAGGACAAGGTGGTCGTCGAGATCCTGTCCTACCCAAGGGACAGGTATCTGGCTCGCGGCGTGATCGTCGAGGTCCTCGGCCGCGCAGGCCAGTACGACGCGGAGATTGCTTCGATCCTTCGCCAGTTCCACCTGCCGAGCGAGTTCGAAGCCGACTGCCTGGAGCAGGCCCGGTCCGCCGCCGCGAGCTTCGACCCCGAATGCGCCGACGGCCGCGAGGACATCACCGACAAGGTGGTCGTCACCATCGACCCGCCCGATGCGAAGGATTTCGACGACGCGATCAGTCTCGAAACGGATTCGCAAGGCCGCTGGGTCCTGGGCGTCCACATCGCCGACGTCAGCCGCTTCATTCTGAAGGATTCGCCCCTGGACGAGGAGGCCCGCGAACGGGGCAACAGCATCTATCTGCCCGGCAAGACCATCCCCATGCTGCCCGAGGTCCTGAGCAACGGGATTTGCAGTCTCCAGCCCGACCAGAGGCGCTTCACCAAGAGCGCCTTCATCACCTACGACGAGAAGGGCGACATCCTCTCCCGTCGATACGCCAACACCGTCATTCGCTCGACCGCCCGCCTGACCTACCTGGAGGCGGACGGGATTCTCAAGGGGCACACGAAAGGCGCGAAACGCGAGGTGATCGAGCTGCTTCGGAACATGGATGCCCTGAGCCGGCGGATCGAGGCCCGCCGGACCGAGCGTGGCATGATCCACCTGGACCTGCCCGAGCCGGAGCTGATCTTTGACGACGCCGGGCGCGTGGTCGATGCCGAGCCCAAGGAGGACTGCTATCCGCACACGATCATCGAGATGTTCATGGTCGAAGCCAACGACGCGGTCGCGTCGCTGCTGGACCGACAGAATGTCCCGTTCATGCGCCGGATTCACCCCGAGCCGGATGTCCTGAGCATGAAGAACATGGCGCGACTGCTGCGGGCCATGGGCGTCCCATCGCCGAAGAGCCCGGACCGCAAGGCGATCCAGGACATTCTGGAGCACGTCAAGGACTCCGAGCGGGCCCTGGCGGTGAACCTCGTCGTGCTCCGCAGCCTGGAGCGGGCGGTGTACGCGCCGACGAGCATCGGGCACTACGCGCTGGCTTCGACGCACTACTGTCACTTCACCAGTCCGATCCGCAGGTATGCGGACCTGCTGGTCCATCGCATGTTGCAGTATTACCTTGAAGGCCGCATAGAGGCTGCGAAACAGGAGGCCGCAGGCGAGGACCTCAACGCGGTCGGCCAGCACATCACCTTCACCGAGGAGCGGGCTGACGACGCGGAACGCGAGCTGACCAGCGTCCTGATCCTCCAGATGCTCAGCAAGCATATCGGCGACGAGATGGACTGCGTCGTCACCGGCCTGACCGGTTTCGGCGTGTTTGTGCAATGCCAGAAGTACGGGATCGAGGGTTTGATCAAGTTCGAGGACCTGGGCTCGGACGAGTGGCGGTTCAACAAGGTCACGCAGTGCGTGATCGGCGAGCGGTCGGGCGAGATGATCCGCCTGGGCCAGCCGATGCGGGTCCACATCATCGCAGTGAACGTCCCCGCCAGGCAGTTGAACGTCGCGCCGGTCGAGCCGCTGGGCCAGCGCCGCGAGGCGCCCAAGCCGAAGAAGCGAGCCCACAAGAAGGAACGCGCCGAGCGGAAGCCCAAGCCCAAGGTCGGTCGCAAGTCGAAGAAGAAGAGGAGAAGATAAGGCGGTATTTAGCCACAGATGCACGCGGATGCACACAGATGGCTGTCGCCGGGACGAGAGGTCGGGCGCGGTGCGTGGGTCCGCCGGTCGCGGGGGGGCGGGGGGGGGGCCCCCCCACGGCGGGCCGCCCG
>JAXDBU010000091.1:0-46943 GCA_034678485.1 Sedimentisphaerales bacterium | reverse complement strand
CTCCGGGGTTTTTGTGGGGGGTTGTCTATTTTACAACACCGCCCGCCTGACGTTCGGGGTCTGGGTCCGCGACGAATAGCTGCCCGCTGTTTCCCGAGCCGACGAACACCTTGCTGTCCCGGCCGGCCAGGCACAGAAATACCGCCGGCTCGCTAAAGACCTCGCTGACGTATCCCTGCTTGTTGATCCGATAGAGGTAGCTGGCCGTCCCGGGTTTGGGCGCCGACTTCGCGGGGGGCCGCTGCGGGGGCTGCGGAGGTTTGCCGCCGGCCGGTGCGCTCGTATTGGCGATCTTCAGCGTCGTAACTCCGTCGCCGCCGCTGGATTTCCCGTCTCCTTCCTTGCCCTCGGGCCGACCCGAGGTCCCCTGTTGAGCAGCGAACCGCTGCTCCGCCTCGACGACGTTGGCCGCGGTCGCGGTCGCGTACAGAATGTCGCCTTCCCCGGGAGCGCCGGCCACGACGAGCAGGTCGCTGATCTCGGGCTCGTCGCTGTCGTAGACGACCGTGGCCGTCTTGTTGCGGGGATTGATCTTGTAGATCAGTCCCCGCGTGTCCCCGCCGGCATAGATCGCGCCGTCCTTGCCCGCCGCCACGGTCAGAATGTTCTTGTCCGGGCTGTCGTAGATGAGCTGGGCCACCTTGCCTGATGGATCGAGCGCGTAGACCTTGCCCTCCGGCCCGGTGGCGAGGTATATGTTCCCGACGTTGTCAATCTCGATATCGAAGATGTACTTGGCGTCGTTGGGCTCGAAGATCGTCTCCATCTTGCCCGCCTCGTACCGGCAGAGCCGGCATTTGTCGCCGCTGATGCCGGCCAGGAGCCGCCCGGCCACGTCCACCGCCATCGCAAAGATATGCTGGTTCGTCAGCCGCGATTCGGCCTGGACCACCTGGCCGGTCTCGTTGGCGTCGGCAGCGGGTTTCTCCGGCTCTTTCGCCTTCGCCGACACCCCCTCCGCATCGAGCGGGTAGATCTTGGACAGCGTGCCCAGGCTGTATTTGTAGATGTGTCCGTTCGGGCTCGTCCCCAGGAAGATGGTCCCCCCGCTGACCACGATGCTGTTGACGGACCAGACCTCGTCGAACTCGCCGGCAAGCACCTTGGCCGCCCGCCCGAGCTGGATGGTCCCACGAGAGGTCACGACGACCCCCGCGGTCTCGCCCGCCAGCAGATCCTTGCTGCTGGCCTGACGTGTGATTTTGCTCGTAACCGCCGTGACGCTCGAAGTCAAAAGAGCCACAGCCAGCAGAAGGGTTATCGCCGATCTGCGATTTCTATGGTGACGTCCGTTTCTCATGATTACTCCTATGCTCCGCGGCCCGATTACTTCTCTACCGTGATCGATACGATTTCCTTGTCGGCGATGAGGGTGCCGGTTTCCACGACGGTCTCGATCCACTGCGCGTGCGGCATGGCAGGCACCGCCCGTTGCTCGCTCTGGAGGACCAGCGCTTTCGTGCGAGGCAGTTTCGGCAGTTCAGCCTTCTCCAGCATGATCCCGTCCGGCGGCAACACCAGCAGGCAATACAGCTTCGTCCGACTGACGTTCAGCGCCGCGTTCAAGGCACTCACGAGGGCCTGATAATTCGTCGCGACGAAACGGTACGGCATCGATTTCCGCTGGTAGCCCTCGTACTCGTTCGCGCCGAGGAACATCAGGTTGTACTTGCCCTCAGCCAGATCTTCGGGAACCTGGATACGGACCTGATGCTTTCGTTTCTCCTTCAAAAAGGACTCGATCACGACCTCGGTCCGAATCTCCTGTCCCGGCTTGACCTTCGGATTCGCGACATCCACCGACCAGATGTAGGAGTCGATGTTCCTGGCCGCCATCCGAACGTCGAACTGGATGGCCTTGACCGCTGCTGTGTCGAAGGGGTTGTTCATCAGCAGGCTCAGCGCGCCGGTGATCTCTCCGCCGGGCTCGGCGATGTCCATGTTGGCCGACGTATTGCTGAACCGGATCGACTGACCGTCGTCGAGATCGATAGCCGCGCGGTACTCGATGCTGTGCTCCGGCGGAAAGGAACCCGCCTGGAACACCGCCCCGGAGAGGGCCGAGTGCACCAGCGTCGGCGTGAGCGATTCGTTGCGGACCACCTGGCAGTTGTACGTGCGGGTCCCCACCGCGTTGAAACGATCGACCCGAATGCTGACCGGGATCATGTCGGGCTTGGCCCCCAGGCGACCGAAGACTGCGCCCTCCTGATCGACGGTGATTGCGCCGACGATTGCCGTGCTGGCGCCCAGCTTGGACGACCTCTGGAGACTCGATATGACCGTGTAGACTTTTCCGCCGGCCATCGGCAGATTCGTGGGTCCATAGCCCAGGAAGCTGTGACCGAATCCGTAAATGCATCCGTCCCGGACCTCGGTGACCGTCCCGAGCACGTTCATCCTGATATCGCCCGTGACCAAAGGCATGGTCAGGCTCGCTCCCGGGACCAATGGCGATTGCCCCTCCGCGGTCGGCTCTGCACCGCCGGGGGTGGGCGTAGCCATGAAACCCATCGCTTCAAGCTGCCCGGCCACATGGCGATATGCCTCAGGGGACAGGCCGGAAACCAGCAGCGGACAAGGCAACACCGTCGCTCCGCCGGCCGTGTCTGTTCCGGCCAGCCTCCGGGTGGTGAACTGCTCGGCCGCCTCCGCCACCTGAATGGGTTTCGAGAAGTCGAAGGTGAGAGCTGAGGCCTTGGAGGATGCCGACGCGCTGCCCGACCCGTCCACGAAGCCGACCTCGAGCATTTCATCGATCGGTGTAACCCCGTACAGAGGGTCCTTGGAGAAGGGCCAGCCGAAGGCCAGTGCCCCCGCCAGGCGACCCTCGATATAGACGGGCGAACCGCTGCAGCCGGCCACGGGGCCGGTGTGTTGGAACCGCTCGTCGGTTCCCATGACCAGGATGGCGTTCCTGCCTGGATCGATGTCGTGGACGATGTCCAGAACCTTCAGCGAGAACTTCTCGATCCCACTGCCATAATCCGTCAGACAGTAGGCGTCCATGCCGGGTTTGACCTCGTCGACCTTGATATATCGCTGCGCATCCCAGACGGCGTCAATGCGTGTCTGCCGCTCGGTGCTCCCCAGGGCACTGGGTGATGAAACGGGCAGGCGAACCGCTAAGGCAAACAAGACAACGAGCACTCTCGTCCGAACGACGTTCGCTTTTGGCATTCTATCCATCCCCACTACTTGCGTTCCATCCCACGGTGTTCGCGGATCGACCTCGGCCGACGCGCCGGGGTTCCCGGCTATTCATCGGCGGCTCTTCGTGCAGGACCTAAAATTTTAGCATCGCGATAGTTGCGTTGCAAGGCAAAAGGACTTCTGTTATCATATGTGTTTGTCTTTTAAGTGGCCCGATAATGTCGGACCAGAGTTCTGACACGTGGACACGGAGAACGATAATGAAATCGGATCATCGGCATGAGTTGAAAACCAACGAACTGGCGGATTGGCTGGCAGACTTCCCGGAATGGGCAAGGCAGAACCGCACGAACCTCACGGTGGCAGGCGCCGTCATCGTCGTGGCAATCCTCGTGTACGCTTGGACGTACTATCGCGGCTCGGTCGTTTCGGTGCACAACCAGGAACGACTGACGCACCTGATTTCGCAGGTGCCGGAACAAATGAACGCGGTCATGCGCGCCGCATCGCAGGGCACCGATCAGTCGTACACCCTCATGTCGGTCGCGCAGGACCTGCAGGATTTCGCCGATGGTCTTTCGAACGACGAGATGGCCGCCCTGACGATGATCAAGCGAGGCGAGGCGCTTCGCGCCGAACTGCACCTGCGCCTGAACGACGCGAGCCGAGACGACCTGGCCGCACAGATCGCCAAGGCGCAAGCCAGCTACCAGCAGGCGCTGGACCGCAAGCCTTCAAATCCTACTCTGGCTGCCGCAGCCCAATTCGGACTCGGACTGTGCGAGGAGGAGTTGGGCAACTTCGACAAGGCAAGCGAGATCTACCTCGCAATGACTCAGAAACCCGAGTATGCAGGCACCGTCGCACAGGCGGCCGCTGAGTATCGACTCAAGATCATGGACGATTTCAAGACCGCGGTAGCATTCAAGCCGGCGCCGGCCACGCCGCAGGCTACGGCGCCCACCATCCAGATCCCCGGCAGCGAGGCGAGCACCCTCACGCTGACTCCGCCGACTACCGAGACGTTCATCGGTCCTGTCGCTCCGACTACGCCGGCTCCGGAAGCATCCCAGACCCCGGCGCCTACGCCGGAGGCAGCCCCCGCTCCGACCGAGACGCCGGCTCCCGTCCCGGCAACTCCCCCGACCGCCGGCGATGCGAACCAGCCCGCAGGAGGATGATGGGCAAAAGCACAAAATCCGAAATCCGAAACAGATCCAAATGACCAGAATCCAGATAACCGAAACGCTGTCGCCTGTCGGATGCCCCGTTTTAGATTTCGGGTTTCGGCCATTCGTGCTTGTTTTGAGTTTCGTGTTTCGAGTTTCGGATTCCCCGCTCGCGGGTATCGAAGACTTTTGATTGTTGATGTATGGATGAGCTGCAGGATCTCAGAGGCCGGCCCGTGACCCTGCACGTGGGGGTCGGCATCAGCGAACGTAGGCTCGACAAGTACCTCCACGGCCGATTCCGCAATCTCAGCAGGCACTTCCTCCAGGACGCCATTCGCGCCGGCGGCATCACGGTCAACGGCAAGCCCGCCAAGCCGAGCCTCAAGCTCCAGCATGGCGACATCATCCAGATGGTCATCCCCGAGCCGCCCAGCAAGGAGATCACGCCGGAGGACATCCCCCTGGACATCCTCTATGAGGATGACGACCTGATCATCCTGAACAAGCAGGCGGACCTGATCGTCCACCCCGCGAGGGGCAACAAGTCCGGCACGCTCGTCAACGCGCTGGTCCACTACTCCGACCAACTCTCCAGCGGGCTCGGCGAGTTCCGACCGGGCATCGTCCACCGGCTCGACCGCAACACCACCGGCGTGATGATCGTCACCAAGCACGAAGCCGCCCAGTGGAAGATCGCCAAGCAGTTCGAAGACCGCCAGACGCAGAAGACCTACCTGGCCATCATCCACGGGACGCCCGACCTGGACGCGGACCGGATCGACGCACCGTTGGCCGTCCACCCGCAGATCCGCGAGAAGTACGCGGTCCGCCCGGAGATCGGCAAGGAGGCGGTGACATACTACGAGGTGTTGGAGGCCTTTCGCGGCTTCTCGCTATTGAAGCTCTCGCCCAAGACCGGCCGGACCCATCAAATCCGCGTCCACCTCTCGCACATCAAGCACCCGATCGTCGCCGACGACATGTACGGCGGCAAGCTCGTCTACCCCTGGCAACTGGCCGACGCGGAACAAGCCGTCGAGGAACCGGTCATCTCCCGCTGCGCACTGCACGCCTTCAGCATCGAGTTCCGCCACCCGACGACGAACGAAATGGTCAAGTTCGAAGCCCCCCTGCCCGCCGACATGCAGCACCTGTTGGACATGCTCCGCCAGTACCGCAAGCAATAGGACTATTTCGCGTTCTCCCTCCAAGGCCGTTGGCCGAAACCATGAGCGTTGAGGGTGTTCAAGAGGTCATTCTTTGACATACCACTGCTCATCGCCTCTTTGATCGCCTCTCTCACATACTGGCGCAGCTTGAGTACATCTTGCCGCATCAAAGAGGACCGATTACCCGAGTGAACCAGTTTTGATCTCTTGTCATACAGACTCTTCATTTCCGTGAAGACGGCCTCGCCCTTGCTGATATCCTGACCCAGAAGCACACCTGCATTTCTACAAATCCGGTACTTCAACTCGTCGCGGTCGCCCGGATGGAGCAGAACCTCCATCGCGATCATCAGAGATAGAAAGACCAGAGCCGGATCATGCACTTCATAGGACAGATCGAAGCTCTGAAAGGCCAACTGCATAGACGGTTCTTCGAGAGGAAGGCCGTACCTCTCGATGAACGACTGCGCCTCCGGGACTTCTGTGGGCGTCAACGTGAAGGGGGTTCGGTCTGCAACTGGATACTCTCTTCTCGGGCAGAACGGAGCAGGCTGTGACTCATTCATATGGTATAGGAATGAGTAGGCGAGAACAACGTTGCCCTCCTTGAAGAGCCTCAGGAGACGCAGTTTGTTCTGGACGAAGGCGTGTGCTTCTTCACTGACTGTTGGATCAGCGGCTACACCGCCACGTCCAGTGGCGTCGAACTCCGCAATGTTCCGCTTGACGACGCGGAAGCAGCCTTCGGGCCAGATATCGCGCCCGCCTCGTTCGCCCCAATGAGAATGCAGGGCACTGAGAAATGGCATAACCTCGGATGGAGAGCCGCTCTCTATCATGAATCCCTCGCCCAGTTGAAGCTTCGTGACGGAGTTATCAACGAGGTTTCCAAGGAAGCCTATGAAATGAACCGGTACTTTGGCCACAGTTGTCCTCTCCTTTCTCATCGTGCAGAGGAGGCAAGAGCCGCCTCTGGGCGAGGCGGGAGTTTGCCGCTTTCAGCCTCCAGCATGATTATAGGGGCCGGCACCAGCAGCGGCGCCGGCCCATGCCGTATGGCACCACCACGGTGCTCAGGTCGCACTCCTGCGTTGCCCTATCCCCCGTGGCGGCAATGTCCATTGTACAACATGATGCTGGTGGCCCCAAGGCGATAAACTCCCGGCCCGACGGGTCGGACTCCGGATCAGTCCCTGTTGCCTCTATTCCTGCGGGAGTCTGGCGAGGTCGTTGTCGGAGCCGGCGATCATAAGGATGTCGCCTTTGTAGACGACCGTGCCGGGCATGGGGACCGCGATGATCGGTCCTTTCTCGCTTTTCTTGGCCCGACTGTCGTCGCTGCGCTTGATGAGCACGAGGTTGACGTTGTACTTCTGGCGAAGCTGCAAGTCCATGACCGTCTTGTCGTCGAAGCTCTCGGGGGCCACGATCCGGGCGAGGCTGTAGCCCGGCGCGAAGTCGATCTTCTCGCCGATCTGGGGCGCGATGAGCTTGTAGGCCCATCGCTGGGCGGATTCGATCTCGGGGTAGATCACCTCCGTGGCGCCGACCTTCTCGAAGACCTCACCCGCCGTGAGGCTCTCGGCGCGGGCGTAGATCTGCTGGACCCCCATCTGGCGCAGGGTCACGACCGTCAGGATCGCGGCCTCGAAACCCTCCTGGCCCATGCCGATGATCGCGACATCCACGTTGTGCACGCCCTGGGCGCGAAGGGCCCCCTCGTCCGTGCTGTCCAGACGGACCGCATGGCTGACCTGATCGCGGATCAGATCGACGACGTCGCGGTCCTTGTCAATGGCGATGACTTCCGCGCCGCTCATCGACAGGGCAATGGCGAGCTTGCTCCCGAACCGTCCCAGACCTATGACTGCGAAACGTCTCATGTCAAATCCTCATCGGATCACCCGACGATCACCACCTCTTCGGGGTAGCTGTACCGGACGGGCCGGAGATTGAACGTCAGCGTCGCCAGCACGGTCAGCGGCCCAAGCCTCCCGAATAGCATGACGGCTATGATAATCAGCTTCCCGGCGTCTGTCAAAGCCGGCGTAACCCCGGTCGACAGGCCCACCGTACAGATTGCGGACACCACCTCGAAAGCCAGGTCCAGCAGGGTGTGCTCGCTCGGGTAATGGGATCGCTCGGTGATCGTCAAGGCCAGCGTGGCCAGGACGATGGCGACAACGAACATCACAACGATCGTGACAGCTCGACGCAACACCGCAACGCGGACGGAGCGACGGAACATCTCCAGCTCGCCTCGCTTGCGCAGCGCGGCCACGACCGTCATGAGAATGACGGCCAGCGTCACGGTCTTGATCCCGCCGGCGGTCGATCCGGGAGAGCCGCCGACCAACATCAGCAGGATAAGGATGAACTGGCTCGCGGGCGTCAGGTCGCCGATGGGGACCGTATTGAAGCCGGCGGTTCTGGCCGTCACGGACTGAAAGACCGCAGTCAGAACATCCGGTCTTCCCGCAGACGACGTCGAGCCCGAGAACCGTTCGAACAGCAGAATGGCCAGGGCCCCCGCCACAATCAGCAGGGCACTGACGCTCAGCGCGATCTTCGATTGCAGGCGCATCCTCCTCGGCACATCCGAGGAGAACAGCAGTTGCCGACGGACCCGCCGGGCCCAGGTCTGACGCACCCGGTCGAGAAACAGAGTCACCAGATTGTGGAGGACCCCGAAGCCCAAGCCCCCCAGCACGATCAGCGGACAGATGATCCCGTAGACCTGCCACTGGCGGTCGTAGCGGATCAGGCTGTCGCCGAGCAGGTCGAAGCCCGCGTTGGAGAAGGCGCCGATGGAATGGAAAATGCTGAAGAACCATCGGGACTGGGTCTGGGCATCCCAGGTCGGCACGTCGTCCCACATCCCGTACAGACTCAAGGCGCCTCCGGCCTCGACGATGACCGTCACGACAAAGATGAAGAGAATCGTGCTGCCGATCCGGCTGGCGGTCTCCGTACTGAGCAGGTCCTGCATCGCCACGGTCTCGCGGAGCGTCAGCGCCTGCCCGAGGAGCAAGGCGAAGACGGCTCCGAACACCACGATGCCCAGGGCGCCGAGCTGAATCAGGACCAGGATGATCACCTGGCCCATGAAGGTGAAATCGCTGCCGGTGTTGGCGACGACCAGACCGGTGACGCAGGTGGCGCTGGTGGAGGTGAACAGCGCATCGATGGGACGAAGGGACGTCCGTCCCGGCGTCGCCTTCGGCAGCATGAGCAATGCGGCGCCCGTTACGATCAGAACGACAAAGCTGGCCACCAGGGTCCGGCTCGGATTCCGTCCGGTGGCCGCCAGGCGAACCGACAGGAGAAAGAACTTGATCGTCACCTCAAACATGAGGTAGATCGCGACAGCCAGATGGCGGACGTGAACCACATCGACGTCGCCGAACCATCGCCTGGCGCCGAGCACGACCGCCGCCAACGCCAGCAACGCCGGGATGTCGTACCAGTTGGCGTAGAGGTACTCGCGTTTGAACCGGGCGTTGAACAGGCGAAGGACGCTGGAGCCCAGGAAGACGGCGAACACCGCGGACTGAGCGGCGAACACGAAGGGCTCCGGGACCGGCGGGTCGTAGAACCCAAACAGCAGAGCGAAGGACGCCACCGCAATGAACGAGGCGACCGCCCGGACGCCCGCCAGAACGTCCTCCAGCAGATTGTTTCTACACGCTATCTTCATAGAGCAGTGGCTCGTGTCGGCACAGCCGGGGCCTTTTTACACCTTCCCGCGACCGACTTCCAGCAAAAATCGGCGTCACGCGATGTCCGCAAAGCTGAGGGAGCTGCCGAATTTCGTGACGAGCGCCCGGCGGAGGTTCCGGTGCTCAGGCTGTGACAGCGCCGGATCCGCGGAAATCACCTGAAAGGCGTGCCGTCTCGCGATCACGAGCAGATCATAGTCCTCGATGATATTGGCGATCTTCATATCGGGTAGGCCGTGCTGACGGGCACTGAACAGCTCGCCGGGCCCGCGGATTCGCAGGTCCTGCTCGGCGATCTCGAATCCGTCGGTCGTCCGCGTCATGACCTCCAGACGGCTCTTGGCGACCTCGTTGTCCGTCTCCGCGAACAGAAGGCAGTAGGATTTCGACTCGCCCCGCCCGATCCGGCCCCGCAGTTGATGGAGTTGCGCCAGGCCGAAGCGGTCGGCCGCCTCGATCACCATGATCGTCGCATTGGAGACATCGACGCCAACTTCGATCACAGTGGTGGAGACCAGCACATTGATCCGGCCCACGCGAAAACCCGCCATGATCCGGTCCTTCTCCGCCGAGGGCATTCGACCGTGCAACAGAGCGACCTGAAACTCAGGGAAGACCCGCTCGGACAACTCCTTCCAGGTGTCGGTCGCGGCCTTGATGTCCGTGCCCGTCTCCTCGACCGCCGCGATGCGAGGGCAGACGACGTAGGCCTGCTTTCTCGCCCGTAACCGGTCACGAATGAAGGCATAGGCGTTCTCGCGGTCCTTCGGGTCCACCCGGCGAGTGACAATGGCGCCCCGGCCGGGCGGGCTGTGCTGGATCACGGAGACGTCCAGGTCGCCGAACGCGGTCATGGCGAGCGTGCGCGGGATCGGCGTGGCCGTCATGACCAGGCAGTGCGGGATGCCCTCCTTGCGCAGCTCGGCGCGCTGATGGACACCGAACTTGTGCTGCTCGTCAATGACCGCCAGCCCGAGCCGGTGGAACTCGATGTCCTTCTGCAGCAGCGCGACCGTGCCGACGACAAGGTCGATCTCGCCCAGACGGATTCGTGTCAGGAGTCCCTGGCGTTTCTTGCCCGTCAGGCCCCCGGTGAGGAGCACCCTGCGGACCTGGCTGTTCCGGAGATACCGCTCCATGCTCAGGAAATGCTGAGAGGCCAGGATCTCCGTCGGCGCCATGATGGCGGCCTGTGTCTTGTTGGCGACGGCCAGCAGCGCCGCGTACAATGCGACGACGGTCTTGCCGGAACCGACGTCGCCTTGCAGCAGGCGATTCATCGGCGTCGTCCGGCTCATGTCCCGCGCGATCTCCGAGATGGAGGCGTTCTGATCCTCCGTGAGCAGGAAAGGGAACTGCCTGCGAATCCGACTGTCGATCTCGTCGCTCAACGCGCAGGCTGGGGCAGAGGCGCAGTGCTGCGCGTGATAGCGGCGCAGCGCCAACCCGAGTTGCATCAGAAACAGCTCGTCGTACTTGAGCCGACGTTTGGCCTGGCCGAGTTTCTCCTCGTCGGGCGGCATGTGGATCCAGGCGAAGGCGTCTCTTCGACCGATCAGGCTAAGATCCTTGAGAACCGACGGCTCGTGGAACTCGCCGACGAGATCGTCCAGATGCCCCAGCACGGGCAGAATGATCTGCTTGATCTGGCGGCTGCTCAGCCGCCCGCTCGCAGAATAGACACCGCCGCTGAAGTGCTTCTCGGGCTCCGCCTGCGCCTCGTCGAGCACCAGGAACTTCGGATTGGTCATCTGGAGCTGGTGCTTGTAGACACCCACTTTCCCCGAGGCCAGGATGAGCTGCCCCAGGCGGATCTGATTGCGCAGATAACCGCCATTGAACCAGACGATGCGACAGATGCCCGTATCGTCGGCGGCCATCACCTCGAAGATCGACGGCCGATGGTACTGGCGGTAGTCGATCGATTCCACCACAGCCAGGATCGTGGCCGGTTCCTCGGGCTTCATCCGCGCGATCGGGATCCGATCCGGGGCGAAGATCCAATCTCGCGGGAAGTACTCGAGCAGGTCGGCGACCGTGCGGACTCCCATCTTCTCGAAGATCGCCGCCCGCGCCGGCCCCACGCCTTTGAGGTACTGTACCGGCATCGAGAGGGTCATGCCCTCCGGGCCGGGAGATGGCTTGTCAATCACGTCCTGCATAGTCAACCGGGAAAGCCGTGCTCGCCGATGAGTCTTACGAAACGACAGTTGGTGACCTCCCTCTCGATCAATGTTCCCAGGCGTTTCTCCGCGACCATGAGCTGCTGCATCGCGTCCGGTCCGAGCGGTGCGACGATCACGCCGGACTCGGCAAGCTGCGCCACAAGCGGCGGCGGGAAGTCCGGCACCCCGGCGGTGACGATGATCCGGTCGAACGTCCGGCTCGCGGGCCAGCCGAGACTGCCGTCGCCGACGTCGTATTCGACGTTCTCGATGCCCAGCTTCGCCAGGACCCTCCGTGCCCCGGCAGACAGGTCGGCAAGTCTCTCCATCGTGTAGACCCGCCTGGCGAGGCGAGCCAGAATGGCCGTCTGGTACCCACTGCCGGTCCCCACCTCCAGGACCTCGCTATCCGGATTGAGTTGCAGAAGCTGTGTCATCAGGGCGACGATGTACGGCTGGGAGATCGTTTGTCCGGACCCAATCGGCAGCGGCTGATCTAAATAGGCTCGATCCCGCTGTTCCAGCGGCACGAACTCCTCCCGCGGAATCTCGGCCATGACCCGCAGCACGTCCGGGTCCGTAATGTCCCGACCTCGGAGATCGCGTTCGATCATCCGAAGGCGGTCCGACTCGCAGTGGGCGTCATCTTCGCACATCGCCATGTCATTCTCGACAGAACCACCCATCGCGCGGACGGGCACAAGATCTCTTGATTCGTGGCCCAGCCGCCCCCGGCTGGGGAAAGAACACCCCCGAGGGCGGGGGTGCCACAGACGCACATTATCTCGGGGCAAGTCGAAAGGAACAAGGAAAACCGCCACGCTTCAGAACAGCAGCTTGACCGCGGCTGCGGCCGCCAGCACCTGCACCAGGCTGTTGAACACCTTCTGCGGAACACGACGGAGGAACAGGATTCCCGCGACGGCGCCCAGCGCGATCAATGGCAGCATCATGAGATTCAGTTTGACCGAGTCCGCCGTGATCAAGTTGAGGTTGGCGCTGAAAGGGACCTTGAGCCAGTTGACAACGAAGAAGAACCAGGCACTGGTTCCGAGGAACTCGATCTTGGGCAGGCGCATCGCCAGCAGATAGATAATCATGACCGGCCCGGCGGCGTTGGCCATCATCGTCGTCACCCCCGCGAGGAAGCCCATCAGGGCCGCGAACCACCACTGTTTCGGGATGGGGGCATTCTCGCCGCCCATGCGGATCCGCCAGTAGTTCAAGCCGAGCATCGCCAGCACGATCACGCCCATGATCGGCTGAAGCTGGTCGTCCGTGACGTAGTCCATGGCCTGCCAGCCGGCCGCGATCCCGACGAACGCCGGCGGCAGCAGGCGGATCACATGTCCCCACTCGGCCCGCCGGCGGTAGTAGCCCGCCGCGAAGAGATCCCCGAGAATGAGCATGCCCAGGAGAATCCCCGTCGAAAGCCGGGTGTGCTCGGGGAACGCCATCGCCATCAGCGGCGCCATGAGGATGCCTAAGCCGGGAAGGCCTGTCTTGCTCACTCCGACCAGCACCGCACTGACGACAACCAACACCCATCCCGTCGAACTCAAATCGAACATGCTCTGTCCTGATCCTGCAAGAAGACCGCCCTGGAGACACACGACACAGTGAGGGATTCACTCTACCGACTCGGTCCAATCTCCGCAACCAGCTTGCTGCGGGCCCCATCCTGGGAGGGCCACTCCTCGTAGGGCGAGCGTCCCGCTCGCTTCGCGACATCGTGTCGGACGACGTACCCCAACGAAAGCCCGAAGCACGAATATCGAGATCCGAAACCAGCTCGAATCACCGAAGTCCAAAACTTAGGACGAGGACCTGCCGCCGACGCGGCGGCGTTTGGAACATTCGGGTTTCGTGCTTCGAATTCGTTTCGGATTTCGCGCTTCGAATCTCGGGTTTCGCCACGGCTGGAGGGATCGTCCTCAGGGCTGCCTCCTCGGCGCCCCGAAGTTCACACAAACACGTAATGACAGCGTCGCGACTCTGCCCCTTGACAGGGTGGCGATCGAACCTACAATACCACAATGGTGCGGTGCCGCGAGCGGGGGAATGGGAAGACGTAGATCCGATTTCTCTTTGGACTCGCAGACCACTCTTTTCCACTTCTATGCAGGTAAGGAGAGCGAGGATGCACAGTCACGACAGGGCGACAGAGAAGAGCACGCGGCGATGGATTCCGGCGTCACTGGCCATTCTGGGATTGGCAGCCGCCGTCGCTACGGCACAGATCGACGTCAACGAGACCAACCTGCACGATGGCGAGATCGTGTACGGCCTCCAGACGCCGGGGACGCCGATCCCCTATGTGAACCTGGACGCCATCAACCTGTGGGCGTGGGGCACCAGCGATCCCAACTATCCGGACGGCACATTTCATGCTTACGGGCTCTACACCGACGTGGACCTGATCAACACCGGCGCCGTCGATGTCAATGCCGTTGGCGGGACGCTGAGCATTGACAGCGGCGCCGACGCGTCGATTCTGAGCGGCAGGGGCATCTATGGCGCCGGAGATGTCAACAACACCGGCGCCATCACGCTCTCCGCGTCGGCCGGGACAGCCGACTCGAACGAGGGCAACGCCTGTGCCTTCATTTCGCAAGCCTATGGCCTCTATGCCGGCGGAGACGCCAATAACGCCAAAGACATTGCGGTCTGGGCCCGTGGAGGCACAGCTCATTCGGATGGCGGCTATGCCATTGTCATGGCGCTCGCCCGTGGACTCCACGCAGGTGGCGACGCCAATAACGCTGGGGATATCACGGTCACGGCAAGCGCCGGCGTGTCGCAGAGCCGCGACGGTACTGCCAGTGCCGACGTTCAAGACACGTGGGGCCTCGATGTGGACGGGGACATCAACAACTCCGGGACGATCCTGGTCAACCTCACCGCTGGAACGGCTGACACCAACGATGGCGACAACGCTTTCGCCCGCATCTCGGACGGCGGCGGCATCTATGCTCGCGGGGATGTCAACAACATAGGGGGCATCACCGTCACGGGCGCCGCCGGGACGGCCGATGCGGAAAACGGCAAAGCGCAGGCCACCGTCCAGGACCTCGCCGGCATCTACGCCCGGGGCAGCGTTCAGAACGCCGGGAGCATCGGCGTCACGGCCACAGGAGGGATCACGGACGCCAACGATGAGGCCCCGACCTCTGCTGAGGCAGTCGGCCTCCATGCCGAGGCAGACGTGAACAATACGGGCAATATACACATTGTGGTTGCGGGGGGAATAGGCGATTCCAACAACTTTACGACCTACGCCATGGGCAACGCAACGGGTGTCGACGCTGGCAACAACGCCAACAACGCCGGGGATATCCAGGCCACTGTCACCGGTGGCAATGCGACAACTCGTGGCGATTCTGACCAAGCCATTGTCTATAGCACCACCATGGGTGTCTCGGCTGGCGACGATGGCACCAACACAGGGACCATCCAAGTCGCTGCCATCGGCGGCACGGCCACCACCAGCGGAGACTCCGCGAGACCCATTGCGGTTGGGCTTGCGACGGGCCTGACGGCCGGCAACAACGTCGCCAATACCGGCACGATTTCCGCCACGGCCACCGGAGGGACTGCCTCCAGCACCGGCAACGACGCCACAGCCTACGCCACCGCCCAGACTGAGGCTATCTACGCCTACAGGAGCATCGACAACTCCGGCGCCGTCACGGCGAGCGCCACCGGCGGGTCCGCGGTTGCCCTTCTCGACGACGCCCATGCCTGGGGCACCGCCCGCGGGCTCCGCAGCCCCACGGGGGATGTCGAGAACACAGGCGACGTCTCCGCCACGGCCACCGGCGGCGCCGCCGACGGCCACGATCTGGCTGTGGCCGACGCCAACGCCCTCGGCATCGACGCCCGCGGCGGCAACGCAACCAACAGCGGGGCTCTCTCCACCATAGCCCTGGGCGGAACCGCCACGGCCGATGTCAACGACGCCACGTCCAATGCCTTTGCTACAGGGATCTACGCTCTGGGGACGCTGAGCAACGGCGCCGTCCTCGACGTTCATGCCACTGCTGGGACGTCAACGGCCGGTCTGGCCGGTGCGGATGCCAACGCCGTAGCCTGTGGCCTTCATGCGGTCTCGGGCGATGTGGATAACGTCGGCGCCGTCACCGTCTGCGCGACGGGCGGGACGGCCGACGCCAACGTTCCCGCGATTGCGGACGCCAACGCGGTGGGCATTTACAGCGGCGCCGCGGTGAACAACGACGGCGCCCTGACCGTCACGGCTGCCGGTGGACAGGCGACGATCTCCGACAATGGGACCAGTCACAGTGACTATGACGCCTCCGCACTCGCCTACGCCCACGGAATCCAGACGGTCGGCGATGTCGATAACACCGGCGCCTTGACCGTCACCGCCGCCGGCGGCACGGCCACGGCCGAGGCGGGCGTCAACTCCGCCGAGGTTGAGGCCTATGGCATTGCCAGTCAAGGACAGATCAGCAACACCGGCGCGATCACCGTCACCGGCACGGCGGGTCAAGCCACGGTCGATTCCTCGTCCTCCGTCACCGGCAGCGCAGCCTACGCCCATGCGATCGTCTACGGCATCAGCTCGGTCGGCGACGTCAGCAATGAGGGTGCGATTGCAGTCGATGCGACCGGCGGAACAGCCGCCAGTTCGTTCAACTCGGACGCCGCGGCGGTCGCCCTCGGCATTACCTCTGACGGCCAGATCGCCAATACGGGCGCCATTACGCTCGCCGCCACGGGAGGTGCAGCCGACGCCAATGACAGTTTCAACGCCAATGCCGACGCCACCGCCTACGGGATCCTCGGCTCCGCGGAAAACGTCAGCAATACAGGCGCCATCACCATCACCGCCACAGCAGGCAACGCGCAGCACGCCGAGGAGGCGAGCGCAGAAACCAACGTCTACGGGATTCTCTCTGATGGAGACATCGACAACACCGGCGCCGTTACCCTCACGGTTGCGAGCGGCACCGCCACCGGCCAGGAGACCGACACCCATATGTACGCCGACGCCATTCATACCCTTGGGGCGGTGAATAATGCCGGCGATCTCACCGTCACGGTCGACGGAGGGACAGCCATATTCGATCCCGATGAATCGTCGTCCTCACATGTGATGGTCGTCGGGGTCGGCGCGGGCGGAGATG
This sequence comes from Sedimentisphaerales bacterium, assembly GCA_034678485.1. Taxonomy (GTDB): domain Bacteria; phylum Planctomycetota; class Phycisphaerae; order Sedimentisphaerales; family Anaerobacaceae; genus PLanc-01. The sequence continues at coordinate 30,415 of JAXDBU010000091.1, read as the reverse complement.
TCAACAGTACCGGCGACATCAACATGACGGTCACAGGCGCCACCGTAAGCGGAGATGGCGATCTCGATGCCCGTGTCGAGGTCTGGGGCATTGCCTCCAACAGCGCTGTGATGAATGCGGGCGATATCACCGTGACCTGCCAGGGGGCCACCAGCGACCACACCAATTTCTTCGACACCGTTGACACCTATGCGTGGGCGATCGACGCGGAAGGCGCCGTCGTCAATACCGGTGACCTGACCGTCACCGCCATGGGAGGCCACGCGACCGACGCCGATAGTGAGACTCTTGCGGAGGTCTACGCCTGGGGATTACGCTCCTTCAGCAGCGACGTGTACAATACGGGCAATATCACGGTCACCGCCGTCGCAGGGACAACAGAAGGCTCGGATCTCCTCCATGACAACGCCTATGCCATTGCCCTTTCCGGCATCGGCGACCTCTACAATTCGGGCAACCTCACCGCCACGGCCACAGGCGAGGCCGGTTCCGAGACTTGGGCAGTCGGCATTAGGACTTACGGCGACTGCACCCTGACCAATACCGGCGCCGTTCGGGCCTTTGCGGACACAGCCTACGAACTCTCGGTCGGCTTTGGCACGACCACGCTGGTCGATACCTACAATGTCACCTTGGACGCAGACCCGAATGATGCCTCGATCTATGTGAGCGGCGGCGGAACGCTGGCCTTGAACAATGCGAGGTTGACGGTGACGGACATCGCGGGCGAGACGCTGTGGGATACGCCGTATCGCCTGTTCGAGGTCGATCCTGAGGGCGCGGTGACCGGGCGATTCGGCACTGTGCGGGCCATCAATCCCGACGCGACCGCCGTCTACTCCCCCCAGGGAACCGCCAGCGCCGCCGATGATACGGTGGCCCTGACCTATGCTCCCGAGGCATCGGAGACCATCGAATCGGCCGCGGTGGAGAAACAGTTGATCTCGCAAGCCACCGAGGTCGTCAACTTCCATATGACATCGACTTTGATCCAGAATATCCTCTTTCCGGACACGTCCGGCCTGTTGGCCGACGCCGCGCCGACGGGCGAAATCATGGGATTCGTGAACGAAGCCCCCAGCAAGACGGGCGTGTTCGTCGAGCCGTACCATTCCCAGATCCGCAAGGACGCCAGTCCGCTGGGCTACGATGCCAAGCTATGGGGCTTCTCCGCGGGCTATGAGCAGTACGTCGGAAACAATCTGCTCGGCCTGCACCTCGGTTATGGCTGGTCGGACATCGACTACTGCGGCGACGGCTACAGCGCCAACAGTGAAGACCAGGAGGTCGTGGTCGGCGGTCTGAGCGGACTAACCCGCTGGGATCTCTGGACGTTGCGTTACGGCGCAACCGGCTTCTACGGGAGCCACGATTATGATGGGCTGACCGGGCTCGCCTTGGACGAGCAGGAGACCGCCTCCTGGCACAGCTACGGCACCGCGGTCAGTGTCATGGTCGGACGCATGTTCCGCGAGAATTCGCACGTCTGGCTGCCGGAGGCGGGCCTGAACTGGCTGTGGACCCATCGTCAGCGGTACACAACCGAGGCGTCCGACGCGGCCTGGGACACGACGTGCTCGGCGATGAACGAGCATGACCTCCAGGCCCAGGCCGCCATACGCTGGCTGGGCAGTCTCCAGTGGGATGACATGCAGGTTATTCCGACTGTCTCGCTGGGTATCCGCCACCTGCTGACGGACGCGGAAGCCGGCGCCCGGCAGTCGGTCGACGGGGCCAGTCCCGTGCTTGTCAAATCGGAGCAGGACCGGACGGCGATTGCCCTGTCGGCCGCCACGACACTGAGCAAGAAGCCACAGGCCTTGTCGATTGCCTACGATGGGCAGTACTCTCAGGACACCCAGCAGCACAGCGTCTGGCTGCGGTTCAGTTGGCTGTTTTAGTGGCGAGGGCGTCGGAGCCCTTGCGTCCCGAGGCCCACAGAGCCTTCGTGCGTCTTGCGTCGGGCGACAGAGCGCTTCTTCCGCAGGACGCAAGATGCCCTCGCCGCGATGGCCTGCGCAGAGCCGGTATCGGGAGGAGTCTCACGTTCGAAGTGTCGAGTTTCAAGTGGTGCCTCTGGCGCCCGAAAGTCCGCACAAATACGCCACGGGAACAGGACCGGCGGGGGGTTTTTTGACTTGACAGCATCCGGCCCGGAACTATGATGTTGGCCCATTGAGCGGCAAGAGCGGCGGAGTCGAAACCTCCTCGTCGAGGCAACCCGTCACACCAGCGTGTCACATGGAAAGGATCGATGCAATGCAGATCTTCACCAAGGCTGAACGTTCCACAGGAATCGGCAGAAGCCGGCAGTTCATCTGGGCAATCGGACTCGCAATAGCGTGTCTGTCCGGCACAGCCCTCGGGCAGGTCGACGTCAACGAGACCGGCCTGCACGACGCCAACTCGGTCTACGGCATCGACGGCTCGGCCTATACGGACCCCTGGACCAACAGCCAGTCTGTCACCCTCTTCGCCTGGGGTGAAACCGATCCGAATCTGTATTATTACAATGTCGGCTTCTATGCCTACGGCATCGATTCGAACACGGCGCTGACCAACACCGGCCCGATTGCCGTCACGGGCACCGGGGGCAACGCCTACGGCATCGAGGGTTCCGCCTACGCCGGCATCGGAGTCTACGGTCTCTACGGCGTCAGCGACGTGAGCAACTCCGCCGCGATCAGCGTGGACGCGACGGGAGGGACGGCGACTGGCAACTACGAAAATGCGTTTGCCACGACCCAGGTCTATGGCATCAGTGCCGGTGGAAGCGTCGCCAACAGCGGCGCGATCACCATCGAAGAAAGGGGCGGCGACGCCCGAAGCAACTACGGCGGGGCCGCCGCCTACGTGGACGTCTATGGCATCTTCGCCATGACGGACGCATTCAACGATGGCGCGATCTCCATCACCGCCTACGGCGGCGCCGCCGGAACCGACAGCACCGACAGCGCCTCCAATGCCAACGCCAATGTCTACGGCATCTACACGTATGGCAGCACGGACAACACCGCCGATCTGACGATCCGCGCGATAGGCGGGTTCGCCGAAAGCGGCGGCGACGGCGACCCCTACGCCAGCGCCTATGCCAGCAGTACCGCCTACGGCATCTACAGCGAGGGCGACGTGAGCAATACGGGCGATCTCACCGTGATCGCCACTGCGAACCAGGCCGCCACTCTGGGAAGTCCCGCGGAGGCCACGGGACGGGCCTACGGCATCCACAGTTACGGCAACGTCCACAACGAAGGCGATATCTCCGTCATCTCGCAGAGCGGGACGGCTGAAACCAACGGGGGCAGCGCCGACACCAGTTCGATCGCGTACGGTATCGAAGCGTACGGCAACGTCACCAACAGCGGCAACATCACCGTCACGTCGGATGTCCCGGACGGCAGCACGCCGGCCCGAGCCTACGGCATCCGCATGTACAACGAGGGCTATCTGACCAATACAGGAATCATCCGCGCCAGCGGCGACAGCGCCTATGAGCTGTACATCGACGGCAGCATGACGACCCTCCTCGACACCTACAACGTCACTCTCGACGGGGACCCGAACACCGGATCGATCTACGTCGGCGGCGAGGCGATGCTCGCCCTGAACGGCGCAACTCTGACGGTTACCGAAGTCTCGGGGGACACCCTGTGGGACACCGAGTACCGCCTGTTCGAGTCCAACGGCGTCGTCAGCGGCAGTTTCGGCCAGGTGGAAGCCATCAATCCCAACGCCAAGGCCAACTACAACGAGCGGGGCACCGAGAACGCCGAAGACGATACCGTGTCCTTGTCCTACGCTCCGTCGGCCTCGACGGCCCTGGCCTCCTCGGCCGCGGAGAAACAAATAGTCTCCCACGCCGCACGTTCCGTCAACCGGCACATGACTTCGATTCTGCTGGAGAGCATGCTGGAGCCGGACGTGTGGGATTCCTCCTCCGACCCCAATTCCACCGGCGAGGCGGTCCTCGGGGGGACCGCATGCCAAAGGGCCTCCGGCGCGTTCATCGAGCCCTACTACTCCCACCTCAGCAAGGACTCGGATCCACTGGGCTACAAAGCAGGGCTGTGGGGATCCTCCGTGGGCTACAGTCAGTGCGTGGGCAGCAGCCTGCTGGGTCTGCACCTTGGCTTCGGACAATCCGATATCGACTACACCGGCGCCGGCTACACCGCCAACAGCGAAGACCAGGGCGTCGTCACCACCGGCTTGAGCGGTATGACCCGCTGGAGGCCGTGGGCGTTGAGTTACGGCTTGACCTCGTTCTACGCCTGGCACGACTACGAGGGTCTGACCGGATGGAGCCTGAACGAGCGAGAGACTGCTTCCTACGACAGCTACGGCGGCACCACGTCGCTCGCTCTCGGACGCACCTTCCAACGGGGCAAGCACGTGTTCTACCCGGAGGTCGGCGGCACCTACCTCTGGACCCATCGACAGCAATACACGACCGACGCAACCGATACGACCTGGGACACGACGTACTCCGCCATGAACGATCACGACGTCGTGGGCGAAGCGTCGTTGTACTGGCAGAGCCGGTACATGTACCGCAAGATCCGGATCACGCCGTCCGCGTACCTCGGCATTCGCCAGTTGCTCACCGACGGCGAAACGGAGGTCTGGCAATCCGTCGAGGGCACCGACCGCGTCCAGGTCACGTCCGAACAGGATCGGACCGCCATCGCTCTGGCAGGTTCGCTGGTGCTCCGTAGATCGCGGGCCACGCTGACGCTTTCCTATGACGGGCAGTACACGTCGGACATGCAGGAACACAACGTCTGGATGAGATTCAGGTGGCTGTTCTAAACGGGCCCTGCACCGGACGGTGATCCGACTGCCAGGCGGGACTCGACATACTCGAAGATCATCCGTCGGACGCGCTGGATCTCGTCGTCGAGCGGCAGGTAGCTGAACAGCTCTTCCAGCCAGCCGCCAGCCTTGAGTCTCTCCAGGCCGGCGGCGAAGTTCATGTCGTAGACCCAGCCGATCTGGCAGAGACGGACCTCGTTGAGCGTTCGCAGGCTCGCGTGCTCGATGAGCCGTCCGCTCAGGACGGCGTCCAGCACTTCGGGCGCGATCCGCGGATCGTCGGATAGCTCAATCTCGAACGACAACCCGGCGGGATCCTCCTTGTGACGCCGGTAGACATCGGCGACGATCCGGAAGATGTCGAGCTTGTCCGCGTCGCGGATCAGCTTCAGGAACAGCAGCGCCGGACCATCGAGGCCGGTGGGCATCGACATTCGGCCGTGATACGCAACCGCGGTTTCGATCCAGAACCTCTCCTCCGGCGCCAGGGCCTTCAGAACCGCTTCCTGATGCAGGACCTCGACACCGAGATGACCGTGGTTGACGCTGCGGACGTCATTGAACGTGCGATACATAGCGAACTGAGGGAACCGACCCACGTCGTGCAGCAGTGCGACCGTTTCGGCAATCCGCGTCTGATTCTCGTCGAGAGCCAGCCGCCCGGCCAGATACAGAATCTCCTCGCGCGTGCGACGAGTATGTTCCTGCTTGAGTTGCAGGTGTATGTTTACGTACTCATCCTGACCGAAGAATCGACTCGTATAGGCTTCAAACCAGTGTCTGAGCTCGTCCAGTCGGCACGGCTCCATAGCTTCAGTATCTCCAAACAACCCGTTGGCCGAAAACATGTAATTCTACAGGCGACCGTCCCACACGGCCAGTGAATCGCAGAAAAATCCGTGCGCCGCTTCCATCCTGGAAAACACTCTGTATAATCCAGGGATCGTATAGGAGACTTGTTGTGTGGTCTGGTCGCAAGGAGTAAGAGGATATGCCTACGGCGAAGGATATCGTTGTTCGCAAGCCGACACAGGAGGAACTCAAGCGATGCAAGAACTGGCCCATCTGGGCGTGCGAGCCCAGCACGTTCGACTGGACGTACACGGAACGGGAGACCTGCCTGATCCTGGAGGGAACAGTCACTGTCTCGGACGGGAGGGAGTCCGTGAGCTTTGGGCCGGGTGACCTGGTGGTCTTTCCGCAGGATCTCGAGTGCGTCTGGAACGTTGAGAAGGCTATCCGCAAGCACTACAACTTCGGCTGAAACGCTACAGACGCACACGGGCCGCGAATCGGTTGAGGTCCGCGCCAGTCTGTGTTTGTCCGTGTTGCTGGTTCCCCACCGTTCACACGCTGAACTCCTCCGGCTTGAACTCGAGTCGACGTCCGGCTTCAACGGCTTCGTTGACCTTCAGGACCGTCACAGCGGCTTCGTAGCCGACTTCCGCGGGACAGTTCAGCCTGGTCTTGCCGCGGATTGTGTCGAAGAAGTTCTCCAAATGCGGCTGGTGGATCGGCTTGTCCAGTTCAATTGCCAGCTCCAGACTCGGCGCCTTGCCCGTGGACCTCAGGGAGCCCGACACGGTGAGGGTCTTCGCCAGCTCTTCAAGGCTCATCCGCTCGACGAGTTTCATCCATTCCGGCTGGGCGGTCAGATAACCATGCCGGACACACTGGGCCCACGTGGTCGCCGGTTTGTCCGACGGCTCCGGATGCAGCCTTGTGCGGTCGGAGAATTCGGAAATCACAAGCGTGCCCTGGTCGCCCATGAACTTCTCGAAGTAGCCTTCGTTGCCGTTGGCGCTGAGGGTTTGGTAGGTAGCAGTGACCGGGCCTCCAGGCGCGTCATACTCGTAGACAGCCATGACCGTGTCGTACCACTCGTGCGTGTCCTTGGCATAGTAGTTGAGCCGGCCGCTGGCGAGCACCGACTTGGGCCTGGCGTCGAGAAACCAGTTGTAGACGTCGATCTGGTGCGCACCGAGATCGACGATGGGCCCCCCGCCAAGACCGCGATACCAGCGCCAATTCCGGAATTCGTGCATCGATTCGTAGCCGTAACGTTTCAGCGTCGCATCGTCGATTTCCTTGCCCTTGGGCCACCCGAACGGCGTCTGGACCGCCCGGTTCCACTGGCCGTTGACGGCGGTGATCCGACCGAACAACCCGACCTCGCGAAGAAGCTTCTCGCGGCAGAAGAGATATCGCGGATTGCTGCGCCGCTGGTGGCCGATCTGGAGGAGCTTGCTCGTCTTGCGGGCGGCCTCGACCATCCGGCGGGCCCCCTCCAGCGTGTTCGACATCGCCTTCTCGCAGTAGACGTGCAGACCCGCTTCAAGGCAGGCGACGGTGTGCCTGGCGTGCCAGAAGTCCGGCGTGGCGATGATCGCGGCATCCAGGTCTTTCTCCTTGGCCAGCATTTCCTCGCAGTCAACGTAAGGGTTGCCCGGATGGCCGTACCGGCGCAGCAAACGGGAGAACCGCGTCAGGCTGTGCGCCTCCCAGATATCGCAGACCGCATCGAACCGCAGACCGGGGATCTTCAGGCAGGCGGTCAGTAGAACTTCCCCCTGGGCTCCTGCACCGATCAGGGCGACGTGGATCGGCTCAACCGGTTCGCCTGCCCCGGCCGCACCGAATCCCACTGAGGGAAACGCGATCGCCGCACCCGCCCCCGCTGCCGATTTGAGAAACTCCCGCCGCCCTACTCTCTGCCGATCCCCGTTCGCACTCATGGCATGCTCCTTCCGGGCGCGGACGCATCCGCACCCATTCCCAAGACGTACTCTGTCCGCACGATCTCTGATGAGTTTTGACGGACAAGTTCGGTAGCGTGTGCCACTGCTCTGGCAGACTTCGTGCGCCTGGTTCGGAGTTCCTTCAGCCGACAGTAATGTGGCCCAGCCGCCCCCGGCTGGGATCACCCCCGAGGGCGGGGGTGCCACACGGCCACACGGTTCGATTGCCGATCTTGCTCGTCGAAACTCATTAGGAGCTCCCTACCGGAACGAGCAGGCGTGTCACGTTGCCTGGCTGTTCCACAAATGGAATTGCGCGAACGCATGATGCGTTACATCAGAACACGATGGCGGCGTAGCCCACGCTGTCGTGGTGCATGGCGCCCGTCTGGCGGAGCAAAACCTCGTTGCTGTTTGTGTGGGCGAGGAGAACGCCTTTGCCGGCGCCGAGTTTCTTGGCGACCGCGACGGTGGCCGCCGCGGCGCCCGGGCCGCAGGCATTTCCGTTCTCGATTGCGTCGGTCAGCAATCGCCGCGGCTCGAGGGCGACGGCCAGGTCGATGAACTGCCGGTCGTTGACGTTGCTGGCCCAACCCAACGCGTCGGCGCCGACCCCCATCGGGGTGAAGCCGTATCGAGGCCCGTAGTGTGTCAGATCCGTCGAGCCGATACAGATGACCCCGGCGGTCGCATCGGTCGCGAGATCAGCGACGGCACTGCCCAACACAAGGGCCGACTCGTTCGCCGGCACGATGACCGGGAAGATCATCGCCTCTGGAAACAAGTGCTGGATGAAGGGGATTTGCACCTCGATGCTGTGCTCGCGGCGATGGGCGGAGGAACCGGCCACGACGACCCCGCTCCGGACGAGCGACCGTCGCAGTGAGTCGTCGAGCGGCACTTGGCCCAGGGGGGTCTCCCAGGCGTCGCTGTCGTCGAGAGCGGGCAGGGACCCGAAGTATCCGTGTGCGGCGCCGAGAATGACGAACGTGCGGACTGTCGCCCGTCGCTGCTTCACCGCCGCAAAGACCATGGCCGCCAGCGAGCCGCTGAACGACCAGCCTGCGTGGGGCACGATCCCCGCGACCAGTGGGTCGGGCAAGCGATCGCTCAATGCATGTGACGCGAGGCATTCGCCGATCTGCTCCAGACACTCCTGCCGATCCGACGGATAAAACTGACCGGCCACGACGGGCTTTCGAAGCTCCATGGCGGACCCCCTGGGATTTACGGTTTACTATTTACCATGCACTATCTATGATGGGGTCGGTGTTCCCCCAATCGGGCGATCCGCTTACAATCGTAAGTCGCAAATCGGAAATAGCAAATGGCAAATGCAATGGCATCCGAAAAGAGTGCGTCGGTCGCAGTGGTCATGGGCTCGGACAGCGATTTGAGCGTGATGCAGGCCTGCGTGGACCAGCTTCGGGAGTTCGGGGTGCAGACAACCGTGCGAATCCTCTCGGCGCATCGCACCCCCCAGGCCGCAGCCGAGTTCGCCCAGAACGCCGAGGCCCGCGGCATCCAGGTCATCATCGCCGCGGCGGGTATGGCCGCCCATCTGGCCGGCACTATGGCCGCCTGGACCGTCTTGCCCGTCATCGGCGTGCCCCTGGCCCCCGAGGGTGGCCCGCTCGGGCTTGACTCGCTGCTGAGCACGGTCCAGATGCCGCCCGGCGTGCCCGTCGCCACCGTCGCCATCGGCAAGGCCGGAGCGAAGAACGCCGCCATCCTGGCCGTACAGATCCTGGCCCTGGCCGATCCTGCCCTTCGCGAGAAACTCCATCAATTCAAGAGGGAGCAGGAGGAGAAAGTCCGACAGAAGGACGCGGCGTTGTCCTGAGCACTCCGGGGTCGCGGGTTCCGCGGTCTCGCAAGCGAACGAGAGATCAGAGCCAGACCCAGCAGCGTCAATCCCCCTGCCGACGGCGCAGGGACTCTCTCAGGGAACTCCGTCGAGAACGCGGTGACAATCACTGCGAAGAACTCGAAACATCCGATGTCATTGTAGTATGCATCATACACCCGGAGACTCCAGTCGCCACAGGCGTCCAGACCGTCGAAAGCCGTGAGTGACTCGAAGGGTCGGAAACTCCCCGCAAAAGGCGGACTCCCTTCGGCGATGCCTACATCGGCTTCGTCGTCGAACGTCGTTGCGATGTAGTCTTGGCCCTCGTAGTACCCTGTGAACGGGTCGTTCAGGGCGAGCACCACGACCGTTTCGGACGGGCCTTGCAGGAACAACTGCAAGTCGAAAGCCGCTGTGTGACGAAGGCTCATGAAGACGTCGACGTCGCAGATGAGGACGTGGTCCGGGACCGTGACCACCGCGTCCTGCATCCACCCTTTCGTGGCCGCGGGGTCTTCGGGAATCCTCAGGCTGAAGCTGCGACTGTAGATATATGCGACGCTGGTACCGCCCCCCAAGGCAGAAGCGGACATAATCGATAGAATAACTGCAGCCGCAACGAGAAAGCCGATTTGCGTTCTCACCCTCACTCCTCCTCCAGCCAACGGAATCCCCACGAGCTTTTTGGGACATCCCACAGGTGCAGGAATGGTAATAGATGCCAATCGGGAATGTCAAGAGAAAAAGAGGGCTCCCCCTCACAAATCAGGAAGCAGCCGCGTCGTTCCACACGAAAGACCTCCTCGATCCCGGTGGTGAAGCGCCCGGGGACGCCCTCTGACCGGATCGGCCAAGGCTGGTGCCGTGGTCCATCCGCGCCAGAGGGCGTCACCTCGTCCGTGGAACCTCGTCTCTATCGCGGCTCTCTACGGCCGGCAGAGGGACGGGCATGGGGCCGTCGTCAGTTGGTTCTGACTGAGGCCGATCGAGATCGAGTTGTTCACCGTCGGGTCGGCGGCGGCCCCGCCGACGATGTTCGCATACTCCCTGACACCGACGAACTGGGACTGTGTACCCATCGTGGTGGGCGTCGTGAAAGCCTGCACCTGACCGCCGATGAAGCTCTGCGACGCACCGGCTGTGCCCGCGCCCCACGGCTTGACGACGTTCGTCGTGAAATCGATGTTCATCTGCTGGCCCAGCGACGCGGTCGGCTGTCCCCACATCCCGGTTCCCTGGTGCTGGTTGCCGACGATGTCGGCGGTCTGCTTGACGAAGGCCGGCCCGCCGCCGCCGGCGCTGGCGGTCTGATGGAAGAGCCCGCCTTCCCTCTGGAATCCCGAGGGGGCATTCCAACCCCCCGCGACGCTTTGTCCCTGACAGACGACCGCCTGGTGACCGCCCTCGACCAGACCCACGCCGCCGGACCACGTGATGCAATTAGCCGCACCGATGTTGAATCCCTGTTCCTGACCTACGAACGCACCGGCGCCGCAGGCCAATATGAGCGTGATCGATACCACCGCTATCCCTTGTCTGTGCATGAGCACCTCCTTGTCTTGAATGATCCCTCATGTGTCGAAGAGCATCGAAAGGGCCGACGCGCCACAGCCGATCCGCTTTCCACAATCCTCTCGGTTGACGGCGAGACACCTCCTTTCTCCCCGCTCGAGAGACGATCTGATCCTGCTTTGCGGCGGGAAACCGCCTGCACCGTCTATCGTAGAGTCAAGTACATGATGTCTTGTGCATCCTGGAGTCCGGCTTTGGCGAGCAGCTCGCGACGGACCTTGATTCCCGGCTTCTGTTTTCCAGAATGCGTGTTCGATGTCACGACTTGAGGCACGTCCTGGGCGACCTGGACATCCTCCTTCACAGCATCGGAGCAACTCGTCGCGGGCTCAGCCTGGGCCGGAGTCTGTGGTGTGATGGCCGGCGGCAGCCGGTCATACCGGTCGGTTCCCTGAGGCTCCGGCGGCGGCAACACCTGCCCATCCTGAATGGCCCCCTGCGGCTCAGGTTGATGCGTCAACGGCACCTCGTCGCTTGGCGGCGTGCTCACAGACTCGGTCCTGCGATCCGCGCGTTCGGCCGGCGCCGGCGCACGTGACGATGCGGCGCGCGACACGGACTGGGACGCCGGGGCCGTCGGCGCCATTCCGACTTCCTGCGATGCAGCCAGGGGCCTCGCCCGGATGCGTTCGTAGAGCGACTCCGGGATTCGTCGGCGGTCCATCCTGCCGGGGCAGAAGCGATAGGCATCGGCGCTGAGAACGGCCTTGCCTTTGCCTTCCGTAATGCCGGTGGCCTTGGCGCCAAGCAGCGAGAGCGAGTAGTTCGCCTGGCTGTAGCCGGCAGCGGCGGAGGGGAACGTGAAGTTCGACCCGACCGTGACGCCCTTCATGCCGCCGGAGATCAGCAGGATGTCGGTGTCCCACAGCAGCGCCTCGGCGACCGCTGCCTTGTACGCATGGTCCCAGTTCCGCTCCACGTCGCCGTCGACGCTCACTTTGCCCACATAGGCGTAACCTTCCTCCTCCAGGAGGGCGACGTCCACATTGGAGTCGATGAAGACCAACAGCGGCTTGCCTTCGGGCCGGCGGTTGCGAGTGATCGAGTCGGCGATTTCGAGTCCACGACCGTGATGATACCGATCGGGCGCGTCGAAGAGAGCAGCCGCGGCGCAGTTGAGCACGCCGCCGACGATCTCAAGCAGCCCCTTATACGGCAGGGCCTTCAGGACCCCACGAAGCTCGCGCATGTCCTCGGGATTCTCAGGATCGAACGTCGTCTCGTAGACCGTGTCATTGGCCGACGGGCTGTTGGGGAAGTAGGCTTTGATCGTGCCCCAGCCGCCGTGGTTCCAGTAGGGCAGGTACGGCGGAAACGTCGTCAGCGGCGCCGTCCGCGTCTCGTAGTTGGAGATCGACGTGCTGTCGATGCTAACTTGCGAGGACGACGTGGACGCGTTGTCATTCCAGCTCGATCCACCTTCGGCAATCGAGGTCGTCGAGACATCCTGACTCTGACTCGTGCCGATCTGATTGACCACATCGACCGTCGTGCCGGCGGGACTGCCATTCTCACCCTGCAGCACCGTGGCCAGCGCCAACATGGGAACCAGCACTATCCATACCTTTTTCATCTCTTTCTCCTTCTGAAACTCCGTTTTCTTTCGGGCCCCTCCTCCGCCACGCCATCCGGGCGTGGGCTCCGAGAGCAAGAGTCCCCGTTCATTTCTGGGCCGGACGATCACGATCGGACCGACAGAACGGTCCTCCTCCCGATGGGTGCAACGCTCTGCACGAGCACGCGCGGGCTTCTTCAGGCGCTGCGTCCCTGCATGGAGAACGCAAAGAGATGACGCGGTGTTGGAATGCCTGGGCCGAACCGTAAAACCGCGACGGTTCGACGCAGATGAGGGAGAATTTCGAGATACACCCCACTCCCCCGACTCCTCCAGTCGGCAGAACACCCGCCCCCTGTTGCGAAGCGGAAGCGACACACTGCGTCACTGTCACGCACATAGCATCCTTGCCCGGTCACGTTGCCACCCCGCATCGCATGTTGAAAATGGCAAACCGAGATTCCTATGTCAACCTACAATCATAGGACAGTCATGTCAACCTTATAGTGCCCTCTCCTATTCTGCTTTGAACGATAAAAACATCGTCTGCATCAACATTTTTCCGGATATCACACCACCCACACACCCCATCTTTCCCAGCTTTACAGACGAAACCTATTTGCATCCTCCCTGACGACTTTGTCTGTCCTTTTTAGCTGTCTGCACACAGGCGGCGCGACCGGTCCGAGACAATGCGGTTGTTATGGCAGGATCGCCATCGGGACACGTGCAGCAAGCGCTACTTCACCTCGAGCACCGAGTTGTAATCGCCGTAGGGGTTCATCTCGGAACGCTCGTTGTAGGGGTCTTGCTGCCACTGGCCGTCCACAACCAGGCGGTAGCGATAGATGCCGTTGGGCAGTTTTAACTTGGCCTGCCAGACGCCGCTGTCACCGACTCGCTGCATGGGCGTTCCGGCGGGCTGCCAGTTGTTGAAATCGCCCGCGATCTGCACATTCTGGGCGCGGGGGTAGAGTGTCACGAAGACCACTGCGTCCTGGATCTGACTGACGCCGTAGTAGTTGGCAAGTTTGGCATCGATCTGCTCGGCCGCCTCGACGCGCGGCTCGACAACGGCGCCGACGGTCTCGGGGACCGGCTGCACCGCCGCAATCGGATCGCGGTCCACAACCACCTGCATGGCCGCTGCGGGTTCCGGCTGCTTCGCCGGCGCGGCGACGATTGCGGGCTTGGCGGACTTCAACAGCTCGTTGGCACTGGCTCCGATCGCTTCGAGTTGATCGGCCAGCGAATCCACGAGCCGCTTGCTCTTGACCTGAGGACGCTCTTCGCTCCCAACGACTTCCTGCGCCAACATGCGGAAATCCTGCTGGCCCTTGCTCGCCGGATCGTACTCGTTGATCGGCTGGCCGAAGCTGGAGGCCTCCTTGATCCGCGTGTTGAAATTGACCACGGTCTTGAACATGCGGTCGCCGAAGTGGGATCGCAGCTCCGCGAGGATCTCGCGGGCCATCTTCGTGCGAATGTCGTACATGCTCGCGAGAACGCGGACGGAGACATGCTGCTGGCATCGTTTGCACAGAATGCCCAGGGTCTCCAACTGCTTGCTCAGGCCGTGCAACGCGAAGTAGCCCGTCTCGACCGGCACCAGGACGTCGGTCGCCGACCGCAACGCGTTGAACGTCAGCAGGCTCACCGCAGGCGGGCAATCCACCACCGCAAAATCGTATTCGTCCTTCACCTCGTCCAGCACGGTCTTGAGGCAGGTCTCGCGGTCGGCGATCCCGGCCATCTGCTGCTCGAACGCCGACAGGTCGATGCTGGCCGGCGCCAACTCCAGGTTGTCGCCGATCTGCCAGAGGATCTCCGTCAGGCGGATCGGCTCATTGCGGCTGCGACTGATGAGAACATCGTAGATGCTCTGTTCGATCTGCTCTTCCGGCACGGCCAGTCCGACCGCGCAGTGCGACTGGGGGTCCATATCCACCAGCAGGACCTTCTTGCCCAGCTCGGCCAGCGCACTGGCCAAGTTGATCGATACCGTCGTTTTCCCACATCCCCCCTTTTGGTTGACGATTGCCACTGTTCTCATAGTTCTCTCCGCGAACGAGCCTTCCATTGCGCCGGTTCCTGGGCCGGACCTGTTTGTCGCGGGTTCCCAACGCGATCCATCGTGTCGGGGGGCCCCCGCCGGACTGAAAAAAACTGCTTTTCAGCACTGACAGTCCGTATAATACCCACACTGGCTTTTTCGGCACACCCCTTCGGAAAACTTTACCCTTTTATGGGACGGCCCCATAAAAAGACCTGCGAGGTAGGGAAACCACACCGCTTATCGGCACAGAACCGGCCCGTTGGAGCCCCTCAGACGAATCGGGATTCGCCCTTGGCAACACTGAGAAACGCCACCTGTCCTCCGTGGGGAATAATGAACAAGATGGGGAATACACAGAAGAAGGACAGGGGGCCACCGTATTACCGGACCTGGCCCTCGCAGGGGCACGTGTTCCCTCGGCGTGGCTGCCGGCTCGTCGATCCAGCCGCCGACGGTGCGACGGTTGAATCCTGCGATCCACCCCAATAGAACGGGGGATGCCAATTCATCTCGACGATGAAGGGCATCCCCCGAATCCGTCAATCATTCATCGCACGCAGGACAAGAGCCTGCCGGCTCCCGCGCCCGTGCCATCCACGATCCGCGTCACGGAGCGACGTAGATCGTGCCCGTCCGACCGACGAGACCTGCCACTTCCGCTGCGGACAAAGCGCGGTTGTAGATCCGGACCTCGTCGATCTGGCCGTGCATGTACTCCCCGGAAGAGCAGTACCCGATGCCCAGAGTCTCGGCCGATGTCATGAACATGGGCGTTCCGCTGAACGTTGCCGTCGATCCCAGGGCCCCGTTCAGGTACATGAAGCACTTCTGGGCAGCATTGTCGATCACGTATGCGACATGGTACCACTCACCTATGTTGAGGAGGCCGCCCTTGGCGGTGGGAATATCCAGGGTGGTATTCAGCCAGGCGGTGCCATTGCCGATGTCCCCGTGAATCCGTGCGGAATCGGCCTTCACATCGAAGGTGTAGTTTCCGCCGATGCGGGTCCCGAGGATGGCTCGCAGCGCGTCGAGGTCGACGACGTTGATCCATGCGGCAACGGTGAAGGTGCTCATCGCCAAATCGGCAGAATAGGCCACCGCAACGTACTGCGCATCGGCGGTCATGTTGAGGGCCTTGCCGACCTTTCCGGTAGCGAAGCCCGGCGAGCCGGTGGGCGTGCCGTCGTGGTTGCCGGCCGCATCTGCATAATCCCCGTCAAAGGGATAGTAGGCAATCAGGCCGGTCGTGCCCGGATCGACCGGGGTGACCGTCGTACTGGCTGTCGGGCTCAGGCGGATCTCATCGAAGAACAACTGGCCCACGGCCCCGCTGCCGGCAATGCCGACCGCCAATGAGGTGACCTTCTTCAGGTTGACCCCGGTGGAGGCCAGATCGATCGTCCAGGCCTGCCAGACGGGAATGGTCAGGTCGGCCGGACTGCCGCCGTAGACGACCTTGGTGTTGTTGATCTTGACGTAGAGCTGGCCGGAACCGGCGTTCGCCACATCGCCCATGAAGTGGAGCAACAGGGTCTGAACGCCATTCGTTGTCCAGTCTTGAGTCTCCTCGAACGTCCTCACGGCCTCGGAATAGACGACGCTCGTGTTGTCATAGCTGAACGGCATGGACTGCTCACCGCCCATAACCAGGTTCGGCTCGGCGAACGGAGGTTTGTTGTAGCCCACAACGGAACCGTTGTCGTTATCGTCCCCGTATCCATCGATCCAGGTCTGGAAGATCGTGGTGCCGGTGTCCTGGTTGTCGTTGTAGCTGTCGAAACCGTCGACGGGAAGGTATTCCTCGGTGGTGAAGCTCCAAACAGCCCCTGTATAGGTCCCCGTATCGCCGACCTCGTCCACCCTCCAGTAGTACGTCGTCGCAACATTCAGCGAGTCGGGTGTATAGGTGGATTGGGTCGCCGTTGTGGCGGAAACGCTGCCCTCGGCGACTGCGTTGCTGTCGGTGCCGAAGTACACCGCGTGCGACACGGTCTCTCGGCCCGAACGCCACTCCAGGGCCACGTCCACGCTGACACCCGTCTCGCCGTCTGCCGGATCGGGCGCGCGGGCCCGCAGCGGCACATAGTAGAACTGTACCTCGCTCAAGCCGGTCTGTTTCAGGAAACCGCCCCAGTTGGCGGTGATGGTCAGCTTGACGTACTTCGCGGTGATCTCGCCGAGCTCTATGATCGTGTTCGCCTTGTAGGTCTTGCTGCTCGTGGCCCGGGTGAACTGCGGCACCCCTTCCAACTGCGTCCAGTTCTCGTCGTCGGTGGAGTACTCGATCACGACGTCTTTGGCTCCATACCCGACCGCGTACTCGACCTCACAGTTCGAGTTCCACACCCACAGCTCGTACAGCTTGTACTCCCGGTCGAACTCATACCGAATCCAGGCCGGCAGGCCGCTGTTGCCGTCACTCATCCACATGTCCGTCAGCACGACGGAATGCTGTCCGTCCGCGTCGAGTCCCGATCCGTCGATGGTGTGGTCCGGCCCCTTGTCCGCCTCGAAACTGGAGGCGGTGACCCGCGTCGGCGTCACCAGATAGGCGTACGGCTCGACCCTGAAGCTCCAGACACTCCCCTTGAAGACGGTGTTGTCGGGGGCCCCATTGACCTCATCGACTCTCCAATAATAGACCTTGCCATATTCGAGCGCCGGGTCCGGCGTATAGGCGGCGTCTGTCTGGCCCTTGCTGACCAGCACGTCCAGCGGGTTGTCCCGGCTCGCCTCGCTCACCGCGTCGAATGAAGTGCCCAAATACACATCGTGCGTGACGGCGGATTCGCCTGCCGTCCAGCTCAACGAGACATCGTACGGCACGTCGGTTGCGCCCTTCAGAGGAACGGGTTCGCCCGCCAATTCCGCATCGGGTCTTCTTCCCGCTATGGCGTGCGCAATCTCGACCTGGGTCAACGCCTGATCGTAGAGGCGCACGTCGCTGAGATAGCCTCGCCAGGCTTCTGTTACGCCGCTGTAGCAATCGGCGCCCATGTAGAACGGATTAGCGGCCATCGTCTGGGTATTGGTGAGTGTAATCGAGAGCGTCTCGACGCCGTCGCGATAGTAGGTGAGCGTTGCCCCCTGCTTCACCGTCGCGTTGTGGACCCACACCCCACCCGTGACATCCGCGTAGTCGATAAAGGTGGTGGCGTCGCCATTGTAGTACTCGAAGTTCATCGGGGTGAACTTGATGAATTGCAGCGGCGAGGTCGTCCCACCGTAGCGATTGCCCAGAATCGAATCGTTGTTCGCCTCCTGATCGGCATGTTGCTTGGCCCAGAACACCCAGGTGAAATCGCTCGTCAGGGTCATCGCCGGGACGATCATGTCGGTATCGACGCAGGCGCCGGTGCCGTCGGTTCCGTCGAAGCTGATGACCATGCCGCGCTGGCCGTCTCTATACCAGGCTGTACCCCCGGTTCCCAGCCCCCCGGTGGGGTTGATCACCGTCCCGTTGTGTCCATTGCCGGAGTAGTCCAGAACGACGGTGCCCGTTCCCTCGTTCAGCTTCCACCAGGCAATGGGCATGGGGTCCATGGCGTTCGCCGCGGAGGTGGCCACCATGCTCGCCACAAAAGCACACAATATCCACGCAACCAGATTTCTTCCCATGATCGTCCTCCTTCATAACTATGTGCTGGCGTTTACTGGTCTACAAACTCCTCCCACGGAATGACTGCGCTGCTCAGTTCATCAGAAGGTCCGACAATATCGCCGATCACAAGGCACCGTGTGTATTTTACAATACCCGGTCGCGAGCAATCAAGCAGAATCCGGGTTCCTTCGCTCAATCCATATCGGCATTCAGGCATTGTCCCTTGAGCAAGACCGCAGGGGAGTCCGACCTGACGCAGGCAGCTTTCACCCAATCGACGTAAGTCTCGTCAACGCAGGATGATAGAGCGAAAACAGCGCCAGGATTTGCCCGAATCCGCAGGATACCGCTCCCCGGGTCACGGCCGATACAGGTTCTCGACGACGCGGGCGTCTTCCCGCGTTCCCGGGTTCAGGAGCACGACCGGGTCGGTCACGAGGGCTTCGGCCAGGTCGTGAGCCGAACCTGCGGCGTCGGGATACCAGACGAGGTCGAACTGGAACTCCATAATCCCGTGCTCGTCCGCGACGAAGTTGGTGTACCAGAAGTTGTTGAAGACCATCGCCATCAGGCGGTGTGCATCCTCCGGCGGCTCCTGGCGGAGGGCCAGCGTGGGCGAGGAGCCGAGAGTCACCAGAGGAGCATCCCGGCTGACCCACAACCACCAGCCCTCGGGCGTCACGTAGTCCGCCCAGCCGTCGAAGGCGAAGTAGTCGCGGCACGTGCCGGGCAGTTGGTCGGTGAACGGGGTGAACGGCTCGCCCCCGCTGCTCAATCGCGGCAGTGCATCGCCCACGGGCAGCGGAAATGCGACGTAGAAGATCTCCGGCGCCACGGACGAAAGGCGATTGATCCGCACCGTGAACCGGGCTCGCGGCTGGCGTTTCCACAGTTCGACGACGCGCGTCCCCCATGCCAGGCGCGGGTGCTGTAGAGCCTGCGTGTAGACGAGGGTATGGGGCGTCTCCCGCACAATGGCCTTCCCCTCGGGCACAGCGGGAACGTCTTCGAGCACCTCACGGCGCATGCGCTCCCGCGCCTCGCCGCGCTGACCTCGAATATCGGCCAGCACGTGGCGCGGCGCAAAACCGTTCACCTTCACCGCGACGAAATCGCCCGAACCCTCCAGGAACAACGGCTGCTTCATGCCCGGCCAAACGGCCGACACCGGCCAGCCGGACTCATTGGCCTCGACTTCCGGCTTCACGAAAGCCGCGATGCTATCCGACTCGGCCTCCTGCGTGCTCAGCCACAGATGCTGGACGGTGTTGCCGGCGAGGTCTTCCACCCAGAACCTGGCTACCTTGTTCGACGCGTTGTCGGAGAACGTGGCGGAGATGTCCTCGCGACTGAGGTCCTCGGGCTTGCGAGGCCGACCCCAGGGCTCGATTCCCGGCTCGAAATACAGCTTCATCTTCTCGCCCGTCTGCGGATTCTCGACCGTCTGATAGTCGTCCCGCAGGCACGTTGCGATCATCCACGCCCAGCCGGTGAACGGCGCCCGCGTGGGATTGGCGAGGAACAGGCCCTCCCCTTCGCCGATGAGCTTCGAGCGGACCCGCTGCGACAGGAGCCACTCGGCCTTCGCCATCGGGCGGTAGGCCAGGATGCTCTTCTCGACGAACTGGCCCTGCGTGTCGAGACTGTAGGGCTTCGCCACGCTCAGGCTCGAGCCCCAGGTGTGCTCGTCGAACAGGCACAGGTCGCGGTACAGGTCGTCCATCGTCCGGCGGGTGTTCTCATCCACCGGCCCCCACAACGGCGACTCGACCGCGGCGAGGAATCGCTTTGCCGCCCGGCCGGCCGCCACCTCGCGCGGAGCCGACCCCGTCCCGTTCGCCCACCAGTCGGTCCACTCGCCCGCGTACTCGGGCGCGGTCGCGCCCATGACCTTCTCCATCCGCTCCATCGCGTCGGCCGCGGTGGTCAGCCGCAATCGCGGCTCGAGTCCCAGGCGATTCCAGGCGGCGACGAAATCCGCCAGCGGCGCGAACGGCGGGTCGTTGTCGAAACGCCACTGGCTCGTGATCGAGATCGTCAGCACCTCGTGTCGATAGCCCGATCTCTCCAGGCTCCGGACCCGCTCGACGCACTGGCGATGCGCCCTGCGGACCGATTCCTCATCGCTGCGGAGCATGTCCCCATCGCGAGGCGGGCGATACCGTGTGTCGGCTGCCCGAGGCACCGGACCGCGACGCCATTCAGCGGGCTCGAAGAAGTCGAAGCCCGAGCCATAGCCGATATTGAGCCAGACGAACATCCGCCGGCCGTCGGGCATCTTCCACCAGAAAGCGGATGGTCGCGGAAACGGCACTCCCCCGCTGTCCTCGTTGATGCCGGTGAACACGTATCGCACGCCGCGGTCGAGCAACGCCAGGGCGCCCGCGCGGGGCATCCCGTTCACGTCGTTCTGGATGGCGACCTTGGGATTCACCCTCCGCCAGAGGTTCTCAGGCAACCAATGGAGCATGGTTCGCCACTGGGCGGCGTTCATGAACGGCGTATTGTTGCAGGCCAACGCGGTGATCTCCAACTGGCCGGAGCGAACCGCCTTGAGGAACTGCTTGCGCCGCGCAGGAGTGGCCGACTGCCACCAGTCGTTGACCGGCATCGTCGCCTCCGCGGTCCAGAAGAACCGTTTCTCCGCCGGACCCTCTATCGAGTCCAGGATCGTGTCCACCGCAATGTCGAGGTAGCGACAGTACAACTCCCGGCAGACCGACGGGCTGTCGGTGAAACCCACATCTGTGTGCGAGAAATGCACGATGTCGATCTCCTTGACGACCCCAGCGGGATCGGTCCCGGCCAGGGACGCGGCCTGGAACCAGAGACCCGTCACCAAGGAGAAAACGAGTTTGGGAAGGCAGCGATCGATCTGTGTCGTACGCATGCGGCGATTCTCCTGGACTTCATCAGCGGGCAATTCGAGCGAGCGCGCCCCCGCCGGGCGGGAGCGTCAGGTCAAGCACACCATTCTTCTTCGTGCCGGTCCATCGAGCGGCTGTGGCGTCGAAGAGTTCGAGCCGGCCCCGTCCGACGAGCGACGTACTGACTCCGGCGGAGTAATCCAGGTTCACCACAACGACATGCGTTGGCTTCTCCGTCGCTCCGAAGAATCCGAGCAGGAACCCCCTGGCCGAGGCGGACGACGGGACTGTTCTGATGAGGAAGGCCGCGTCGGCCGGCAGCGGCTCACAGCCCATCTCGCGCATCGAGGTGTGATACACGCCGAGCGACCGCAGCGGCTGGAGCTCCTTCGCCATCGCGGCAAACTCGCGGTTGTAGGACTTCAACGCGATGTAGAGCGGCCCGGGCGTCCCGTCCAGACTGACGAGGCTGCCGTAGTGGTTCGGATGGGCATACACATAATAGCTGATGCCCTGAGCGCCGTAGGCCAGCGTCGTGTAGACCAGGTACCGCAACTCGTCGGGATTCGGGATGCGCATCGCATCCGGCGCCCAGGTGCAGGCCTGCACGATGTTCAGGAAGGGCACGCCCGCGTCCTGCGCCGCCCGACGGATCATCGCCAGGTTCAGGAAGTACTGGTTGCCGTCGCCCTTGAGCTGGAACTGATAGTGGTCGTAGCTGATGAGCGCAGGCTGCACCTGCTCGACGTAGAGTCGCAGGTGCTCCCGGTAGGCGGTCACGACGTCGCCCTTCGTGCCGAGCTGCTCGTTGTTGGCGTAGGTCGGGAACAGGTTGATGTAGGCCAGGTGCTGCGGGTCTCGTTCGCGGAGGTACGCGACCAGCTTGCCCAGCGCAGGGAACTGCGCGGCGCCGGGCTCGTCGATCAGGTGGTACGAGTACAGCGCCGGGTGCTTGCTGACGCGGGCGATGAGGGCGTCCAATTGCTCGCGCCGGCTCGGGTCG
Source organism: Sedimentisphaerales bacterium (assembly GCA_034678485.1). GTDB lineage: Bacteria > Planctomycetota > Phycisphaerae > Sedimentisphaerales > Anaerobacaceae > PLanc-01. The sequence goes on along the minus strand of JAXDBU010000091.1, from coordinate 8,359 downwards.
TCCAGCGCCGCCGGCGTGAACAGACCGCTGGTGAGCTGACCGCGCAGGCCGTGACGCTGCGCCACGTCAAGCTCCTGTTCGCTGCCGCACCAGACGAGGTTGAAGCCGCCTTCGACCATTTGCTGCGCCACCGCGTCGGTGAGCGGCGGGCCCGCCCAGTAGGTGACGATGGGTGCGCCCACCTGCCACGAGCCCGCGCCCGGAGCACACGCACACAGAAACAGACAAAAAACAGGGATAAATCTCATTGCAGGCGAGTAGTGAACGAGCTTTTTCATGGTATCAGACTCCCACATGCGACTGGATCGTGACATCACACATCGACCGTCTTGGCGAACTCCTCGACGAACTTGACGCACTTGGCCACGTCCTCGACCAGTTGCGGCGATAGGTGCTCGTACTCGATGGTCGCCAGGCCGCGGAACTTCAGGGCACACAGCGTTTGGAGGACTTTCGTGTAGTTCGCCTTGCCCTCGCCCAGCGGCACGTCCCGCGACTGAGGGTTGCCCATCTCGGCAACGTCCTTCAGGTGCACCGAGATGATGCGTCCCTCCAGCTTCTTGAGACACTCGGAGGGGTCCAGGCCGGTGCGGACATAGTGACCGGTGTCGGGACAGCCGCCGATGGCCTTGCTACGGCCCTCGCAGACCTTCAGGACGTTCTCCGGCCGCCAGTATTTCGAGCCGGCCGCTTCCGAGTGGTTGTGGATTGCGAGATGGATCTTGTACTCCTGGCACAGCCCGTCGAGGGCCTCGAACACCTGGGCCGGCGGCTCGGCGACGAGCGTCTCGACCCCCATCTCCTTGGCGAAGTCGAACACCTTGCGGAACGTGCTCGTGTCGGCTTCGAGCGGCGCGTAGTAGCTCGCCATCAGCATGCCGCGATCGTCCATCCGCTGCTTCATCTCCTTGCGTGATGCGGGCGACAGCGACTCGCTCGTCTTGAGGTCCGGCTGCTCCTTGCTCAACGGCAAAAAGAACGCCGGCTCGACGCAGCGGATGCCCAGGCCCGCGAGCGCGTCGAGCGATTCGTAGAAGGTCCGATCCCGAAACGTGTAGAGCTGGCACGACAGCCGCCAGCCGATCTTCTCTGCGTGGGGCGTGCTCAGCCTGACCTTCCGTACTTCCGCGGACCTGCCCCTGGCGGTCATGCCCAGGACGGCCGCCGCGCCCCAGCCACCCGCAGCCACCAAGAACCCGCGACGACTCAACCGATTCGCTCTCATAAAACCACCTCCTTACTCACGGTACATCCCATCGACTCGGACAACTCAACACGACTCCAACGAGACCCCATTGTCGCCGCCGCGGCACACGCACGCAAGTCCAAAGAACACGGGCGCATAACCGTATCCGCAACCTGTGGGGACCAGCGCGGACGCTCGTCCTGCGACGAGGCGGGCCCTTCGCAGGTCATGCGGCCTCGCACGACTTCTCCACAACGCATTACAGGGACAAGCCGGCAAAAACGCCCGCAGGAACCGACAGAATCGAGCCGATGAGATCGGCTCGAAGGTGGGAGAGAAGGTGGCAGCTCCATTCTCGGCTATAGGAAAACGTCCCAACACGCACGGGATGTACGACTCGGGTCCTTCGTGGCGGGCTCGGATGACCGGTCGCATCAGGACATTGCACGTGGACGACGGCGTGCTACAATCTGGTTTCAGTCAAAGATCGGGTCTTCTGTCGACGAGTGTTTGTGCTCGAGAGGGCATGATATGGATCGCCAATCTATCCTCGTGTTGTCCTTTATCATCGGTATCATTCCGTCATGGGGACTTCTCAACGCGGCTTCGTTCTATACGGTGCGTCTCGACGATCCGGCGGCAGTCTATCTGGCCCGGCCGGAGTTCCCTGTGCATGGCGACGGCGTCGAGGATGATTCCCCGGCACTGCAACAAGCCATCGATAACGTCGCGTCGAGCACCGGGGCCGGCGTCCTGTTCATCCCGAAAGGGACCTACCGTCTCACGAGAACCGTCTCTGTCTGGCCGGGCATCCGCCTGATCGGCTATGGGGACAGCCGGCCCGTCTTCAGGCTGGCCGAAAGCACGCCGGGATTCCAGGAAGGGGCCGGCAAGTATATGTTCTTTTTCTCAGGTGGGCGAGGGTTCGGGCCAAACGCCGGCGGACCTCCGCAGGACGGCAACCCCGGCACGTTCTACAGCGCGATGAGCAACATCGACATCGAGATCGGACCGGGCAACCCCGCGGCGGTCGGCGTCCGCTTTCACGTCGCACAACACTGCTATCTCGCCCACATGGATTTCCGACTCGGCTCGGCCCGCGCGGGGCTGGAGGACATCGGCAACGAGGTGGAGGACCTCCACTTCACCGGCGGCCAATACGGCATCACGACCCGACGGTCCGCGCCGGGCTGGCCCATTCTCGTAATCGACTGCACCTTCGAGGAGCAGCGCGTCGCCGCGATCGGTGATCGGGAGGCCGGACTGACACTCGTGCGACCGCAATTCAGGAATGTGCCCACGGCGGTCTCCATTGTCCCCGGCAGTCCGGAGCAACTCTGGATCAGCGATGCGCGATTCGAGAGCATCACCGGAGGGGCCATCGTCGTCAGCGACGAGGACAGCGCGAGAACACAGATCAACCTGCAGAATGTCGCCTGCAAGAATGTGCCTGTCCTCGCGAGCTTCCGCGAGAGCGACAAGACATTCACCGGGGTCGGGTCGGCTTATGTCGTCGAGCAGTTCACCCACGGGCTGCACCTCTCCGGCCCGGGCGGCCAACGGCAGATCAAGGCTACCCAGGCGAACCGCGTGGTGAGCGACCTGCCCACGCCGGCGGCATCGGATATCCCCGCCCTTCCCGACGCCGCAACCTGGGTGAACGTCCGAACCCTGGGCGTCACCGGCGACGGCAAGACCGACGATACCGCGGCGCTCCAAGAGGCGATTGCCGGACACCGGACGCTCTACCTGCCGATGGGATGGTACTGCGTCAGTGACACGCTGACGCTTCGGCCCGACACGGTGCTGATCGGCCTGCACCCATCCGCTACCGTCATCAATCTGCCGGACAATACAACCGCCTTCCAGGGCAACGGCCGGCCCAAACCGGTTCTCGAAGCCCCGCGAGGGGGAACCAATATCGTCACGGGTATCGGCGTTTACACCGGCGCGATCAATCCCCGCGCCGTCGGCGTGAAGTGGATGGCCGGGGAGAGATCCATGATGAACGACGTCCGCCTGCACGGCGGGCATGGCACACGAATCCCCGGCCCACAGCGCGGCGGGTTCGGTAGACTGGGCAACCGCGACGCCTGGAACAGCCAGCATGCCAGCCTCTGGGTCGCCGACAACGGCGGCGGAACCTTCAAAGACATCTGGACGCCCAGTCCATACGCACAGGCCGGCATGCTCATCTCGGACACCTCGACCAGCGGCCGGGTGTATGCGATGTCCCTCGAACACCACGTCGCCAACGAGATGATCCTTCGCAACGCCTCCAACTGGCGGTTCTATGCGGTACAGTTCGAGGAGGAGCGGGAAGAAGGGCCGAAGGCCCTGCCCCTGGAGATCGGTCGTTCGAGCAACCTCCAGTTCGCCAACACGTTCTTCTACCGCGTGATCAGTTGCTTCGTGCCGTTCCCGTATGCGGTGAAAGTGAGCGAGTCTCGCGACATTCGCTTCCGCAATCTCCACAGCTACAGCAACAGCAAGGTCTCGTTCGACAGCGCGGTCTTCGAGGCGACTGCCAACCTCGAGGTCCGGGATCCGGAGTTCGCTCTGCTCGACGTCACCAGCGGTACACGTCCTCCGCAATCCCATTCCGAAATGAGCGTGGTCGCTGACGGAGCCAAGGTCGAAAAACTCGCCGACGGGTTCTTGAACATCGCCGGGGCCGCGGTGGACGGCCAAGGCACCGTGTACTTTGCGGATGCCCGTGAGAATCGCGTGTACCGATGGTCGCCGGAGCGACGCAAGGCCGAGGTGGTCCGCGAGATCGAACAACAGCCGGTCCAACTGGCCTTCGACAAAGCGGGGAATCTGCTTGTCGTCTGCTATGCCGGCAACGGCACCGTGCTGGCCTTCCGGCCGGATGTCAACGACAGCCCAATCGTCACGCTGCCGCCGCAGGCATCAGAACCTCGCCCGGGGGCGACGCCGGTCATCCCGCTGAACCGCTGGATGGGCGACAGTGAGTTTCTGCGGGACTCGACCGCGTCCAAGCCGTTCCACTACCTCTCGCCCGACGGCGCCACGTTCATCCCGGCCGGTCGGGACTTCACCACCGGCGCCACCCTGTGGGGCACCAAGATGGCGGACGTGTTGCGGGCCTTCGGCCTGGCTCCCGCTGTCGCGGGAAAGCCCTTCTACGTCACGAACGAGGCGGAGCTGAAAACGTGGTCCTTCGAGGTGGGCGAAGACGGAACGCTGTCTGATCCGAGGCGCTTCGCAAACGAGGGCGGCGAGTGCGTCACCGCAGATGAGCAGGGCAACGTCTATATCGCCGCCGGCCAGATCCTCGTCCTCGACCCCACCGGCAAACGAATCGACACCATCGAAGTCCCACAGCGTCCCACCTGTCTGATCTTCGGCGGCCCGGATCGCAAGACGCTCTTCATCACAGCACGCTCTTCGCTCTACGGGGTCCGTCTCCGGTTCGCCGGCCCAACTGCCGGCAGGTAGCGACCGGCCTTCGCACTTGCCGAACGGCCGGCAAAGACAAACCCAACCAGGAAGACACCGAGCGAACGCGGACACGGGCCGCAACGGGTCTGACCGGTCGGTTCCCTCAATGCTCATGCTATTGGCCCAGAGCGGAAGATGCCTGCCCGAAGGGCGGAACGACGATCAACGCAATCTCGTCCGCACAGCCCTGGGCCCGGCATAGCCCGCCGACGTCAAGGGGCCTCCAATCAACACAACTACGCCAAGCGCCATGCCTGCCGGCGAGCACAGCAACGGTCGTCTCTTGTCCCTCGGCCCACGAGAATCCACGCGATTGACCATGATCGCCTCATCTGCTGCTCTCGTGCATCTCTCACTGTGACAAACGGCTGTGGCCGGACGGCATCGTTTCCTTGGGTGCGCCGATGTCCACGGATGTGTACCCATCGGGCGCAGCGTCGAGGCCGGCCCTGTGGCGTTCGCCGCGTCTATCGGCCGAAGTGGCGGCGGATGAACTGGTCGCGGAGGGCGTCGATCTCTCCGATCCAGCGGTCCTCCTCGGGCAGGTCGTTGTGCGGCTTGTGCGGGTAGGCGACGATTTGCCTGCCCCCGGGCAGGTTGTTGTAGGTTGCGAAGATGCCCGCGGGCGAGCAGGCGGTGTCGATGAGCCCGACGAAGATGAGCGTCTGGGCCCGCGACCGCTTCGCCAGGTTCACGTTGTCGCAGTAGCGGACCGCAGCAAGGATCTTCCTGGCGTTCTCGCTGTCGATGTCACGCCCGAGGGGCATGGGCCATCCGCCCTGGCGGCCGGCGACCGGCCCGGCGAAGTCGCACATCGCAGGCACGAGGGCCACGACGCCCGAGACCCTCTTGTCCAGTCCCGCGGCGGCCAGCGCCTGCCCGCCGCCCTGGCTCTCGCCGATTGTCACGATGTGTATCCCGTCCCACGCCGGCAGGCTGGCGATGAACTCGACGGCCCGCAGCAGGCGGACGTACATCCCGACGAAATAGAATCTGTCGCGGTCGGTCACGCCCTGGTTGCGATAGTCGCGAAGCTCGTTCTGTTCGAGGTTCTGGTAGTATTCCGGCGGCTGGGCGTTGAGCATGCCGTGTGCGTTGATATCGACGACGATCGCGCCGTACTGCTTCGCCAGCCAGGTCACGTTCCGGGTCGAGGCCTTGCACCAGTCGCCCGAGACGCCGGCGGCCCGGACGTAGAGGATCGCGGGGATACTCCGCGCCCCGGCCCCCTTGGGACAGCCATAGTAGCCGCGGACGGGTTGGGTCTGCGGGCAGGGGATTTCGATGCTGAAGCACTCGATCTGCGGGTCGGGACCCTCCGCGGGTGCGACCTCGGCCTTCATCGGCATCGCGGCCAGTGCGGCCCGACGGGCATTCCAGAACTCGTCGAAGTCGTCCGGCTCGGGCATCGACGCCGCGATCTGCTCGGGACCGACCACGACGCCCGCGCGGGCGGCGGCTCCACGGTTGCCGTCCGGCGCCGCCTCGCACACGAACCAGCCGGGGGCATCGGGCGTGAAACGGACCTCGATTCTCTCGGCCGCTCTCCGGGTCTGAACGCCGGCGAGCCGGCTCCAGCCGTCGCGGGTGATCGTGATGGCGACCTTGTCCAGACCGACCGGCGCAGCGCCGCGGGCGGGTTCGACCGTGAAGACGACCTCTTTGCCGAGTGCATAGAGCCCGGTTCGCTCGGCGCTACTGACCGTCAGCGGGGTGGGGACCGGCGGTTGTGCCGTCGCCGCAACCGCAACGAGAGCGAGAATCCACGTGCCAAACGCCAGTCTTCGAGATGTCCCGTGCCGCACGACCATGCTGTTTTCCTCCTGAATTCAAGATCCGCCGGTCCGGGCCCGTTCCTGCGGGGTCGCCGCAGTGACGTCATGATGATGGCATATCAGGACAACGTCCGAAAACTTTGTTGCACACAGGCCACAAGTTGGTTTATACTATAATCATGGCTGTGAGGTGTTGGACTGAAAAGACCGGATTAGGGTGCTCCTCGGCTGGACAAGGCAAGCCTTCTCGCCTCTCTCATCCCTTCCGGACCGACCATTCCTGCTGCCTTACAACCGCTTTCTTCCATCAGGGCGCGGACGCCGACCACGGCCCTGGGTGCGTTTGGGGCCTTCCCCCAGAACCAACGAATCCCAACGACAGGTAGGCACATTCAGAGAAGGAGGTGAGGCAAAGAACCGTGTAATCAGTTTGGGGACCCACAGAGGACCTTGAACGAATCATCAGTACGGAGAGGCGCGGTGCAACGCGCGACGAAGAGAGACTGCTTCGGCGTGTGACTGAAGCAGAGGTCGAGACCAATTCGAACAGCATGAGAAGGAGGTAACAGCAATGGAGAAGTCAGCATTAGTCCTGATGGTCGTGCTGGCGCTTTGGGCCACACCGGCCCTGGCCGACATAGCGATTTCCGGCCAGGCAAACTGGTATGCGCAGGCGGCGGCCGACCGCGAAATGCAGGAAATCGTCGACAACGTCAGTGGTCAACCCATCGAGGTGTTTGGCGCAGGCAACCAGCCAGCCCTGGCCAGCTGGGTCAGGGCCCACACAGGCGACGGCAAGGTGGACCTTCTGATCCTCAACGGTCAGTTGCCGGACACCATTTACACACCCGGCAATACGCAGGCTGACAACTCACTCGTCGAGCAATTCCTGGATGACGGCAATGCCATTATCAACACCGGCGACTGGATGTTCTACGTTGTCAATGCTGCGGGAACAAATGGTGCAGCAGGACTACAGACAATCATGGATATTCCCGGTGTGACAGTATCGGGCGAAGACGATACTGCCGTTACCGTTACTGCCGAAGGCCAGGGACTTACGCCGTCTCTGCAGAATTTCGCAACCGACCGCCCGTTCCATCTTGACACGCTCGCAGGCGATTGGTACACGGAGCTGGCACTCGCCCAAAACGCCGCCGGCACCAGAGCCGATCCTGTTATCGTGCGCAATTCTGTCACCGGCGGTCGCATAGGTATCTTCTTCCAGACCGCCGGCCAGGACGACGACCCGCGCGGTGAAGTAATCAGCGAATGGATCAACAACTGGTTCATCCCGATCGTTCGCAAGAGCTCGATCCCCTCACCTGCTGACGGCGACGATGACGCTCCGCGCGACGCCGTGATGGGCTGGAAGGCCGGCGATGGTGCCACGGCGCACGACGTGTATGTCGGAACGGTGATGGACGACGTGGCCGCGGCCACACGTCAGAACCCCATGGGCGTCCTGGTCGGCGAAGGCCAGCCCGATGTGACCTACGACGTGCCCGGTCTGTTCGACTGGAGCACGCGTATCTACTGGCGCGTCGATGAGGTGGTCGCCGACGGCACCATCACCCCCGGCGACGTCTGGACCTTTACGAGCGAGCCGTATGCCTATCCGATCAAAAATCTGACGGCTCAAGCTTCCGGCGAGCAGACTGCCTCGCCGGCGAGTAAGACCGTCGACGGTTCCGGGCTCACGGGCGACCAGCATTCCAACGTCATGGACGACATGTGGATGTCCAACGGCGTGCCGGCCTGGATCGAATACAAGTTCGATAAGGAGTACATGCTGCACGAGCTGCAGGTATGGAACGCCAACTGGCAGTATGAATTGATGATGAACTTCGGGGCCAAGGACGTCACGGTCGAGTACTCCACCGACGGCGAAACCTGGACCGCGTTGGAGAACGTGCCTCAGTTCGCCCAGGGA
>JAXDBU010000090.1:0-40362 GCA_034678485.1 Sedimentisphaerales bacterium | reverse complement strand
TGGGCGGCGATCCGGTGCAGGCCACCTCGCTGGCGGCCGGCGCGACCAAGCCGTGGTGGGACCCGTCCGGGGATTATATCTACAGTGTCTCGGACAACTCGATCTGGCGGACGAACGTCATCGAGGGCGATCCGCAGTTCGGACAATCGGAGCGGATTACGGATGAGACGCTCTATCCCGGCTGTTCGCCCGATGCCCTGTGTGTCGCATCCAACGGACAGTGGATCGCGTTCAATCGGAAACTGAACCGGGGCGACGGCGTCTCCGTCAACCAGATCTTCGTTGCACCGATCCCGCTACAGTAGGTTCTGAGGGTTTGAATGAAGTACAGATTGCCGGTCCAGTCCGGCCTTGCCGGGCTTGGGCTTATCGCTTGAGGTCTGCCGACGCCGCGGGGTGATGGTCCGTCCTCGCGGGTGAACAGATCCGCCACAGTCCTGACGGACCAGCAGAACGACGCATGGCACGCAAATGCTCCTGCCAGACGGCTGCGCAACTCCGTCGCCAAAGGCATTGGCCGGCGGGTAGCATTCGTGCCATGCGGAGATTCTGTCTCCTTATTCGGTGTTGCCTGTCGCATGGCGGTGGGCAAGCGCTCGGGTCATATAGTCGTCGAGCAGTTCGATATTGAACTCGCTGACCATCTCATCGACGGTGGTCTGCTCGTCCTCGCTGGAAATCAGCACGGATCCCAGGAATCCCGGATCAGTGATTCTGACTCGTGGTCCATATTTGCCCTTGAGCTTCCGCAGACGCGACCAGTTGTAGTCCAGGTGCGCCAGGCGGCAATCGAGATTCACCTCCGCAACGGCATAGTCGAAGTAGTTCGTGTTCGAGGCGACCACCTCGCCCAGCGGATTGCGAATCTCGCATGGCAGTCCCGCGATAGCCCCTACGAGGTGGGCCCGACAGGAGTACGCCCAGTAGGCCTGCATGAGACCACCGTGATACATGGAGGAGAATAGGATGAGGTCCGGCTTGGCCTTGACGTACTTGAGCCGCAGCTCGTCGAAATTCAGGTCGAAACAGATGGCGAACGCCACTCGCCCGAAATCACAGTCAAAGACCGGGGCGTCCCGTCCACACAGGATCCCGGCCTCCATCGTTTCCTCAATGACCACATGGTTCTTGTTATAGATGCCCGCGATCTGGCCCTGCCGGTCGATGAGGACACTGGAGTTGCGCCAGGTTCCGTCGTCCATCTCTCGTGCGGCGGAATAGACAATGTAGCAGTGGTTCTCCGCAGCGACCTTGGCAAAGAAGTCGCGTACCTGGTCTTTGCGGACACGGTAGTATGTCAGGCACTGGTCGCGAGAGAATCCCGCTGGGCGGTCGCACGCCTCCGGCACCACGATGAGGTCGGGCCGGTCCGGCAAGACCTGTGAGAACTCCCGCTGCCAGTGGGCAATCACCTGCCCCACGATCTGCTGCGGATCGGCTTTCGCGTCCGCCGACAGGGGATGCGGCCCCAAGGTCGCAATCCTCGCGTGGCCTCTCTTGTTCGCGCGGGTCTTTCCTGGTGGTGCATTCTCCTGGGCTGCTGACACGGCCACCGGACCGGATGGCTCCAGAGCAGGCACCGGGCCCGCCGCTTGGACGGAGGCGCCGGGACCAGCTGCCCACAGCAGAAGGAGTGCCATCAGAGACATAGACGCCGTACAAGCCTTTGACCGAGACTTCCTCATAGCGATGCTCCTTGGTACGAAGGGGTCTGTCCTGGACTTCCCACGCGACTCGTGGCGATGGGACGATGCCTGGATGGTAGCGATTCGTTGCGTGTCGTTCAAGCCACACTGCTGCGTGCTGGAGAATATCATCGAGCACAGTTTCGTGCTCTGCCAGGGCCGGGTGATCGAAAGGAAAGACCTGCCCGACACATTCCGAGCAAGCGAAGCCCCCGGCAAGGGAGAAGGCAGCACGCTCAGGACCCTCAAGCAAATGGAAGCGATGATGATTGAGCAGGCCCTGCGACGCCACAATGGCAACCGGGCCGCGGCGGCCCGCGAGCTGGATATCAATCCGAGCACCCTGTTTCGCAAGCTCAGGACCCTGGGACTCGACGCATGACCGAGCCCTGCCAAAACGGGCTTCTCCTGCCGGCCAGACGCCCGTGATACTCACGGGCAAGTCGACGCCATGGACGGATTACAGCGGGAAAAAAGGCGGAATGCGTGGTCAAGGCTATTGAAATCCGGTGGCGTATCTGGGTATCCTGGGATGTACATGGTGAAGGGGCACAGGGTGTGAAATCGAACGGGCAATGCGTGTTCAACTCTTTTCGAAGGAGGATCATCATGTCCAGGACACTGTCTTTTCTGACCCCGTTTGTTCTGTTTTTCACGTTTGTAGCCGCGAGGCAGGCACTGAGTGCGCCTCTGCCCAGCGAGGTGCTGAAGGTCGGCGCGGTCATCGACCTTGCAAAGGAGCTGGACGCCACGAGTTCCATGTACAACCCGCGTTCGTTCCATGGGAAGAACTACGTCGTTCAGATCAATTCTCCGCAACGTGCGGCAGGCTGCTTTCTGGCGGGTTGGACGCGATCTGAGGCTCTGGCCGATATCAAGGACGGAGGCGAGGTTCGTATGGCCGGCGCGTTCCCGGCCGCCGACTATGTACTGCTCGCCGGGGGCGCCGACAACGACTACTTCTCACGGATCGATCCCAACTTCAACCTGGACACTCGGGTCTCTGCCACGGATCTGAACGTCAGACCCAGCTCTTTTGACTGGGTGGATGACGACACGATTATCTACAACAGCTACAAGAGCGGGCTGAGAGCCAACTTGTACCTGGCGGACATCGATCCAGACCCGTTCCAGGCTACCGTCAACACGACTTGGAATGCCAACGGCTATGTGACAACCGCGGCAACAGCGCGCATTCGGAACGTTCGAGTGGGAGACCTCTACAGTGGCTACGCCTATTACGGTGACTCCGGTGTAAACGCCGCGGGATTCTGGGCAATCGACCTGGCGACCGGCGTTTCCACCCTGTTGGGGACCCTCAACGTAACCGGCGACGGCAGTTGGGGACTCTGGACGGTCAAGGAAGTGGACGGGTTCCTGTATGTCCACACGACCCATGACGGCGTCTCTGTCTACAGCATGATCGATGCAACCACCCTGGGGAGTCTGCACACCAGGTATACGAAGGAAGAACTCGATACATTGGCTGAAGACACGAACCCGAATTGGGGCTTCGACGTCGTGGACGATGGAGCGAGAATGCTCCTGAGCGCCGGGCTCGGCAGGGTGATCGAGATCATCGACTCGAGGATCGCAGCCGATCCCAGCCCGCTCAGCGGCGCTGTGGAGGCAGGACAGGCATCGATTCTCGGCTGGTCTTGCGGAGCGGCAGCTTCTTCGCACGACGTTTACTTCGGCACGGATCCGAACGCTGTGGAAGACGCCAACACCAGCTCACCGGAGTACAGGGGCAGTACAGATCTCGACGCCGAGAGCTACGATCCCGGAACGCTCGAGTGGAATACCACATACTACTGGCGTATCGATGAGGTCGAAGACGACGGCACAATTCGCAAGGGGAATCTCTGGAGCTTCACGACCGCTGACTTCCTCGTGGTGGATGACTTCGAAGCATACGACGACGACGAGACAGGCGGCACGGCCATCTTCCAGACCTGGATCGACGGACTGGAGAACGGCACCACCTCGTACGTCGGCTACGAAGTCGCCGGCAACGGCACATTCGGGGAGACCGTCCTGGTCCACGGCGGTTCTCAGTCGATGCCATTGAGGTACAGCAACATCGAGACGCCCTTGTACGCCGAGACGGATTGCACCTGGGATGAGGCGCAGGATTGGACCCTCAATGGCGTGGACACCTTGACGCTCTATGTCAGAGGGAGCAATGGCAGCGATGCGGCGCCGTTGTACGTCGTGCTGGAAGATGCCGGCGGTCACGTGGCGGTTGTAGGCTATGGGGACAATACGGTCACGCAATCGCTCGAGTGGATCGAGTGGAAGATCCCTCTGGACCAATTCACCGGCGTGGATCCGACCGCTGTCAAGGCGATGCACATCGGTCTGGGAAATCGACAGAACCCGACCCCGGGTGGCATGGGACTGATCTTCATCGATGACATCAGGTGCATCTATGACCGAGACGGCTAAGAAACGAATCTCAAACGACATCGTCCAGGACTGCTTGGAGAAGGTGACAGGCCGCGGGCTCATCGTGGTCCTGCCGGAAGGTCGTGATCCTCGCATCGTTCAGGCCGCTCGTCAGATCAAAGAACAGGGGATCGCCGAACCGGTTGTCTTAGGCAAGCCCGAGCAGATCGAGGCCGCCGTACAAGAGGCAGGCGTTTCATTGGCGGGCATCAGAGTGCTCGATCCCAAGGACAATCCCGACTTGGACGCCTATGTCGAAGAGTACGTGAAGGGTCGGGATGACATCTCGCCGGGCGTTGCACGCCGGATGGTAGCCAAGTCTCTCTTCCACGGGGGCATGATGGTCGCTTGCGGCGGCGCCGACGCGATGGTCGCCGGGGCCGCCAGCGCCACCGCGACAGTGATCCAGGCAGGAACGCTGACGATCGGTCTGGCGGCTGGCATCGAGACCGTATCGAGTTATTTTCTGATGATCGTCCCGAGTTTCCTCGGCGAAGGCGGCCGCCGGTTCATCTATGCGGATTGTGCAGTGAACATCGATCCATCGGCCGAGCAATTGGCTGATATCGCTCTGGCTTCGGCTCACAGCGCCCGCGGCCTTTTGGGCGAGGAACCGCGGATTGCCCTGCTGTCCTATTCGACCCGCGGAAGTGCGAGCGGCCCCAGCGCCGAGAAGGTCCTCAAGACGCTCGACATCGTCCGTACACGAGCGCCGGGACTGATGATTGATGGAGAACTGCAGGCCGATGCGGCTATCGTACCTCGGGTGGCCGCCAAGAAGGTCAAGGACGGCAGTGTCGTGGCCGGCGCCGCCAACGTATTGATCTTCCCCGATCTCGATGCCGGCAATATCGCTTACAAGCTCACACAGTACATGGCGAATGCCCAGGCGATCGGACCATGCCTGCAGGGGTTTGCCAAACCCGTCGCCGATCTCTCGCGAGGCGCGACGGTCTCCGACATCGTGACCACGACCGTACTCACATTGGCCCAGGTACGGAGCAAAGGCTGATATCCGGCTTCCCGAGCAGGCGACCGTATGAAAGTGCTGGTCATCAACGCAGGCAGCTCCTCAATCAAGTACCAGCTATACGATATGCCCGACGGCCAGGTGCTCGCCCGAGGCATCCTCGAGAGAATCGGCGACGAGCCTTCCCGGCTCACCCATCGTCGTGGAGCCCAGACGACGACGCGGGAGGAGGCCGTCGCGGATCACAAGATGGCGATGCAGCGCATCCTCGAGATTCTGGTGGACCCTCGCGTCGGCGCGATCGACACGCTGGCAGAAATCGCCACCGTCGGCCATCGCGTGGTCCACGGCGGCGAGGAATTCACCGGATCGGTGATCGTGGATGATCGGGTCCTCGCTTCCATCGAGAAGTTCGTCGATCTCGCTCCCCTTCACAATCCGCACAACCTCGTGGGTATCCGCGCAGCCCAGGCCAAGCTGCCCCACGCCGTCCAGGTGGCTTGTTTCGATACGGCCTTCCACACGAGCCTTCCGGAAGTCGCCTACCGGTACGCACTGCCTTGTGAGCTCTATGAGAGATATCGCATCCGGCGGTATGGCTTCCACGGCACGTCGCACCGCTACGTGGCCCGCCGTGCCGCGACCTTGATGGCGATGGACAAGTACCAGCTCAACGCAATCACCTGCCATCTCGGCAACGGCTGCTCCATGACCGCCGTCCGCTGCGGTCGGTCGGTCGATACATCCATGGGATTCACCCCGCTGGAAGGGCTCGTCATGGGCACGCGGACGGGGGATTTCGACCCGGCTATCCTGTTCTATCTGGCAGACAAAGGATATGATCTGGCAACGCTCAACTCGCTCTGTAACAAGAAGGGCGGCCTGCTCGGAATCTCCGGGGTCTCGAACGACATGAGAACCCTCGAACAGATCGCGCAGGAGGGAAATGCACGGGCCAGGCTCGCTATCGAGGTCTTCTGTTATCGTGTGAGAAAGTACATCGGCGCTTACGTGACGTTGCTCAATCCTTTGCATGCGATCATCTTCACCGGAGGGATCGGCGAGAACTCTCCCCTTGTGCGAAGACTGGTCTGCCAGGACCTCGATCACATAGGGATCCGGCTCGATCCGAGGAGCAACGAGATGGAAGGCAGCCGGGAAGGCGCCATCAGCGCTGCCGACAGCAGCGTTCGTCTCCTGGTCATCCCAACAAACGAAGAACAGGCCATCGCCACGGACGCCTACGAACTCAGTGTCGAGGTGTGCGAATCCGCACAGGTGAAAGGCCAATAGGACAGAGTATGACAGAAAAAACACACGGTAGACGGTTTCTGGTGGACGTGGGTTTGCGGGATCTGCCGTTTCCGATCAGAGCGGTCTCTCGCAGCCAGGCCGACGGACAGCCGACCGTCGCGAACATCTCGATCAATGCACGGATCATGCAGGCCTTCGAAGCCCGCTGGATCGACAGGTTCATCCACATCCTTCACAGCCACCGCGATAACATCGGGACCAAGACGCTCCGTGGCAATCTGAAGGATTACATCGTGGAGTTGGAAGCAACGGCGCTGAAGATCGACTTCGACTACCCGTTCTTCGTCGAGAAGACCACGCCGGTCACACACGAGAAGTGCTTGGTACGGTATCTGTGCCGGTATTCCGCCAAGGCCCACTCGGCGGACGAGCCGGCGGTTGTGACCTTCAAGATCCAGGTGCCCTGCATCACGACCTATCCCGCGTCGAATGCGAAGAGTCCACGGGGGTTGTTTGGGCAACTGAGCATGCTGGATATCGCGGTTCAGAGCCGCACGGACACCTACCCGGAGGATATAGTCGACCTTGTCGACAGGCACGTGCTGGCCTGCGTCTATTCCTTTCTGGGCGAAGAAGACCAGCGGTCCATCATTGAGAAGGTCCACACTGAGGAGAAGACCAGCGTCGTGGTGGTGGATGAGGTGAAGAAGGAGCTGGCGCGAAACCGGAATATCGAATGGTACTCCATCGATTGCTCGAACTACGGGATGCTCCATTCCTATAGCACGGTGATCCGAACGGAGAAGAGCGCGTGGGTCCCGTTCAGCGGTTTCGACGATCACCTGTAGGCTCGTTTGAGCGATCGGAGTGGGAAGCCCCTTGAGAGAAGGCAGGTGCGACAATGGATGCGACGAGAGTCTATCGCGCGCTAAATGAACGAGAGGTGGAGCTGCTTCGGATGCAGGACTGCTGGGCAGAGGACTGGACGAAAATCCAGGTCGTCGATGGTTTCGATCCCACCTATGTCCGGAGCACCCGGTTTCTGGGGGCGGTACGACTGGGCCGGTTCTCGGGCAACGTGCGAACCGTGGGCGGCATTGCGAGGCCGGGCGGTCTGTACAACGCCGTGCTGTCCAACTGCACAATCGGCGACGACACGCGGATCTCCAGTATCGGCGTCCATATCGCCAACTACGACATCGCACAGAACGTGTGCATCGAGAACGTGGCCACCATGCAGACCAATCCCGGCGCCACCTTTGGCAATGGCGTCGAGGCCAGCGTCCTGAACGAGGCAGGCGGACGCGAGGTCGTCCTCCTTGACCGTCTGAGCGCTCAGTTTGCCTATCTCATGTGTCTCCATCGCTATCGACCCCGCGTTGTCGAGCGACTCCGAACGCTCGCGCGGAGATACGTGGACTCGATCCGTTCAGATCGTGGCCGGGTCGGTCGAGGCACGTGCATCTGCTCGACCCAGGAGATCATCGACGTCAACATCGGACCTTACGCGACGGTCAGCCACGCATCGAGCCTGCGCAACGGCACGATTCTGAGCGCGGAGGACGCGCCGACGACTATCGGGGTCAAGGTGATCGCCGAGGATTTCATTGTGGCCGAGAGTTCGTCCGTCACGGGAGGCGCTCTGCTGAGCAAGGTCTTCGTCGGCCAGGGTTGTCGCATCGGTCGGCAGTACTCGGCCGAGAACTCGGTGTTCTTCGCCAACTGCGAGGCCTTCCACGGAGAAGCCTGCTCGGTCTTTGCCGGTCCGTACACGGTGACGCACCACAAATCGACGCTTCTGATCGCCGGATTGTTCAGTTTCTACAACGCCGGCAGCGGCACCAACCAATCCAATCATATGTACAAACTCGGCCCGGCCCACGAGGGCCGTCTGTTGCGCGGCACCAAGACCGGTTCCTTCTCCTACGTGATGTGGCCCAGCAAGGTGGGACCCTTCAGTGTGGTTCTGGGCAAACACAGCACGAACTTCGATACATCGGATTTCCCCTTCAGCCATCTGGAGGCCCGCTACGACGGCAAGTGCACCATGATCCCGGGATTTTATCTGACGACGGTTGGGACCGTCCGCGACGGAGCCAAGTGGCCCAGGCGGGATCGCCGCCGGGGAGCAGAAAAGCGAGACAGGGTCTGCTTCGACATCTTCACACCCTACACGGTCGGCCGGATGATCGAGGCCAGTGCGAGACTCAAGCATCTCCAGGAAACCACGGACACCTCCGTCGAGGAGGTCGCCGTGGACGGCGCTCTGGTCAAACGCCTGATGCTCCGCGCCTGCCAGAAGTACTATCGCACGGGAATCGAGATGTACCTGCTCGAACAGGTGGTCGGCAGAATCGAGAAGGGGATGGACGCGTCGTCGGGTCTCGCGCAGGACGCTCTCGCGACCGACAGCGAAGCGGTCTACGACGGCGAATGGGTCGATGTCGCCGGCCAGCTCATGCCCAGGAAGCGGCTCAAGGACCTGGAGGACGCCATCGAGGCCGGCACGATTGCGACTCTCGACGACTTCGAAGCCTGCACGAGGACGATCCACGAATGCTATCGGGCCGATGAATGGGCCTGGGTGCGAAGAGCTTATGAGAAGGTGTTCGAGGCGCCCCTCGATGGACTGGATGCCGAGCGGATATGTCAGATCACAGCGGCCCTGCGAAAGGTGAAGGGGAAATTCCTGAACCTCGTCGCCGCCGATGCCCAGAAGGAGTTCTCCGAGCTGAGCCATATCGGATTCGGGCAGGACGGCGACAGCGACGACGTCGAAGCGGATTTCCGCGCAGTTCGCGGGACCTACGAAGGGAACGAATTCGTCCAGGAGATCCGGCAGAACATCGAGAAGCTTCGGCAGCAAACCGAACGCATTGAGAACGCCCTGATGGGAAGGACGAAGAACGAATGTCCAGGGCCGAGGTAGTTGTGCCATGGTGAGCAGTCGTGAGGATTCACATTTTGCCTTTTGCGCGGTACATTATCCTCAACGGCAATGCCAGTGGGAACAGTCAACTGCTTCAAAGACATCGAGACGGATGACCTGGATTGGAAGAAGATGTGCAAAGGATGAAACCCGAGAGATCCGATTCACTGTGTGGAGTGCCGCCATGTCTGATGTGGAAAAACGTGTCAAAGAGGTCACCGCGAGAACGTTGAAGGTGGACGTGGGCCGTATCACGAACGAGTCTCGCTTCGTGGAGGACCTGGGAGCCGAATCCATCCAGAGCGTGGAGCTCGTGGCTGCCTTCGAAGAGGAATTCGACATCGAGATGGATGAAGAAGAGGCCCTCGAAGTCAAGACCGTCGGAAAGGCCATCGAGTTCATCGAGAAAGTGCTTCGGTAGAAGCACCTGACGCGAAGTCTGCGTCTCGGTGAGCAAGGCGAAGACCCCGGCACAAGGGAGAAATACTGCAATTGACGTTCGATATGCCAAGTGGGAGAGTACCATGTCTGTGAGTTCGGAGCATTCGATTGCCTGTGGCGTTGCGGTGCTTCTGGGGGTGGCGATCTTCGTGAACTCGCCGATCCAGGCAGCGGCCCGAAGCGGCGGTGGTCCAGCCGGCCAGGAGGGATATGACGACCACAAGAACATGATGGATCAACTGGGCATCAAAGCTCTGCGCCCTGGCGAGAGCGGCCAGAATCAGGAGCGATTCACCGAGGAGAAAGCCAATCCCTACAAGGGCACCATGCCCGATGTCTTGACGATGAAGGACGGAACCCGGGTGACCAGGCCGGAGCAATGGCCCAGGCGGCGGGCAGAGATTGTCGAGGACTTCGAGCGGGAGGTGTATGGGCGGATTCCACCGGACGTGCCGAAGGTGACCTGGGACGTGACCGTGACAACGGACGGCAACAGCGGCGGCATTCCGACGGTCACCAGGACTCTGGTGGGCCATGTTGACAATGCAGCGTTCCCTGATATTGCAGTGAACATTCGTGCGAGCTTCACGGTCCCGGCGGGCGCGAAAGAGCCGGTCCCGATGATGCTCGAGTTTGGATTCGGCGGCTTCGGCGGTGGTTTTGGCGCCGGACCCGGTGGGCCATCCTGGATGCAACAAGCCGTCGCCAACGGCTGGGGGTATGGTTTCGTCAATCCCGTTAGCATCCAGCCGGACCGAGGAGGCATGAGCCTGCGCCAGGGCATCATCGGCCTGACCAACAAAGGCGAGCCGCGAAAGCCGGACCAGTGGGGCGCTCTGCGGGCCTGGGGCTGGGGCGTCAGTCGGCTGATCGATTTCTTCGAAGCCAATCCCGATGCCAACGTGGACCCGAAGAAGGTCGGCATCGAGGGGGTGTCTCGCTATGGGAAGGCCGCACTCGTCGCCGCGGCCTTCGACGAGCGTGTCGCGGTTGCCTTTGTCGCTTCCTCCGGCGAAGGCGGTGCGAAGCTGCATCGCCACCTCTTCGGCGAGGCACTCGAGAACCTCACCGGCAGCGGCGAATACCACTGGATGGCCGGCAGCTTTCTCAAGTACGGGGCCTCCGATCCATGCATGACGGCTGCCGATCTGCCCGTGGATTCACACGAGCTGATTGCGCTGTGTGCCCCGCGTCTGTGCTTCATCAGCTACGGCGTCCCTCCCGGCGATCCCCCGTGGGTGGACGCTCGCGGCAGCTTCATGGCCGGCGTACTGGCGGGACCTGTGTACGAGCTCCTCGGCAAGAGAGGCTTCGGCACGCCGGGCAACTACCTGACGGACCCGATGCCGCCAGTGGGAACGCTGATTGGCGGCGAGCTGGCCTGGCGTCAGCACGAAGGCGGTCACACATCCGGGCCCAACTGGCCCGCCTTTTTCGAGTGGGTGGGCCGCTACATCAAAGCGCCGCCACTGTCCACGTCCGTCACGCCCGATCCAACCGGTGACTCCAACGCCGGTACCAAGCCTCGGATAGAGTAGAAGGGGTAGGTCTGGCAGTGAGGCAATCAAGCGGATACGCTGCACCGGTGAAAGACGGTTCAGGCGGTGATCTGAAACAACGATGCGTCAGTGCCTACGAATTGTATGCGACGGATTCTGGCTCCTCCGGCGACGAGGCCGAGCTGTTCCTCAACGGCAGGTCTCTCGGTAGAATGGTCAAAGGCCGGCTGGGGAAAGATGTGGCCCAGCCGCCCCCGGCTGGGGAAAGAACACCCCCGAGGGCGGGGGTGCCACAGACCAGTGACCAGTGACGACAACGGTGCACCGAGCGAAGGGCCGATCCTTCCAAAGGGTCGGGACTGCGTGAGCGAAGTGATGGAATAACGGACATGTGATGAGGAACAGTCTGATGAGCAGGATCAGGATCGTCTCTTGGACCATTGCATTCGTTGGTGTTGGGATCTCTTGCGGGAGCATGTCGGCTCGGGCTCAGCCGCCGGCGGGGCAAACGCAGGTCGTTCCCGCACCGGGGCAGGTGCCGCCGCTTCCGCCGCGGTTGCCCGATGGAATCCCTGCATTTCCCGGGGCCTGGGGTGGCGGCATGTTCGCCACCGGAGGTCGCGGCGGCAAGGTGATTGAAGTGACCACCTTGAGCGACAGGGATCCAGGCTGTCTGCGGGCAGCCGTCCTGGAAGAAGGTCCTCGCATCGTCGTCTTCCGCGTCGCCGGGATCATCCGACTGGAATCGGACATCGATATCGACCATCCCGACATCACGATCGCCGGCCAGTCCGCGCCGGGCGACGGAATCTGCCTGGCCGGCCATTCCCTGAACATCAATACCCGCAATGTCATCGTTCGCCATCTTCGCGTGCGGCGTGGCCGGCCCGAGGGGGGGCAGGGCTCGGACAATATCGGCGGGAATCCCCAGGAGCAGATCATCGTCGATCATTGCAGCACCAGTTGGGGCATGGACGAGAACCTCTCGCTCTATCGCTACATGAAGCCGCTCCCCGGCGGCGGCAGTGTGAAGCTGCCAGTTGCCAACTTGACCGTCCAGTGGTGCATTTCGAGTGAGGCGTTGAATGCGGGCAATCATGCCTTTGGAGGCACTTGGGGCGGCCGGGACTCCACGTTTCACCACAATCTGTTCGCCTGCAACACGGGACGTAATCCTTCGATCGGCATGTCCGGCGAGTTTGACTTCCGCAACAACGTGATCTTCAACTGGCGGCACCGCACTATGGACGGAGGCGACGAGACCTCGCTGTTGAACGTGATCAACAACTACTACAAACCCGGTCCCGCGACCAACGCCAACATGCGCAGCACGATTGCGCGGATCGAACAGCGCAACATGTACTCTCCCGGCAGGCAATGGGAGGCCGGCGATTGGTATCCCAAGACAGTGGGTCGGCCGGGCAAGTGGTACGTTGCAGGCAATCTGGTCGAGGGGTATCCCGATGTGACGGCGGATAACTGGAAAGGCATGCAGGGGCCCGAGGAGACGGCTCGCGTGAACACAGCCTTCGAGGGCTGGCCGGTCAAACAGGAGACCGCGCTGGAGGCTTTCCAGTCTGTGTCGGCCAGGGCCGGTGCGACGCGGCCTCGCCGCGACGCGATCGATGCACGCGTCGCCGAAACGGTGCGCACAGGGAGAGTGTCCACCGGGAACGGCATCATCAACGATCCAGAAGAGGTTGGGGGATATCCCGAGTATTCCTTCTCACCCAACGATGTGCCGGTCGATGCAGACTACGACGGCATGCCTGATGAGTGGGAGAAGGAGTATCAGTTGAATCCGACAGAGGCGATCGACGGCAGCATCGACTCCGACCTGGACGGCTATACCAACGTCGAGGAGTATCTCAACGGGACCAATCCACGCGAGAAGATCGACTACAGGAATCTCGGAAACAACGTGGACACGATGAGCTAAGACGGACACCCTCTCGGCCCGCGACCTCCGTTGTCGATGGCCCGTCTCGTGCGAAGCAACAATGGGCCTGCACCCGCTGTGGATGCAGGCCCCGGAATACGCTATGTTTGCTACTCCTCGAGATCGGCCTCAGGCGGATCGATCAGATACTGAACGGCATTGAGCCATATCCTCTGGCCTTCGGCGTTCAGGTTCATGACGCCCCAATCGACCTTCTGGCTCGAGATCTCCTGGGTGCCGGCGTTGAAGAACATGCGGACATCGAGGGGGGTGTTGGGGGAGCTGGCATAGAATGCTGCGCCCGTCGCCCACTCGGCAACCAGTATGTTGCCGTTGTCGGGCCGGACGGCCAGGACCTTGCCGTTGCCAGCATCGGCCGCATTGATGAAGCTCGAGTATCCGCTGGCCACGTTGGGGTCGTACCACGGAACCACATCGTTGGCATCGAGCGCTACGCCCGTGAAGATCGCGTGGTTCGGGTCCACCGCCTGAGCGTCGTAGTAGGCCCGGCGGGCATCCTGGCTGTCGCTGTCGATCCACTTCCACCGGTTGTTGGCGGCAATGTATGAACTCATCAGCATAATGGGCGTCTGCACGCTGTCCCATTGGGCGATTTCCGTGGTATCGGTCGAGACGCCGCCGCTGTTGCAGTCCCGACCGATGATGACCAGGTCCGCCGCGTCCAGGACCGCCAGCCTGTCGAGGTCCAGCGTCTCCCAATAGCTGGTCCCGGCAACATCTCCCGCCCTGTAGTCCACGTCATAGCCTGCCGCGACCAGCAGATCCACGAAGCCCTGATCGCTCGGGACATTGGCGTCGGCAGATGATGGGTGCATCGCCGAAACGAAGACAATGCTCCTTCCCTTGTTCAGCATGTAGCTGACGGCGTTCAGGAAGAGTCTCTCCCCCGCTTCCGTCAGGTTGTACACGCCGTCCACCGGGTTGTTCTTGTTGCCGCCGGCCCCGGACGCGAAGAACATGCGGGGTCCGCCGGCGATTTGCGTGCTGCCTTCGTAGTACTCCTGACCCGTCTCCCACGTGGCGATCCAGACCAAGCCCGTATCGGCGCGTGTGGCCAACACGGTTCCATTGCCCGCATCCGTGGCGCCTTTCACGAACTCGGATTTGATGGGCGGGACCAGAACATCCGCCTGGTTGTTCGGGTCCAGTTCCACGCCGCGGAAGATCGTGTGGTTTGGATCTGCCACCTGCATGAGGCTCACCCCTGATCCGGCGTCCGTGCCGGTGCTGCTGAACAGGCCCCACTTGGGCACCGCACGGGCCATGTGCGGGCCCTGCAGGAGAATAGGAGTGGTGATCGCGTTCCACCACTGCGCCTCGTTCGGATCGTCGTACTCCCCGCTGGCGCAGTCACGAGCGACGATGATCAGGTCGGCGGCATTGAGCTCGGCGATCTTGTTGGGATCGAGCACTCGCCAGTACTGCGCACCGTTGACCGGATCATGCTGATCCTTGTAGATCACCTCATACCCCTGTGCACTCAGCAGGTCGATGAACCCTTGATCCGCCGGGGCATTCGGCTCCACGCTGCCGTAGTGCAAGTTGTCGGCCACCCAGATGACCCTGGCGCCCTGCGTTGCCGACGTCAGCACCAAGATCCCTATCAGGAACCAGTACATCGGTTTACCACACATAACGGCCTCCTTCCAAAAAGGTGAATGAAAAAGATGCACCACCGAATCGCCAATGGCAATGCCCGCACGTGCCGCAAGTCAAACACAACGCTATTATACCACAAGCTCATGGGTGTGGCGCCAGAAACACCCATCTACGGGCCTCATTACTATCAATTGCCGCCCACAAGTAACTGCGGCCAGAGCGCACAGATGCTACGGCAAGCCGCCAGAATGCGTCAAACCAGCACTGGCTTGACGGGTTTATCGTGAATGCTGTTGCACGGCGTCTTCGGTCCTGGTATAGTGCATATATCGCCGAACGGTCTGCATTCGGATGGTGTTGGCAGGAAGGAGGAGAAACAAGTCGACACAGTTCTGTTTCTCCCCGCGGGGCGAGGAAGTGGGATGTGGCCGGCGTGCGCGCCGGTGTTCGAGGATAACTCGTTCGTCGGGCTGCGTGCAGGTGAGCGGGCACGCGCCGTGCGGGCCAGATGCGATCGCTTGGTGCTCGCTACGAAGGAGGCTGGTCAGGGTGCGACGACGATGGGCGATGTGCGCGACGGTGGTCTCGAGGGGGTGGGCGGTTCACGTCGCACCGGGGCAGTTGATCACCAGTCTGACACGAACCAACAGGGAGAACGCCGAACCGAGTCCTGGCACAACGTGTCGGTCCGGAGCATGGACGACGCGGATGAAACCGTCTTGTTCACCGTGGAGGCCGGAGTGTACAATCTGGACATTGCTTTCCGCGAGGAAGGTGCTCTGCTCGGTGCATTCATGATGACGACGCAGCTTCAGTAGGCCAAATGCCTATTGCAGTCTTCGCCGCAGGTGGATACGTAGTCGGTGCTCTCAATTGGGTTTATCATGAAACAGACATGGGTTCCCAGAGCGTTCACGCTGATCGAGCTATTGGTGGTCATTGCGATTCTCGCGGTGCTCATGGCGATCCTGATGCCGTCATTGCAGCGCGTTCGCGAGCAGGCCAAGGAGATGACCTGTCGCAACAATCTGCATCAGTTCGCCTTGGCCCAGATCATGTACGTGGACGACAGCGACGGGCGGTTCGTCAGCGCGCCGACGTGCCTGGTCGGCGCCAAGCTGGATTATGAATACTGTCGGTGGCACGACCCGAGCCGTCCTGCGCGAGGCCCGTTCTGGCCGTACGTTCCCGAGGAGAAGGTCCGGTTGTGCCCTTCCTTCAAGGTTCTCGCCAAGAGCATGGGTGCAGATCATCCGGCACACAACCCCGCGATTCCCATCATTCCCTACTTCAGCTACTCGATGAACGGGCTTCTGGGCACCAACAAAGTGGACACAGATCCCGGCGCCTTGAAACTCACACGGGTAACCCGCCATCACGCGGATGTCTTCCTGTTCTCCGAGGAGAACATGTGGGGTCGCGGGGGCGACGACGGCGTGCTCAACGACAATGCCCTGATCCCGAATGGCCGCGACTGGATGGGGACATTCCATAGCACCAATTCCGGGAAACCGAATGGAGGGACGGTCAATGCGGTCTTTGTGGACGGCCACGTGCAGGAGGTGAGGTCGGCCTTCGTTGAAGACATAACAGATACGAGCAACATGGAATACGGCAGATTCGAAAAACACGGTTGGCCGCACAACACGCCGCCCGCCTCGCCGTGACCGGCGGATAGTACGCCTCGCGAACATGCCGAATCACCGCTTCGCACGCGCCGTGTGCCCGCAGTACAGATTCGGAATGGTTCATGCGCAGACTGATACGGCTTAGGATTGACACGTGCGCGGGTTCTGTCATCCCTTCGGCAAGCTCAGGGCAGGCTCTGAACGAAGCGCAGCGGAGTGAAGGATCTGGCACGCGACTGAGAGAACCCTCTCGTCCGATGGCCAGATTCCTTCGCTGTGCTCAGAACAGGCTCTTCGGCGTTGCCTCCTAAGAGACTGAGTTGTGTGGGTTGTTGGCAGAATGTCCCCAACTCGTTACAAGAACCTGGGTCATGTGATAATCGCCCACAAACCCCATTTTCTTCCCGACACAAGCCGCGAAGCAGCTCATATGCTTGGGGGCCCACCTCTTGTCATCCTGAGCAACGCGAAGGATCTGCCCCGGGAGTGAAAGATGCGTCTCGACTTCGGACGCCATGTGTCCTACGGGGCCTAGATGCTTCACTTCGTTCAGCATGGCAACCCGGTAGGGGTCTCCCACAAGACCTGTGTCCTCACGAGCAACGCGAAGAGCCTGCCGTGAGTTCGTCGAAGGGCCATATCTTCGAAGGCATGGAAGATGAGGTCTTACGGTGCCACTGCTGGCCTGTTCGGGATGTGATCTCGATCCAGCAGAGAAGAACATGCAACTGCCCTGTGTCGTCCATTGGCCTGTTGACGAGAATCAGGGGCCTGCTATCATGTGTCCATGCCGGCAGGTCACGGAAGCACAGGAGCGTTGTCGATGAATTCGATTGGCGTGAGGTTTCTTGTCATCATCTGTTTCGTCGTTTGCGACGTCTGTGCGTCCCGTATCCCGCCGGAACGGCCCATATCTCAGGGCCCCGACCGTCGCTTGGTGTACTCGACCGACAGGCGGGGCAATCGTATCCCGGATTTCTCCTATTGCGGCTACATGGCGGCCGAACAGCCGATCCCGAACGTGCCGGTTCGCATCGTTGTGCCTGTGACTGGGGACGATGCCACCGAGCGAATTCGGAGGGCTTTGGATTACGTTGCTTCGCTGCCGGCGGATTCCAACGGCATTCGAGGCGCCGTGCTGCTGGAAAAAGGCATTCATCCGGTTTCGGGAAGCCTGAGAATTGCCGCCTCCGGCGTCGTGCTGCGGGGCGGCGGCATGACCCCAGGCGGCACCGTGCTATTGGGCACGGGCCGTCAGCGGAATACCCTGGTCTGCATCAAGGGAAGAAATGACCTGAAGACCGGGCCTTCCGTGGCAGTCACCGACGCCTTCGTGCCGGTCAATGCCAATGCCTTCCGTGTGGACGCGTCCCATACGTTTCGTCCGGGGGATCGCGTCCTGGTGCACCGGCCCAGCACAAAGGAGTGGATCGAGACACTGGGCACGGACCATTTCGGCGGCGGGATCACATACCTCGGGTGGAAGCCGGGGAGTCGCGATCTCTCTTGGGATCGAACGATTGTGTCCGTCGAGGGGAACCGGATCACGTTGGATGCTCCATTAACCACGGCCTTCGATGCCGCGTACGGGGGAGGACGTGTCTCGGCGTACCAATGGCCCGGGCGTATCACACAGGTGGGGATCGAGAACCTCTGCTGTCGATCCACATACGACGAGGACAATCCCAAGGACGAAGCACACCGCTGGATGGCCGTGACCCTGGAGAACGTGAGCGACGCCTGGGTGCGGCAGGTCCGATTCGAACACTTCGCTGGTTCTGCGGTTGCCGTCTGGGAGACCGCCAGGTGCGTCACCGTCGAGGACTGCAAGTCCCTGGCGCCGATCTCGGAGATCGGCGGCCAGCGGCGGAACACTTTCTGGACCGTCGGCCAACAGACCCTTTTTCAGCGTCTGTACGCCCAGGGCGGCTATCATGACTTCGCCGTCGGCTTTTGTGCCGCCGGGCCGAACGCCTTCGTGCAGTGCGAGTCGAGCCAACCCTTCAGTTTCAGCGGTGGAATCGACAGTTGGGCATCGGGGGTGCTGTTCGATGTCGTCACGATTGACGGCCAGGCCCTGAGCCTGTTCAACCGCTCGCAGGACGCCCAAGGCGCCGGCTGGAACGCAGCCAACAGCGTCCTGTGGAACTGCTCCGCTTCGCGAATCGACTGCTATGCGCCGCCCACCGCCTGCAACTGGGCGTTCGGCTCGTGGGCTGAGTTTGCGGGCGACGGGTATTGGGAGGAATCCAACAGCCACGTACAGCCGCGGAGTCTGTACTACGCTCAGCTCCAGGATCGTCTGGGCGAGCGGGTTCGGTCGCGAATGCACCTGCTGCCCGTGAGCACGGAAGCCACGAGCAGTCCGAGCGCGGAGTTGGCAGCGGCATTGACGGCGCAATCGCGGAATCCGCCTGTACAGCTTAGTGACTGGATCGACCAGGCGCCGCAGCGACAGGCTATCCCCACCTCCCACGCAGGCGTCAGAACGATTGATGAGATCGGATACAGTGAGCCGCCCGTCTCCAAGCAGGCTGGTCCTCGCATGTGCGTCCAGAATGGCTGGCTCGTCTACGGCGATGCCGTCATGACGGGAGTCCGCCACGAGGTGCGCTGGTGGAGCGGGGGCGTCCGCCCGCTCGACGTCGCAAAAGCCACGCCGCACATCACCCGTTTTGTGCCGGGCCGGACCGGGTCCGGACTGACGGACGATCTGGACGAAATGACCGACGGAATGCGGGATCACGGAGTCGTCGCCATCGACCACAACTATGGGCTGTGGTACGAGCGGCGGCGCGACGATCACGAGCGGGTGCGGCGGATCGATGGCGATGTGTGGCCGCCGTTCTACGAGCAGCCCTTTGCCAGAAGCGGACAGGGGACCGCCTTCGACGGCTTGAGCCGCTACGATCTGACCAAGTACAATCCCTGGTACTGGACACGGCTCAGGCAATTCGCCGACCTGGCGGACCGAAAGGGCCTCGTCCTCATCCACCAGAACTACTTCCAGCACAACATCATCGAGGCCGGCGCCCACTGGACCGATTTCCCCTGGCGTCCGGCGAACAACGTCAACGACACGGGATTTCCGGAGCCCCCGCCTTATGCCGGCGACAAGCGAATCTTCCTGGCGGAGCAGTTCTATGACGTGAACCATCCGGCCCGCCGGCCGTTGCATCGGGCCTACATACGCCAATGCCTCGACAACTTCGCGGACAACAGCAGCGTCGTCCAATTCATCGGGGCCGAGTACACCGGCCCGCTGCACTTCGTGCAGTTCTGGATCGATACGATCCTGGAATGGGAGCGTCAGACCGGCAGGCACGCCATCGTCGGCTTGAGCGCCACGAAAGACGTGCAGGACGCGATCTTGGCCGACCCAGTCCGCGGCGCTGCGGTGGATGTGGTCGATATCCGCTATTGGCACTATCGCAGCGATGGGAGCCTGTACGGCCCCGCGGGCGGGCAAAGCCTGGCGCCCCGTCAGCACGCCCGACTCGTCTCCCCTGGCAGGACCTCGTTCGAACAGGCATACCGGGCGGTTCGCGAGTATCGGCAACGTTATCCAGACAAGGCGATCCTGCACTCCGCGGACTTGGGCGGCGACTTCGCCTGGGCGGTGTTCATGGCGGGCGGCTCACTGGCCGGTATCCCCAAGGTGTCGGAACGCGGAATGCTGGTTTGCGCCGCATCCATGCGCCAGGTGGATGTGCCCGGCGCGGCCGCCGGACAGTGGACGCTGGGCAATGGCCGGGGAGAGTTCATCGCATATTGCCGTGCCTCAGGCGATTTGAAGCTGGATCTGAATGCGGCAGCCGGTCCCCTGACGGCGTACTGGATCAACCCCAGAGATGGCTCGCTCCTGGGCAAACAGATGCTCGCCAAAGGTGCACAGAGCACGGAGTTGAGATGTCCCACATCGGGCCCGGTGGTCTTGTGGGTGGCCCAGGCAGATTGATGGAGGACAGCATGATTGACGATCCGTCCATGAGTCGTCGCCGCTTCATGGGTGCGGCAGTGGCAGCCGGCCTGCTCTCATCGGGAACGGAGTCGCGGGGGAATGAACGCGCCGCGTCCCAACCGGTCCCCAGACAGCGATACAGGATCGGCGTATGTGACTGGATGATCCTCAAACGCCAGCAGCTCGGCGCATTCAAATGGACCGCCCAGATCGGCGCCGATGGCGTTGAAGTGGATATGGGCAGCCTGGGCCAGCGCGAGACCTTCGACAACAAGCTCGCAGATGCCGCTGTCCGGCAGCAGTTTCTGGACGAGGCGCGCAAGTTCAGCCTGGAGATCTGCTCCATTGCGATGTCGGGCTTCTACGCCCAGTCCTTTGCCGAGCGTCCCACGGTGCCCCGCATGTTGCAGGACTGCATCGACACGATGAAGGGGATGAACGTGAAGATCGCGTTCGTGCCTCTGGGCGTGCGAGGCGATCTGGTCAAGAACCCCGAGTTGCGTCCCGCGATTGTGGAACGACTCAGAGCGGTAGGTCCCAAAGCCCAGGAAGCGGGCGTCGTGATCGGCGTGGAGACCGCACTGGATGCCACGGGCGACGTCAAGCTCCTGGACGAAATCGGCTCGCCGGCCATCCGCGTCTATTTCAACTTCGCCAATGCCCTGCAGAACGGCCGGGACCTGTGCAAGGAGCTGCAAATCCTCGGCAAGGACCGCATCTGCCAGATTCATTGCACCGACCAGGACGGCGTGTGGCTTCAGGACAACCCTCGCATCGACATGCCCAGGGTCAGGCAGACGCTCGACGAGATGGGCTGGAGCGGGTGGCTCGTGATTGAGCGGTCCCGCAGCGCCCAGAATAGTCGGGACGTGGTGTGGAATTTCGGCGCTAACGCCCGGTATCTCAGATCAGTATTCCAGACAGGAAGGGAAGGTACGATATGACACAACGGACAGTGACGCCGGCGGTATTATTCCTCAGTTTGTGCCTGTCCGGCTTGGGGAATGGGCCGCTTTGTGCCGCGAGTTCTTCTGCCGGTGCTGTCCTGGTTCCGGCTGATCTTCGCTGTGAGTATGCGGCGGAGCCGCTGGCAGTAGACGCGACGCAACCACGGCTTGCGTGGAAGCTGCGCAGTGCGGCCCGTGACCAGCGACAGACGGCCTATCAGGTCCTCGTCGCATCCTCCGAGGACATCCTGGCCCGCGATGAAGGGGATCTGTGGGACAGCGGGACCGTGGCCGGCGGGCAGACGATTCAGGTTCCCTGTGAGGGCCGCCCTTTGGAATCGCTGCAAAAGGTATTCTGGAAGGTGCGCGTCTGGGATCGAGACAGTCGCGTGTCGCCCTGGAGCAGGCCTGCGTCGTGGACGATGGGCTTGCTTCACGCACACGATTGGCAGGCGAAATGGATCACTGCAAATCGCACCGACAAGGACCCTCTGCCCATCTTCCGCAAGGCCATTCGACTCGACAAGCCCGTCAGGCGGGCGACGGCCCACATCTGCGGCCTGGGCCAGTACGAGCTGAGCGTCAACGGCCGGCGCGTCGGGGATCACGAGATGGACCCGGGCTGGACGAACTACCGCAAGACGTGCCTGTACAGCTCGTATGACGTGACGAGCCTGCTGACAACAGGCGACAACGCCATTGGGGTCATGCTCGGCAACGGGATGTACAACGTGCCAGGCGGGCGCTACACGAAGTTCAAGGGTACGTTCGGACCGCCCAAGCTGATCTGCCAGATGCACGTCACCTTCGCCGACGGCGCCACCCAGGTGGTCGCCTCGGACGAGACGTGGAAGTGCTCGCCGGGACCGATCGTGTTCACCTGCATCTACGGCGGCGAGGACTACGATGCCCGCCGGGAGCAGGCGGGATGGGACTGCCCGGGCTTCGACGACGGAGCATGGTCGCAGGCCGTGGCGTGTGACAGCCCCGGCGGCACACTCGTGGCTCAGTACGCGCCGCCGGTCAAGGTGGCGGAGTACCTGCCTGCGGTGACCGTGCAGCGCCTCGGAGACGGAGAATACGAGGTCGATTGCGGGATCAACCTGTCGGCCCGGCCCGTCGTGAAGATCCAAGGACCCGCCGGCAGCCAGGTCGTCATCCGATGTGCGGAGAAGCGGGGCGAGCCATGGACGGACAGCGGCGGCCACGTCTATACCTGCACCCTCCGAGGCGACGGCGAGGAGGTCTTTCGCCCTCGCTTCACGTACTTCAGCTTCCAATACCTCTACGTTTCCGGCGTGGACCGCCCAGGTGACGCGGGGGAGGCCAGTCCCCGACCGGTGCTCCTGGAGGCCGGCAGCGAATTCCTCACAAGCTCGGCCGAGAAGGTCGGCGAGTTCGAGTGCTCCAACACACTGTTCAATGATATCAATGCGATGATTGGCCGCTCCGTCCGCAGCAACCTGCAGAGCGTCGTGACCGACTGCCCGCATCGGGAGAAGCTCGGCTGGCTGGAGGTGCCGCACCTGATGGGACCCTCGATCTTCTACCATCGCGACGTGTGCCGTCTCTACCGGAAGATCAGTCGTGACACCGCAGAGGCCCAATGGGACAACGGGATGGTCCCGGACATCGCGCCGGAATACACGCGATTCAGCGGGGGATTCCTGGAGTCGCCCGAGTGGGGCAGCGCGTGCGTACAGGTGCCGGGTCTCCTACACGACTGGTACGGTGACGGCGTCACTGCAGAGCGACAGTACGAGACCATGGCTCGCTACGTGCGGTATCTCGCTTCGACGCGGAACGAGCAGGGATTGGTCAAGCCCGGCCTGGGCGACTGGTACGACTGGACCCAGGAGAAGGGACATGCCGGCGGATCTCAACTCACTCCGGCGGAGTTACCGGCGACCGCGTTCCTGTATGACAACGCCCGCGTGCTGGCTCGTGTCGCCGACAGGATCGGCAAGAACGCCGAAGCGGACGAGTTTGCGAAACTCGCCCAGCAGGTGCGTCTCGACTTCATTCGCGCTTACTACAAGCCTGCTGAACACTCCGTCGCGACAGGGTCTCAGGCGTCGCTGGCTACGGCGCTGCATTTCGGCCTGGTGCCCGAAGAGGATCGCGAGAGCGTGCTGGTCCACCTCGTGGCGGAGCTTGAGAAGTCGCAATACCGCCAGAGCACCGGGGAGGTCTGTTTCCGGATGCTGGTCCAGGCGCTGGCGGACGGGGGGCGTTCCGACGTGGTGTATGGAATGATCGACCGCACTGATCCGCCGGGCTACGGCAACATGCTCCGGCTTGGCTTCAAGACCCTGTCCGAGACCTGGGACAAGCCGGGCTCGTCGATGAATCACTGCATGTTCGGGCACATCCAGGAGTGGTTCCAGGAGTCCATTGTCGGAATTCGCCAGGCGCCGGGCAGCGTCGCGTTCAACCGCCTGCTGCTCAGGCCGGAACCTGTCGGCGATCTGACGAGCGCCGCGGGGTACTACGACAGCGTCCGAGGCCGAATCGAAAGCCGATGGTGGATCAGAGACGGGCAGTTCTTCTGGCGGATTATCGTGCCCCCGAACGTGACCGCGGAGGCGCATGTCCCGACGACCGACGCCGATGCAGTGACGGAGAGCGGGCGGCCTGCGGATACCGCACAAGGCGTCCGATTCCTGCGCACCGAGACAAAGAACGATGTGACGGGCGCCCCCGGGCGAGCCGTCTTCACCATCGGCTCGGGCGAATACGAGTTCCGCGCTCCTTTGCAGACGCAGGCACAGAACGCGACTGTCGGGGGCAGGCAGAAATGAAGCGATGGCTTGTCTTGTGTATGATCGTCTGCCTCGGCGGCGTGTACGTCCGAGGAGCCGACGAGGGCCTGACCGACACCTCCGCCAGTCCGCACGTCAAGCTGCGAAGCGTCGGGATCGGCGCGGTGCGATGGACCGATGGGTTCTGGGCCGAGCGATTCGAATGGTGTCGATCCGTCGTGATCCCCAACATGTGGCGACTGCTCGAAGACCCCAATATCAGTCATGCCTATGACAACTTTCTGGTCGCCGCCGGCCGGAAACAAGGCAGACACCGTGGGCCGAAATGGCACGACGGCGACTTCTACAAGTGGCTCGAAGCCGTTGCGTTTGTCTACGGCACGACGCACGACCCGGCGCTCGACCGGCAAATGGACGGCATCATCGCAATCATCGGCAAAGCCCAGCGCGAAGACGGGTACATCCACACCCCCGCCATCATCGCGCAGCGTCAACACCTGGCAAGGGATGCGGAGTTCCGAGACCGGCTGGACTTCGAGACCTACAACATGGGGCACCTGATGACCTGTGCCTGTGTGCACTACCGTGCCACCGGCAAGACCAGCCTGTTGGACATCGCGAAGAAGGCTACGGAGTTTCTCTATCGAACGTACAAGGACTCCCCCGACACGCTGGCGAACAACGCCATCTGTCCGTCTCATTACATGGGCGTCGTGGAGATGTACCGCACGACGGGCGACCCTCGGCATCTGGAATTGGCCCGAGGTCTGATCGACATTCGGGATCGCGTCCAAGCGGGCACGGATGACAATCAGGATCGGATTCCCTTCCGCCAGCAGACACAGGCGGTCGGGCACGCGGTCCGAGCGAACTACCTCTGTGCCGGCGCTGCCGACGTGTACGCGGAGACGGGCGATCCGTCTTTGCTCGGCGCCTTAGAGAAGATCTGGCTCGATGTCGCTTCGCGGAAGATGTACGTGACCGGAGCTACCGGCGCGCTGTATAACGGCGCCTCGCCTGACGGCGCGAAGGCTCAGTCCACGATCCAGCCTGTGCATCAGGCCTACGGCCGGGCGTATCAGTTGCCCAACCTCACCGCGCACTGTGAATCCTGCGCCACGGTGGGCTTGATCCTGTGGAACTGGCGGATGCTGGGCATCACCGGCCAGGCCCGCTTCGCCGATCAGCTCGAACTGGCCCTCTACAACGGCCTGCTGGCGAGCATCAGCCTGGACGGCAAGGGGTTCTTCTACACGAACCCCCTGGCGCGCATCGACGAACTGCCGTTCAAACTCCGCTGGTCGCGCCGGCGCGAGCCGTACATCAGTTGCTTTTGCTGCCCGCCCAACGTCGTGCGGACGATTGCCGAGACCGCTGCCTATGCATACGGCGTGTCGGATGACGGGGTGTGGGTCAACCTCTACGGCAGCAACACGCTCGACACCCGTCTTCCCGGCGGGGCGATTATACAATTGAGCCAGCAGACCGATTATCCGTGGGACGGCACGATCCGCATTACCGTGGACGCCGCACCGACGACGGAATTCTCGCTGTTTCTGCGGATTCCCGCCTGGGCCCACGGCGCTCGCGCTGCGGTCAACGGTAAACCCGTCGGCAAAGACCTTCAGACAGGACAGTACTTCGAAACCCGACGATTGTGGTCGGCCGGCGACCGTATTGAGTTGGTCCTGCCCATGGCCGTGCAGTTGCTCGAGGCGCATCCACTGGTCGAGGAAACGCGCAATCAGGCCGCGGTGCGTCGCGGACCGATTGTGTATTGCCTCGAGTCGGTCGATCTGCCTGACGGCGTCGAGATCGCCGATGTCACGATCTCTCCCGATATGCACTTCGAAACGCAGCACATCGCTTCGCTCCTGGGCGGGGTTACCGTTCTGGAGGCAAACGCGAGAGCCGTGGAGAGTCGCGACTGGAACGACGCCCTCTATCGACCCATTGCGCCTCGCGCGCTGAAGACTATCGGAATCCGCATGATTCCCTACTACGCCTGGGGCAACCGGGGCGATTCCGAGATGACCATTTGGGCGCCTCTGGCCGGCGAGGCGCCGGGCGAACCGATGTTCGTCCTCGACGCGCAGGCGTTCAGGCACCACGTCGATTTCTTCAACGACATGGAGCCCGAGAACATCGTCAACCACGTTCCGAATCGCCAGTCCTGGTCGTGGCTGAAGGACAACGTCCCGTTCTTCGAGTGTCCCGACAAGGGCTTCGAACAGGTGTATTACTATCGCTGGTGGACGTTCCGCAAGCATCTGAACAAGACCCCGGACGGCTTTGTTTTCACGGAGTTTCTCGACCAGGTCGGCCACAGCGGCAAACACAATACGATAAGCTGCGCCCTGGGACATCACATCAGCGAAGGCTCCTGGCTGCGCGACAAACGGTACATCGACGACTACGCCCGCTTCTGGTACATCGGTCATGAAGGGGGCTTGCAGCCGCACCTCCACAAGTACAGCAACTGGGCGACGTCGGCGCTCCACCGCAGGTATCTGGTCAACCAGGACCGGGCCTTTCTGACGAATCTGCTCGATGCATTCATCGCCGACTACCAGGGTTGGGTGCAGGAACGAGGCGCTGAGAACGGCCTGTTCTGGCAATATGACGTGCGCGACGGTATGGAAGAGTCGATCAGCGGCGGACGGAAGGTCCGGAACATCCGACCGCCCCTGAACTGCTATATGTACGCCAACGCTCTGGCGATCTCGAAGGTGGCCGAGATGGCGGGGCGCGACGAGGTCGCGCGGGAATACGCCGAGAAGGCCGCCAAGATCAAGTCGCTCATCCGCGAGTTGCTGTGGGACAATGACGCCCAGTTCTTCAAGGTCCGCCGACCCGACGGGACGTTGGCCGGCGTGCGGGAGGAAATCGGGTTCATTCCCTGGTATTTCGAGCTGCCCGAGCCAGGACACGAGCAAGCGTGGCAGGAACTCCTTGATTCGCAGGGGTTCAACGCCCCGATGGGCATCACCACGGCGGAGCGCCGGCACCCGCAGTTTCGCAGTCACGGCGTGGGCACTTGCGAGTGGGACGGGGCCGTCTGGCCTTTCGCGACAAGCCAGACGCTCGGGGCTTTGGCCAATGTCCTCCGCGACTATCCGCAACCGTACGTGAGCAGAGCGGACTACCTCGATGCCCTTGTGACATACGCGCGATCGCATCAATATCGCGGCAGGCCATACATCGGAGAATACCTCGACGAGCAGAACGGCAAGTGGCTGACGCCGGACTCGAATCGCAGTCGCTACTACAATCACTCAACGTTTTGCGACCTTGTCGTCACCGGTCTGGCAGGGCTTGTCCCCCGCGATGACGACACAGTCGTGGTCGATCCCTTGATTCCGGCTGACGCGTGGGACTGGTTCTGCCTTGACAACGTGCCGTATCACGGACGAACGCTGACAATCCTGTGGGATCGAACCGGCGAGAGGTATCGCCAAGGCGGCGGACTGCACGTCTTCGCCGACGGCGTGGAAATCGCCGGGTCGGATGAACTGACCCGCGTCACCGGCAGGCTCCCGTGATGTGGAGAACGAACCGAATACCATGGTGCTGTCATGAAGCCGACTTTGCAGAGCGTTCACACGGAACCGGGCAGGCCCGTATCGGAGCCCGTCGGACTCATCGGGCTGGGTCTAATGGGCATGGCTTTGGCTGAGCGGTTGCGGAGCGGGGGATTCGACGTATGGGGATATGACATCGATCCCGTCCGGAATGATCTTCTCGCCGGGTCTGGCGGCAAACCCGTCTCAAGCTCGGCGGACGTTGCCTCGGCTTGTAGCAGGATTCTCCTGAGCCTGCCGGACAGCGACGTTGTAGAGGCTGTGCTGACCGATCTGGGCACGTCGCGGGTCGCAGGGAAGATCATCATCGACACCTCCACAGGCGATCCGAAACGTGCGGCGGCGGCCGGCCGGCGGCTGGGCGAGCGAGGTGTCCACTATCTGGACGCCACGATCTCCGGCAGCAGCCAACAGGTTCGCGACGCGCAAGCGGTGGTCTTGGCAGGAGGTCCCGCGTCCGCATTCGATCAGTGCGAAGACCTGTTCCGGCTGTTTGCCCGCCGCTGGTTTCACCTCGGCCCCTGTGGCAGCGGCTCCCAAATGAAGCTCGTCAGCAATCTGGTCCTGGGCCTCAACCGGGCGGCTCTGGCGGAAGGGCTCTGGCTGGGCAGGGTCCTGGGCCTGGATCCGCACACCGTGCTGACCGTGCTGCGCGAGAGCATGGCGTACTCGCGGATCATGGACACGAAAGGCGAGAAGATGATTCGCGGTGATTTCAAGCCCCAGGCCCGACTGTCACAGCATCACAAGGACGTTCGCCTGATGCTCCAAGCCGCCGCCCAGGCAGGCACCTGCCTGCCGTTGACCGAAGCCCACGCGCGCCTGCTGGAACTGGCAGAGAGCGCCGGTTGTGGAGCCCAGGACAACAGTGCCATCATTCGCGCCTTCGAGCATCTTGGCCCGCGTCGTGCTGCGGATGAGAACGATCGAGCCTGAGCGGTCGGATAGGAGACAAAGGCATGAATCAGAACGCGATTGATTCCTCCGGGTTGACCCTTTCGCGGAAGGAAAGGCTGCTTGTCCTGTTCGCCGCCTTTAGCGGCCTGCTCTTTGACGGCATTGAGCTGGGCCTGATGCCCATCGCGTCTATCTCCGTCACGAAAAGCCTGCTGGGGGACCGCTTCACGGACGCCTTGGCGGGCGACTGGTTCGCGCGTTTCACAGCGAGCCTGATGCTCGGCGCCGCGGTCGGCGGGATCGTGTTCGGGGCGCTGGGTGATCGCATCGGGCGCACGCGGGCCATGGGCGTGAGCATCCTGTTCTACTCGATTTTCTCGGGACTTGGACTGCTGGTCGGGAGCCTGGAACAGATGTTCGTCCTTCGTTTCTTCGTGGGCTTGGGCATCGGCGGCATGTGGCCTAACGGCGTGGCGCTGGTATCGGAATGTTGGCCGAGCGTGTCGCGGCCGATCGTGGCCGGGATCGTCGGCGCGGGCCTGAACGCCGGAATCCTGCTGCTCTCCCAGATTGCGCGCATCTGGCACATCACGCCGGACTCCTGGCGGTGGTTCTTCGGGTGGACTGCGGTGCCCGGCCTGCTCGGGGTCGTGGCGCTGGTCTTCGTGCCGGAATCGCCGCGATGGCTGTCCACTCGTGCGGCTGCGGCACAGCGAAAGGTCACACCGCTGCGCGATCTGTTCCGCCCGCCGTTGTTGCGGCTGACGATCCTGGGCATCATCCTCGGCTCGATTCCCCTCGTCGGCGCGTGGGCCGCGAGCAAGTGGATGATTCGGTGGGCGGATCGGATCGGTGGGGCAACCCAGCCCGGATACAAGGCGATCACGCAAGGCTATTGGGCGCTGGGCGCTGTGCTCGGCAGCTTCTCCGGCGCCCAGTTGGCCGGCGTGCTCGGCCGGAGACTTTCCTACTTCCTGATCAGCCTGGGCTCCACCGCGTTGACCAGCGGCCTCTTCCTCCTGACCGCGCCGTTGCAGTCCGCCTTTCTGCCGATGGCTTTTGCGCAGGGTTTCGTCGCAACGCTGTTCTTCGGCTGGCTTCCGCTGTATCTTCCGGAACTCTTCCCGACGAACGTGCGCGCCACGGGCAGCGGCATTGCGTACAACGTGGGGCGTTTCGCCACGGCGGGCGGAGTCTTCGCCGCAGGCACACTGGCCACCTGGTTCGGCGGCGACTTCGCCAAAGTGGGCGCCGTGATGGGTCTGATCTACTCGCTCGGCATGGTGGCGATCTGGTGGGCGCCGGAGACATCGAAGACGGACCTGCCGGATTGACTGGGGAGGTGACAACCTATGCAGGCAAGAATGGGACAGACGATGGCGGCCGTCCTCGGGCTCACGATAGCTGCCGTCGTGACGGCCGCTGAGCACTCCATTACATTCGAACAACAAGGAGATTCGTTGCGGATTCGCGCAGACGGCCGGCCGCTGGCGACGTATGTCTATCGTGACAAAGAGATCCTGCGTCCCTACTTCAAGGATCTTTGTGCGCCGGGCGGCATCCAGGTCACCCGGCGTCACCCGCCGAGAGAGGGCGCCGACCCGGTCGATCACGCGACGATGCACCCAGGGCTTTGGCTGGCGTTCGGCGATTTGGGAGGGGCCGATTTCTGGCGGAACAAGGCAGACGTCGTGCATGCCGGATTCGTCAGGGCGCCGAACGTCGAGGGGGACAGGGGCACATTCGCTGTACGCAACGACTATGTCGCCGGAGGTGTCACTCTCTGTTGGGAGGTCTGTATGTACACATTCCAGGTGCAGCGGGCCGGCTATGTGATTCTCTGGGATTCGACCTTTCAGTCCGAGCAATCCGGCCTGTGCTTCGGCGACCAGGAAGAGATGGGCTTGGGTCTGCGGGTGGCGACGCCCATCAGGGTCAAGCCGTATGAGAATCGCTCTCGGCCCGGACGTATCCTCAACGAGCACGGCCGACGGGATGAGAAGGAGACTTGGGGCGAGCAGGCCGCGTGGTGCGACTACGCCGGCTGGGTGGATGGGACGTTCGTGGGAATCACGATCATGTCCGACCCAGGAAACATTGCAGCTTGCCGGTGGCATACACGGAACTACGGCCTGATGGTCGCAAACCCATTTGCCGAACTGGCTTTCAAGAAAGGACCGGTCAACAAGACCGAACTCGCATCGGGCGAGCCGTTCCACTTGCGCTTTGGCATCCTCGTCCACGCAACCGACGACGAAGAGAGTTTCGACCCGGCATCTGCCTATCGGGAGTACCGTGCGACAACAACGCGCAAGTGACTGCGCGATCGCCCGTCCACGCGGTGGGATGAAGTCGCTCGGGCAGCGCATAGGACGTGGCCCGATGGTCATTCCAGCCGATGCCGGTCGCATCGGGACTGAGGTCGGGCGTTTGCCGCCGGAAGCAGGGACGATAGTTGCCGGCGAAACCCGGCGTCTTCACTGCGTTCAACACTCCCCACGACTTCATAGATGACAGCACCTGCGGCGGCAAGCGTGTCGGTAAGGGTTACCTGTCCGTTTTCAAACCGGCCTATTTCCGTGCGGCCTTCCCCAAGTCGTCTGTATACGTGCCCCTCGTCGGGCGCCCCATGTTCCCGCCGACTGAGGGTGAAGTGTATTCTGTGGTCCGTTTCGGAAAGGTTGGCGATTGCCACGGCGATACCGCCGCCCTCGGCGCGCCACGCGCCTGCCAGGTACTGGGGTACGCGCTGACGGTATTCCTGGACGGCTCCTTGCTGACCGGCGTAGATAGACAAGCGGGACATGTCTATTTCCATGTCTGGAATATCCATGTGCGGGGGGCACAGGAATGTGCCATGCAACAGATAAGGCAGGGTCGCCTGCCGCAGTCGGACCAATTGCCTGATGTAGGCCAATTCTGCTCCGCGTTCCGCCAGGTGTTCCGGCAGGAAGTTCGAAAGACAGGGTTGCTGCCCCCAGACGAAGCTACGCGCCTGTTCGAGCCGGAACTGATACCGGAATTTCTCGTTGAGCAACTGAAGGGGGTGTGCCGGGGCAGAGTCTTCGGGCCAGAGCGGGTCGTACGGGGGCCGCGTCAAGGACGAATAGCTTCCATACAGGACGGTGTAGCCATGATAGACGGCGGGAAAGAAAGGGATGGGTTCCCACTGGTCGGGCGCCGCGTAACGCTCCTGGCTGACTTGCAGACTCAGCATCAAGTCGAGATAGGGCAGCCATGCCTCACCACAACCCTCGCCGGCCAGAGCAATGCCGGGACAGCGCTTGCGAATGTCGGACTCCAGGGCGCGAACTCCGTCCATCCAATAGGTCCCGCCGCCGGGTGGGTGTCCGTGTTCAGTGGCGTAGCAGACCAGGCTCGAGCATGCCTGATCCATGTAGATGCCGCTGACGCCGAGATCGCTGTACACGGCTTCGGATAGGCCGGCGTAGGTGCTGCGCCAGAAAGCCGTACCCATGCACATGGATGCCATAGGCGACCGAGTGAAGGTGTTGTATACCTCCGGCTGGACCGTGCCGTCCGGCTTCTTGACGGCGTAGCGTTCCGCCTTTTGGGAGATCCAGCTCGCTGCGGTCATGCCCCAGAGACGCTGGTTCATGTACACAATGGGATTCAGTCCTTTCTGACGAGCTTTGCGCACTGCCTGCCGAAAGGCGTCCGTTCCCTCGCGCGGCGGTAGATACTCCGGGAAGTTCACATCGTAGGCACAGCCATGCCACCAGTGCCAGAACACGCTGACCGGTGCGCCGAGATAGTCCTGCATGGCGGCGGCCGGAGCGAGCACGCCGTCTGAAGAACCCCGGTTCCAGACCCAGAATCCCGTGTCCTTGATCCAGCCCGGCGTGCGGCCTTGTTTCAGGCGGCTCTCTCGTGCCCACGGCTGCTGGAGCGCCCATTCGCGATACCGCGTCGCCACCGTCATCCAGTCGCCCTGAAACACGCCGATGAGTATGTCATACCCCGGTTCATACACCGTCTTCGCTGTCGTGTCCGCACCTGGGAAGTGGCAGACCTCCAGGCCCATACCGCCCTGTCCGTTGCCGAAGGCCGCGAAGCTCTTGCTGCGGGCCTCGATATCATCAGCGATCCAATACAGGCCCGGGCCGTTGTTGCGGTAGAACGCCATGCACTGCATGGACAAGATGCCGGGATAAGAGAATTCGCGCCGCTGGGCATTTCCTGACGCCGGGGACAGGAGTTGCCTCGCCTGTGTCGTCTTCTCGCCCATCCAATAAGGCATCGCGAGTTCTTCCGATTCCTGTTGTGTGATGGCGGCGATCCGCGGGAAGTGCACCACCAGGGGGACCACCCCGTTCAAGCCTTGCACCATGATGGAGAACCGACTTGCCCGAGCTGTGAGGTCATAGCGGACACGGACACAGACGGACAGACGGGGCATGGCGTCCCGGCTGAACCCGCTCCACAACAGCCTGAGTCGAGTCGGATCATCGTCTTCGCGTTGGCATTCGAACTGCCGTGCGTGTTGAGGAAGCAGCGTGCCTCCGGCCTGCTCCGGCAGGTCCAACACCCAGAGACTGCCGGCAGTGTCCCGTGCAATGTGGTCATGGCCTGCGTGCTTATCGAGGAAGGAATCAAGGTGTCCCTGTTCGTCGTCAAAATGCAGAGTGATTTCCGGGGTGTCCAAAGACAGAGCCGATGCGCCGGCGCACAGACGCAGTATCGCAAGCAGAATCATCCAGCGTGGGTCATGCCGACTCTTGTCAGATGCGTTCTTCATAGTACGGATGTCATTGCTGAGGCCGGATCGCCCGAATGACCCCGCCCGGCCACGTCGCAGGGTCCGTTTCCATGCATTATACTGTTCCCGGTTGCAGTTGCGCCAAGGTGATTCTTCGGAACCCGGGCACACAAGGCTGTACCGCCAGTAGAGATGTTGTGATTCGCAGGCGGTGTCGGACAAGAACCCGCGGCTCGGGTGCGGGCAACGTCGAAGCGTGGATGCGGACGGCTCGCCGCTTCGGCAGGTTCGGCTCTATCCATGCAAGTTACATCGGGTCCTCCGGCGCCTCGGGGTGAAAATCCGCCCGATAGAGACCAGCATGAAGCCGGGTGCCGGGTTTCCAGGAGCGCACACCCATCGCGCTGAGAGCGACAGCCGCAATGAAATCCTCCATGGTATTTGCATTCCCAATCTCCACGGGTTCTTCTTTGCTGCCTTTTCATACCCACAGGCCCTTGCTATAGTAGGGCGTTGAAAGGAGGACACCGATGTTCAGTACCATCGTCGGGCCGTTTGCCTTCGGTCGGGAGTTCGACAGCCGCGAGGGCAATGTCAACGGCAGTGTCGCCGACGGCGACCCCGGCACCTTTCGCGTCACGTTCGATGGGACCCCTCAGACAGAAGCCTTCTTCGGCATTGCCATCGAGAAGCCTGTCAGAATCCGACGCGTCATCTACGTGTCGGGAAACGTGTTCCATGACGGTGGGTGGTTCGACACGGCCGGCGGCAAACCGCGACTCCAAGTGAAGAAGACGGAGGACGGCCCCTGGATGGATGTCGCTGTCCTTGAGGGCTACCCGGACACGACCGCGACGGATGCCAAGGGAGTTCGGCACGGCGTGCGATTCACTGTGAGATTCGATCCTGTGGAAGCTGTCGCGATTCGGATCCTTGGCAAGCCGGCATCGGGCGACAACCCGGCGCAGGCCTTTGCTTCCTGCGCGGAACTGATGGCGTTTGAAGAGTAGGTGTGAACCATCGAAACCTGGGAACCAATCACGTCTTGAAGGGAGGAATCCAACAATGAATCCGCACGACGCACGCAAAACCGCAATGGGTTCTCCAGTCCAGATGAACCGTCGTGCCTTCCTGGCAACGGCCAGCGTCCTGCTCACGTTGGCTTGGGTGGTGACATCGCGATCATCCACCGAGGGAGGTGGCCGGTTTGTTCAGGCGCCGGCCGACAATCCGCGGTATTGCGGCAACGAGATATTCCGGGCATTCGAGGACTACTACAGCCCGCGGATTCGTCGGTTGCGGGAGCGGTACGGCCTGGACGCCGTCGTGGCGGGCGAAACCAATGAGTGGAAGCGCATCCTTCTGTTGCGCCATTGGATCAAGTCGCATATCGCCATCGACAACGACAATCCCACGCAGACGCGAGGCGATACATTCGCCATTCTCGACGCGGCGCTCCAGGGCGGCAAGTTCCATTGCACGCATTTCAGCATTGTCCAGCACGCGGTGCTCAACAGTTTCGGTTACGTCACCCGGCGCCTGGGCTGTGGGTCGGGGTTGAAGGATGACGGCGGACACCACGGCGTCAACGAGGTCTGGGTCAACGAGTTCCGCAAATGGGTGTTGATCGATGCCAAGTGCGACGCGCATTTTGAGAAGAACGGCGTGCCCCTGTCGGCCCTCGAGATCCGCGACGAGGTATGGCGCGACGGCGCCAAGTCGGTGGTGTGCGTCGTCGGGCCCGATCGCAAGCCCATGCAGCCCAACCCTGAAACCAGCAGGTTGGAGACCCGCCCGGATACGTATCGATGGTGTAGCTGGGAGACAGACACCAATCGTTTCACCACATTCCCGGCGCGACCGACCTCTACGCTCGTCGTGCTCGACGACGAGAACTTCCGCGAGCATACCTGGTACCGGGATGGCAGGCCTCACTGGGCCTATGATACGCCGTACTTCATAAAGACCACCCGGCGAGACTGGATTGAATGGACGCCCAATGTCATCACCTCGAAGGTGACCATCGAAGGCAACCGAGCGCGGGTGTTTCTCCGCTCTTGCACACCGAACTTCCGAAGCTTCCAGAGAAGGGACGAGGATGGAACGTGGCATGACTGCGACGAGGAAATCGAGCCGACGCTGGACAGCCGGGCCCGCGTGTATTTCGCGTTCCGCACGGTCAACCTGT
This sequence comes from Sedimentisphaerales bacterium, assembly GCA_034678485.1. Taxonomy (GTDB): domain Bacteria; phylum Planctomycetota; class Phycisphaerae; order Sedimentisphaerales; family Anaerobacaceae; genus PLanc-01. The sequence continues at coordinate 4,893 of JAXDBU010000090.1, read as the reverse complement.
TCGGAGTCACCGGGCCCGAGCATTGTGTCGAGATTGCTTACGAGCCCAGCAACCATTGAGTAGCCGGGCAAGAGCGGTGAACGCCGGGGCGGTCATTCAGAACGCCCGCGGCATAGGACGCCCCGCATCAGTCATATGGAAAGGCAGCCTGTGAAACGCCCAATCGGATCACGGAATGTCGTGAACTTCTCCATGCCGGACCACGCTGCCTTGCAGCTTCGGATTGCCTGGGCCATGTTGTTGGCAGCATTCTGGCTCGCTGTGCCCGGCTTGGCATTGGCGGAGGGCCCGACGCATGCCGTGCTGCCGCCGGGAGTCAGAGTGGTATGGGATCCGGCCCAGGCCTATCGCGAGACCACGGCCACTCGGGAACGGCTCTGCATCAACGGCCTGTGGCGCTGGCAGCCGGCGAGGGACGATACCCGCGAGGTACCGACGGGAGCTTGGGGGTACTACAAGGTACCCGCCTGCTGGCCCGGCATCCAGGATTATATGCAGAGCGATTACCAGACGCTCTACCCCCACCCGAATTGGAGGGACACGAAGCTCGGCGATGTCCAAAGAGCATGGTATGAACGCACGATCACGATCCCACAGGATTGGACGGGACGGCGGATCTCCCTGGAAGTCGAGTACCTCAATTCCTTTGCGATCGTGTGTGTGGATGGGCGCCAGGTGGGGCAGATTCGCTTCCCGGCCGGTCAGGTGGACCTCTCGGGGGTGGTTCATCCTGGCGCGACGCATGTTCTGAGTCTGCTGGTTGTGGCGATGCCGCTCCGGGCCGTCATGGAGTCGTACAACGACACCCACACCGCCAGGCAGGAACAGGGCAAGGTCGAACGCCGCGGTCTGTGCGGCGACATCTGGCTAATCAGCGAGCCGGACGGAGCAAGGCTTGGGATGGTGAAGATCGACACCTCGTTTCGTCGGAGCGAGATTACGTTCCGAGCCGAGGTTGGAGGACTGGCTCCCGGAAGCCGGTACAAGCTGTACGCCCGCATCATGGAGCAGGACCGGCGGATCACCGAGTTCACCGGGCCCGCTTTTGCGACCGCCGACGTGACGGACGGTCATGTGACGTTCACAGTGTCCTGGAAGCCGCCGAAGCTCTGGGACCTCCACACGCCTGAGAACCAGTACGATGCCCAGGTCTCGCTGCTCGACGCGGCCGGCCGCGCGGTGGACATCGCAGCGCCGGTGCGATTCGGGTACCGCGAGTTCTGGATTCAGGGCCGGGATTTCTATCTCAACGGAACTCGCTTGTTCCTGTCCCTCGTGCCGCTGGACAACGCCCAGGTGGGAGCGGCGCTGGCGACGTACGCCGGGGCCAGGGAGAGTCTGCTGCGTCTGAGAAGTTTCGGGATCAACTTCGTTTACACGCACAATTACGGCTGCGAACCCGGCTCGCATCTGAGCTTCGCCGAGATTCTGCGGGCCGCCGATGACACGGGGATGCTGGTCGCTTTGTCCCAGCCGCACTTCAGCGCCTATGACTGGAAGAGCCCGGGCGCCGATCAAACCAACGGTTACGCGGTCCATGCGACATTCTATGTCGGGGTGGCGGGCAATCATCCCTCCGTGGTGTGTTATGCCATGAGCCACAATGCCACCGGCTACAACGAAGACATGAACCCGCTGATGATGGACGGGCTGAGCGATCCGCGGGACCAATGGGCGGCCCGCAATGCAGTGCTGGCGCTGCGCTGTGAAGCCCTCGTCAATCGCCTGGACCCCACACGAGTCGTCTATCATCACTCCTCGGGCAATCTCAGCGCGATGTACACCGTCAACTTCTATCCGAACTTCGCGCCCATGCAGGAGCTGGATGACTGGTTCGAGCATTGGTCGAGCGTTGGGACCAAGCCACTGCTCTTGGTCGAGTACGGCGCGCCGTTCGGCTGGGACTGGACCATGTATCGCGGTTGGTACAATGGCCGGCGCGAGTTCGGCAGCGCTGCAGTGCCGTGGGAATACTGCCTGGCGGAATGGAACGCGCAGTTTCTGGGCGATGCGGCCTATCAGATCAGCGACCGCGAGAGGCGCAATCTCCGCTGGGAAGCCCAGCAGTTTCGCAAAGGCCGGCGGTGGAAGCGTTGGGATTACCCCTATCCCGTCGGTGATGAACGGTTGGACGAAATGCAACCGGTCCAAGCTGCCTACACGACCGACAACTGGCGCGCCTTCCGCACGTGGGGTCTCTCGGGCAACTCGCCCTGGGAGCATGACCGCTTCTGGAAACTGCGCGATGGTTTTCAGCCTCAGCGCCAGGACCTTCCAGTGGATTGGGACAACATCCAGCGGCCCGGCTACAGCCCGGATTTCATCGACCGCACCTACGCCCGATTCGACCTGGCGTACGAGCGGTCCGATTGGACTGCCTCGCCGACGGCCCAATCGTTGATTCGCAACAACCTGCCGCTGCTGGCCTGGATCGCCGGGAAACCCGAGCGTTTCACTACCAAAGACCACACCTTCTATGCCGGCCAGACCGTCCAAAAACAGTGTGTCGTGATCAACAACACACGTCGGACAGTCACCGGCGATGCATCGTGGACGTGCAACATCCAGCCGGTGGTCACGGCCAGCCAACGGGTGGTCATCCCGACCGGCGATCAGGTGCGCATCCCGCTGGAGATCGAGCTTCCGGGCGACCTCGGGCCGGGCGATTACCAAATCAGCGCGCACTTCAAATCCAGCACCGGCGAAGGCCAGGCCGACTCGTTCATCTTCCAAGTGATTCCTCGATCCGCCCCGCCGCGCCCGGCCGTGAGGATCGCTCTCTTTGATCCGCTGGGCGAGACGACCCGATGGTTGGCAAGCCGGAACGTCGTTTGCCAGGCGGTGGACGCGGATGCGGACCTTTCGGCGTTCGACGTGCTGCTGATTGGCAAGAAGGCACTGACGGTGGACGGTCCCGCGCCCTCGCTGAAACGGGTCCGCGACGGTCTCAAAGTGGTCCTGTTCGAACAGACAGGCGAGGTGCTCGAAAAGCGGCTCGGCCTGCGGATCGAGGAGTACGGTTTGCGGCAAGTCTGGCCTCGCATTCCGGATAGTCCGCTCTTGGCGGGACTCAGCGCCGAAAACCTCCGCGACTGGCGAGGGGCGTCCACCCTGCTGCCGCCTGCGCTGGATTACACCTTGAACCCGCGCTACAACGGCGCGCCCACGGTTCGCTGGTGCGGACTGGAGGTCACCCGGTTATGGCGCTGCGGCAACTGGGGCAACGTCGCCTCGGTCCTGATCGAGAAGCCGTGCCGGGGCGATTTCCTGCCGATCCTCGACGGCGGCTATGCCCTCCAATACAGTCCTCTGCTCGAATACCGCGAGGGGCGAGGTCTGGTCCTTTTTTGTCAAATGGATGTGACGGGAAGAACCGAGCAAGACCCGGCGGCCGAGACGCTGGCCGACAACATCCTGCGATATGTCGAGACGTGGCGCCCGACCGCTCGACGGGCTGCGGTCTACGCAGGCGAACCGGCCGGCCTGGTTTGGCTGAAAGCCTGCGGTGTGGAAGCTACGCCGTTCAGAGACGAGCCGCCGGCGGCCGATCAGGTCCTGGTGGTGGCGCCCGGCGGGGGCCGCGAATTGGCGGCACACGGTGCAGCCACCACCGAATGGATCAAAGCCGGTGGCCGGGTTTTGGCCCTCGGCTTGGACCAGGCGGAGGCTGACTTGTTTCTGCCCATGCAGGTCGCCATACGGCCGGCAGAACATATTGCCGCGACCTTCTCGCCTTTCAGCATCGAATCCCTGTTGGCGGGGGTGGCGCCGGCTGACCTACACAACCGCGATCCACGCACGATCCCGCTGGTATGCGGAGGCGCAACGGTTTATGGGGAGGGAGTGCTGGCATCGACCGGCAATGTCGTGTTCTGCCAGCTCCCGCCATTCCACGTGGACCGGATGCGCCTTTGCGAAGGGTCTTCCAGTCCGGAACAATTCAACCTGCATCGCACCTTCGGCCGCACCTCGTTTGCGGTGAGTCGTCTGTTGGCCAACCTCGGAGTCTCAGGCTCGACGCCGCTGCTGGAGCGGTTCGGCACTCCCGTGCCCGCTTCCCAAGGACCTTCTGTTTTGACCAACGGTCTCTACCTGACCCGGCCCACCGAGTGGGATGACCCTTATCGCTTCTTCAGATGGTGATCGGTCCTGCACCGCCTTGTGAAGCCTCGACCACGATGCCTGCAAGGAGCAGTCCTCCCGACTGGATCAGGCGGATGCTTGACATCCCGCCCGCGGACCGGTAGCATTCCCTCCGATGGCGGGCGCCGCGAATCGCGGAGGAGTGCCTTAGGGGGACGGCCCGCCGTCAGCACGGAATCACACACGGAACCTCCCGTGAAACTGACAGACGAACAACTCGATACGCTCCGCAAGGCCTTCCGCCTCTCCCCCAGAGAGACGCAGATGATTGGGCTCATCTTCGCGGGATTCACGGACAATGCGGAGCTCGCTGGGCAGATGAACCTCACGGTCGGTTCAGCCCAGGCCCTGCTCAATCACATCTACGCCAAAACCCGCCTTTCCGACAGGACGAAGCTCGTCATCCTGTGCCTCGACACCCTCGCGCCACTCTACCGATAGAAGAAAAAGTGCAGAATCTTGAAGATTCCCTCAAGATCTGGTATACTACGGGTCGATAGCTATAGCAGAGGTATAACTGATACGTAATGCATCTCTGGTCACAAGGTAGCCTGTAGGGTTGGCTGGGGAGTGGCCAGGTAGCCCAGCCGCCCCCGGCTGGGAAAGAACGGGTCGCAGCAGGCGCATGTCATTGCGAGTCGGGAAGCCGCTTCGCGGCGGGTGGGTGGAAGAAAATGGGTTCATCGACCAGTGCATTCATAAGCTACGCCAGTAACGACCCTTGTGACAATTCTCCGCATCCGTTGTAGA